>CANSPM010000055.1 GCA_947648875.1 uncultured Lachnospiraceae bacterium
TACGCCTCCCACGTCCACGGCGGAGCCTGCGGAGAAACCGGGAGCAAATACGCCTCCCACGTCCTCGGCGGAGCCGACGGAAAAACCGGGAGCAAATATGCTCCCCGTATCTACGGAGGAGCCTACAGAGAAAACAGAATCGGATTCCATACCCACGACGAGCCCTGCTCCGGCAGGAGATGTGGCTACTTTGGTGGTCACCCGGGGAGAGAGCTCCGTGACCGTCAGCAAGAATCTGGAAGCGCTGGGGCTGGTGGAAGATTATTGGGCCTTTGACCGATATCTCTGTGAAAACGGGTATGACCATTCCATCAGTACCGGTACATATGAGATTCCCATGGGACTTACAGGGGAGGAAATTGCCCGTATAATATGTAAACAATAGAAAACAGGTTCTGCAAGTTTTTTCTTGTCATAAATTGCAATAAAAGGCCTTGTCAAAAGGCCTTTTGTGTGATATACTCGCAATGTTGTGAAAAAACACACGTGCTTCTATCTGACAGTGGTGTTCCGCAGTCCGGAATAGCGGTCAGAGCCCGCCGCAGTTAAACGCAGCTGTGGCAAAGAGTGGAAGAAGTGCGGAGGACGGCACCGGGACACGGGCCGGTTAACCAAACGGAGGTAGAAAAATGAGCGTTATTTCCATGAAGCAGTTACTTGAAGCAGGTGTTCATTTTGGACATCAGACCAGAAGATGGAACCCTAAGATGGCTCCTTATATCTTCACCGAGAGAAACGGCATCCACATCATTGATTTGCAGAAGTCTGTAGTCAAGGTTGACGAGGCGTACAAAGCCGTTTCCGAGATAGCGGCCCAGGGCGGCACCATCCTGTTTGTGGGTACGAAAAAGCAGGCCCAGGACGCGGTGAAAGCCGAGGCTGAACGCTGTGGTATGTATTATGTCAATGAGAGATGGCTGGGTGGTATGTTGACCAATTTTAAGACCATTCAGTCCCGCATAGCAAGACTGCGTGCCATTGAGACTATGTCCACCGACGGAACTTTTGACGTTCTGCCCAAGAAGGAAGTTATTCAGCTTAAGAAAGAGTGGGATAAGCTGGAGAAGAATCTGGGCGGTATCAAGGAGATGACCAGAATCCCCGACGCGATCTTCGTGGTTGACCCCAAGAAGGAGAGAATCTGTGTGCAGGAGGCCCATTCTCTGGGCATTACCCTGATAGGGATCGGTGATACCAACTGTGACCCCGAGGAGTTGGATTATATCATTCCCGGCAACGATGATGCTATCAGAGCCGTGAAACTGATTGTATCTAAGATGGCGGATGCCGTGATTGAGGCTAATCAGGGGGAGGCTGTATATACCCAGGAGGATATGCAGGCCGAGGCTACCGATATTGAGGAAGTTGCACAGGAGGCTTAGAATATGTCGGTCTGACACAGACATTGTGTAGTCGGACTTTGAATATGAGACAGGAGGAGCAGACAATGGCAGAGATTACCGCAGCAATGGTAAAAGAACTGCGCGAGATGACTGGCGCAGGCATGATGGATTGTAAGAAGGCCCTGAATGAGACGGGTGGCAATATGGATGAGGCCGTGGAAGTTCTGAGAAAGAGCGGTCAGGCTAAAGCAGTGAAGAAAGAGGGTAGAATTGCGGCCGAAGGTATTTGCCGCATTGCTACCAAGGGCGATGATGTTGCCGCAGTGGTGGAGGTTAATTCCGAGACTGATTTTGTGGCAAAAAATGAGACTTTCCAGCAGTTTGTAGAGGCAGTGGCGGAGCAGGCTGTGGCGAGTGAGGCTACCGATCTGGAAACTTTTCTGGCTGAACAGTGGAATGCGGAGCCGGGTAAAACCGTACAGGAGGCTCTGGTGGATAAGATCGCGGTGATCGGCGAGAAACTGAGCATACGCAGATTTGAGAAGGTTGTTGCAAAAGACGGCTGCGTGGTATCTTATGTTCACGGAGGCGGTCGTATCGGCGTAATTGTTGAAGCCGAGACGAAAGTAGTGAATGACGCGGTGAAGGAGGCGCTGACCAATTTGGCTATGCAGGTGGCGGCTTTAAATCCCAAATATGTGGCTACCGAGGAAGTGTCCGAGGAGTTCAAGGCCCATGAGAGAGAGATTATCGCCGCGCAGATTGAGCAGGACCCCAAGATGGCCGGTAAGCCCGAGAATGTTATTGCCGGTGCGATTGAAGGTCGTCTTAAGAAGGAACTCAAGGAGGTATGTTTGCTGGAACAGGTATATGTGAAGGCCGAAGACGGCAAGCAGACTGTGGCTCAGTATGTGGCACAGGTGTCTAAGGACAATAATACAGATTTGAAGATCAGCAGATTTGTCCGTTTTGAGACCGGTGAGGGGTTGGAGAAAAAGAACGAGGACTTTGCGGCAGAGGTTGCCGCTCAGATGGGAAAATAGGCAGTTTATCGTAACAACGGATATGGGCAGAAAGAGATCTGGCAGGACGGATTTCTTTCTGCTTTTCTTAAATGTTTGACATAGGTTATGTGGAACGAAAATAACCAGCTAAGAATCAGGAAAATTTTTTGACTCAACTGTATGGTAAAGTTGTGAAGGCGCATGAGAGGAACTCTCATAAGTGCATTTTCGACTGAAAGATCTTTCCAGGAGGGAGTGCCGGGGAGACCATACCCCATTGGTGCCATTGCAAATCAATAAGGAGATCATATGATCTTCATTGGGAGGGAAAATATGTCAACCGGAAAGAGAATAGGGTGGATGGGAATGAGTTTTCTGACGCTGCTGGCTGCGCTCAGTGTGCAGAGCGTCGGCAGTGTGATGGTGATGCTGCCCTATGCGGTTATGGAAAGTGTGCGAATGGAAATGATTGGGCAGGATGTTGCTTCTGTAGCGGACAATTTGATGGGGAAGCTGGGAGGAATCATGGGAATTATTCTGGTGGTAGTGGGCGTGTTGCTGCTGGCAGTGTTTCTTCCCTGGTTCTATTTTGGATGCGGAAGGCCAAAAGTCACCAAAGACTGCGTCAAGAGAGTGTTTGCGCCCAAGACACTGCTTGTGGTAGTCGTAGTTTCAGTAGGACTAAACTATGGAATCAACTGTCTGCTGCAACTTATCTATATCGTGGCTCCTCAGTCGTTGGAAAACTATCAGCAGTTGATGGAAAATGCGGGAATAGGTACCGATGTCTGGGCCAATGCTGCGGCAGTGCTCCTTGCGCCTCTGGGGGAGGAACTGATTTTCAGGGGCGTGGCATTTTACTATGCCCGTAAGGCCATGAGTTGTATGGGGAATGCCAGGGTGGAATTTTGGATTGCCAATTGTTTTCAGGCGTTCTTGTTCGGGATCTACCATATGAATCTGGTGCAGGGTATTTATGCCTTCTTAATTGGGTTGGCGCTGGGATATCTGTGCCAACGGTATCACAGCGTAATTCCGGGGATGCTGGCACATCTGGTATTCAACAGCATGTCTGCGTTGTTCGGCGACATGCTCTATTCCTGGATTCCGGATCGCGCGGTTTGGTACGCGCTTATTGGTGTTATGAGCTTGATGCTGGTATTGTTTACAATGATTGCAAATGGCAACTACATTGCAGATAATGAACAAAATATTGCATAAACGTTAAAAAATCTTAAGAATTATTCATGAAGTCTTAAGGTGCATTTTGAATATGGCTGTGTTATACTGTATGTGGTGATAATAGGATACAGTATGGAATATGCGAAAGCAAAAATGAGGAATCATGAGGAAATGGAGGAGAATATGAAGAGAAGGGTCTGTATAAAAAGAATATTGTCCCTTGCGGTCACTGCAACGCTAGTTTTGTCATTGGCAGCCTGCGGTAAGGGAGATCAGCAGGAGACACCGGAAGGATATGTTTATGTGCCTGAATTTGTGGATCTGACATCTTTGGAGGGTGTCGATAATATCAGCGATCCTACATTACGGGGAAATGAATTATATTATTGTTCCAGTTACTGGAATGAGGAAACCGGGGAGAGCGAGCAGAAATATTACTGCCGAAATATGGATACGGGGGAGACGGTGGAGTTGCCGCTGGATCTTACTATAGAAGGGGCGAATTATGTCTACCCTATGAACGGACTGATGTTTGATCAGGACGACAATATAGTCTGCCTTATATCTGCGTCTATTACGGATGCGGAGGGCAATTACAGCCAGGCGAATTATATAATGAAATTTGATCCGGATGGGAAGCAGTTGCTTTGTAAAGACATTTCTGAGACCCTTACTCTGGAGGGTACCGAGAATACATATGTACAAAACGCAGTGATAGACAATGAGGGAAGCGTATACATGTGTGTCAACGGCAGCGGCATGAACAGGTCCAATTACTTTATCATAGTGGTCGATAAGGAAGCGAACCTGTTGGCGAAGATTGATACTGGCACTGATTGGCTCAACTCCATGGGAGTGACGGAGGACGGGACAGTGCTTCTCACCCGACATGGCGATACAGGAATGGAGTGTCTGGAAGTGGATCTGGCCCAAAAGACTCTTGGTAACGCTCACAGCGGCATGCCTTCATCTTACAACAGCAATTCGTTGAATACGGCTCCGGGTGGAGGGGTGCTGGTAAACGATGGTACCAGACTCTGGAAATATGACTTGGAGACGGAGACCTCAGAAGAGATCCTGATCTGGACAGATTGTGACATAAACGGCAGCTATGTAGAGATGATCCAGCCCATGGAGGACGGACGGATCGCAGTATACTCTGAGAACTGGAGCAATAATAGTAAGGAGATTGCCTATCTGACCAAGACAGAGGCTGCCAGCGTTACGGAGAAGCAGATTATTACCCTTGCAACCCTGCATTCCACCCAGGATCTTCAGGAGGCAGTGGTTAATTTTAATAAGCAAAGTGATACATATAAGGTTCGAATTGACACTTACTTTGACGAAAGCACCGAATGGACGGAAACCAAGTACCAGGATGCCATGGCGGCACTGAACAACGCCATAACCAGCAGCAATTGTCCGGATATTATTGATCTGTCCTCGGGCAATGTGAAATCGTATGTCTCAAAGGGGCTCCTGGCAGATCTGTCCCCCTATCTGGAGAGCAGCTCCGTGAAACGCGAGGAACTGATGGAGCCCGTGTTGCAGGCCTACACTTTCGAGGATACACTGGTGTGTATTCCCACAGGCTTTGGGGTCTCAACTATTATGGCGCGGACTTCCCAGGTTGGCGACCGCACCAGCTGGACCATCAAGGATATAATGGAGTTTTCTGCCCAGTATCCGGATGCCAAGCTGTTTGAGTATTCCTCCAAGCGCTCTATGCTGAACACCTGTTTACAATACAGCAGTGATGCCTTTATAGACTACGATACTGGAAAATGCAGTTTTGACAGTCAGGAATTTCTGGATATCCTGGAGTTTGCCAATGAATTTGAGGCAGAGGTCAATTGGGAAGACGACGGAATGAGTTTACCCAAACAGATATCACAGGGTAAGATTCTGCTCTGTGATGTTCAAATCCGAGATATATCTGAGATGCAGATGCATTCCCTGATGTTTAACGAGCCTGTTACCTTTATCGGCTATCCCACAGTGGACGGCAGCGGCGGCAATCGGCTAGTCGGTAACAACTGCTATGCCATCACCACCAAAAGTCAGAATCCTGACGGCGCTTGGGCCTTTATAGAGTCCATGTTACAGTACAGTGAAGTGTCGGATTGGGAAATTTCCAACTATTTCCCAATCCGTAAGGATATGTTGGAGAAGACCTTTGAAATTGCCATGAAGGAGAATGGCTCCTATGACGAGGACGGAAATATCATGCTGGACGAAAATGGGGAACCCATGATTTGGCCCAAGGTCACATGGGGTTATGAAGACTGGGAGGCTGAGATCTATGCCGCCACGCCTGAGCAAATCCAGATGATCAAAGATCTGATCGACTCTTCGGTGGCATCCACCAATAATGATACGACCATACTCAATATCATTTCGGAGGAGGCGCAGGGATATTTTGAGGGGCAGAAGAGCGCTCAGGATGTGGCGAAAGTAATTCAGAGCCGGGTGCAGACCTATGTGAGTGAGAACAGCTAAGGAGGCATAGAGGCCTTGAAGAAGTTGAAACAAAAAAAAGCCCACGCAAATGTGGGTAAACGAGTAAAGAGGGTGAAGAGAAGCTCGGGGCTGTTTATAGGCCCCAGCTTCCTGGGGGTAATGACTTTTTTTGTAATCCCTTTCATTGTAATAGTTTACTATGCAATGGTAGATAATCCCATCAGCCGTGAATTTGTATTTCTGGACAATTTTAAGAATATAATAAACAATGCGGCGTTTCGGCAGGCGGTGTCAAACACGGCAAAATTTGCCGGGATATCGGTGCCATTGGCAGTGGTACTGTCTCTGCTGCTTGCCATTTTGCTGGAGTCAAAGATCCCGTTCAGAAGCCAGTTCCGGACATTTTTTTTAAGTCCCATGATGGTGCCGGTGGCATCCGTCGTTTTGATCTGGCAAGTACTGTTTCATTATAACGGCGTGGTAAATGATATGATTGCTGTCTTTGGACTGGGGCCTATTGACTGGCTGAAGTCAGACCAGGGCCGCATTGTATTGACAATTCTTTTCTTATGGAAGAATCTGGGTTACAATATGATTATTTTTATGGCTGCCTTGTCCAGCATCCCCAAGGATATCCTGGAGGTGGCCCATATGGAAAGTGCCACCGCATTGCAGACCTTTTTTCATATTAAGATACGGTATTTGTCGTCTACCATACTGTTTGTAACAATTATGTCACTGATCAATTCCTTTAAGGTATTCCGTGAGATTTATCTGCTTTCGGGAGACTATCCGTTTGACAGTATCTATATGTTGCAAACATTCATGAACAATACCTTCCGGAATCTTGACTATCAGAAGCTCTCCTCGGCGGCCGTATTGATGTCTATCGTTATGGTGGTTATTATAGGTCTGCTGTTTATCGTGGAGAATTACTTCGGAAAGGATGTGGAGGGATGAGTAAGCCTAAGAAAGCGCTACAGCCCTGGGAGACGGAACGGGAGAGAGCCAGGAAAGCTGCCAAGAGACGCCGGAACTGGTCTTACACAAAACGGGGCTTTGGCACAGTGTTTGCCGCCTTTTTTGCGATTTTGTTCCTGATGCCCATTGTGCTGACCATCACCAATTCCTTCATGTCCGCATCGGAGATCAGCTCCAATTACGGAATGGTTTTTGCAACCACCTCCTCCGGGGGTAAGGTGTACATAGCGGAGAAGGTGACACTCAAATTTATACCGGATATGGTGTCTTTCAGCCAGTATGTGACGGTGCTGTTTAAAAGCCCGGAATATCTGCTGAAATTTTGGAACTCTGTGATCCTGGTGGGACCCATTGTAGTGTTCCAGCTCACCGTGGCTACTCTGGCTTCCTATGGGTTTTCCAGATACCGGGGGAGGATCAGAGAGATTATTTTCTTCCTCTATATCATATTGATGCTGATGCCCTATCAGGTGACATTAGTGCCAAACTATCTGGTGTCCGATTGGCTGCATATTCTGGACACCAAATGGGCGATCTGGCTCCCGGGAATATTTTCCCCTTTTGCGGTGTTTTTGTTGACTAAGTTTATGCGGCGTATTCCCATATCGCTGGTGGAGGCGGCGCAGATTGACGGTGCCGGGGAATGGCAGGTTTTTGCCAAGGTATGTTTTCCCCTGTGTAAAGGTGCCATAGCGTCGGCGGCGATCCTGGTATTTATCGACTACTGGAACATGGTAGAACAGCCTTTAATTCTGCTTGCGGACGCGGAAATGCATCCTCTGTCGGTATTTCTCAGCAAGATTAATTCCGGTGAGATTGGTTTGGCTTTTGCCGTGGCCACTATCTACATGGTTCCCGGCCTGCTGGTATTCCTTTATGGGGAAGAGTATCTGGTGGACGGCATTACCTATCAGGGCGGTGTAAAAGGTTAGTGTTATAAAGAAAGGGTATGGTTAATACGATGAACGAGAACGGAAGTAAGAGAAAAGAATGGGTGAAAAACGCAGCGATTGTGTTTTTGATTATTTTGCTGATTTTAACATTTTTCTCTAATACGATTCAGAATTATTCACTGCCCGAAGTGGCAACCCAGTATGTGGAGAGCGGTTCCATCACGGCCAAGATCAGGGGCATGGGAACCGTGGAGAGCGGCGATCCCTACAATGTAAAAATCAAGGAAGTCAGAGAAGTGGCCAGTGTGGAGGTCAAAGTGGGAGACAAGGTGGAAGAGGGGCAGGTGCTCTGTACTCTGACCGAGGCGGACAGCCAGCAGCTGGACCAGGCCAAGAAGGAGCTCACGGAGAAACAGCAGGCGCTGGAGACGGCACAATTTAATTTTGAAAAGCAGCTGCTGACTGGCAATTTTGATGTTGCCATCATGCAGAACGCCGGTAATACAGGGGCTGTCGGCGGTTATTTGAGCCAGATTTATTCCGCAAAAAATGAAATGGAAGCGGCTCAGACCAAAGTTGACGAGTGGAACATGGTGATCAAAAATATTGATATGCAGCTGGCCTATAATCCTTTCAGTGTAGACGTGAGCAAGGAGACCAAGGCGGTGAATGAGGCCCAGGCAGCATTGAATGCCATTGAAAATGATCTGACCGGCGCACGAAACTGGCTTACATCCCTGGATGCGCAGATAGATCAGGAAAAAGCGGCTATAAGCGTGAGCGGCGGTGATGCTTCCCGTCTGGAAAATCTGCAATCTCAGCGGCTGACGGCGAACCAGAATGTGATTAATCTGGAGAGTAAACAGCGTTCGGCGGATCAAACTCTGAAAAATGCCCAGGCTGCTTTGGCGGCCAAGAAAGGCACAACGGATCTTGACAATGCGCTGAATCAGCAGAAGGCATTTGCCCAGCTGTCTCTTGGAAACGCTCAGGCATACCTGGATCTGAAAAAAGCGGACTATGACGAATTGATAAAGAATATAGGGGATACTTATACCTTGAGTGAACTCACCGATGCCATCAGCAACGCCCAAACGGCAGTGGAGGAGGCTCAGGCTCAGGTGGATAAGCTGACGACAGAAGCCATGGGAGGGGAAATTCTAGCCCCCATCTCCGGCACTATTACAGCCATCAATGTAAAGTCTGGTGTGGAGACTCCGTCCGATGGCGTTGTATTTACCATGCAGCCCGAGGGTAAGGGGTATACACTCAGTTTTTCCGTGACTAACCAGCAGGCCACAAGGGTGTCTGTGGGGGATCAGGGAGAATTGGTGAATGCCTGGAGATATGACGATATCCAGGTGACACTGGCCAGCATAAAGCCAGATCCCAACAATCCGGGTCAGAACAAGCTGCTGACCTTTGATGTCACAGGGGACAGCGTGATCGCGGGTCAGAGTCTGAATGTGTCCGTGGGCCAGAAGAGCGCCAATTATGACTATGTAGTGCCTAACAGTGCGATACGTGAAGACTCCAACGGCAAGTTCATTCTGGTGATTACCTCCAAGAGTTCACCCATTGGCACACGGTATTTCGCAAGCCGAGTGGACGTAGAGGTGCTGGCATCGGATGACACTAAGTCGGCAGTCAGCGGTGCCATAGAATACGCGTATGTCATCACCACTTCCACAAAGCCCGTGGAGGCCGGCAAGCAGGTGAGACTGGCTAACAATTAAGGGATTTGAGAGCCCGTATGGCGGGTATATGGGAGTTTGTATGAAAAAATGGTTGAGATCTTTATCTGGCAGACAGATAAAGCTGGGAATATCAACTGTGATCTCCGTGATCATTTTCCTGACGCTCACCGGCGTGATTGCTCTGCTTGCGGGAAAGCAGGCAGAGCAGCATGTAGAACGGCGTTGGGACAGTGAGGGGGGGGCGGCGCAGGTCAGTTGCTTTTTCTCCCCCAATGCCAAGATCACGCAGGACAGCATAGAGAGTTTTGAGCACACCCTGGATAATGCGCTGAAGGAGGCGTCTATCGAACAGGACTCTCCCAATCCTGGCGCAAGACTTTGGGCTGATGCCTACAGCGCGGACGGCACCATCACCCTATCCACGGACAGAGGGACAGTAGAGGCGGACGCTCTGGGGATTGGTGGCGATTTCTTTCTGTTCCACCAGCCGCAGCTTATCAGTGGCTCCTATTTTTCCGGCAGCGATTTGATGCAGGATTATGTGATATTGGACAGAGACGCGTCCTGGCAGCTTTTTGGCTCCGATGATGTGGCGGGTATGACTGTGAACATCGCAGGCAGACCACATATGGTAATCGGTGTGGTAGAGCGGCCGGAGGGAAAACTTTATGAGGCGGCGGGACTGGACGGAGTCAGGGTTTTTGTATCCTATGAGACATTGAGTAAATATGGGCAGAGCGGCGGCATCAATCATTATGAGATTGTAATGCCCAATCCGGTCAAACAGTACGCAGAGAACTATGTGAGAGAGAAGCTGGGGACTCCGGAGAAGGAAGTGGAAGTGCTGGAGAACAGTAGCCGCTACCAGTTTGGGAAACGCCTGGGGCTGTTGTTTAGTTTCGGAACTCGTTCCATGAATGGCAAGTCCATCACTTACCCCTACTGGGAGAATGTAGCCAGGGGATATGAGGACATTCTGGCGTTGTTCACACTATTCCAGCTGCTTTTTCTGATCTATCCGTCGGTAGTCGTGCTAATCTGGATTATCATACGGTGGAAGAACAAGTCCTGGACGGCGAGGACCGTGCTGGTGGGCTTACAGGATAAGTTACAACGAGCCGGGGACAAACGCCGGGAACGGAAAAAGAATGGAAAAATGCGCGAGGAGAAATCCTGGCTGGATGATGACACGGATGAAAAGCAAAAGCGTCGTCAGCAGAAGCAGGAGGAGCGCAGACGCCGCAAGCTGGATAAGGAGTTCCAGGCAGATAGAAAGAAATCGGGAAAGAGATAAAATTGTAACAGCATCAGCCCGCACAACTCCCCAGAGAAATAGCTGGCCGCAGTATGGACAGCAATTTCTCTGGCGGATGTGGGAGTGGGAGGGCGGATGCGGAACTCTTAAACAGCATCAGCCCGCACAACTCCCCAGAGAAATAGCTGGCCGCAGTACGGACAGCAATTTCTCTGCCGGATGTGGGAGTGGGAGGGCGGATGCGGAACTCTTAATAAGAAAAGAGGAGAATATGAAAAAAGGATTTTGGAAGAGAGGTCTGGCCCTGGGACTGGCGGCAATCATGACTCTGGGACTTGGCGCCTGCGGTGGCGGTGGAAACGATAGCAGTCAACTGGCCAAGCAAAATGTATATTCGTTCCAGGAAATTGCCCAGATCGGCGATGACGAGAATGTCAATGACATGGTATACCTAAACGATAAACTGTATATGTTGACCACTAAATACGAGTGGGATGACGCGGGAAATTCAAATACCGCATTTGGATACTATGTGTCAAATGCGGACGGTACAGACCAGAATTTTGTGACACTTGCAGGGCCGGACAGGGAAGGCAACAGAAGCTGGATCAACAACACCATTTTTACAAAGGGCGGGTATGTGTACGCGGTGGAGAATACCATTTTTGAGGATACTTCTGACCCGGAGAACTATGTGTACGAAGACAGATACTATCTGAACTGCTGGGATATGGAAGGAAAACTGCTGTGGTCGGAGCGAATTGACAATGCCAATCCGGAGGAGTACAGTTATTGTGGCTATTTGTTGGACGGCGGTGAAGGCCGTGCTCTGGCGATCATGAATGGCAGCAAGTATGAGGCCGTGCTCTATGGAGTCGATGGCAAGGTGATAGACCGTAAGGAACTGGAACCGGATTTTTTTGAACGTGTGAACACGATCTTTACCAAGGATGACGGCACACTGATGGTGGTGAGTTATGACGAGGACTGGACAAAATGTTATCTGGCCTATTATGATCTGGAATCGGGCGTCATGGGGGAGCAGACAGAACTTGCTTTTGCCAACAACTATAATATGCGCAGGAGCAGTGGCACAGATCTGTTGCTGACCAACAATCTGGGGGTGTATACCTGGAACATCGGAGATGCGGAACCCAAGATGATTATGAATTATATCAATTCGGATCTGCCCACCAACAATATGCAGTATGTGCAGATTATTGATGACAAACATTTTGTGGCAATTTATAACGATATCGAAAACTGGGAACAGAGATGTGCGTACTTTACCTATGTAGACCCGGCGGATATACCGGATAAGGAAGTGCTGGTGCTGGGGGGGGAATATGTGAACTCGGATGTCAAGTCCAAAGTCATAGAGTTCAATAAGTCCAGCGACCAATATAGAATTACAGTGAAGGACTACAGCACCTATAATACCAATGAGGACTGGACGGCGGGACAGACCAGACTGAACAGTGATATTACCAGCGGTCAGATGCCGGATATCATGTTATTAAACAATATGAGCAGCTATGGTAACTATGTGTCCAAGGGACTGCTTGCGGATATCGGCAAAATGTTGGAGGCGGACGAGGAACTGAGCAAGCTGGAGTACCTGCAAAATGTGCGGGATGCTTTTTCTGTGAACGGGAATCTGTACGCGGTGGTTCCAAGTTTCAATGTGCGAACAATGATAGCTAAAAAATCTCTGGTGGGAGAGCCTCAGTCCTGGACAATGGAGGATGTGGAAGCGGTGCTTGCCACCATGCCTGAAGGTGCTCAGGCATTTGGCGATATGATGCGGGACAATTATATCTATTATATGTTGAGTTATGCGGGGCAGGACTTTGTCGATGTAGAGACGGGAAAATGTAATTTTAACTCACAGAGCTTTATAGAAATGCTGGAGTATGCCAAGACCCTGCCCACAGAGTATCCGCAGGATTATTGGGAAAATTATGATTATTCCTTCTATGAGAGTCAGTACAGAGAGGATCGGGCGTTGCTTTATGACCTGTATATCGGCAATATAAGGGACTGTAAATATCAGATCAAGGGCTATATAGGGGAGGAGATTTCCTTCGTGGGCTTCCCCACATCGGATTCCAACGGTTCCACGATAAATTCGGGTAATTATACCTTTATGATTTCCGCAAGATCCAAGCATCAGGACGGGGCATGGCAGTTCGTGCGGCAATTCTTGACAGAGGAGTACCAGACCAGCGGTCAGATCTATGACATGCCGGTACTGAAGTCGGCATTCCTGAGCAAGGCCCAGGAGGCTATGGAGAGACCTTATTGGACGGATGAGGACGGCAATAAGGAGTACTATGACGATACCTGGAATATAAACGGGGAGGAGGTCATTTTAGAGCCCTTCACTCAGGAAGAGGTGGACGCAATCTGTGAGTTCATCTATACAGTAAACCGTACCGCATATTATAACGAGGATATTCGCAACATTATCACCGAGGAGGCGGAGGCTTTCTTCACCGGACAGAAGAGCGTGCAGGAGGTGGTGGATATCATCCAGTCCAGAGCGCAGGTGTTCGTGAATGAGAATCGTTAGGATTGTTTTTAGAGGCTGAACCTATAACAGGTCCAGCCTCTTCATATGGTCTTCAATATTTAATTCTTCCCCATGTTCTTTCAGCCAGGTCCGATGAACTTTGTATTCAGGCATGACTTCGCCTACCAGGTTCCAGAAATCCCTGGAGTGGTTCATATAGGTCAAATGGCATAGTTCATGTACCACCACATAGTCCAGTACCCGGGGCGGGGCAAACATAAGCCGATAGTTAAAGGACAGGGTGCCGGTGGAGGAACAGCTTCCCCAACGAGTTTTCTGGTCCCGGATCGTGATCCGGGCATAGTTGCCGCCCGTAAGCCGGCAATAATACTCGCAGCGTCTGGAAAAGTAGTCCCGCGCCGCCTGCCGGTAGCGTCTGTCCATAACTTCCATGCGTTTCAATGTCTCAGGGGGGTAAAGGGATGTAGTCCGGTACATACTACCGTCTCCTTCCATAAAAATATGTGGTTACTATATCAGGGGAATCCATATTGTTCTTGAAATCCAACAAAAAGGCGTTTTCTCACCGAAAAGGGAGATTTCAGCGCAAACATTTCAGCGCAACCGAGTCAGAGCTGCCATACAACCCCTTGCAATCACGGAAGAAATCTGCCATAATCAGTAGAGATATTTACAGATACAGTTATATCGTAAAATAGATGAAAAAGCAATAGAGAGAGGGGCAGGGTGTGGGAAGACAGGCAGGGAAATGTGTAATTGTGGCGGCGGGAGATCTGTCTGTGACAGAGATTCCGCTGTCTCGGCGCGACATGCTGATCGCTGTGGACGGGGGACTCAAATACTGTGAGGAGCTGGGGCTTGAGCCGGATCTGGTGCTGGGAGATTTTGACTCGGTGAATGGCGGACAGATGGAGCAAATAGATCGGCTTTCGGCGGAAAGTCCTGGAAGGGTGATCCGTCTGAAGCCGGAGAAAGATGACACAGACACGTTGGCGGCTATCCGGCTTGCCCTGGGGCGGGGATACAGAGAGTTTCTGCTCTATGGTGCTATGGGAGGAAGCAGACTGGAACACACCGTCGCCAATATACAGTGTCTGTTGTTTATCAGACATCACGGGGGAGTGGGATATTTGCAGGACAAGGCAGGGATGTGCTTTGTGCTGGAGGATGAGGAAAAGTCTTTTCCGGCCTCCATGACAGGATATCTGTCTCTGTTTTCTCTGGGGAGGCAGGCTCTGGGGGTGGATATCCGGGGAATGAAGTATGAGCTTCACAATGCCGTAATAAACAATGATTTTCCCATTGGCATAAGCAATGAATTTGTTGGCGGCGAAGCGGTTGTCAGCGTGAGACAGGGGCAACTATTGGGTATTATTACCAATGAGAGTGGTCTATACTAGTGTGCTAGATCATCTGTTTGTCTACGTCTATGACGGCGCAGTAACGATTGTCCTGTTCCTTAAGACGCCGGTTGATCAATTCGCAGAGTCCCGCGTCACTGTAGTCAAAATCATAAGGGGTTACTACATCAAAGATCAGATTGGTGTGAGTGGGACCGGCCACGATGCGGAAATCGTGGAGAGTCAGCCGCTCATCTATGGTGGAGAGCACATGCTGGGCCATGATTTTCAGCCGCTGCGTCTGTTCGTCGTGAATGCATATGGGGTCCATATGGATTACGGCGCTGCAACCCAGTTCGCTGTGCAGTCTGTGTTCCGCCAGGTCGATAGTGTCATGCAGTTCCAACAGGTTGCCGTCCGCAGGCACCTCCGCATGGAGGGAGATCAGCACCCGTCCGGGTCCATAATTGTGTACGATCAGATCATGAATGCCCAAAATGGCTGAATGAGACATGACAATGTCTTCAATTTGTTTTACAAAGGCCGGGTCCGGCGCCTGCCCCAGCAGAGGATTGAGGGTGTCCCGTGCGGCCTGAAAGCCCGCATAGAGGATAAACAATCCCACCAGTACGCCGCAGTAACCGTCGATGGAAAGACCGGTACAGCGGCCGGTCAGAGTGGTAGCCAGCACGGCGGTGGTAGCCAGCATGTCGCTGAGACTGTCGGTGGCAGTGGCTTTCATTGCGGAGGAATCAATCTGTCTGCCGATTCGGGTATTATAAAGAGCCATATAGCATTTTATAAGAATGGAGGCCACCAGAATCACTACAATCACAGGCGAAAAAGTCAGTTCCTGGGGATGCGCGATCTTCTCCACGGAACTTTTAATCAGTTCAAAGGCCATCAGCAGGATCAGCAGGGAAACCAGAAAACCGGAGATATATTCAATGCGCCCGTGCCCGAAAGGATGCCCCGGGTCAGGCTTATGCCCCGCCATCCGAAAACCGATCAGAGTTATAATGGAGGAACCTGCGTCCGACAGGTTGTTGAAAGCGTCCGCCATGATGGCAATGGAGCCGCTGAAAAGCCCGGCAAAAAATTTCCCGGCAAAAAGCAGCAGATTCAGCGTGATACCCACGGCTCCGCAGAGTACGCCGAAAGCCTGTCGCACGGCGGGAGAGGATGTGTTTTTATGGTCCGGGATAAATATTTTAGTCAGTAAGGTAATCATGGGTTCCTTTCCGCGCGCATTGTAGATGGCGCAAAGGTGAATATTTCACTATTTTACCCCAGGGATTTGGTAAATGCAACCCCAAAACCGTATAAAGCGTAAAGCTCCGCGATACCGGGCAACTTTCCCGGTATTTCTCCGGGTTTCTGTAAAAAAATACAGTTGCGCGGCGGAAAAATAAAGTGTATAATTTCCACGAAAAGCCAAATACTGAATGAACATGCTCGCAAGAGCGGAAATGGAGGAAATATGAGCAGGAAACCGATCGTTTTAATGATTTTGGACGGCTACGGGCTGAACGAAAAAACCGAGGGCAATGCCGTAGCGCAGGCGAAAAAGCCCAATCTGGATAAACTGATGCAGGAATGCCCCTGGGTGCGGGGTAACGCCAGCGGCATGGCCGTAGGTCTGCCGGAGGGGCAGATGGGCAATTCCGAGGTGGGCCATCTGAATATGGGTGCGGGCCGCATCGTATACCAGGAACTGACCAGGATTACCAAGGAGATCATGGATGGCACTTTCTTTGAGAATCCCGCTCTGCTTAAAGCGGTGGAGAACTGCAAAAAGAACGGTAGCGCCCTGCATCTCATGGGACTTTTGTCCGACGGTGGTGTGCACAGCCACAATACACATCTGTACGGCCTGCTGGAACTGGCTAAGAGGCAGGGGCTTGACAAGGTGTATGTGCATTGCTTTCTGGACGGTCGGGACACGCCTCCGGCCAGCGGCAAGGGGTTTGCGGAGGCTCTTGTCGCGGAGATGGAGAAAATCGGTGTCGGGAAGATTGCTTCTGTCATGGGACGTTATTATGCCATGGACAGAGACAACAATTACGACAGAGTGAAGCTGGCCTATGATGCCATGACCAGGGGTGAGGGCCTGACAGCGGCTTGCGGTGTCTGCGGTATTTCGCAGTCCTATGACCGTGAGGAGACGGATGAGTTTGTAAAGCCCACGGTGGCGGTGGAGGATGGCAAGCCTGTGGCGACTGTTCAGGACGGAGATTCCGTGGTGTTCTTTAATTTCCGTCCGGATCGCGCAAGGGAGATTACCAGAGCTTTTTGCGATGATGATTTCAAGGGTTTTGAACGCGGGGCCAGAAAGGATATTACCTTTGTCTGCTTCAGTGATTATGACCCCACCATTCCCAACAAGGAAGTGGCGTTTCACAAGGTGGCGGTGACCAATACCTTTGGGGAGTGGCTGGCTGCCAACAACATGACGCAGGCCAGGATTGCCGAGACTGAGAAATATGCCCATGTGACGTTTTTCTTCAACGGAGGCGTGGAGGAGCCCAATCCCGGCGAGGATAGAGTGCTGGTCAACTCCCCCAAGGATGTGGCCACCTATGACTTAAAGCCTCAGATGAGCGCTTACGAGGTCTGTGACCGACTTTGCGAAGCCATCCGCAGCGACAAATATGATGTGATTATCATTAATTTTGCCAATCCTGATATGGTGGGACATACCGGGGTGGAGGAAGCCGCGATCAAGGCGGTGGAGGCCGTGGATTCCTGTGTGGGAAGAGCGGTGGAGGCCGTAAGGGATGTGGACGGCATCCTGTTCATCTGTGCGGACCATGGCAATGCGGAGCAGTTGGTGGACTATGAGAGCGGCGCTCCGTTCACTGCCCACACCACCAACCAGGTGCCCTTCATTCTGGTGAACGCAGACCCCGCCTACGATCTGCGGGAGGGCGGCTGTCTGGCGGATATTATTCCCACATTGATCGAACTCATGGGTAGGGAGCAACCTGCCGAGATGACGGGGAAGAGCCTGCTGGTCAGGAAGTAAAATTGAAGGCACGAAGCGATAGCGCAGGCATGGGGAAAGGGTAAGCGTATATAGCTGCTTACCCTTTTTCGGACTTAGTAAAGGAGAGGGATGTATGGCAAAGGTAACATTGGGGAAAACGGGGATCACGGTGGAAAAAAACGCTTTCGGAGCGCTTCCGGTCCAGCGCATAGACAGGCAGGAGGCGGTCAGACTGCTGCGCAGGGCATATGACGGGGGGATCACCTTTTTTGACACTGCCAGGTGGTACACGGACAGCGAGGAGAAGGTGGGAGAGGCTTTTGCGGGTATGCGGGAGAAAGTGTATATTGCCACTAAGACCGGAGCTTCCAGCGCGGCGGATTTCCGGAAGGATCTGGAGACCTCCCTGCGCAATCTGCGGACAGACTATATAGATATCTACCAGTTCCACAATCCCGCCTTCTGTCCCAGGCCGGGGGACGGCACTGGATTGTATGAGGCTATGCTGGAGGCCCGGGATCAGGGGAAAGTGCGTCATATCGGCATTACCAATCACAGGCTGAACGTGGCCGAGGAGGCGGTGGAGAGCGGGCTGTATGAGACTTTGCAGTTTCCGTTCTGTTATCTGGCCACAGATAGGGATATTGAACTGGTGAAGAAAACGGCGGGGGCGGATATGGGTTTTATCGCCATGAAAGCGCTGTCAGGAGGACTGATTACCAATTCTGCGGCCGCTTACGCTTATCTGGCGCAGTACGGGAATGTACTTCCCATATGGGGGATTCAGCGAGAGTCCGAATTGGATGAATTTCTGTCCTATATAGGACAGCCTCCGGTGATGAACGGGGAACTGAAAGCCGTGATTGACCGGGACAGACAGGAACTTCAGGGAGATTTTTGCAGGGGCTGCGGATATTGTATGCCCTGCCCTGTGGGCATAGAGATCAACAATATGGCCAGGATGAGCCTGATGATCCGGCGTGCGCCCTCCGAGGCCCAGTTGACGCCCCAGATGCAGGAGAAGATGCATAAGATTAAGGAATGTCTGCACTGCGACAAGTGCAGAAGCAAATGTCCTTACGGTCTGGATACGCCCGCGTTGCTTGCGAAAAATTATCAGGATTATCTGGAGATTTTGGCGGGCAAGGCGTATTGAACCGGCTTGATTTGTAAAAAAATAAAGAATACAGATACAACTTTGTGACAGTACGGTGGGAAAATAAAACCGTAACAAAGGCGGAGACTGCGATAGGCATGAAGGGGACAAAGGATATGCGGCAAAGGAATGGGGACAGGAGACAGCAGAGATATTTTCGAACAGTGGTAATGGCGGCAGCATGGATCTGCATCGCGCTGTGTCTGATTCAGTTGGTGCAGGTGAGAGGACAGCTGAGAGAACAGAGGGAACTGATCAGCCGCACCTGCAATATAGTGCAGATGTTCCATGCGGATGCCCTGGGCGGACAGGAAGGCAGCAATGAGTGGGAGATCTGCCGGGGCGCGGCGGAAACGGTGACGGTAGGCACTATTTCAATCTCCTACGCAGAGAGATGCGCCCTGGACCATGTGGACAGTCCCCAGGAGCGAAACAGTCGACAGGTGCTGGAGAGATTGGAAGAACTGGGACAGTGGGATGAGAGAATCGCGGCGATTTGTGAAAACAGTGGGGCATATCCGGCGCGTCTGCTGGAAGCTCTGGCAAACAACCCGGAGATGGCGGACTTTGTGGAGGGTTGGCCGACAGTGGAACATAAAGCCACGGGGGGCTTGACAGAGAGCGAGAAAGAGGAAGAGTATCCTCTTTTCCTGCAATGGGATCCCCGGTGGGGATATGCTCCCTATGGGGACGACAGCTGCATTGCTGTTTCCGGCTGTGGTCCCACATGTCTTGCCATGGCGCTGTATTATCTTACGGGGGACGAGAGTCTGACCCCGGATGTGATGGCTGCTTACAGCATGGAGAACGGATACTATTTATCCGGAACGGGTACCCTGTGGGCGCTGATGGAGGATGTAGCGCCGCAGTACGGCGTGGGAGTAAACATGCCGGATGCGTCGGAGCGGGAGATGAAGGCGGCGCTGGACGCCGGGGATGTGCTGATACTCTCCATGCGGCCGGGAGATTTCACGGCGGGGGGACACTTTATCGTAGTTTACGGTTATGATCAGGACGGCTTTTTGGTCAACGATCCCAACTGTGTGGCCCGCAGTCGTATGAGCTGGAGCTATGACCAGATCCGCAGGCAGATCAAACAGTTGTGGGTCTTTGAAAAGGAATCGTATTGAGATGCATAAAATGCCTCTTTTACGGAGATACTTTCCACATTGATATATGCGGATTGTAATTCTGGTAAAGGAGGCATTTATATATGATATTTTTGGAGATTGTGAGTGTCCATGGGCGGGAGATTCTGGATTCAAGGGGAAATCCCACAGTGGAGGCGGAGGTGGTTGTCAGGGACAGGGTGAGTGGAAATATCCACAAGGGTCTGGCAGCTGTGCCATCCGGCGCCAGTACCGGGCGTTTTGAGGCGGTGGAGCTGCGGGACGCGGAGCCCCGATATTTCGGGCTGGGAGTGCGTCATGCGGTGAAAAACATCAATGAGAAACTGGCCCCCCTGCTCTGTGGCCGCAACGCTCTGGAGCAGATTCAGATCGACAGCCTGATGGTGGAGACGGACGGCACGGATAACAAGGCGAATCTGGGGGCCAACGCAATCCTGGCGGTGTCTCTGGCCTGTGCCAAGGCGGCGGCCTGCGCGTTGCGTATTCCGCTGTACCGCTATCTGGGCGGCGCGTCCGCGCGGCGTATGCCCGTTCCCATGATGAATATATTGAACGGCGGAAAACATGCCGCCAACACGGTGGATTTCCAGGAGTTTATGATCATGCCCGTACAGGCGGAGAGTTTTGCCGAGGGCCTGCGGATCTGCGCGGAGATTTATCACAATCTCAAGGGACTGTTGCAGGAGCAGGGCCTGTCCACCGGCGTGGGGGATGAGGGCGGCTTCGCGCCGGATCTGCCGGACGCGGAGAGTGTACTGGACTATATCATGGATGCGATAGGCGCCGCAGGCTATACGCCGGGGCAGGACATCAAGATTGCTCTGGATGTGGCCAGCAGCGAACTCTATAATGAAAAGACAGGGATGTATCATTTCCCTGGAGAGAGCCGCTTGAAGAGCCAGGAGGTGATCCGGGATACCCAGGAGATGATTGCATACTATGAGCGGCTGATGGAGCGATTCCCCATCTATTCCATCGAGGACGGTCTGGCGGAGGACGATTGGGACGGCTGGCAACTGATGACCCAGCGCATCGGAGAGAGGGTGCAGCTGGTGGGAGACGATCTGTTTGTGACCAATGTAAAGCGCCTGGACGCGGGAATCCAGCTTCATGTGGCCAATGCCATTCTGGTGAAAGTCAACCAGATCGGGACGCTGACAGAGGCCATGGAAGCTGTGGAACTGGCTAAGAGGAACGGATATCACGCTGTGATTTCCCATCGCTCGGGAGAGACGGAGGATACCACCATAGCAGATATCGCCGTAGCTATGAACACGGGACAGATCAAGACCGGCGCCCCCTGCCGCAGCGACCGTGTGGCAAAATACAACCGCCTGCTGCGCATCGAGGAGGAACTGAATGGATATGGTTGCTATACGGACCCGGGACGGCGGTAGGCCTAACGTCAGTCCCTGATACCGAGAGAGGCTCACGGTCCGGATATTATACAAACAGAGGAAGGCAGATCTGGGATATCCCAGGAGGGGCCAGTTTCAGAAAAAAGGAAAAAGTACTTGCGTACTGGGAAAATGTATGCTACAATCATTATTGTTTGACACATCATTGTGTATGTGGACTGCATTTTTATCGGATGAGCGAAAAGAGGTATTATTATGGGAGTACTGAGAATTATACTGACAGTCTTGTTTATAATTGATTGTATAGCACTGGTGATTGTAGTTTTAATGCAGGAGGGCAAGGCGGCGGGCCTTGGCGCAATCAGCGGCGCGGCGGAGTCTTATTGGGGTAAGAATAAAGGACGTTCCATGGAGGGGATGCTGGTGAGAGTCACCAAAATCCTGGCCGTAGCGTTTATCCTCTTTGCCGTGGTACTGAATCTGAATGTATTTTAATGGCGGAAGAAGAACACCCTTGCTGGTCAAGGGTGTTTTTTAAACGCTTTATATGGTAAAAATGTGTTTCCGGATTGTTCCGGTTCAGGGGAAAGCTTGGAAGTAAAACTTTTCAAATACGGATTGGCGCACGATCATGGGCTGTGCCCATGATATGCGGATAGAGGTAAATATGGAAGAGATGGAGATAACGGCAGAAAACAGAAAAGACAGGATATGCGAACTTATGACGGATCAGCAGTATGTTCCCATGAAGGAAAAGGAACTGGCCATGCTGCTCCAGGTATCCCGGGAGGACCGACAGGAGCTGCATCGGCTGTTGGAGGAATTGTTGACGGAAGGGCGGTTGACAGTTAATGCCCAGGGAAAATACAAAAAATCGGACGGCCACACGCTCACGGGCACATTTATAAGTCATGGAAAGGGCTTTGGTTTTGTGGAGATCGAGGGACGGGAAGAGGATCTGTTCGTACCTGCCGAGATGACAGGAGGAGCCCTGCACCGCGACACGGTACAGGTGGTTCTGATACAGGATCAGAACGCTGGCGGCGGTGTTTCCCGAACAACTGCCCGTGCTAGCGCCCGTGTGTCGCGGATTTTAAAGCGCGGCTTTACCCAGGTGGTGGGCAGCTATCAGAAGTCCAAAAATTTCGGTTTTGTGGTGCCGGATAATTCACGGATGCCCCAGGATATCTATGTGCCCCAGGAGAGGTCCAAAGGAGCCGTCACCGGGCATAAGGTGGTGGTGGAGATCACGGATTATGGCAGCAATGACCGCCGTCCTGAGGGGAAGGTGGTGGAGATCCTGGGGCATGTGAATGACCCGGGGGTGGATATTCTTTCCATAGTGCGGGGCTATGAGCTGCCGGAGAACTTTAGCGAAAAAGTGCTAAACCAGGCGGAGCGGGTGGGAGGAGAAGTTACCGGGGCGGACAGGGCCGGACGGCGGGACCTGCGGGACCAGCTGCTGATCACCATAGACGGCGAGGACGCAAAGGATCTGGATGACGCAGTGAGCGTGACTTTTGACGGACAAAATTACCGGCTGGGAGTTCATATCGCGGACGTGACCAACTATGTGCAGGAGGGATCGGCTCTGGATCGGGAGGCTCTTAAGCGGGGTACCAGCGTCTATCTGGTGGATCGGGTGATTCCCATGTTGCCTCATGCGCTGTCCAACGGCATCTGCTCTCTGAATGCCGGAGTGGACCGGCTGGCCCTGAGTTGTCTGATGACGGTCGATCAGAAGGGCAATATCACGGATTATGAGATCTGTGAGTCCGTGATCCGGGTGCGACATCGTATGTCCTACACCGGCGTAAAACGTCTGCTCACGGAAGATAACCTGACAACAAAAGATCCGTCCTTCGAAAAGTATGAGGAAATTCTGCCCATGCTTAGGGAGATGGAGACTTTGTCGGGGCTGTTGCGGGAGAAACGGCGGGAGAGGGGCGGTATTGATTTTGACTTCCCGGAGTGCAAGATTCTGTTGGATAGCAGGGGAGTGCCCCAGGAGATCCGGGCCTATGAGCGAAATGTGGCTACCAGACTAATTGAGGATTTCATGCTGGCGGCCAATGAGACCGTCGCCCAGCATTTTTACTGGCAGGAGCTGCCCTTTGTCTATCGGGTACACGAGGCTCCGGATCAGGACAAGATACAGAAACTGGCGGCATTTCTCCATAATTTCGGATATTATATGAAGAATGTGGGGCAGATGGGGGGGCGCGGAGCTGCCCGCAGAGGCAAAGACGGAGGGAGCGGTAAAGCGGCGGATAAAAAGGGCGGGCACAGCCAGGCGGCCAGTATCCATCCCAAGGAGATTCAAAAGCTCCTGCGGAAGGTGGAGGATACCCCCGAGGAGGCGATGATCAGCAGGCTGACTTTACGTAGCATGAAGCAGGCGAAATACAGTATCGAGAGCAGCGGTCACTTTGGCCTGGCCTGTAGGTACTACTGCCATTTTACTTCTCCCATAAGGCGCTATCCGGATCTACAGATCCACCGCATTATCAAGGAACAGCTGCGGGGGCGGCTGAATGAGGAACGAATCAGCCATTACCGGGCTATTCTGCCGGAGGTGGCAAAGGAGTCCTCCAGACTGGAACGTCGGGCCGACGAGGCGGAACGGGAGACCGACAAGTTGAAGAAAGCGCAGTATATGGAGGAACGTCTGGGAGAGATTTTTGAGGGCGTGGTTTCTGGCATAACTGCCTGGGGCATTTATATAGAACTTCCCAACACTGTGGAGGGACTGGTGCATGTATCCCGCCTGCCGGGGGACTATTACTGTTATCATGAGGATACCTATGAGATGGTGGGAGAGACAACAGGGCGCACTTTCGGCCTGGGGCAGCCGGTTACCGTGCAGGTGACAGGTGTTGACCGCCTGCTTCGCACCATTGATTTTGACCTGGCAGAGTTCTGAAATAACGTTTTGCCTGGCGACGCAAAATTCTGAAAGGGCACCTGATCCGGACGAAGTTCCCGGCAAAATTCCGCCTGGCGACGCAAAACTCCGCTCCGGCTCCTGTACAGTAATCCGGAGCGGCCAGGGCATATATTTCTGGAAAGGAAGATGAGAACATGGCAAAGCAGAAAGAAAAACAGAAACTGATCGCCAACAATAAAAAAGCTTATCACGACTATTTTATCGAGGAGAACTATGAGGCGGGCATCGCCCTCCACGGTACGGAGGTAAAGTCCATGCGCCAGGGGAAATGCAGCATCAAAGAATCCTTCATCCGCATAGAAAACGGGGAGGTCTATGTGTATGGCATGCATGTGAGTCCCTATGAGAAAGGAAATATCTTCAACAAAGATCCGCTGCGGGTCAAAAAACTTCTGCTGCACAGATACGAGATTAACAAACTCTCCGGCAAGGTGGCGGAGAAGGGATTGACTCTTGTGCCGTTGCAGGTGTATTTCAAGGAGGGAAAAGTCAAGGTGGAGATTGGGCTGGCAAGGGGCAAGAAGTTGTACGACAAGCGCCAGGACATCGCCAAAAAGGATCAGCGCAGGGAGGCGGAGAAGGATTTCAAAGTAAAAAATCTTTAGATTTTTATTGAAAATTTTAGAATTTTGAACTACAGGTTTACTTGCCAAAGGTCAGGGAAAATGCTATAATGAAGTTACCTGCGGAGAGACAATAAGCGCTGTCTTCCGCGCAGATATAAGGGGTAGTAAAGGTTTCGACAGGGGTCTTGCAGCTGGAGAAGCTATCCGTTGCGACACGTTAATCGCACAATTAAACTAAACGCTGAAGATAATAATCAGTTAGCATTCGCAGCCTAATAAGCTGTGAATGACGCCGCCTCAGGCGGCTTGTCCGGTCCGGAGCACCCACACTTCGGAGTCCGGGCATCGACTATGTGGGAAACGACGTGGGTTAAGCTTTGCCCCCACGGGCGTATCATGAAGCTACTGATCCGGTTGGAGAGTCTGTTCGCCAGCCGGTGAGGAAAGGGCGGCTTGCGCAAAGCGTGAGCCGCGGAACAACAGACTATGATAGTAGAAGGACAGGGAATGGGCTTTTGGACACGGGTTCGACTCCCGTCTACTCCA
>CANSPM010000056.1 GCA_947648875.1 uncultured Lachnospiraceae bacterium
TGATGTTCGATAAGGATATCAGCGTCACTCCCCTTGCGGGAGTGTGGATTGAAATCTTAGCCAGTCAATCAGGTTTAGGATTTCTCTTGTCACTCCCCTTGCGGGAGTGTGGATTGAAATAAGATACGCTGACGATGTTTTATCACCATTATACGTCACCCCCCCCTTGCGGGAGTGTGGATTGAAATTCCGGTGGTCTGATCAACGCAGGTCACGACCTCCAGTCACTCCCCTTGCGGGAGTGTGGATTGAAATTATCGTTAGCATTTGTTTGGCATTTGCTTGGCATCGTCACTCCCCTTGCGGGAGTGTGGATTGAAATCCCTTTTACGCCATTATTTGCCAGAATGCCCAAAGCGTCACTCCCCTTGCGGGAGTGTGGATTGAAATATACTGCCCTTTAACACCGTTGTCATGGATGATTGGTCACTCCCCTTGCGGGAGTGTGGATTGAAATCGTGATGGTCTCTCCGTCCAGCACGTCCTTATAGTCACTCCCCTTGCAAAAGTGTGGATTGAAATAAATTGGTCATCAAACGGCCTTACAAGGTTAATCTGGTCACTCCCCTTGCGGGAGTGTGGATTGAAATGCAGTCTTTTGTTTGCTTGCATTCTGGGTGCATAGTCACTCCCCTTGCGGGAGTGTGGATTGAAATTTTAATGTTGTATCATTTTAGTTGACACCTCATACGCAAGGAATTGATGTATAATCAAGGAGAAATAAGGAGGCAACTAAAATGGCAAAAGAACAACGGAAATATGACATGGAGTACAAAATTCAGGCAGTAAAGCTGGCAAAGGAAATTGGAGGGGCAAAAGCGGCTGCTGAATTAGGAATCCCTGAAAACACCTTGTATGCATGGATGAAAGCTGAGAGAGGGACAGCTGGACACCGGAGATTTCCGGTCTACAGAGCCGCTCAAAAAATGCGTCACGGACATAACCGAAATCAAAGCAAAAGACGGGAAACTCTACGTGTCTGCCATATTTGACTGTTTCGACGCCGCAGTTTTAGGCTTGGCAATGGGCACGAACATGAAAGCCACATTGTGTGACCGCACGCTTGTCAACGCCGTCCATTCCCATCCGGCGCTCAGGGGAGCGGTCATTCACTCTGACCGGGGATCGCAGTACACCAGTAAAACCTATCGTAAGAGCATTGCAAAATACGGCATCCGCCAGAGCATGAACAGCGCCGGCGGACGCTGCCATGACAATGTCCGGTGTGAAAGCATGTGGGCACGTATGAAAGAGGAACTCATCGATGGGAGGCATGATACAGAAAAGATGACTGTGGAAGAACTGAAAACCCGCATCTTTAGATATTTTATCATTTATTGGAATAACAGGAGGATATGCTCCTCCAATGAAGGACTTCCTCCTATGGTCAAGCGGCAGAGATATTATAATTCTCTGGACATTGCAGTTTAGGCATTTATATCCTTGTGAAAAAAGTGTCAACCAATATTGGCAATATCATTTTCTGTAATTGGATAAATCAGGGACAGGGTTGACCGTCACTCCCCTTGCGGGAGCGTTTTTATTCCACTTTTCCTCTTGACCTTCCCCCAGGGACATAGTTTATACTCAGCCTAAAATAATACTTATCAATCATTTCCGCACAATTGGACAAGTATAAAAGGAGCAATATTTTGGGTGTACTAAACCGACTGATCCGACAACACAAAATTCCATATTATATAGCAGTTCTTCTCACATTTTCTGCAGTGTTTCTCAATCTGTGCTGGAATAAATTCCTGATGGAGTTGCTGGACAGGCTGGCAGACACTGTTGTGTGTCCTACTCAAAATTATTTGTTGGCAGAGCTCTTTCTAAGGGGGAGTTGGATCGTTCCGGCACACGCGTTAAATGAGTTTGCATCTGGCTGCCTGGCCGCCTGGGTCTGTGAAATTTTTGCCCATGACCTTCGGATGGGATATGTGAGATATTACCTGCAAACAGATATCCGAAAAATATCCAAAATGAATGTGGGGGAGGAACAGTCCGCCATGCAGAATGAATTAAAGGATATCTCTGATTACTTCCAGCAAAATCTCTTTTCCTTTATGAAACAATTTGTCACCTTTGCGGTCACAGCCCTGTTCTTATTCAGCCAGAATGCAAAGCTGGCCATGCTCTCCATTCTTCCCACCATACCACTTATGGTTTACTGTTATTTTACGGGCAAAATTATCAAAGGATATACAGAGCAATGCCAAAAGAGCAAAAAGCACATAAATGGTCTGGCCAGTATTCTGCTGGAATTGTTTTCTGTGATTCAGGTGTATGACGCTTACAGACTAATCCGCCATGTCATGGACAGACGTATCGGGGAATGGCAGGATGCCAATATCAGAAAGGAAAAGACAGCAGCCAGACTCATGTCCCTGTCCGGACTGCTTTCTTTCCTGCCATTACTGTTACTCCTGTGGGTTGGAGGTAACATGACAATAAGCGGTGAAATCAGTTTAGGGACATTTTATATTTTTATAAACCTCTCGGGGTATATCTCGGGTTTTTTACAGAATATGCCCAATATCTATGCCGGGTTCAGGCGATTTGAGGCGTCTGTGGCTAGTCTCGGAGAGAAGCTGGTGCTGGAACACAACCCATAAGCGACAGTAAGCATCCCCTGATTTCCCAGTGGCAGATTACAAAAATACAGAGTGCCCAGATAGTATATACAGTCGCCAATACACTTTTGCATGGATACCAAAGATTTATGTGAATAATCTCATGCCCCCATATCCTGGTAAAACATGCAAAAGAATCAACACGGAATCCAAATTGCAGTGTATTCCGCAGTGCCAGGAATAACTTCGGGCAAGAAAACAAAATGTATCAAGCGTATCCTGTGCAGAAAGCAAATCTTTTTGGGGAGTTTATCAGAAATCATGGCAAGCTCAATGAACAGCAGATACAGAAAGGGAATAAGATGTGCCAATATACAATAAATCTGGACAATATATCCTACGCCTATGAGGGCGCTAAGGTTTTAAAAGGTCTGTCCCTCAAATTAAGCCCTGGAGAACATGTGGGTATTCTGGGAAACAGCGGCTGCGGTAAAAGTACCCTGCTTAAGATAGCGGCGGGCCTGTACGAACCGGACAGCGGAGAGGTTACGGTAGCGGGGGAGCGTGTCCCGGAGAAAATCCGGAGACAGGTGGCGCTGGTGATGCAGAGCAATTGCCTTTTTCCGCTGTCTATCCGAGAAAATATTTGCTGCGGCCATGCGATTCCCGAAAAAAGATTGTGGGCGGCCTGTGAAAGCGCCCGTCTGGCCCGGTGGATTGAGAGCCTCCCGGAGGGGCTGGACACTCCCGTGGGGGAACGGGGAAGCCAGGTGTCGGGCGGCCAGGCCCAGCGGATTCAGATCGCCCGGGCCATCTGTAAGGATGCCCCGGTGATTTTGCTGGACGAGCCGGTCTCCAGCCTGGACCGGGATACGGGAGAATCCGTCCTACATGCGTTAAAGAAGCTGACACAGGGCAGAACGGTGATCCATGTCACCCATCATCCGGAAACATTGGAGGGTAATTATCTTGTCTA
Organism: uncultured Lachnospiraceae bacterium; assembly: GCA_947648875.1. GTDB lineage: Bacteria > Bacillota > Clostridia > Lachnospirales > Lachnospiraceae > Acetatifactor. The sequence continues at coordinate 3,550 of CANSPM010000056.1, forward strand.
CCGCATGGAGGGAGGACGGTTGAATTATGGGTGATTGTTTCATGCTGCTGAAGCGGCTCAGAATTTTGCCCAAATTTATCCTGCTTTTGCTGTTGAGAGCGCCCTTTGACGCACTCCGGACATGGATGCAGGTGTGGCTGATAAAATCCGTCTTTTTGTGTCTGGAGATGAAGGCGGCGGACAGACTGCCTGTGGTATGTGCAGGAGGGGGCTTGTTTTGCGCCGCGCTCTTTTTGTATAATGGGACCATATGGAGCATTTACGCCGCATTTGCCGCTGGGACGGAAGCCCGGCTGCAAAAGGGGATGAGGGATAAAATCATGTCCCTGTCCTATAAGCAGGTACATGGACATAACAGCGGCGAGTGGCTCACCAGATTGAACAGTGACATACAGGCGGCAATCACAATGATGAATGGTCCGCTGAACCTTCCGCATAGTGTGGCGGCACTCATAAACACCCTACTGTCTTCTCTTTTGCTGCTGAATGGCAGCCCGGCTCTGTCAGGAGTGACCTGGCTGTTCCTTCTCCCACATCTGCTGGTCAGCTGCCGACTGGTATTGAAACGACTTCCCGGATTGCGGGAGGAGAGTCGGTGCGCCATGGCGAATGTCACAATGTCAGTCACAACTCTGATTGCGGACGCAGAGGCTATTCGGCTTTATGACGCAGGTAGTCTTATGTTGGAAAAATGCGAGCAGGACAGCCACAGACTCCTTAAAATAAATATGAAAATGCATATAAGGAGCGGGTTGAGCGATATGATCTGCCGTCTGCTTGGAATCGGCGGTTACCTTGCCGTTCTTATGGTGGGGCTTGCGATGACACACAGGGGGATGATGGCATTTTCTGATGTGGTATATTGCTTCCAGGCGAGGGGGGGAGTTCTGACAGGCGTTTCCATGCTGGTCACCTGTGCGTCTAATATTAGAATGAACAGAGTTGGCGTAAAAAAAATAAACAAGGCCTTTTCGGAGTAAAACCGCGCAAGGAAGTTAACCTAAGTGCAGATCGTAAAAATGGAGGATATATATGAAAAAGGATCTTATGATGATCGGAGAAATTGCGGATTTTTTCGGCGTATCCAGGAAGGCCATTCGTTTGTATGAAAAGAAAGGGATTATCAAACCAGTGGAAGTGGATACCCAGAACGGATACCGATACTATAGCGCGGCGCAGGTACAGCAGCTAAACGCGCTGCTGGAACTTAAGGCGCTGGGCTTTTCTCTGGAAGAAATCAAGTCTGTTCTGGAAGGGGAGACCGACGGTGAAGAATTGCTGGAGGCGCTGGCAAGAAAGCGGCAGGCTTGGCAGGAGGTTATAGAAACGGCAAAGTACAAGTCAGAATGTCTGGAACGGATTTTGAACAATCTGTGCGGTCCACAGGATTGGGAGGACGCGGCGGGGCTGACAGAAGACCAGCGGGCATGGCGGCTGGTCAAAATGGTGTGTGTCGAAGACGTGAGAGCGCAGAAAACCCTGAGCGAGGCATTGTGGCTGTAACGCCTTATGGTACTCTGCGCAAAATGGTGGAATTTATTCTGACGGACACGGAGGTTTTCCGGTTCTGCCCCATACATGCCGCGTAATCGGGTCACATGTACCGGGCAGAAAGGAAAATCTGAAAATTTGTCAGTATATTATGTGTCTCCGTGCGGAGCTGGTATCCGCTATACTATAACCGGGATGGAGTGGTGTAAAACCGCTTTGCGATTCAAATCCCGGTCCAGAATCACAATATTGGCATATTTGCCGGGGGCGAGACTGCCATACTCGCTGTAGAGGCCTGCCGCCTTGGCGGGATTGACGGCGGCACATTTCACTGCGCTGGCCAGAGGAATGTTCATGACCTGGACGGCTGTGCGCATACAATCCATGAGATTGGTTACAGATCCGGCTATAGTGCCATCCTCCAGGACAGCCAGATTGCCCCGGACCCGGACTGTCTGTCCTCCCAGGTCATATTGCCCGTCCCTGAGACCGGTGGCCCTCATGCTGTCGCTTATGAGTATAATCCGGTCGTCCCCAAATATTTTAAAGGAAGTCCGCACCATTGCCGGATGGACATGCACGCCGTCGCATATGAGTTCCACCATGCAGCGGCTGTCGTCCGCAGCGGCTCCGATGGGACCGGGCGCTCGGTGGTTCAAGGGCATCATTGCGTTATACATATGAGTCAACTGGGTGGCTCCACAGGCAAAAGCCTCCCTGGCCGTATCATAGTCGGCGGTGGTGTGAGCGATGGAAATGCGCACGTCTGCGCTACAGGACCGGATGAAATCCAGAGCGCCCAAAGTTTCAGGGGCAATTGCAACTGTGCGGATCATACCGCCGGAAGCCTCCTGTAAGCGTCGCAGCATTTCCACATCTGCGGGCCGGATGTATTTCTCATTCTGAGCGCCCTTTTTTGCGGGACTGATAAAGGGACCTTCCAAGTACAAACCGCAGAGATCCGCCCCTTCCGGGTCGTGATGATCCGTTGCGCAGCGGCAGATTTTCATCAGCACATCTTCCGGCATGGTCATTGTGGCGGGGGTAATGGATGTCACGCCCTGGCGCAACTCATACGCGGCGATGGCTTGGAAAGCCTCTCCGGTGCCGTCACAGCAATCCATTCCCATACAGCCGTGAAAGTGGATATCAGTCAGTCCGGGGATGACATAATCCCCGGCCGCGTCCGTCTGCGTTTCGGCTCCGGATGCCTCTCGGTACGCCGCTTCTGTTACAATTCTTTCGCCCAGCATATAGACGGTTTCCGGCTTAAAAGAGCCCTCCTCCTGAAATACAAGCCCGTTTACTATTTTATGTCTCATATCTGTTTCCCTCCCCCATGGTGGCAGTGATATGCGCCATGTGCGCGAACTGCCGCATCCCGGCGTGTCTGAGAACGCGTTCCCGGAATCTGCCGTCCTGCTTTCTTTTTCGTTTCAATCTGTCAAGGGTCTGGCTCCTCTCGGCTCTACCGCAGTCAGATTTTGACCGGGCAAGGCGAGGGCAAATTCCCGTGACCCTGCCGGGAAGAAATCCAATTCTTCACAGTATAATCCCCTGATGCCTACAGCGCCCCGAATGAGGAGCAAGAGTAAAAACCCTTATTGCCTGCCGGGCCCTACAGTTGCCCAAAAGTGGGCGGGGCGGCTGCACGGCGAGCACATGTCGCCTGCCGGGCCCTACAGTTGCCCGGACATTGGCAGATCGCACTGGGAGAGCGCCGCGTCGTCAGCCACCAGGATGACATCGGGGTGGAATTGCAGGATGGAAGCAGGAACTCTGGGAGTCACAGGGCCGAAAAAGGCTGTCTTCACAATCTCGGCTTTGTCCTCCCCGGCCACTACCAGCAAAATTTTGCGGGCGGACATAATGGTTCCGATGCCCATGGTATATGCCTGGCGGGGCACTTCATCCTCCGAGGCAAAGAAACGGCGGTTGGCTTGAATTGTTCGCTCTGACAATGTGACACAGTGGGTCTCTTTTTCAAAGATGTCTCCGGGCTCATTGAAGCCGATATGCCCATTGTGCCCCAGCCCAAGGAGCTGGAGATCTACCTGTCCCACGGCACGCAGAATCTCATTGTAGCTCTGACACGCCTTGCGGCTGTCGGATTCCGTTCCGTCAGGGACATAAGTCCGGGTTTTGTCTATATTTACCTTATTGAACAGATTCTCATCCATAAAGTACCGGTAACTCTGTGTATTGTCCGGGGTGATGCCCTTGTATTCGTCCAGATTGACCGTGGTCACCTGGGAGAAGTCCAGATCCCCCTCCTGGTTCCAATGGACCAGCTGGCGGTAGGCGCCTATGGGTGTGGAGCCCGTGGCAAGGCCCAGCACACAATTCGGCTTTATGATGATCTGCGAGGAGATAAGATTTGCGGCCTTGCGGCTCATGGCTTCGTAGTCTTTTGCTCTGTAAATTTTCATTGTTCCTCCCGTTCTGCCGCAGTGGCGGCAACGCATGATATTTTTTGATACTTAATCCGGTGCGGAATATGACCCGGGTGGCTTACGCAACAGCGAGCGCACAGATTCCGGACCCGAGATTGTACAGTTAATTGCGCTTCAACCAACTGTAAAAAGATGTTATCCTACAATGATTAAGATTAGTTTAACATGGATTACCAAACTCTACAACTACATTATTTATGTTTTAGCCATTGTCGCTGAAAGCCATTCGACAGGCCGTGTCCATACCCATTGTGGCAATCGGAGGGATTACCGCAGAGAATGGGGCGCTGTTCCCTTCCATGGGCAGAGACGGGCTGGCCGCAATCTCTGCCATTTTATCTCAGCCGGATATCCGGCTGGCTGCGGCGGAACTGAAAAACCTGTATGTTCAAAATAAAGTATAGTCCCATACTTTTCAGATTGGCTGCGCAGGCGGGGTCTCGGATTTTGGCATGGAGAGCGGACTAAATGTTGTGGAACCGGAGACGGGAATGTGCTATACTATGTACAGCAAAGACAAAATGCGGAAAGGTTTGGAACATTTGCATAATAAAGAATCAGAGGATTGGAGAACGCATATGGTGGGAAATATTACATTGGAAGAAGAAACAGCAGATGGAGGACGCTTCCAATTTCGGAATATTCTTCAGGAGGAGGCAGAGCAGGCGGCCCGGATTGAGGAAATCTGCTTTCCGCCCAATGAGGCGTGCAGCGCGGCTATGATGCGGGAGAGGGTTGAAAAAGCGCCGGAGCTGTTTTTGGTGGCCGTGGACAGACAGTCGGGTAAAATCGCAGGTTTTTTGAACGGCCTGGCCACGGATGAAGACATTTTCAGAGACGCGTTTTTTATGGATGCACAGTTGTATGATCCGTCGGGCAGGAATGTGATGCTTTTAGGGCTGGATGTGCTTCCCGAGTATCGCGGGCAGGGTCTGGCGCGGGAGATTGTGTCCCGGTATGCTTCCCGAGAGCGGGGAAGAGGCAGAGAGGCCCTTATACTGACTTGTCTGGAACCCAAGGTACAGATGTATGAAAAGATGGGATTTGAGGACAGAGGGCTGGCCCATTCTTCCTGGGGCGGAGAGCAGTGGCATGAAATGAGGATGGAACTGTCGCCAGGGAGTGGGGCGATACTTTGAGAAGACAGGTATGAAAGGGGCTTGTGAAAATCAGGACCACATGATATAATGACTTTAATCGTGACAGGAAACGGTCGAATGGCTATTTATGCCATGTGCAGGTTGCGCGTAGGGCGCAATGAGTTCGTATGCTGGACGTGTACGGTGGAACGGATATCCAATTGGGTATAGTCAGCCATGGTGCAGTCTGAAATAGGAATCCAGAGGGGTATGTGTCATGTTGATTTTTGTATGCGGTAGAATGCGTTAGAGAAGAGCAGATGGTAAGGGAGAAAGTCCCTGTCTATTTGTGATGCATTTTCCCGTAATGACGTGCAATATGCCTATCTCCTCAGGAAGAGGATTTATTTTTGTGCCAGGAGAGCCGGATTCCCTGCGATCTAAGGGGCTGGTGTGAGATTTCATGCATTTTAGGATGCAGCGGTTGTTTTCCCGGCAGGGGAATAGTTCATTTTCTGTGTAACGGTGGGAGAATTTCCCGGTTTACATGGTAGAATAGGTGTGAAGTGCATTAGCTGCGGGTTTGCCGCAGCTTTTTTGTATTTAAAAATGAAAATGGAATTATATGTGCGAAACAGCACACAGAGAGGAACAGGTATGAACAATAAAAATATATACAGGGAAAATATTATTTTTCCGCTTCTGGGAAGCGGGGCGCAGATCAGTCTGTCTCTGGTGGCGCTTTATCTTCCCAAAATAGTGCTGGACTGTGTTACGGACCGGGTTTGCGTGGAAATATTGCTGGAAAAAATTGTAGGAGTGGGGGGGCTTTGGCTGTTGCTGGGCGTGGTCAATCTGGCGTTGCATAACGCCATCACAACCCATGCCCAGACCGGACTCTACACACGGCTGATACCCGCCTGGGAGGAGAAAACCATGGAACTTGACTATGAGATATTTTCCTCCTGCTGCGGAAAGGTTCTGATGGAAAAGGCAAGGCAGGCTGTGAGCAGCCCGAATTGGGGACTGGTGAGTTATCAGCCCCGGTTGACGGCACTGCTGGAGGCAGCAGGAGGGCTTACGGCCTATGGGGCGGTACTCTGCGCTCTGCATCCGCTGGCTGTGCTGGCACTATTGGCCCTGTCTGGGCTGGAACTGGGGCAGGGAATCCGGACACAGCACAAAAAGCAGGCTTTGAAACAGGAGAAAGCGGTAGCGGGACGCAGATTGAATTATATCGCCTATGGCACCCGGGGGCTTTCGGAGGGAAAAGATATCCGCGTTTACAATATGGCGGGATGGCTGCGGGAAATGGCCGGACTGGCCATGAGGCAAAAGCGCGGGCTGGAGAGAATTATTGCGGGTTATGAACAGAGGAAACTGTTGCTTGACGGCGTTCTGATCCTGGTGCGGGACAGCTGCGCATATGGATATCTACTGTATTCCTTTTTTCACCGTGGCATGTCCGTGGGGGATTTTGCTCTGTATTTCACAGCCATTACGGGGCTGGGAGGATGGCTTGGGCGGCTCATGGAGAGCGTTTCCCAGTTTCAGGAGGCACGGAACTATATGAGAGATTACAGGGAATATATGGAATTGGGAGAGGAGTTGAAGGGTTTGTCCCACGAGCCTGGCGTCCTTGCAGGCGCGGAGAGTCGACCGCAAAAATATAATGGCGCATGGGGGAACGCGGAGCGTCAGTCCCAGGAGCGTAGTCATGCGACAGGCGTAGGTTTTTCATTTCGGGATGTCTCCTATGCGTACACAGGGAAGGATGAGACGGGACAGGAGCGAAAGCAGCAGGTGTTCGAGCATTTGAATCTGGAGATCGCCCCGGGAGAAAAGCTGGCCGTGGTGGGCATCAACGGAGCCGGCAAGACAACGTTGGTGAAGCTCTTGTGCGGTTTGCTGCGTCCTGAGCAGGGAGAAATCTTTGTGGACGGTGTTTCCCAGAGGCTGTGGGAAATACAGGAGTATTACGGATTATTTTCCGCCGTGTTTCAGAGCTCGGGAGTGCTGCCGGTGAGTGTGGCGGATAATATCGCGCTGAATGTCACCGGCAGTGTGGACCAGGATCGCCTGACACGCTGTATCCGGTGGGCCGGTCTGGAGGAGAAAATCAACTCTCTGCCCAGAGGGGCGGACACCTGTCTGGTGAAACGAATCACAGAGCAGGGGACGGAACTCTCCGGCGGGCAGCTACAGCGGCTCCTGTTGGCCCGGGCGCTGTACAAGGACGCTCCGGTGCTGGTGCTTGACGAACCCACCGCCGCCCTGGACCCTCTGGCGGAGCAGGAAGTTTATGAACAGTATCGGCAATTTACGGAAGGCCGGACAGCGGTATTTATCTCCCACAGGCTGGCATCCACCCGGTTTTGCGACCGGATTATCCTGTTGGAGGAGGGGCGTATTGCCGAGAGCGGCACGCATGAACAGCTTCTGGCTCTGGGAGGAAGGTATGCGGAACTGTATCGGGTGCAGAGCCGGTACTATGCCGAGGACGGGGAAATTGCGTAGAACGGGCGTGGATGTTTGGCCCGGACCTGGCCGGGATATGTGGACGTAAGCGCGTTTCCGGCCGGGGGCTGGAGAGGAGGGGCAAAGATTATCTCCGGTCCGGCTGGGCCTGCGGTGCAAATAAAGAGAGCACAGTATAATACAATTTTACGAATTAACATTGCAGAGCGTGGGGGGACTTGGAACAGACCTCTCCGCGCGGAAAGAGAGTATATATGCGTTTTATGAAGAACGGACGTACATTGAGGAAGGACCTGCGCATAATGGGCAGGGGCCTTAAGGAGTTTGACCGGATTTTGCCGGGGCAGCTTATATATGTGGCGCTGCGTAGTGTGGTGGCGGCGGTCTGCCCCTATGTGGCTGTGGTAGCCATGGCATGTATATTGGGTGAACTGACCGGGAGACAGAGAGGATATAGATTGCTTGTCTATGTGGCGGTGGCGGTGCTGACCGTATTTTTGCTCACGGTGATCAGAAGCGTGCTGGAGGCGCGGATTGCTGTGGGATACAGCGATCTGTTCGCGGCCCACGAGATTTTTCTGACTGATAAGGCATATGATCTGCCCTATGAACTTCTGGAGAGCGAGGAGGTAAGACATCTGCGGGATCAGGTATCGGGAAGTATCAGTGTCTCGGGGGCGGGTATGGCCAGTCTGTACTGGGATACGGAGGCTGTCTGTAACAGTCTGTGCGCCGGAATATTTGCTCTGGTTCTATGCGTCCGCTATGGGATGCGCATGGCGCCGGGAGTGACATTCTGTCTGCTTGTATTGGCAGGGCTGTGCGCAGGGATATCCGGTCGCATGACTTCCCGGCGCTGGGATGTGGCTTATAAGGTTTTCGAGCAGGGGGCGGCATATCAGCGGTATGGGGATTATTATACCATGAATTATCTGCCGGATGAAAACATGGGGATGGATATACGGATTTTCAGTCAGAAGCAGTTGGTGTTAGAGGAGAGCAGGAAACGGTGCTATGAGCCTTTTGCCATCGGTAAGAGGCGGGAGATGCGGGCGGATTGTCTCTATGGCAGTATAAAACTGCTGTGCATGGGCATGTGCGGACTGGCGGTATATGGACTGGTGGCGGCGCAGGCTCTACAGGGGCGTGTCCCTGTGGGAGACGTTCTGGTGCTTTATACTGCCGTGACTTCGCTGATTCTGTCTCTGAGCAATGTGACGGAGACTTTTACAGACCTGCGCAACAACAATGTCCATCTGGAGCACTACTTTACCTATATGGATCTCCCGGAAGAAAGCGCAGGAGATCCGCCGTCAGACAGGAACCGGAGTGAGCATTCAAGGCAAGGCCGCGATGGAGAACCGGATTTCAGGCGGCATCCTCCAAAGAATCAGATCTCCGAGATTTGTTTTGACCATGTGAGTTTCCGCTATCCCGACAGTGAGGAGTATGCCCTGGAGGATGTGAGCCTGACCATCCATGGGGGTGAGAAGCTGGCCGTGGTGGGGGAGAACGGAAGTGGCAAGACCACTTTGGTAAAGCTGTTGTGTCGCCTGTATCGCCCGTCCCGGGGACAGATTCTGTTAAATGGCAGGGACATTTGGCTATATTCCAGAGAGGAGTACACAGGTTTATTGTCCACGGTGTTTCAGGATTTTTCCCTGTTTGCATTTCCTGTGGGAGCCAATGTGGCAGCCTGCCGTGATTTTGACCGGCGGCGGGCACGGACGGCGCTGGAGCAGGCGGGATTGTGGAATAAAGTGGCAAGTCTTCCCCGGGGACTGGACCAGGCGATCACTGCGGATTATGAGGAAGACGGTGTCCGGCTGTCCGGTGGGGAAGCGCAGAAAGCGGCTATTGCCCGGGCACTATATAAGGACGGGGCGATGCTCATATTGGATGAGCCCACGGCGGCGCTGGACCCCTATGCGGAGGCGACAATCTATGAGCAGTTGTTCCGCAGTCTGGAACAGTCCGGGAATACAGGGTGGACCCTGCTCTCTGTGAGTCATCGTATGTCCACTTGCAGGTATTGTGACCGGGTGGCGGTTTTCAGCCAGGGCAGGCTGGTACAGCTAGGCGCGCACAGGCAGTTGGTCCAGGAGACGGGAAGCGTTTATCAGCGCCTGTGGCAGGCCCAGGCCAGCTACTACCAAGAGAACTCAGAGGACAAAAACCCTGCATAGAATATTTCAAATAACTTACATGGATGGCGTTATGGGGCGGCGGCAGAGGCAGGCTGCCCTGTTTCTGTCTTATAGTGCGGCGGAGTGAAAACTCCTTGCATTTTTAGGACGCAGATGCTACCATTGCTACTGTACAAACGTATATTTAGCCGGATATCTTTAACCTGGTTTTAACGGAACATATTTTATTCTGCTTTGTATACATCACATCAGAGCCTGTATGACAAATTATTCCAGCCGGATCCGTGCCCCCCCTTTTGTGCCATATTTAGAGCCTGGCCCTTTGCGTCTCTCTCATTTGGCATAAATCTGCCGCAAAATGTGACGCGCATCTGGCGGACAGTATTTTCAAGCATGTTTTCGTTTTACAGAGAGAAAGAAGAGAGAAAGGGACAAAATGAACAAGGCGATATGTTTCTTCAAAAAAGAAGCGGTGCTGTGTGTGGCATTGCTGTTGGCGGTCCTGTCGGCGTGCGTTGTTTTGCCGGATCAGGGATATGCCCAATACTTGGATCTGAGGACTCTGGCAATCCTGTTCTGCCTGATGTGCGTTATGGCGGGATTACAGAAAATAGGGGTTTTTGGCCGGATTGCCCGGGGGCTTCTCAAAAGGGTAAGGGGGCTTTGCGGTCTGGTGCTGGTATTAATGCTGTTGTGTTTTTTCTCCAGTATGCTGATTACCAACGATGTGGCATTGATTACTTTTGTGCCTTTTACGTTCACTGTGCTGGGAATGATGGACGGAGAGCAGAGGCGAAGGCTGGCGCTGCCTCTGGTGGCCATGCAGACCATAGCCGCGAATCTGGGCAGTATGCTGACGCCCATAGGTAATCCCCAAAACCTGTATCTCTACGGCAGAGCCGGGATGTCTATGGACCGTTTCCTTCTGCTGATGCTGCCCTATGCCATATTTTCTCTGGTTCTGCTGATGCTTTGGGCAGTGATATTAGGCGGAAGCCGCACCGGCGGGAGTAATTCGAGAATCAATATGGCTGTGAGCAATCCGGGGGATAATGAGACGGATTTCAATCTGAGAACAAATGAGTATGGAGTGAACCTCCAAACGGATGATTTTTACAGCAATTCGGAAGCAAGTGAGCCTGCGTGGAAGGCTGGAGCCGGTGAGCTTGGGCGGCAGAAGAGAGGTGCTTTTTTCTGCGGGTCAGCTTCGCCTGCGCTCTGGGTCTATCTGGCGCTGTTTATACTCTGTCTGCTGACGGTGGCGCATGTTTTGCCCTGGCAGGCGGTGCTGGGAATGGTTCTGGCGGCGGTACTGCTGACAGATCGAGCCATTCTGAAAAAAGTGGACTACGCATTGCTGTTCACTTTTGTGGGATTTTTTATTTTTATAGGAAATGTGGGGAGAATCCCCTTCTTTCGGGATTTTCTTCAGGCGGCTGTGTCCGGCAGGGAGGTATATGCCGCCATAGCTGCCAGCCAGGCCATCAGCAATGTGCCTGCGGCGCTTCTGCTTTCCGGTTTTACGGAGAATTATGAGCGGTTGCTCATCGGTGTGAATCTGGGAGGGCTGGGTACGCTGATCGCTTCCATGGCTAGTTTGATTTCCTATAAGTATGTGGCAAAGCAGGAGAGCGAACGCAAGGGGGCATATATCGCGGTTTTCACTGTGAGCAACCTCTGCTTTCTGACAGCGCTGGTGCTTTTTTATATGGTGTGGGGATATCTGTGCCCCTGAAATCGGGCGCTCTTTTTCGGGCAGAAATGGAGAGGAAAAAGGAAAGAGCAAGTTATATAATGAAACCTGTAAACAGTTTACGGCAGAACGAGGAGATACCTGGGATCTGCCGTAAATGAAAGGGAGGAATTTGCGTTATGGAATGGGTTGAAAGACTGAACGGCGCCATCGCGTATCTGGAGGAACATTTGGCGGATGAGGTGGATTACGTACGGCTGGGGCAGATTGCCTGCTGTTCTTCCTATCATTTTCAAAGAATGTTTGCCTATATGGCGGGTGTCCCGCTGGCCGAATACATTCGCAGGAGGAGAATGTCCCTTGCCGCCGTGGATTTGCGGGAAAAAGACGCGAAAATCATCGACGTGGCGGGCAAATACGGATACAGTTCGCCCACGGCGTTTAACAGGGCTTTTCAGTCCGTCCATGGTATTACACCCTCTGCGGTAAAACAAGAGGGTGTAGCGGTGAAATCATTCCCTCCTATCACGTTTAAAATCACAGTCAAAGGAGTGGAAGAGATGAACTATCGAATCGAGACAAAGGACGCTTTTCGCATTGTGGGTGTATCCGTACCGCTACACAGGGATATTGAACAAAACTTTGCGGTGATTCCTTCCAAGTGGCAGGAAGTCTCTGCGGAAGGAACCCTGGGGAGGCTGGTGGAGCTGATGGACACGCCGCCCATGGGGGTGCTTGGCATCAGTACCTGCAACGATCCGGAGCCCTGGAAATACTATATCGCCGTCTCCAGCTCCCGGGACAGGGGAGATCTGGAAGAGTATGTTGTTCCCCGGGCTACCTGGGCCATATTTCCCGGGGAGGGTTCCAACCAGTCTATTCAGGAATTGGAGCGGCGTATTGTGACGGAATGGCTGCCGACTTCGGGATATGAGTATGGCAACGCCCCTGACGTGGAGGTCTATTTAAATCCTGACCCACAGAACGCGCAGTATGAAGTGTGGATACCTGTGGTAAAGAAGCAGGCGTAGAAAACAGCCGGGCTGATTCAAAGGGCTTTCTCCTTTGGAGGAACAGCGAAGATATCCTGTGACGCTTTTTCCATAGCCAGCAGTTTTCTTTTTCTGTCGATTCCTCCGGCATATCCGGTGAAGCCTCCGTCTTTGCCCACCACTCTGTGGCAGGGGACGATGAGGGAGATCCTGTTGTGTCCCACTGCGCCCCCCACCGCCTGGGCGGACATGTGGGAAAGGCCTCTCTGCCGGGCGATATGTCCGGCGATTTCCCCGTAAGCGACAGTTTTGCCGTAGGGTATTTTCAGCAGAATTTCCCAGACCGAAAGCTGAAAGGGTGTGCCGGACATATGGAGCGGCGGGCAAAATGGCGGCTCCTTCCCCGAAAAATAGGTGTCCAACCATTGCTTCGCCTGCGCAAGGACAGGCGTGGTTTTCTCCTGGCACCCGGGGTCGAGATGATCTGCGTAATATTTTGCGCCCGCAAACCATAATCCGGTCAAACCCGCGTCATCCGCGGCAAGGAGAATATCGCCCATGGGCGAAGGATAGAAATTTATGTATTGCATCTGGCACATCCTTTCTTGGGTCCGGGTCATTTATAGATAAGTGTCGGATATACAGGGGAGTTGAGGAAATATGATACAGAAAAATGGGCGAGATTGCCGGGGAGACGGCATTCGGCTATGCGTAAGCGCGGATGATGTCTTCCGCCACCTGGCGTTTGGAGGTACACAGGTCCATGGCTTGTTTCTCAATGTAGCGGTGGGCCTGGGGTTCCTCCATTTTCAGTTCGTTGATCAGCAGCCATTTGGCCCGGTGGACCAGTCTGATCTCCTCCATTTCAAGAATCTGGAAGGAATCCCCATGAAACCAGTCCCACAGCCTTGCGGGATAGTATCAGTGAATTACCTCATAACGCAATCGCAAATAGGAGTTCTTCAAAATCACACATTTTTGCAGTTTCAGAACCCCTAATGTTGACAATTCTCTTTGTGAAAACAAGGATTTGCCATCAATTAAGGTAGATGTATCTTTGCCGCCAATCAAAACGGGAGCAACAACTATATCAATATAATCGAATAATTTTTCACGAAGAAATAAGCCATTTAGTGTTCCACCGGTTTGTATCGTTATTCGCTCACAACCATATTCTGATTTGAGCTTTATAAGAGCGTTTTTCAGCGATAATTCTTTTTGATAGATGATATGAAAATGATCCGCCTCCATGTTAAATGCCGGGTGGTTTGCATTTGTTGTGATCAGCACAAACTTTTTTGATAAAGCGCAAAGATACCGTATACCATTTTCATTCAAATGCCTGTTGTCTATTATCACAAAAGACACAGACGTTCTTTTGGGTGTTTCCTTTGTATTGACACCGATTTTGGCTTGAACCCGACCAGAGTTGAGAGTCCATAAATCTGTTGTCTGCTCTATCTCATAATATTGATGCAAGCCTTCGCTAACCCCTGCAATTATAGGAAAATCTTTGTCTACATCTAAATCGTCCGTTGCGCCAGTGCTTATTTTTCCGTCAACTGACATCAGCATAAACAATGTTGTAATAGGCCTGTTCATTTTTTCAATCCTCCCCGTTAATTCTTGAAAACACTAAGTTTATGATTCTAAATTTTCAATCCGTCTTACGACACATGTATCGAGTTCGATTCTCTATCGGCGCGGACAGCCTGGAAAATCTGCCAATTTCCCGGCTCTGCTCCCTGATCGGCGGCTGCGGCTACTGTAGCGCCTGCCTTGACGGCTCCGCCGGATCTTTGACAAGCCCTTATGGTTTCAGGTGAAAGTGTTTCCCGTATTCGTATTAGCACAGCAATTTCTCGGAAGTGTTTTTGTCAGAACGAAAGCATATACAACAACCATAAGCAAGTTTACAACAGAGAAAAGAATACGCTTTTCTACTGTAAGTCCCGCCTCATTTGCAAAAGCGCTGACCGCATTATTTACAGAATGTGCAATCATACATGGAATCAGACTGCCTCCATGATAGAAGATGACAACAAAGAGGAAACCACAGGCAATCGCGCCAACTATTTGATATAGATTTGCGGCCATATCCATTCCGCTGCCGTTGAACAGATTCAGTATGTGCCCCAAACCAAAAGTAACGCTGGATACGATGATTGCCGTTTTAACATTATCTTTTGCAAGTGCCTTGAATAGAAATCCCCGAAAAATGATTTCTTCCAAAAAACCGACGCAGAGCATATTCAGGATATAACACGCTGTGTCCACCGCCGGAAAATTTACGGCAAATCCAAACCAGAGATTATGGGACATAAACAAGAGCAACGGGATATACCAGAGAAAACATCCTGCTGGAGCATTGGGGGCGCATAAACCATAATACGCTGTCAGTCCTCTTTTCCTGATCCACATAAACAACATAATTGTCAGAACGGAATTGAACAGGAGAGCTGCGGAATGCTCAATGCCAATTGCTTCTGATAGAGGATTAGCCAGCGAGTTGACAACACAATAGACACCAATCCACACCAACGCAAAATAAAGTGCGTTCTTTTCGTACAGATTATCAGACCACTTTTTCATTTTTTTCCTCCTGTGATGCCAATATAGCGCCTCGGTACGCTTGCCTCAAATGATTGGAAACAACGGTTTCGTCATACTCTAACGAATTATTTGCGATGATACTTGCATAGCCGTGCGCAAATAATGCAATCGTTAAAAAAACCTCTTTCATTTGCTTTTCATTTATTCCAACGGCTTCCTGCATTACAACAAGCAGAGGTTTCAATTCTTCGGAATTGATCATTTCAAGCAGACTATTCTCCACAGCGTATCCGGATTGAAACAGAAAACGGAATAGATGAGGTTCCTCGATTGCAAAACGGATATAGTTTAGTCCTATACCAAGCATAAAATCTTCTGATTGCTGGTCAACATTCATTAGATAGCTGGAATGAAACCGATCGGATTTTTCATAAACAATTCTTTTCAGTTCCTCAATGGTTGCAAAATGGTACATGACTGGCTGCGTGGAACAGTTCAACTTTTGGGATACGGTCCTTGCATTGATGTTTTCTGCCCCTGTTTCACGGGCGATTTCAAACGCAGCGTCAATAACCATGTCTTTTGTAATCTTTGCTCTCGGTGGCATTTTTTTCCTCTTCCTAGACATAATTTACGTTATATAACACAAATTATACTTCCTTTTGCCGACATTGTCAATTCCCGGTTTAAAGGTTAATTTGCATAAAACATTTCAATTTGTTCACAATTCCTGACTCTCTTTTTGTCGGTAAATCTTGCAAGTTCCTTGAAATCGCTCCATGCAATCTGTAACTTATTCCGTTTACGCTCCACATGGATTATACAGAAATCTTTTTTGTATGTTTAAAGCCAGATAAGTCTCTGGAGTTTCCAAGCACAATAGAACGGCTCACCATGGCAGGAAATCCGGAAAAGGTTTCCCGTTATTTGCGCTCCTAAAACAGGTGGTCAGGCATAATACACAGCCAGATAAGCATAATAATGCTGACACGCACAGTCCCGGACGGCCCGGGGCAGGAAAGGATGAGAACATGAGCAATCACTTGAAAAACGCCACAAGTCCCTATCTGTTACAGCACGCGGAGAACCCGGTGGACTGGTATCCCTGGTGCGGGGAGGCCTTTGAACGGGCCCGGAGAGAGGACAAGCCGATATTTTTAAGCGTGGGCTACAGCACCTGTCACTGGTGCCATGTCATGGCCCATGAGAGCTTTGAAAATCCGCAGACGGCGGAAATCCTCAACAGATATTTTATCTCCATAAAGGTTGACCGTGAACAGCGGCCTGACATTGACAGCGTGTATATGGCGGTGTGTCAGGCATTCACCGGCAGCGGCGGCTGGCCCATGAGCATTTTTATGACCTGGGACAAAAAACCTTTTTTGGCGGGCACTTACTTCCCGGTGCATGCCCGGCAGGGTATGCCGGGTTTTGTGGAGTTGCTCCGTGCGGTGGCGGGGCGGTGGAACAGCAGGCGGGAGGAATTGTTGGACTCGGCGGATCAGATTATCGCCCAGCTGAAAACGCCGGAAGCCACATACGACGTCCCGGAAGGGGAGCGGCTCTGTGAACGGGCGGCGCGGATTTTTGCCAGCGGCTTTGACAGCGCGTACGGCGGCTTCGGGCCTCCGCCTAAATTTCCCGTGCCTCACAATTTATTGTTTCTGGCGCTGTACGCAGTGCGGGAGAACTGCCCCGACGCGCTGAAAATGGTTGAAAAGACGCTCACGCAGATGCGCAGGGGAGGAATCTTTGACCAGATTGGCCATGGCTTTTGCAGATATTCCACGGATCGGTATTTTCTGGTGCCGCATTTTGAAAAAATGCTGTACGACAATGCTTTGCTGATTCTGACCTATGCGGCGGTCTACTCCCTCACCCGCAATCCCCTTTATCTGGACACCGCCGAGAAGACCGCGCGGTACGTGCTCCGGGAAATGACCGCGCCGGAGGGGGGATTTTACAGTGCCCAGGACGCTGACAGCGAGGGGGTGGAAGGGAAATATTATACCTTTACATGGGACGAAATAATTGCTATTCTGGGGGAAGAGAAGGGGAAAGGGTTTTCGGAGACCTTCGATATTACGGCGCAGGGCAATTTTGAAGGGGTTAATATCCCCAATCTTCTAAGGAGCAATGATGTAAACGCCTCCTGGGATGAGGAAGCGCAAAAGCTGTACAGCTATCGGAAGAACCGCGCCAGACTGCATCTTGACGACAAGATTCTGACCTCCTGGAATGCCTTGATGATAGCGGCGCTGTGTGTGCTTCACAGGGTTTCGGGAAACGAGCGCTATTTGCGGGCGGCTGTCAGGGCGGAGCGTTTTCTGGGAAAGAACGTAAGCGACGGTCTGGGTCTCCGCGCGGGTTGGCGTGACGGAAAGGCCTCGGAACAGGGTTTTCTGGACGACTATGCGTTTTATGTGGCGGCGCTGACAGAGTTGTATCATTCCACTCTGGACGGGGCATATCTTGAAAAGGCCCGGACCCTGTGCGGCGAGGCGGTAAATCGGTTTCCCGACGAACAGCACGGCGGATTTTTTCTCACGGACGCGGACAACGCGGAACTTTTTATGAAACCCAAGGAGACCTACGACGGCGCGGTTCCCAGCGGAAATGCCGTTATGGCCTACAATTTTGTCAGGCTCTATCAACTGACGGAAGAGGAGAAATACAGGAAACTGGCGGAGGGACAGATTCGTTATATGGCTGCCCGGGCCCGGGATTATCCGGCGGGACACAGTATGTTTCTGCTGGCGAAACTGATTTACGATAATCCGCCGGAACATGTTGTAATCGCATTGAAAGAAAGGTCCGATCTGGAAAAAATAAGAAAGCGGCTCCCCCTGCTGGCCAATGTAATCTTGGTTTCGGAAAGCCCGCAGTATCCTCTGCTCAATGACAGTACCACCTTCTATATCTGTAAGAACCATATCTGTCTGGCCCCGAAAAACATATGGCAGGATGGATAAAAATAATCTTTTCCTGTCACACGGGGGCGGTGGGATTGTCTAATGGTTATAAGGAGGTAAAAACCATGAATCAATTTACGAACGAAGAACAGAAGGCTTTGATAGACAAGGCCACAGCCGGGGACAAAAGTTCTCTGGAAACCCTTATCCTCAGCGTGCAGGACCTGGTGTTCAATCTGTCCCTGCGTATGCTGGGCTCCTTTCCCGACGCAGAGGACGCGGCGCAGGATATCCTGCTGAAAATGATTACCCACCTGTCTTCTTTTAAAGGGGAGAGTTCTTTCTCCACCTGGGTGTTCCGCATTGCGGTAAATCATCTGAAAAACTACAAGAAGCATATGTTTGCCAGATTTCCCCTCAGTTTTGAGTTCTACGGGGAGGATATCAAAAACGGCAGGATTGACGATGTGCCGGATCTGACCCAGAATGTGGAGAAATCCATTCTGGCGGAGGAACTGAAAATGTCCTGCACCAATGTGATGCTGCAATGTCTGGATGCCGAGAGCAGATGTATCTTTATTCTGGGTACGATGTTTAAAGTGGACAGCCGGATGGCCGGAGATATTCTGGGCATCACGCCCGAAGCATACCGCCAGCGTCTGTCCAGAATCCGCAGTAAGGTGGCTGACTTCCTGAAGGAATACTGCGGCGAGTACGGCGGGGGAAAATGCCACTGCGCGGACCGGGTAAATTATGCAATCCAGAATCATCGGATCAACCCGGCGCAGCTGGATTTTACCGCCGCCGTGCCCTCCCGGACGCTTACGGAAGTGAAAGAGGCCATGGAGGATATCGACGGTTTATCCCAGGAGTTTTCTTTTTGCAAGACATACCAGTCTCCGGCGGGCCTTCGGAAACTCATGCAAAATTTTCTGGACGGAACTTCTTTTTCCGTGGTCCGGGACGCATAGGAGGAGCAGGCATATGGATATGCAGTTGATATTAAAATACCTTACGGACCTTATGGAGAATAACAACCGGGAGTGGTATCACGCGCATAAATCGGAAAACAGAGCCGCCAACGCGGAATTTGAAGCGCTGATTCAGGAACTCATTTACAGCATAGGAAAATTTGACGGCAGCATACTACATAATGAGCCGGGAAATCTCACTTTTAAACTGGTGAGAGATACCAGATTCAGCCATGATAAATCTCCCTATAATCCGGCGTTTCGCGCCCATATAGCCTCCGGGGGAAAACTGCCCGTTCCCGTGGGTTATTACCTTATGATAAAACCGGGTAATCAGTCCTTCCTGGGAGGCGGGTTGTTTGCGGATATGTTTAAGGAGGCGACGACCATGGTCAGAAACTATATCGCCCGGAACGGAGAGGAATGGGAGGAGATCCTTCAGAACCCGGCCTTTCGGAATCATTTCACCGTTCAGGGTACGGCTCTGAAAAATGTTCCGGCGGGATATGACAGGGAACATCCCCAGGCGGAATATCTGAAATATAAAAGCTGGTATCTGGAACATCCCCTGGAGGATGACGCGCTGAGAGACGGGGAGGCTTTTCTGGGGGAGGCGACGGAACTTTTCCGAATTATGAAGCCCTTTAACGATTATCTGAACAGGGCGCTGGCGGGATTTCAAATGCCGGCGCGGTAAATAGAGAATGAGAATACAAAACATCCATGCGGGGGAAAACCTGTATGGATGTTTTATTTTCGGCTACAGAATCCTCCCGGAGCGTGTGGCGGAATATATGGCGGCATTTATGTCGTACAGCAGGGGAGTATATATTTTTTTCATACAGGCAGTCTTTTCTCCACATCTTTTGCCCGGTTTTTCCGCACTTTTAGGCAATACCGTCACTATGGGAAGGCAGTCAACTATCTGTATGCCATTGCAGCTCTTCAATCTGTATTCTGTGGGCGGAAAAATACTGGGAGCGGTTCCTATTCTGCTGCTCCTGTACAGTCTCCTGACAATAGCGCTGTGGCCTGTGATCTCCCGGGAGTACCGGCATAAGCAGATCAGTTGAGGATTTAAAAAAATTTCAAAATAGGTCTTGACATAAATCTCGTATGTGATAACATATCTCATATACGAGATTTTGCTATTTTAGCAGCTCAATTGCCGTGACTGACCGGACGGCCACGGATCATAAAAGCAGATGTTCTTTCTGAATGGGCCGAAAGCGGCGCAAGGCCGTGTGAGAGACGGATTTTTATTTCCGGGGCGCTTTCAGGGGAACGGTAGAATGTAAACCAGGAGGAAAAACAATGAGAGAAGCGATGGACTACATTATGGATTTGGATGGCAACAAGATTCTGATTGAGGCGGAGCAGAAGCATATGAAGCAGGATTTGGCGGACCAGTACGTGCGTATGCGCAAGGACATGAAGCTGACCCAGGAGCAGGTATCCCGCCGTTCCGGTATCCCCAGATCCAACATTGCGCGGTTTGAGAGCGGCAGGTATAATCCCTCTCTGGAACTGATGGTGAAGATGGCGGCGGCCATGGGGCTGAAAGTGCAGATTCAGCTGGTGCCGGACAAAGAGGCCAGAAGATAACGTCAAAGCCGGAAGAAGGGTTCCCGGATCTCCCGGGGAAAGTACGGGATTTTTCGGGGCCGTATACGGATAAGGCGGATGTGGAACTTGATTTTGGAGGCAATGGATATGTTGAAAGAGATGAAATGGAATATGATTTTATCGGCGGCGCTGTATGTGGTGCTGGGGGTGATTCTGCTGATTTTTCCAGCCACCACGGCCCGCACAATCTGTTATCTGATCGCGGGAATAGCGATTGTCATCGGCCTGGTGAATCTGATCGTCTATTTTACCCGAAACGTTACCCGGAATTACTATCGCAATGACTTTGTGGCGGGGCTGTTGCTGATGGTCCTGGGAATTTTTGTTATATATAAGGTGGATCTGGTAATTTCCCTGGTGCCTTTTATTATTGGCCTGTGCATCATTGTCAGCGGCCTTTTTAAGCTGCAAGGCGCTTTGGACGTGCAGCGTATGGGTGGTAATGCCGTGCTGATTCTGGGGCTGGCGGTGGTCAATGTGGTAATTGGCATTCTGATGGTGATCAATCCTTTTGACTCTGCCATGCTGCTGTACCGTCTCCTGGGGGCCGGCCTGCTGTTCAGCGGTTTGACGGACCTGGCGTCTACCATGTACCTGTCCAGCAAGATGCATGGCTACATGAGGAAGATGAGCGAGGCGGATGCGGGTATAAAGGTGACGGAGATCCCCGTGGAGGAGAAGCAGGAAGAAGATAGCCAAGAGGAGAGCGTCCCGGTCCAGGATCTGTTCCCGGAAGGCAGGGCGGAAGAGACCGGGCCGGAGCCGCCGGTTGTTTAAACGGATGTTGTAAACAAAATTATGCGGTATTTGGCTCTATATGCTGATGAAACGCCGATACAGATGAAACTGCATCGGCGTCTCTGTCTATAACAATGGAATCCTCCCGGAGAGTGGATTCCATTGTTTTGAACAGCGTGCCCGCGCTGAAATTTTTAGGCGAAGCTGGTCAACACCGATAGCAGCGCTGGCAGCTCCATTTTGTATATCAGTTTTCTCCTTGCTGATATATATAGCATATCAGGAAAATGTGTCCAAATTGTAGATGAAACCGAAAGAATTA
>CANSPM010000057.1 GCA_947648875.1 uncultured Lachnospiraceae bacterium
TAAGCGGCACGATTTGGAGCACAGGGCTGGGCGCTTGCAGGGAATTTGCGGAACTCCAAAACAGCATTTTCCCGGAAAGCGCCTTGCTCCATTTCGGGACGCCTTAAGCGGCACGATTTGGAGCACAGGGCTGGGCGCTTGCAGGGAATTTGCGGAACTATGAATAAGAAAGGACAACTCCTATGAAAAGAAGTATACAAAACCTGTGTCTCTCCGCTGTCTGTCTTGCCCTATGCATGGTGCTGCCTTTCCTGACCGGACAGATTCCCCAGATCGGCAACGCTTTATCTCCCATGCATATTCCGGTGCTGATGTGCGGCTTGCTCTGTGGCTGGCAGTATGGCCTGGCAGTAGGCTTCATTGCGCCGCCGCTGCGCTTTCTGCTGTTCGGCATGCCCCCCATCATGCCCATCGGTTTGGCCATGATGTTTGAACTGGCAGCCTACGGCGCTTTCTCAGGACTGCTCCTTAAGATTCTGCCAAAGAAGTTCTATTGTCTATACGCTTCCCTGATCGGGGCTATGTTGGGCGGACGCATCGTATGGGGAATAGCCCGCTTTATTCTGGGACTAATCGTGGGACCTGCTTTCACTCTGCCACTGTTTCTGTCAGGAGCTTTTGTCAGCGCCGTCCCTGGTATTATCTGCCATATTCTGCTGATCCCGCCTGTGGTAATCGGCGTGCGCCGGGCGATGCGTCGGTAAATTGAGAGATCTTCTCCCGCAATTTTAATGTCACTGTCCACATACAGACATAAAACGCCGGGCCGCTTTACAGCGTCCGGCGCCTCTCCTGTATTCCGATCAGATCTTCCGTCTGGTCACTCTATCTGATATTTCTTAAAAAACTCTTCTCTCGGACAGGGCTTACTGTAATAATATCCCTGTATGAAATCCGACCCCAGCTGTATAACCTGCTGCTGTTCTTCTTTCCCTTCCACACCTTCTATGACAATACGAAGATGTATGCTATGTACCATATTGACAATATGGCTCAACAGCTGACGCTCATAGCTGTGCTGCATGGCTCTTATGGTAAAACTCCTGTCTATCTTTACAATATCTGGATTGAACCGACCGATGTTCTGCAAGTTGGAATATCCGGTGCCAAAATCATCCAGAGCAATCTGAACCCCTGCCTCTTTGAACCGCTTCCACACCTTTTGCACATTGATACTGTTTTCCAGATAGCCACTCTCGGTGAGTTCCATAATCAAGGCGTCCGGCGGCAGGCTGGTCTCCCGCAGAGCATCCATAACCTCCGCAAACACCGGACTTTTGGTCAACTGAATATAGGATAAGTTAATACTGACCCGAAAGTCAGGATATTTTTTTCTACAGGCCCTGCACATATCCGCCGCCTTGCGTATAATCCATTTTCCTACAGGCAGAATCAGACCGCTCTCCTCCAGGATCGGGACAAACTCCAGAGGAGAAATTCTCTCCCCATCCGGCATCTGATAACGCAGTAGTGCCTCCGCTCCATACAATTCCTCCGTATTGGCATATACCAATGGCTGAAAATACAGGTCCATCCCCATAAAGTCATTGGACACAGCCTTCCGCAGGCTTCTGCTGATGGCTCTTGAGCGTAAAAACGCATCATAATCCGGCTGGCGGAACAGGTAGACCTGGTTCTTCCCCAGGCGCTTGGCCTGCCCCAGCGCAAACTCTGACAGGCGCATAATCTCCTCATAATCCGCCACCCGCATGTCCTGCATATTTACTATACCGCCGGATATAGTATAGACTGCCTCGTAATTATGCCTTGCTATGGTCTGCTCCACTTCCTGCTGAATACTGTAGTATAACTCCTTATTCTCATCGGGCTCCCCGCGCAGCAAATCCATAATCAGAAACTCATCCGCAATAACCCTGTACACGGACTGCCCGGGCAGCAGACGGCTCTCGATACACTTTGCCACCTGGCGTAGCACCCTGTCCCCATAGTCCACTCCCAGCCGCTCGTTGATAATCCGGAAATCATCTATGCCGACGCGCATCACAAAACCCGCAGGCAGAGTGGGCAACTGTTTCAGACGCTCCTGAAAAGAAGCGGCTCCCAGAAGCCCGCTGACATTGTCCGCCTCCTGCTTCTGACCGATCTCGTTGATACAGCCCAGCATCAGCCAAGGCTTTCCCTCCGCGTCCTGTAACACCCGCCCCTGACAGATAATCCAGATCGGGGTTCCGTCCTTGCCCAGCCAGCGATACCGCAGTTCATGCTCCGCCTTTTCTCCTGCCAAAAGCTGTTGTAGATCCGCCTGCAACATCGCATAATCATCGGGATGCACCACACTCCTGAGATTCTCCGTCACATCATGAAACAGACAGCCCGGCAGAGAGAAACGCCCCACTGCGCTCTCCGTAATAAAATAGGCGTCATTCATGATATCATATACAAAAAGATAATCGTTCATGCAGATCGCAAACTGCTCCGCTATCCCACAAAACGCGTCAAATCCCAGATCTTTCTCCAAATTCGGCATTATATCCACCCCTTCACAACCATACTCGCAATCCATGAGATTTTCTATTTCCCAGGCTCACGAGCGAAAACCGCCATGGAACAGGGACAGATTTTGTTGCTCATGAATATACTCCGTCCCCATACAATGGAACTCCATCTTTTGTTTCTCCTACTGCCCGTCGGTTTTAAACCTCTCGATCAGCGCAGGTATTTTGTCTGTCATTAGAATAATATTCAGACTCGTGGGATTGATCACAATGCCCTTGACCTCTTTCCCCATAAATTTCTGAATACTTTGAAAGGGAATGACGCTCGCCCGGAGTTTTTTCTCTCTGTCAAATTTTAACATCTCCTGCCCATCCGTAAAAATAGGCTGGAACATTTGTCCCTCCTTATTCTTTACACAGGGAATCCTGATGTTTGAACCATCCGGCAGAGGAGCCTCTCCCTCCATTTCATGGGGCACCAGAAATCTGCTGCGGACAATATTGACCGCCATCTCCTCCTCATATGCGTGCAGCGCCTGGGCATTGCGTTCCCCGCGGTGCATCTCCTGCATGAAATGGATACCGGACAACTGCATCTGCGGATTGAGGAGCGGTCTCTTCTCCACAGGGATCTGGGACAGATCCGGCTGCTTGATCAGCTTGTCCAGAGGGATTCTGGTCAGCCGCTCCTCCTCCTGAAACATAATAATATCAATACCGTAGGCAAACAGGCTACTGAAAAACGGCAACATCTGCTCTTTGGGCACCTTCACCACCGCCAGGGGGTCCTGAAAATTTTCCCGCCGCACATCCGCGTAATGTTTTGCTTTACTCTCCTCCACAAACGTCCATATCTGATCCGTAAAATCTTCCTCATCACAGGTGACGAAAGGTAGACGGGTGCCTGCTCCAAAGGTCACATACAGCTGTTCCAGCTGCGGAATCCTCATGGCCTGCTCTATAAAAGTAATCTCGTTCTCCATGCGCTTTCACTTGACCTCATTTCTCGTTATTTCTGCAAACGCAGATTCTATATGCTATTATTTTATCATAAATCCCGCCCTGTGACAACCAAAAAGGAAATAAAAAGAAATCTTGAGAATTGCAAAAAAGGCATTGACATTTCTGCCTCGAAATGGTAATATATTACCTGCTTAGAGAACTTTACAGGCGAGAGTGTCGGAACTGGCAGACGAGCAAGACTAAGGATCTTGTGCTGGCAACAGCGTGTGGGTTCAAGTCCCATCTCTCGCAGACTATGGTGCGAAATCGAACCCAGCGGTTCAGGTTCCGCACCTTTTTTCGCTTTACGGCGCAGAGCCGGGCCAGAAAGGTTCAAGTTCCGCGCTGTCAGGCCAAACAGCCTTTTATGATACTTCATTGATATTTTCTAAGATATTTTTTAAGGCTTCAATATGGTCACAGATCTGATTCGCGATACGGATATCCATATCATTTTTAACATCTGAAAATACCTCCTCCAGTCTTCTTACAAGTTCCCGCAAGCCAATGGAGGCATCATATTTCCTCAGTATAATCTCATCTTCGTCCGTATAAAATGCAAAGAGATCGCCCTCTCTTATTCCAAGATTTCTCCTGATTTCTCTCGGAATCACTACTCTGCCCAAATCGTCTATCTTACGAACTATACCCGTTGTTTTCATACTTTTTCGCTCCCTCTTACGAAATAAAGCCCTGTTTGCGCTCCTGCATCTATCCTCCGGTTAGAAGGACATAATCGCCGTTTCCTGTGAATTTTTACCAGCCAAACAGCTATATATCTGTATATTCTCCCCGCTTTTGGCAGTCATTAACCACCTTTTTTGATGATCCGGCTCTCATTGCAAGGGAAAACATCTTTATTTGTAAAACGAAACGCGAAAAAACTATGCCTGTTCCCTGATATGCCTTACGGCGCTTTCAATCAGGCTTCCCATGGACTGCTCCGCCACCCCTGCCACAATGTTGTCACAGTGATTCACCGGGATCAATATTCGTCTGGCCCGGCTCTGCCCCACCGCTACAGCCATGGCGGGTGTCACTTCCCCGTATAGGGAATCGGCTATGACAATCCCTATGGGACCCACGATCACATCCGCCCTGCGGCACCCCACCACCACCGCGTTCTCGCCGGTGGCGGCTGCATCCGGGCCAGCCTTGAGCATGGCGGCAGTGGCGGCGCTGTTAGTCCCCACCGCCGTCACATGGGCCTGGGGAAGCTGTTCTCTCACGGCGCTCACCAGCAGCCTTCCCATACCCCCACCCTGACTGTCTATAATCAAAACATTCATAGAACCCCCTTTTCCCGCCATTCCTAAATAAACGACATGAAAATTTCCGCTCCCGGCTACTTCAAAAATCTAATATGCGGATTTTGCCAACGCTTCCGGCTACATTTTCAATTTGGTTTACTGCAAAAGCATATCTGTCTTCCTTTCAGTATAGCAATCCCTTTAGAAAGTGTAAAGCCTTTCTTTATGGCAACCAGTTCCCTTATCTGTTCTCATTCACATAGATCTGGGCCCTGGACTGGATGATGTCCGCCACCTCCTGCACACTCTTTTGTCCTTCAAAAAAGGCTTCCGCTTCTTCTATTATGATATTGCGGATTTCTTCATTATTATGCGCTGCACAGTTCACGGTATAGATGAACTGACAGATCTGATCCACCTCCTCCTGCGTAAAAGGCTCTAGGATGATTTCTTCCCCGTTGACAGTCCAGGTATCGTCATAGTATTCCCTGTTGCCGTTCTCGTCTGTCCTGTAGGGACGTTCCGTAGCTTCTTGCGCCTTGGCCAGAAACGCGGATTTCAGCACCGGCATATTGTACATATCCGCATTATTCTGATACTCCGGGGTCAGGAACTGGCGCACAAACTGCCATGCCCCCTCCATATTTCGGGATTTGGCGGAAATTGTAAAGGAAAAATTGCCTCCGCCCAGAACCGATCCATTGGAAGTCGCCGTGGGAAAGCCCACAAAAGACACCTCTTCACCTATAGATCCCTTAATCTGGTATTTGCAGTCCTTGAGGTTGCCGATAAAGAGATCATACAGCAGCGTGCGGTTCTCCCGGTACTGATTCTCATAATATGCATAGTCAAAACCCTCGTCATTCTCCTTTGAATTATCCTTGGGAAGCGTTTTGGCATACTCCAGCATCTCCATAAAACTCTGGGAATTAAAATTGCATTTACCGGTTTCCACATCAATGAAATCCTGTCCGGCATAACTCATCATATAATAGATAAAGCTGTCGCGGTCCATATTTCCAAAGGCTGTGGCTCCCTGAGGCATGGTGGCCACCACGGCCTCCACATCCTCCATAGTCCAGACTTTTGGGTCTCCCACCAGGGATTTCTTGGCTGCCAGAGTGCGCACATTAAAGCAGGAAACCGCTGCGTACAGCTTCCCGTTCACCGAATAGGCATCCCACACATTTTGCAGATATTCCAGCCCTCCCAGTTCCGGGTCCGCCTCCAGCAGACTGCCGATATCCGCCAGCGCACCCTTGGACACATAGTTGCCATAATTGCTCATATCGCCCAGCAACATAATATCCGGCATCTGTCCGCTGACAATATCACTGTTTAGCCTGGTTTGCCCTGCCATCCAGTCCTCACCGGTGTTATAAACACCGTAATCCTTCATCGTAATCCTGTACAGATCGCTGGCCTTATTGAACTTGATGACCTCGGACTTGATATCCGAACCAAAATATGTTCCACCCAGCACCAGTTCTTCTTTATCCGGTATGTCCGCCGGGTCCCTGTAGGTAAAATAGGCGCATCTCTGCTCCCAGTTGGCAAGGTCATTATAAATCGCCACAAAATGTTGATCGTCAATCTTCTGCACCCTGTTTATCTCATTGGCGGGCAGATCAGAATTTACAATGTTCATGAGCATCCTGGGCTCTGCATCCCCAATATGCCAGGTATACAGCCCCATACCGTTTGTGAGCAGCAATTCCTTGTCGTTCCCCGCGCTGATATTATAATTTATGCCGAAGGGCAATTCAAACTCTTCCTCCACCTGGCCTGTCTCCAGATCGTAGCTGGCCAGAAGACGCTTTGTGTACTCCTCGTTGTAGAATACCACCATCAACCTGCCATTCTCCCCGGCATATAACAGGCTGGCGCGCTCAAATAACCCGCCGTCCATGGCCTTGCGGCTGACTTCCTGGCCCTGGGGGGAGTACAGTACCGCCTCATTCTTATTGCCGCTCATAATGGCGTACACTCCCTTTTCGCCTCCGTCAAACAGCCTGCCACAATAGGCCCATTCTCCGTCGCTGCCCCCGTTCAACTGGGTTGACCATTGCAGGCTGCCATCCGGATTCCAACAGTTTAAAAAGTACCGATCCTCATAGACATAGTTGTCCGGATCTGAATTATCCTCATAGCCGCTGTTTTCCACGGCGTAAATTTGTCCTGCGCCGGACAGCAGAGTGATATCAATCCAACTGTAGGTCCGCTCTCTCTCCGGCAGCGCCAGTTCTGTAAAACCGCTGTCCGTGCCGTCCGCATTGGCCTGATAGAAGCCAAAGACACTCTGCTCCGTGCTCTCTTCTCCGGAACCGCCTCCGTTATAAACCAGCAGATAAAGTCTGCCATCCCGATAAACCATGTTGTTGATATTATCATTGCTGCCGGTAAGATTCAGTTCCTGAAAGGAATATACATTTTCCTTTCCTGCCTGCCCGGTTTTTCCACCGGCAGACGTACCGGCACTGCCGCCGTTGTTCCCCTCCGTTTCACTGCCGCCATGGTTTTCACGGTCTCCATCGCAGGCGGCAAGCCCCAGTCCCAGGGCCACCACCAATCCTAGGGCCGCTGCCTTTTTCCATACTCCTCTTTTCACAATTGCCTCCTTCTGTCTTCCGCAAAAATCACTTGCGGCAAACCCTCAAGTACTTTATTTGAAACTTACATCTGCGTGCATTCCCGGCGTCTGGCCGCAGCCATACTCTGACCGAGACCTTGATACGGCATTCATGCGGGATACAAAATTTCCCTACTTCCATATGTACCATGCGGCAGATCTCCATTTCATCTTCGCATTCTAAAACCCCTTTGTAACAAATTTGTATATCCAATTCTTAAGATTTCCCATAACCATATTCTCCATATCCGGATTCCCCATTGCCGATATTATGCAAATATGCTATACTGATAACAATATCTGGGTTCCTGCGGGACAGGCTGTTAAAGAAAGGTTTGAAATAAAATGGGTACAAGCGAATCTGCCGAGAATTATCTGGAGACAATTTTGATTTTGAGCAAATGCAGGCCAGTGGTGCGCTCCGTGGATATAGCGGAAGAACTGGGCTTTAAGAAATCCAGCGTCAGCGTAGCCATGAAAAATCTGCGGGAGAAAAATCATATTACCGTGACCAGAGAGGGTTTTATCTATCTGACGGAGAGCGGCAAAGAGATTGCCGACATGATCTATGAGCGCCACGAACTTCTGTCCCAATGGCTCACACGCCTGGGTGTGGACCCAAAAGTTGCCGCTCAGGATGCCTGTCGGATTGAACATGTCATCAGCAAAGAAAGTTTTGAAGCCATCAAGCAACATATCAAATAAGACGCGCCTGCGCCCGGACGCACAATAGACTCCACATTCCGCTGGGATTTTATTGTTTAGAATCATACAACAGCCGACATTCCCACAGTCACTTCGTGGCTGGAAAATGTCGGCTGTTCCTCATTTCAGTCCAATGTCCGGTTTCAGATCAGCGCTGTACCCTTCCGGAAGCGTCACCGCCTGCCAACGTCTCCACTTCCTTCCTGGACACCAGGTTGAAATCGCCGGGGATAGTATGCTTCAATGCGGACGCCGCCACACCGTACTCCAGCGCAGCCTTGCAGTCCTTGCCATCCAACAGGCCGCAGATCACGCCACCCGCAAAAGAGTCGCCGCCGCCCACACGGTCAACGATGGGATGAATGCTGTACTCCTTGGAATGATAGAACTCCTTGGTATCCCGGGAGTAAATACATGCGGACCAGCCATTGTCAGAAGCGGAGTGGCTCACCCGCAGGGAGGATATGCAATACTCAAAATTGTAATCCGCCACCATCTGCTCAAAGATAGACTTATACCCTGCCAACTCCAGATCGCCGCTGGTCACATCGGTTTTGCCTGGCTTATAGCCCAGTACCAACTCTGCGTCTTCCTCATTGCCAATGCAGACATCCACATACTTCATCAGATTTTTCATTACTTTCTGCGCCTTCTCGGAGGACCACAGCTTCTTGCGGAAGTTCAAATCGACGGATACTTTCACGCCATGCTTCTTGGCGGCAATCAACGCTTTCTCAGTGAGTTCTGCGGCACTGTCGGACACGGCGGGTGTGATACCGGTAAAGTGGAACCAGTCCGCGCCTTCGAAAATGGCGTCAAAATCGAAATCTGCCTCGGTGGCCGTGGAAATGGAGGAATGCGCCCTGTCATATACCACCTTGGACGGCCTCATGGAAGAACCGCTCTCCAGATAGTAGATACCCAGTCTCTCACCGCATTTCGCGATATGCTTTGTACAAACATTGTATTTTCTCAGCGCCGCCACCGCGCACTCGCCGATCTCATTGTCAGGCACTGCGGTCACAAACTCCGCGTCATGTCCGTAATTGGCCAGGGACACAGCCACATTGGCCTCACCGCCGCCATAACATACGTCAAACTCGTCCGCCTGTATAAATTTCTCGTTGTTGGGGGTGGACAGCCGCAGCATAATCTCACCCATTGTAATTACTTTTGCCATTGAATATCTTCCTTTCTTAATTGGAGTTCCGTCTCTGGAGTTTCATCGCCACTTTTTACTTCTGCACCAGATGCAGGGCAAAACCGCCAAACTCTTCTTTCAGATAGATGGCCTTCAGGTTGCCCTTGGCATCTCTCTTGGCTGTATCCTCGGCGATCTCCACGCCCAGCACGCTGGTCAGGTAGTTCACAGCTCTGTCAATATAGTTGGTTCTGATGGCAATATGACCGTGCTCGCCCAGATAGGGAGTCTTGTATACTTCCACCTCCGTGCCTGCAAATACAGAACTGTTGCCCACCTTAACCGGCATACCAAAAAGGAAGGAGAAACGTCTGGCAATCTTCTCCGCCTCCTCAGCGCTGCCTGTGTTGATACCGATATGCGCCAGTTCAAAACCCAGCATGGTCTGCACGGCCTCCCGGGTCAGCTGCTCGATCCGATCCCACTCTCCTGCGTTGATCAGATCTCCGGGCACCATCCAGGAGCCGCCACAGGCGATAATCTTGTTGAAGTCCAGATAAGAGGTCAGATTTTTCGCATTGATGCCGCCGGTGGGCATGAACTTCATGTTCACATAGGGAGCCGCCATGGCCTTGATCTTAGCCAGACCGCCGGACTGCTCCGCAGGGAAGAATTTCACCACATCCAGGCCGAGTTCAATAGCCTGCTCAATATCGGAGGGGCTGGAAGTGCCGGGAGTGATGGGCACATTCTTGTCCAGGCAGTACTGCACGGTCTTGGGATTCAGACCGGGGCTGACAATAAATTGCGCGCCAGCTTCCACCGCCGCGTCCACCTGGGCCGCATTCAGCACGGTTCCCGCGCCCACGCACATGTCCGGGAAATTTTCGGTCATGGCCTTGATAGCGGCAGCGGCCGCATCCGTCCGGAATGTCACTTCCGCACAGGGCAGACCTCCGGCACACAGGGCCTTGGCCAGCGGAACCGCATCCTCCGCCCGGTCAATCTTAACTACAGGTACAATACCGATCTTACTCAATTTCTCTAAAACTGCATTCATAGTTACCTCTTTCCTGCATATCATGGTTTCCCCCGCGATATGCGCATTAATCCGCAAGAATCTCTCTCGCACAAGCTGCCAGCCTGTCGCATTTACAGTTCGCAAAGAAGTACTCCTGGAACTTCTCCCCCGAAAGAGCCCCCTTAACCAGATCTCTGTCCAGCTTCTCCAGGATTGTCACCAGATCCGCGTGGGTGACCTCTTTCACGCCATCCAGAATCTTTTTGTTGCGCTGCTCCGGCTCCACTCGCTCCTTGGGATAACCTCCGCCTCCGGGGGCACAGAACAGTTTTTCAAAAATATATTCCAGATTCAGTTCACCGCCCCAGCCAAAGTTTTCCGCAAAGGGCAATGCCACACAGTTGCCGTCATTTACCTGGGAAAACAGATAGGCATCCAGGGGACTCTCTATATGTCCGCACAGCACCTTGGGAAAGGAGTTGCAGGCCAGCATGGCGCCTTCGCCTGTGCCGCAGCCGGTGATCACATAGTCCGCAGCGCCGCTTCCGAGCAGCACCGCTGCCAGAATACCATTCTGCACATAGGTCAGAGAATGGGGGTCCTCCGCACCATACATACCATAATTATACACCTCATGTCCCATGGGTTCCACTACTTTTTTCAGAATGTTGCAGATCATTTCATTTTTAGCCGCCTGACTGTTCTCGTTGATCAGTGCTATCTTCATAATATATCTCTCCTGAAATTTCTATTTCTTTTCATTTCCGCTGCCGTCTGCCCGTGCCGCCCCGGAGGCATCGCGCAGGCAAACAGCCTGCGGCTTTAAAATACGTCGTTTTCAGATCCCTTATTCAGGCTGCTTACCGATGTAGGCCAGGATGCCGCCATCCACATACAGAATATGGCCGTTTACCGCATTGGAAGCCTCGGAAGCCAAAAATACGGCGGGACCGGTCAGCTCCTCGGCTTTAAGCCACCTGTTGGCAGGAGTCTTGGCACAGATAAACTGATCGAAAGGATGTCTGCTGCCATCGGGCTGTATCTCGCGCAGAGGCGCCGTCTGAGGAGTCTCGATATAACCGGGCCCAAGGCCATTACACTGAATGTTGTACTGGCCGTACTCGGAACAGATATTTCTGGTCAGCATCTTCAGACCACCTTTGGCGGAAGCGTACGCAGACACGGTCTCACGTCCCAGTTCGGACATCATGGAGCAGATGTTGATAATCTTGCCATGGCCTTTCTTGATCATGGAAGGAATGACAGCCTTGGATACGATGAATGGAGCGTTCAGATCCACGTCAATCACCTGGCGGAACTGCTCGGCAGTCATCTCGGTCATGGGGATACGTTTGATGATACCCGCATTGTTCACCAGGATGTCAATGACCCCCACCTCCGCCTCGATCCGCGCCACCATGTCGTTCACGGCCTCCTCGCTGGTCACGTCGCAAACATAGCCATGAGCCTTGATGCCTTTCTCGGCATAGGCTGCCAGACCCTTGTCCACCAGCTCCTGTTTGATATCATTGAAGCAGATGGTTGCTCCTGCCTCGGCATACGCAGACGCGATGGCAAAACCAATGCCGTAGGATGCCCCTGTTACCAGTGCCACTTTACCTTCCAGACTGAAATTTGTAAATTCGCTCATGCTCTCTCTCCTTTATATAAAATCGATATAAGTTACCGTTTTGCGGTATATGTCCGCATATACACCGTGGGCTAACGCAAGTCCTGATTGGCCACACCGTCCATATCGTCAAAGTCCTGGTTTTCTCCCACCATGCCCCAGATAAAGGTGTAGGCCCTGGAACCGCATCCGGAATGAATGGACCAGCTGGGTGAAATCACAGCCTCCTCGTTGCGCATCACAATATGGCGGGTCTCCTGGGGTTCGCCCATATAGTGCATCACAAAAGCGTCCTCGGGCATCTCAAAATACAGATAGACCTCCATGCGTCTGTCATGAGTGTGGCAGGGCATAGTGTTCCACACGCTGCCGGGCTCCAGTCTGGTCATACCCATCTCCAGCTGGCAGCTCTCCACCTGACCGGGCAGAATATACTTACAGATCACTCTGTGATTAGCATCCTCCAGGCAGCCAAGTTCCACCTTGTTCTCATCCTTTACGATGACCACACCCTCCTGGGGAGTTCCCTCGGGCTTAATCAATACAGTGGGACACACGCGGTGGGCCGGAGCGGAATTCATATAGAATTTGGCCGGGCTTGCCGCGTCCTCGCTGGCAAACACGATGTCGCGGGACCCCATGCCAATATACATGGCCTCTTTGTACCCCACACTGTACACCTCGCCGTCCACGGTAATCGTTCCGGCACCCCCGATGTTGATAACCCCTAATTCTCTTCTCTGGCAGAAATATTCCGCCCTGAGCTCATCCCCTGCGGTCAGGGTGATAGGCTCCACAGGCACTGCCGCGCCTGTGATAATTCTGTCGATGTGACTGTACACCAGCCTGATCTGCCCGGTGACAAAGAGATTCTGGATCAGAAACTCCTCTCTCAGACGATCCGTTGTGTAATGCTTCACATCTCTGGGTGATACTGCTGTTCTCAGTTCCACACTGCGCCTCACTTTCTCCGGTGCCTGGCCGGTTCTCCGAATCTGTGGAAATCTCTCTAGTGTACTGACACATTTAATTTCAGCTAAATGTGTCAGTACACTAGTTCCCCTGTCTTCACAGAGTGAGTATTTTCCCAAGTCCGCCGTCTTCCCGGACGGAAATCTCCTTTGGTCCGCAGTCTTTGGAGCGTGGAGATTCCCTTCGGTCCGCCGTGGCACCAGTCACCTCTGGTTACTTTCTGCAATTATAGATATACTCAACATGTAAGCGCTTACATTATAGCATATTTTCCCACTGATTTCAAACAGAATTTTTCATTTTAATTGTAAATTTTTTGACAATTTAAGAACATGAAATAATATGCATTATACGGTTTCCTTTTCTGCCCGAAAGGCTTATAATAAAATCAGTACGTTTCCGGCATTTCCGCAGACCCAGACCGGACGTGAAATATATACCGCAATCCCCGGACAGAGCCTCCGTAAAATGTAAGAATCCCTTATGGCTCCTCCATGGACAGAGATGATTCGGTCACCCCCGGCGCTGGCAGAGGGACTGCGCAACCATCAACAAGGAGGTTTTTCATGAAAAAAATGAACAAAAATGATTTTGCCCCCACTCCGCCCATGGGCTGGAACAGCTACGACTATTACGACACCACCGTTAAGGAAGAGCAGGTGAAGGCCAATGCGGATTATATGGCCGCCCATCTGAAAAAGCATGGCTGGGAATACATTGTGGTGGATATTGAATGGTATGCCATCGGCGCGGGAAGCCGCCGGGAAGAGTACCAGTACATCCCCTTTGCGGAAGTAGCCATGGACGAGTACTCCCGCCTGCTGCCGGACCCGGCGCGGTTCCCTTCCTCCGTGAACGGGGCAGGCTTTAAGCCCCTGGCGGACTATATCCATGCTCTTGGCCTGAAATTCGGTATTCATATCATGAGAGGCATCCCCCGGATCGCCGCCCATCACCACTGCGCCGTAAAAGGCACGGACGTAACCGCCAATGAGGTGGCCATCGCCTCCTCCGTGTGTCCCTGGAATCCGGATATGTATGGAGTGAAAGACACTCCCGCAGGGCAGGCTTATTATGATTCACTGATGGAACTGTACGCCTCCTGGGGAGTGGATTTTATTAAATGCGATGATATCTGCCGGTATGACCAGCCCTCCTGCAAGAGCGAGGTGCGGATGCTCTCTGCGGCCATAGCCCGCTACGGTCGCCCCATTGTGCTCTCCCTCTCCCCCGGACCGGCCCTGATCGACCAGGCATGGTATTATGAAACCCATGCCAATATGTGGCGGATCACCGACGATCTGTGGGACAATTTCGAATTGCTGAAAAATATGTTCTACCGCTGTGAACTGTGGCAGGACCATGTGTCTTTGGGCTGCTATCCCGACTGCGACATGCTTCCCATCGGCCAGCTGGGCAAGGGCTTCGGCCACGAGTGGACATCCAATTTTACCCGGGACGAGGCTCGGACCATGATGACCCTGTGGTGCCTGTTCGGCTCCCCGCTGATGATCGGCGCGGAACTGACGCTGCTGGATGAGGCCACACTTTCCCTGCTGACCAACGACGAACTGCTGGCCATGCTTCCCCCTTCCGTAAAGCCCCACCAAATCTGCCGGGACGATCAAAAGGCCGTCTGGCAGGCGGATGACAACACAGCGGATACTCATTATGTGGCTCTGTTCAATCTGGGGGACGCAGAGCAGGAGCTTCGTGTGTCACTGGAGGAACTGGGATATACACGCGAAGTTTCCCTGAAGGAGCTGTGGACTAAGGAGAAGAGCCTTGCCAGATCCGTGATCTCCGCCACTCTCGCCCCTCATGCCTGCGCGGTATACAGTGTGCGGCAGACGCCGTGAGATAATAACCTGGAAAAAACCCGTGCGTATGATGC
This sequence comes from uncultured Lachnospiraceae bacterium, assembly GCA_947648875.1. Lineage (GTDB taxonomy): Bacteria > Bacillota > Clostridia > Lachnospirales > Lachnospiraceae > Acetatifactor. The sequence continues at coordinate 14,701 of CANSPM010000057.1, forward strand.
CAACGGAATCCACACCATGTGAGGATTCCGTTGATTACCGCCGACTCTGGTAGACATACTACGAATCTCAAATACCTCTAATCCCTATTCCCGAATAAAGTCTTCTCAACCCTCTCGGATATATTCTGCATACGCGTTTCTCCAATCGGTTTCTGCCCAGTACTCGGAGCCGTCCCTAAGTCTTCCGATCAACTTATATTGATACATCTCCCTTCGGATTAACTCTATATCATCAAACGCAATATTGAATTTTATAATTTCGTTGATCTCTTTTTCCGTATATTTTCTGTTTACGTCTATTTGTTCCGTAATTTTTATCAGAGCAATAATCCTCATTGGCCTTTTAGACGGATATTGAATTAATCTTCCGTTAGAATCATAGTAGCTTTCCAGTTTCTTATAATATGTTTCAACAGGCTTTTCCATATTTTCCATAACATACTCCATATAATCGCTGTATTGGATCAAGGGTATTCACATCCGAATCGCTTCTCCCTGCCCGCAGATCTGGGTGATCTGTCCGTCCTGTATTCTGTACGCCTCGCCGTACAGGGTTTCCGTCCCATTGTCATGCACCATAAAGCTGCCGTCATTCAAGGCTATGAACGCTCTGCCCCTACTGTCCGGCACTGCAATATCCTCGATTGCCCGCAATCCATCCACTCTGTCTGTCCTTACGTCCTGAAAATGCGGTATAATGCAGTGGTCGGTTATACCCAGTCCCGGAAGGAAACGTCGATAATTCTCATCCATGCCTTCCCCCTCCAGTTCCGGCATGGCGTATACTTCTCGGGCACAATTCATGGACCCGGCGCTCCAGGAGATTATCAGCCCCCTAAAGTCTTCCAGACGGCGCCTCAATCCCAACTTTTCCAAAAAACGGTTCTGCGTGGGAACATGCCCTCCCGCCAGCACAAGTACGTCAAATTCATCTACCCTTCGAACCAGTTCCTCTGTCCGGTTGTCGCAAAGTATAAACCGACGAACCGGCAAGCCGCTCATGGGAAACGCCTCCCTCTGGCAATGCAGAACACTGTCATTTTTGATGTAATCTTCCGGGGACGCACTGATCAGCAACACATTTGCATTCCCGGGCCATACCCTTTTAATCTGTTCCACCAGACCATTCTCCTCCAGCAAAGGCCCCGGATATCTCCTGCCGTCAACCTTGCGGGAACCCCCCAGGGAACTTGTCAATATTGCAATCATCTCCATACCTCCCTTTAGAAACCGCCCTATTTCCCATTCGTCTCAAGGCGGTTATATAGCCTCAAACTACGCGCCATCGACATTTACAACACCTTGTTCCGGTCCTCCTTGTATTGTATTTGCCGCCGTTTTATCTTTCCGGCGCAGCAGCATTATTCCCGCAAATGTCAGAATGCTCACAGCACTCAGCATAATTCCCTGCTTGAACCCATAAGCCTCATATGTCAGTTCAATCTGATAACTGCCGGGCTCCAGGTCTAACGCCATCAGGCAGCCGCCCACCAGCGCCGGTTCCCTTTCTTCTCCGTTTACCCTGACCCGCCAGCCCTTTTCGTAGGGAATGGAGAGTATCAGCCGCCCGGACCGCGCAAGTTCCAGTTTCCCGCTTACATGGGTATCGTCATGGGACACTTCCTCCAGATGCTGCTCTCCCAGAACCGCCAGAGCTGCCGCCAGTACCTCCTCGTCCATCCGGTAAGCAGTCAGATTAAATTCCGGTGTCTCATCCGTGTCGTCATCATTGCTGAAAGTCACTGTGCGCCCTTCTTCCAAAAAACCCACATACAGCACCGAATAAATCTTCAGGTCATTGTACTTCCGTTCCAGCGCCCCGGTCATGGCAATCTTTTTGGTGCCGGAGCCGGTGAGCATCATGTAGTAATAACCGTCCTCACTGGCCGTAAAAGTCACCTTTTCCCCGACCTGCCTGCACTCGGAACGATGAAACAGCGTTCCGTTCACCCCCAGCAGCCGTACCATCTCATTCTGTAATTTCAGAGGTTCTCCCTTGTACCCTTCGGGCAGATCATAACCTGCCGGAGCCACATAGCCAAAGGGCAGAGTGGCCTCGCAGGCGTACAGCGCCACCCGGCCTCTGGTGTCCACCAGGGAGTAAAGGCTGTTTTCCTCACTCTGCACCTTCTCTTCCGCCTCCTCCCCCGCATTGTCACGCGGCTTATCGCCGGCGTTATCACTGCCAGGCACAATACCCGACGCTACGCCCGCAGATAGCCCGCCGCCGGATATGTCAATATCTTCTCCACCGGTCGCCTTCCCGCCTCCGGCCATATTCTCATCGGCCTCCCCATAGAGATAATGCACGTTCAGCAACGCGGAGAGAAACACCGTAGCCCCGTCATAGCAGTAGTACACCTTGCTGTGACGCATACCCAGTCTCTCATACAGGTCCGCCACGGTGGAATTCATGGTGGAAGAAAATACGGAAGCGGTGGGATAGCCTGCCAGCGTGCCGTCGTTCTTAGTGGTCCGGACAAATTTCTCCATGCGGAAGATCCCGCCGCCTCCTGCCTCCGCCTCCCGCTGCCGGGCCACATCGTACAGTTCCTCATAATTGCCCAACTCCCCCAGGTAAGCGGCGCGCCCGGTGGTGCCCACGCTGGTGTTAAAGGTATTGATCCCCGTTTCCAGCACCACCGCCAGAAGAGTAAAGACGACCAGCCGCACGCGCCATATTCCCCCGGTTCCCCGCGTTCGATAAAGATGCAGCAGTATGGCATCCGCAGTCACAAACAGCAAGGTGGACAGCCATACCTCATCCGGGAAGTCCTCATGGTCCACAAACTGCTGGCAGCACAACAGAAACAGCACCGTCCCCAGGTAACTGTACAGGATATACCTGGGCTCCAGTTCCCGCAAATGCGCAAAACACTCATAGCACAGCGTCAGCAGGAGAAAAATATACAGGAAAGTCTGTCTGCCCGGCAGGGAATCCGGGTAGTTAAATCCATGCCACAGAAAATCCAGTACATTGGTTCCGAAACCGACCAGCATAAAACCGGCCAGCGCCAGATACGCAAAACGCCGCCTCACGGGAATCCCCGGGTTTACCGCATACAGGGGCACCAGCAGAAAAGCCGCCACACCGCAGTAAATGTTGGGCCAGTGAGCCAGCCCCCGCTCCGCCGAGACACACATACAATGCCTGGCCAGTTCTGCCAGCACGGAAAAATAGGTCTTTACTTCCTTCGGAAAGGGACTGTGCCCAAAATCCGTAGCCAGCAGGGCACAGGCCTCCGGCACCAGCAGCACCGCCGCCATCCCCCCGGCCAGCAGAGAAAACACCGCGAAATCCCACAGGATTTTCACACTTCGTTTCTCTGTGAAAAGCAGTGCCAGAAAATACAATACCAAAAATATGCAGACCATGATGGACAGATAAAAATTGGTGTAGATGGACAGCGCCAGGGCCACGCAATACAGCCCGCATCGCCCCTCTTTTACCAGCCGTTCCAGTCCCAGCAAGACCAAAGGCAGCAGAATCACCGGGTCAAGCCACATGATATTCCAGTTGTAAGCCGCCATAAAACCAGACAGGGCATAAAAACAGGAGAAGAACACACAGCTGAAAGACCGGGTATGGAAGCGGCGCTGCAAATACAGGCAGGCCGTAAGACCACAAAGCCCCACCTTGCACACCACCAGATAACTCAGAAACTCCAGGATGTATGCCTTCGGAACCAGCGCCCCCAGAAAGTGCAGGGGGCAGGCCAGATAGTACACATAGAGCGCCAGAAAATTGCTGCCGATCCCCACATTCCATGTGTACGCAAAGCTCCCCCCTTCCCGCAGCTTATCATAAAAGTCACTGTAAAAAGGCATGTACTGGTGGTACATATCCATATACAGAAAACTCCTGTCTCCAAAGGGGTATATGGACCTAATGAAAAAAATAGCCAGCATAATCAAAGTGGGAATGGCCCACGCCGCCACCAGTCCCCCATTTATCCGCATTTTCCCCCCGGTTTTCACGCGGGGGCCGTCTCCCGCCGCCAGCACCGGCCTTTTGTTCCACAATATTTTCATAGACTCCTCTTACCTGCCCTGCCACATACTAATTTCGAAAATCCGCCGCTGTAAATGTGACGCTCTCTCCTGCCGCCACCCGCAGCGGCAGAACAGACTCCCCATATCGGATGTGGGTGTCCAGTTCGCTCCCTGCCTGAATCCGGCAGCTTTCCAGCACACCTTCCCTCCAGGACAGCTCTGCCTCCGCGTTGCCCTGTATCCGCAGTCCCTTAACTCTGCCGCTCTTCCAGACATCCGGCAGGGCGGGCAACAGGACCACCCTCCTTTCACCGCTCTGTATCAGCATCTGAGCCATGGCTGCGGCGCCGCCGAAATTGCCGTCAATCTGGAAGGGCGGATGCCTGTCAAACAGATTGGGGTAGGTGGACTTGCCCAGCAATTGCTCCATATGCGCATAGGCGGTGTTGCCGTCCCACAGTTTCGCGTAATGATTGATGATCCAGGCCCGACTCCAGCCCGTGTGACCTCCTCCGTGAGCCAGGCGGTACTCCAGCGTTTTCCGGGCCGCCCGGGCCAATTCCGGCGTATCGTCCACGGTAATCTGCTCCGACGGATGCAGGCCATAGAGATGAGATATATGCCTGTGGCCCGGCTCCCATTCTTTATAGTCCTGCCTCCACTCCAAAATCGTGCCTCTTTCGCTGATCTGAGTGGGAATCAGTCTTGCCCCGGCCTTCTCCACCTGCGCGATAAAAGCCGATACATCGTAAATCCGCGCCTCTTCCAGCGCGGCGGTTACCGCACTGTCGCAGGCCCCCCGCTCCGTCAATTCTCTGTATGCCGCCAGACATTGTCCGAACAGATCCCGCAGAATCTGGTTGTCCATGGTGACGCCAATGCCATTGGCTCCCTTTTCTCCGCCGGGCAGAATATAGGTATTCTCCGGGGACACAGAGGGACAGGTCACCAGATAAGGGCCATCCTCCACCAAAAAATCCAGAAAGAACAGCGCCGCCTCACACATGATGGGGAACTGCTCCTTTAAGAACTCCAGATCCCGGGTGTACCGATAGTGGGTCCACTGATGGGTGCACAGCCACGCCGCTCCCATCACCCAGTAGGTGCCGGGAATCCACATATCCTGGGGTGCCGTGTCCCCGTTGATATCCGTGTTGTGATGGCACACAAAGCCCCTGCATCCATACATCCTTTCGGCCGTCCTGCGCCCGTTGGGCACCATGGACCGGATCAGGTCAAACAGAGGCATATGGCACTGGGACAGATTGCAGCTTTCCGCCAGCCAATAGTTCATCTCCGTATTGATGTTGACGGTAAACTTTCCACCCCAGGGGGGTGTCATATCCTTGTTCCACAGTCCCTGCAAGGTGGCGGGCAGTCCCCCGGGACGGCTGCACGCAATCAAAAGATATCGACCATAATCAAAATACAGAGGGGCGAGCCCCAAATCCGGGAAGCGTCCTGCCTGTCCCTCTCCGTTTCCACCCTCGCACCGCCGCGCCGCCATTTCCACCCGCTTGTCCGTGGGCAGCTGTTCCGCCTGACGGTCCCACTCGATCTCCAGGCGCACCCGGCCGTACAACTCCCTGTAATCCTCCACATGAGCTGCCAGCAGGCCCTCATAGCCCTGTCTCCGGGCCTCTTCCAGTCTCTTTCGCAAATTGTCCTGTAGAAATGCCTGCAATCCCTGCTGCATCCGCATTTCCTGCCGCTCCCAGGAAGACATGCGCTCCGCGTTCATCCAGTCCCCCGGCTCTCCCGCCGTCCGTGCCAGCCATGCGGCCACAGCGGCTTCCTTTTCCTCCGGACCGTAATGCCAGCTGGTGTCCGCGCTGAAATAAAGCAGCGCCTCGTCAGCGCCTTCCACCACGATATGTTCCCCCATAAGCCGCATTCTGCCGCCCACGGCTTGTGCCCGGAGCATCGCGGTGAACTCTGAGCCGCCTCTGCCCAGATTGCCGTAAAGACAGATCTCCCCCCGCTCTCCCTGCCTTACACCGTCAAAGAAAAGCCCTCGCTCCAGATGCGCCCGGAAACTGATTTTGCCTGTCTTATCCGCAGAAAAACGCATCACCATACAGTCTGCCGGATGGGAGATAAAATATTCCCGCCTGTAGCACACTTCCCCTGCGGTAAAACGGATACTGCACAGAGCCCGCTCCAGATCCAGCTCCCGCTCATATTCCGTCGCTTCCCCGATTCCGTCAAAGTCAATCCGAATATCTCCCAGAGTCTGATAGGGATGCTGGCTGTTGGGACAGCCGGACATGGCATGCCGCATAAGGCTCTCCGCCCTGGCGATCTCCCCGGCAAACAGGAGCTTTCGAATCTGAGGCAGCTGTTCTTTCATGTCCGGGTTATCGCGCTCCACCGGTCCACCATACCAGACGCTCTCCTCATTGACCTGGATCTGTTCACGAACGCCGCCACCGTATACCATGGCGCCCAGTCGGCCATTTCCCAAAGGGAGCGCCTCCTCCCATTCCTTCGCCGGGGATGTGTACCACAATCTGCTCATACCTTTTTCCTCTCCTTTTAAGTCCTGCCTCCGCGCTCCCGGGCCAAGGCCCGGAACATTTTGTCCATTGTACCATTTTTTGCCTCTCTTGAAAATGTGTTCATAAAAAATTAAGGTTTTTCATATAGTGTTGGGAGCAGCATTTTCTCCGAAAGGCAGGGACAGGGAAATGAAAGTGGGAATTGTAGGAAGAAAAAAAGATACAAAGAATTATGAGGCTTTTCTGGACCGACACCAGGTGCCTTTTATGACCAGTCTCTCCATCAGCGATCTGTCCGCCTGTCAGAGTCTGATCTTTCCCGGCGGCGGTGATATCACCCCCGCTTTTTTCGGAGAGCGGGACCGGGGCTCCCGCGATATAGACACAGAACTGGATATCTTGCAATTGCAGGCGCTGGAATATGGCGTTCAGCGCCGCATCCCCATCCTGGGCATTTGCAAGGGAATGCAGATTATCAATGTGGGGCTTGGAGGAGGCATTGTTCAGGATCTTCCCACCGCCGACTGTCACCGTTATCTGGACGGGGATCAATATCACGAGATACACAATTCCCCCGACGGTTTTCTGCATCGCCTGTACGGCGCAGTCATGACGGTAAACAGCGCTCATCACCAGGGGCTTGGCAAACTGGGAAGGGGACTGCGGGTGGTCTCCCGCTGCCCCCTGGATCAATGCATTGAAGGCATTTGCCATGAAAGTCTACCGGTAATCGGAGTGCAGTGGCATCCCGAGCGCCTGGACCCTGCCAGAACCGAGAGCAGCGGAACCGCGCTTCTGGGCTTTTTTTTGCGGGGTATCCGATTCTGATATACGCATCGCCTTCGTCAGAGCGCCGTGGTCTCTCTCTTCTGCGCGCGGGCTTTAAACTCCTGTTTCATACGCATTCTCCCAATCTCAAACAGGCCCTTTACCGTCTGACGCAGCGCTTTCTGGGTATCCTCATCCATGCCTTTCATGGCCCCAAGGATTCCTGTCATGCTGCGCTTTAAATTGGCGGTAAAATCAATCAGGTTGTCGGCCTCCGAGGCTGACAGAATCTGGAAAAGCGTGTCCACAAAAGTGCGCAGGCTCCGTTCATCCAGAGAGAGTATCCACTCGTTCAGAGTATCGTCCATAAAGCGCCTGGACTCATAGATGTCGGACACTGTCACAAAATCTCCGTCCTGTACCAGCCAGGTGAACGGATTGTGCTGGGCCAGTCCAAAGGTACGACTTTCCACCACCTGATAGCGGATATCTTTCTCAAACAGCATACCCACCAGAGACGAGTGGGGCAGGATCTTGCAGGTGCGCTCCTCTATCTTCCCGAAATCGCATTTTTTCAGCACTTCCGGCCTGAATCCGGGCCCGTCCATGCTATAAATTTTCAGTATCCTGTCCTGTGCCCGGGGACTGCAGTTCATGGCGGCATAGACTGCCAGATTGCCTCCCTTGGAGTGTCCCCCCACATAGAACTTTTCCTGTAGTCTCTCCGTGACCATATTCAGATATTTTACAGCCAGTTCCTGCCCCGGCACAGGGGATAGAAAGGCCATGTTGAAGTCCTCCTTCCATCCCACAATAGTCTCATCCGTGCCCCGATAGGCCACATACACGGTGCCGTCTTCCAAAAGAAAAGTGACTGCGGAAAACTGCGTCTCGAAATCCGCCTGGGTCTCTATGATATTGATATAATAATTCAGCTTCATATGGCGGAAACGCGCGCACCTTCGCATGGCCTCAAAAAGCGCCCGGTTCTCTTTCTCATAACGCTCGTCCCCATAGAGTTTTTCATAGTCCGGATGCTCCTGGATCTGTTGCAGGGACACGGGCTTTTCCTCCTCTGTCACCGGAGGCACCACCGCGTCGAATTTCAGATAGGAAAACTGACAGAGCACCAGACTGTCCACATCGTTCATAGGCTCGTCCTTCAAACTTACATCCGCGTATTCCTTTAAATAATCTATGATTGTTCCTTTCATGATTCCTCCCTGTTGGAGATAGGCCATCTCCCATGGCGCCTCCGCGACGCTTTACCCTTTGTTTTACATGTTTCAAAGCCCCCGCAACCAGTCGATGGGGACAGAACCGCTTCCGGCAAGGGGCATTCGTCAATTCTCCTTGTCTTCTCCATAAATCTGTGTACGGATAAATTCCCTGTTTTTCTCAAAGTCCACCTGTAGTACCGCCATCTTGCGGATTGTCGCGCTCTGGTAGCTGCCCGCTATGGGGATACTGGCCTGCACCAGTTCATAGGTCAGCAGTTTGGGGACGTCCAGACTCAGCGTATAGCACTCAGACCTGCTGATGTTGGTAGTCAGGTTTGGCAGGATTCCGTCAATCATATCGTCCAGATTGGTCAGCACCGAGGCAGGCATCTGGCGGAATACCGCCTCCAGGATTTTGCGCTGCCGCTCTGTCCGGCCAAAGTCGCTGCCGATATAGCGGTTGCGGCTGTAAGCCAGGGCCTGGGGGCCGTTTAAGTGCAGCAGGCCGCTGGCGTCTGTGGGCAGATAGTCCGTGTCGATGGGGCGGTTCTCCAACATATTGTACTCATTGAGATAGGCATTCACCAGCTGCACCTCTTCGTTGGTCAGTTCCAGTTCCACACCGCCCACCGCGTCAATGAGGTTGGCAAAGGCCTGAAAGTTCACCTGTACATAGCGGTTTACCTCAATGTCCAGATTATGCTTTATCGTCTCCAGAAGCAGCTTTGGCCCGCCGAAGGCATAAGCGGCATTGAGCCGGTTACTCTCATGCCCCGGAATCTCCACATAGATATCCCGCAAAAGAGAGGTCAGATAGATGGTCTTGGTCCGATTGCTGATGGATACCAGTATCATGGCGTCGGAACGCCCGTCCCCGCCCCCTGCGCGGGAATCATTGCCGATCAGCAGAATATTGGTGACCCCTTCCTCCTTCATTGGCTGGTCGGTGAGAATCTCCGTGGGGGCGTACTCCACCTTGTCATACAGATGAGAGACGGTCACATACCAGAGGGCAACCACCGCCAGCAACAGAACCAGCGCCACTGTCAGAAAACGCCGCAGAACCCTATGTTTTTTCTTCCCGGCAGACTGCCCGCTGCCGCTTTCCGATTGTCCTTTTCCTCTGCCCTGGCGCTGTACGGACTGACTTTTTCCTCTCTCTTCACGTTGTGGAGGCCGTTTCTTTCCGCTTCCCCGAGATTGCGGAGACTGTTTTTTGCCGCCGTTATCCCTCCCGGGAGACTGCGTATTTCCTCCTGTATGATGATGTGCGGACTGCTCCCTGCCGCCTCCCCGGCGCTGTGCGGACTGCTCTCTGCCGTCCCCCCGGCGCTGTGCGGACTGTT
>CANSPM010000058.1 GCA_947648875.1 uncultured Lachnospiraceae bacterium
CCACCGAGACTCCCGGCGGTCTTGCCTGGGCGCTGATGGGCGAGTGCAAGCATGAGTGGCTGCCCAAAGTAGTTATGGCTCCTGACTTTGAGCAGGGATGGGCGGATTATATGAACGCATACAACGCATGCAAGCCTGAGGACTTCATCGCGGAGATGCAGGCGATCCTGGATACCTTCAAATAGGATGGCCATGAACCTTAAGTAATTACATGAGAGAGGTGGCAATGGTTATTTCATAATAGAAAGGACTGTTGCCGCCCCTTCTTCTTATCTGAAATAGGAGTGATGCTATGGCTCGAGCGCAAGTTTCCAAAGTCAAAAAAGACAGGCGAATCACATGGAAGGAGGTCAAGAGGCAAAAAGCCCTTTTGATCATATCTTTCTTTATGGTGGTGTACGGATTTATCTTTTACTATCTGCCTCTCACCGGGTGGGTGATGGCGTTTCAGAATTACAAGCCCAAGAATGGCCTGCTGGGTTCCAAATTTATAGGACTGGACAAATTTAAATTTCTTTTCTCTGACGCGACATTTATCAAGGTGATACGAAACACTTTTTGCATGGGCGCGCTGAACTTGCTGACTACTACGTTGATGGCGATTCTCTTTGCCATCCTGCTCAATGAAATACGTAATTCCGTGGTTAAAAAGACCATACAGACGGTTTCCTATCTGCCCCATTTCCTCTCCTGGATCATAGTCACGGGCATATTGCACGACGCTTTATCCAGCACAGGTATTATCAACGATCTGCTGATGCGGGCGGGTATCATTAAGCAGGCCATCAACTTCTTTGCTCATACGCAATATTTCTGGCCCATTGTGGCCTTTGCCAACTGCTGGAAAGAGACGGGTTGGAACGCCATCATCTATCTGGCGGCGATCACTTCCATAGATCCCTGCCTGTATGAGGCGGCGTCCATAGACGGGGCCGGAAGGCTGGCAAAAATCCGCTATATTACCCTTCCGGGCATCAAGCCCACTATCATCATACTGCTGCTCATGAATGTGGGCAATGTGCTGAACGCCGGGTTTGAGGTTCAGTATCTGCTGGGCAATGGACTGGTGCAGAGCGTATCCCAGACCATTGATATATATGTGCTTAAATGGGGCATCAGCCAGAACGATTATTCTCTGGGTACCGCAGCCGGTATATTTAAGAGCGCGGTGAGCATCGCGCTGATCATGTTGAGCAACGCATGGGCAAAACGCGCCGGCGAAGAACGGCTGTTCTAGGAGGTCCAGATCATGAAAAAGAATAAGATCAAACATACATTTGGGGATAGAGTGTTGTCTTTTATAATCGCGCTGTTTATGATCGCGTTTGTAATCATAACGCTGTATCCGGTGCTGAATACGGTGGCCATCTCATTCAACGACGGGATTGACGCCGTGCGGGGCGGTATATATCTGTGGCCCCGGAAATTTGCCATCAAGAACTACACCACGGTTCTGGGGATGCAGAATCTGGTGATCGGGGCCAAGATCACAGTGGCCAGAACGGTCATCGGTACGGTATCCGCTCTGGTGGTAAACGCGCTGCTCGCCTATGTGGTCAGCAGAAAGCGCTTTATGTTTAAACGGGAACTGTCCCTATTCTGGGTGATCACCATGTACGTCAACGGCGGAATGATCCCTACTTTTATGCTCTACCGGAATTTGGGGCTGACCAACAGTTTCTGGGTATATGTGGTGCCCGGCATGATCAGCGCGTGGAATATGCTGGTCATCCGCACCTATATGACGGGATTGCCCGACAGTCTGGAAGAATCGGCACAGCTTGACGGGGCCGGGTACTGGACCATTTTTGTCAAGATCATTTCTCCCCTGTGCAAGCCGGTATATGCCACCATCGCCCTGTTTGTGGCGGTGGCACAGTGGAATTCCTGGTTTGACGCCATGCTGTATAACCGCATGAAAACCGAGTATACCACTTTGCAGTATGAGTTAATGAAACTGCTGTCCTCGGTAATGCAGCAGAGCGGCAGCGCGGCCTCCGCTAAGTACAGCACGGCGGCGGTTACGCCCATCACCATCCGGGCGGCGGCAACAGTGGTCACTATGCTGCCCATCATCTGTCTGTACCCGTTCCTGCAAAGATACTTTGTGACGGGACTTACCATCGGGGGCGTGAAGGAATAAAAGTTTGTAAAAGGCTGCGCGGGATGCGCGGCCTTTTTGTATGCCCACGGTACATTTCATTTCCGGATGATAACATATCCGAAAATAGTACTGTGAAAATGGGAAAAACTATGCTATAATGTTCCCAGCGATGTGGGCCCGGGGCGGATTATCACAAATGCCTGTGGTGAGACATCAGAGAGAAATGGAGGAGGATATGCAATGAGCTATATGGACGAGTATCGGTTCTGGCTGGAGGATGACTATTTTGACCAGAATACCAAGAAGGAACTGGAGGCGATCGGTGACAATCAGACGGAGATTGAGGACCGCTTCTATAAGGAATTGGAATTTGGTACCGGCGGATTGCGTGGGGTTATCGGCGCGGGCACCAACCGTATGAATATCTATACTGTGAGAAAGGCCACCCAGGGTCTGGCTAACTATATCATCGGGCAGGGCGCGCAGAAGAAGGGCGTGGCCATCGCCTATGATTCCCGTTTTATGTCCCCTGATTTTGCGGACGAGGCTGCGCTGTGCCTGGCTGCCAACGGCATCAAGGCCTATGTGTTTGAGTCCCTGCGTCCCACACCGGAGCTCTCCTTTGCCCTGCGCACGTTGGGCTGTACGGCGGGTATCGTGGTGACGGCCAGCCACAATCCCCCTGAGTACAACGGCTACAAAGTATACTGGGAGGACGGCGCGCAGATTACCGCCCCCAAGGATAAGGAGATCATAGGGGAGGTACAGGCCATCACAGACTACCACACCGTGAAAACCATGGGGAAAGCGGAGGCGGAGGCCGCAGGGCTATATCAGACCATCGGCAAGGAGATGGATGATGCCTACATGGTAGAACTGAAAAAGCAGATTATCCATCCGGAGATTATAAAGGAAGTCGCGGACGACATCAAGATTGTCTATACACCGTTGTGCGGCACAGGCAACCTGCCCGTGAGAAGGGTGTTGTCCGAACTGGGCTTTAAGAATGTGTATGTGGTTCCCGAGCAGGAGAATCCCGATCCCAAATTCACCACTCTGGATTATCCCAATCCGGAGGACCCCAAGGCCTTTACCTATGCCCTGCGTCTGGCAAAGGAAAAAGACGCGGACATTGTGCTGGCCACCGATCCGGACGCGGATCGTCTGGGAGTATATGCCAAGGACGCCAAGACCGGCGAATATGTGGCGTTTACCGGCAACATGTCCGGTATGCTGATTGCGGAGTACATTCTGCGGGAGAAGGCGGCAAATGGCACCATGCCCGAGAATCCTGCCATGGTGACTACCATCGTGACCACCAACATGACATTCCCCATCACCGAGAGTTACAATGTGAAGCTCATTGAGGTGCTCACGGGCTTTAAGTTTATCGGTGAGCAGATTAAGCTGTTCGAACAGACAGGCTCCAATAACTATGTTTTTGGACTGGAGGAGAGCTACGGCTGTCTGGCCGGTACGCATGCCAGGGATAAGGATGCCTGTGTGGCGGTAATGTGCCTTTGTGAGGTAGCCGCCTATTGCAAGAAGCATGGCATGACTCTGTGGGATATGATGTTACAGATGTATGAGAAGTACGGCTATTTCAAGGAGACGCAGTACACCATCACCATGAAGGGTGTCAGCGGCGCCAAGGAAATCGCCGCTCTGATGGAGAAGCTGCGCAACAATCCGCCCAAGTCTATTGGCGATGCCAAGGTGCTGAAATTCCGCGATTATCAGGAGAACCGGATCGTGGACATGGAGACCGGCGCAGTGTCCGAGACCGGTCTGCCTAAGTCCAACGTGCTGTATTTCGAACTGCCCGACAATTGCTGGTGTTGTGCCAGACCCTCCGGAACAGAGCCCAAGATCAAGTTCTACATGGGCGTGGTGGGCAGCAGCCTGGAAGACGCTCAGACCAGAGTGGAGAAGCTGACAGAGGATCTGAAGGCAATCTTATAAGAATTTACTTTTTCGCATTTTATAGTATCAATCCATTCTTTCAGGAGCCGCCCCGCAAGGGGCGACTTCTGTGTCAGAGCATATTTGTAGATTCAATTCCCAACTCCCATAAATTGTGTCGCGTATCTTGGGAATAGTAATAGGCAAATGCGCTCGGAGCAGACACAAATATTAGATAAAGGAAAAAAATATGGGCAAACTGAATATCCATAATTTGAAAAAGACGATATCCTATCTGAAACGAAACGGACTGCGGGAGACGCTGGTTACGGTAAAGGAACATTTTTCCCCCAATACACAGGATACCTACCGGTATATTCCCCCGGCGGAGGATGCGCTGGAGAGGCAGCGCCGCCGTTGTTTTGCGCAGCCGGTAACCATCAGTGTGGTGGTTCCTGCCTATCATACGCCGGAGCGCTATTACCGGGAAATGATCGAGTCTGTTCTGGCCCAGACCTATCCGCATTGGCAGCTGGTAATCGGAGACGCGGGGGAGGGAGAGGAACTGATGCGTCTGGCATCGGCATATGGGGACAACCGGATCTGCTACCGTCGCCTCTCCGGTAATCGCAGCATCGCGGACAATACCAATGAGACCCTGCAATGGGTGCAGGGAGAATATATCGCTCTGCTGGACCATGACGATGTACTGACGCCGGATGCCCTCTATGAGATGGCGGCTGCTGTGGAACAGGGAAGGCTGGGAGGAACCAGGCCCGGTATGCTGTATTCGGACGAGGATAAATGCGACGAGAACAGACTTAAATTCTATGAGCCCAATTTTAAACCTGATTTTAATCTGGACCTGCTTATGACCAACAATTATATCTGTCATCTGCTGGTGATGGAGACGGAGCTGATGAGGCAGCTGGGATTTCGGTCGGCCTATGACGGAGCGCAGGATCATGATCTGGCGTTGCGGGCGGCGGGGATACTTTGGCGGGAGCCGGGGGCCATTGTCCATATTCCCAGAGTGCTGTATCATTGGCGATGTCACAGCGCTTCCACAGCCGCCAATCCGGAGAGCAAACTTTATGCCTATGAGGCAGGTGTGAAGGCTTCACAGGACTTTGTGGACAACCAGGGATGGAAGGCCAGGGTATCCATGACGCAGCACATGGGATTCTCCCGCACGGAGTATGATCCTCCGCTTCTTTCGCAGCGCCGGGAGGTGGGGGCTGTTGGAGGGAGAGTGCTGGGCAGAGCCCGCAGGATAGTGGGCGGTATGATGAACGAGAACGGAGAGGTGCAGTACTCCGGTTTAAAGGACGGATACAGCGGTTATCTGAACCGCGCCATCTTGGTGCAGCAGGCGTCGGCCCTGGATCTGCGCTGTATCCGGCTGAGTTCCCAGTGCTGGGAGCTGTTCCGGCAGATTACAGGGCTGGATTATGCGGAGGACGGGGCAGGCGGTATGTATGACTGGCGCAGGCTCCCGGTTGATTATGACTATGCGGGCATGGGCCTGAAATTGAGCCTCGCCTTGAGGGAGGCCGGCTATGTGCTGATCTGGGACCCGCAGATGGTATGTGATCTGGAAGCCATGAACGGGCAGGTATAACTTGGGAACCGTCTGCTATCTCCGGATACCCCATAGCAGAGTGAAAGTTTTTTCAAATACCAATTGGCGCTGCATCATGGGGGGATCATGATACGCGGAAAGAGGAAACTATGAAAGTTACGGTGATCATTCCCAATTACCAGGGAAAAGACTATATTCGTGCCTGTCTGAACAGCCTGAGAGGACAACGGGAGAATGTGGAGAAACCGTCTCAGAGGGAAGACGCGTTGCGGGCGGAAGAACCGGAAGATACCCGCCGGGCGCAGGAGGCGCTGTATACCGTTCTGGTGGTGGACAATGGGTCCACGGACGGCAGCCTGGAGATCATCCGGCAGGAATATCCGGAGGTAAAGGTCATTGCGCTGCCGGAGAACACCGGTTTCTGCCATGCCGTCAATCTGGGGATTCAGGCGGCGGAGACCCCTTATGTGCTGCTGCTGAACAATGATACGGAGATAAAGCCGGGATTTGTGGAAGCGCTGCTTGCCCGTATGGAGTCCGACCGGCGGATTTTTTCCGTGAGTCCCATGATGCTCTCCATGAGGGACGAATCTCGGATCGACGATGCGGGCGACCGTTATAACGCGCTGGGTTGGGCCTTTGCCAGAGGAAAGGGTGAGCCGGCGCGGCGGTATTTAAAGCCGGCGCGGGTCTTTGCGGCCTGCGGCGGCGCTTCTCTGTATCGCCGGGAGGCAGTGCTCTCCCTGGGAGGTTTTGACGAAAATCACTTTGCTTATCTGGAAGATATCGACATTGGTTACCGGGCGCTGATCCATGGCTGGCACAATGTGTATGAGCCCCGGGCCCGGGTGCTCCATGCGGGTAGCGGGGTCTCCGGGTCCCGCCACAACGCTTTCAAGGTGAAGTTATCCTCTTCCAACAATGCGTATATGATTGGCAAAAATATGCCCTTCTTGCAGATTTTACTGAATTTTCCATTGCTTTTTCTGGGATTTTGTATAAAAACTGCCTTTTTTGCCAAGAAAAAAATGGGCATGCTATATGTAAAAGGATATGCGGAAGGAATTATCAGATGTTTTGGCAGCGCCGGGAAAAGCCACAGGGTGCGCTTCGCATGGCGGAATCTGGGACATTACTGCCGCATTCAGGGTATTCTCTGGCTGGACCTCGTCCGCATCTTCATAAAATCTTAAGTTGTTTCTGGGTCGGGATTCATGTAGAATAAAGGAAGATCAGAGAGACTTGAGGACCTGACGGAGTGGTGCCATATGATTAAGGATAACCAGAAGGTATTTAACAGGCTGCATGTGTTGATGGATGTCATAATTACCGTAGCATCCTATGCGCTTGCGTACGTTATCAAAATTTATATAATTGGCGGTCGATCCCCGGAAGTGGGCGTGCTGCCCGTGCGGGATTATTTTATGGTTCTGCTGTTTCTGGTTCCGGGGTATGTGATTCTGTATTTCCTCTGCGATGTATACGGTCCCAAGCGGACGGTGAAGCGACGGCACGAGTTTTTTGCCATTTTCCAGGCCAATACACTGGGCATAGCGCTTTACATTGTCATCCTGTATGTGGTGATCCAGGAGATCAACTACTCCCGGTGGATGATGTTCATCTTTTATATGATGAACATATTCCTGACCTGCCTGAGCAGGGTGGTGTTGCGTTCCATGCTGCGCACCATCCGCAAAAAGGGATACAACTTAAAACATGTATTGGTGGTGGGATACTCCCGGGCGGCAGAGCAGTATATAGACAGGCTATTGTGGAATCCCCAGTGGGGATATAAGATCGCCGGTATTCTGGATGATACGGTTCCCGGCGGCACTCTGTATAAGGGGATCAAGGTACTGGGCAGAGTGGACAATCTGGAGGTTATTCTGCCCCAGAGCGAACTGGATGAGGTCGCCATCGCGCTGGCTTTGAAAGACTATGAAAATCTGGAACATGTGGTGAATGTCTGTGAAAAATCGGGAGTACACACCAAATTTATTCCCGACTATAACAGTGTGATACCCACCAGACCCTATACGGAGGATCTGATGGGACTGCCAGTGATCAATATCCGTTATGTACCCCTGTCCAACAACAGCAACAAGGCGATCAAACGCGCCATGGATGTGGTGGGATCTTTCTGCGGCATTGTGATTTTATCCCCGATATTGCTGCTGCTGGCGGCACTTGTGAAGATCAGCAGTCCGGGACCTGTCATATTTCGGCAGGAGCGGGTGGGACTGCACAGCAAACCCTTCTATATGTACAAATTCCGCAGTATGGAACAGCAGTCCGAGGAGGAGGAGAAAAAAGCATGGACGGTGCGGGATGATCCCAGAGTCACCGGCATCGGCAAGTTTATGCGCAGGACCAGCCTTGACGAACTGCCGCAGCTTTTCAACATCCTGAAAGGCGATATGAGTCTGGTGGGGCCCAGACCCGAGAGACCGCTGTTTGTGGAAAGATTTCGGGAGGAGATTCCCCGGTATATGGTTAAACACCAGGTGCGTCCCGGCCTCACGGGATGGGCGCAGGTCAATGGGTTCAGAGGAGATACCTCCATCAAAAAGCGTATTGACTGCGATATATATTATATTGAAAACTGGACCATTGGCTTTGACATAAAAATCATATTTTTGACATTTTTTACAGGCTTCGTCAATAAGAATGCCTATTAGGGGCCCGCAGCCGCAATAATATGTTTTTGGAAAGTAAGGAGAGGAAGTATGGCGACAAAAGCAAACAAAACGAAAGGAAGATCAAAAAGATCCAAGAGAATTTCCAGGATTATCATTTTTTCCCTGGAGATTCTGGTGATCTTGGTAATGTTGCTGGTGGTGGTCAAAGTATTCCAAGTGACGGGGGAAGAAGTGCCGGGGGAAGATAAGACGGAGGACAGCGGCGGCGGTGCAGGCGGCCCGCTTCTGTATGAACCCTCTCAGGAGGGGTTTGTGGTGAATGACGCAGTGAAGGAAGATCCGGTTATGAAAGGGTACTGGAACATAGCGCTGTTTGGTCTGGACGCAGTAAACTCTGCGGAATTATATAAGAGCAGCCGCAGTGACAGCATGATGATCGCATCCATCAATCAGGATACGGGGGAGATCAAGCTGGTGTCCGTCTTCCGTGACACGTATCTGAATATCGGAAAGGACAAGTACAAGAAGGCAAACGGGGCGTACAGGAACGGCGGCGCGGAACAGGCCATCGCCATGCTGAATATGAATCTGGATCTGGATATCAAGGATTTTGTGACGGTGAATTATCAGGCGGTGATTGATGTGGTGGACGGCCTGGGCGGCATCTGGATCGATATAGAGACAAACGAGGAGATCACCCATCTGAACAATTATCAGGCCAGTATCATCCGGGATACTATGCCCGGCAGAGACATGGAAGATTACAAGCCTGTGACGGAAACCGGCTATCAGCTGCTGGACGGCTTGCAGGCGGCGGCCTATTGCCGCATCCGGTATACCAGGGGAGATGACTTTAAGCGCACGGAGCGTCAGAGGGCAGTCCTACAGGCGATAGAGGACCAGGCCAAAAACGCGGATCTGAATACATTGGCAAACCTCTTTACAAAAGTCATGAACAACGTGTATACTTCTATTAAGTCGGACGATATTCTGGCTATGATTAACAATATCAGCAGCTATCGGATTGTGGACGAGGGTGGATTTCCCACCGAGGGGATGCGCACCACCGGGACCATCGGCGCCGCTGGCAGCTGCGTGATTCCACTGGACCTGGAGTCCAACGTTATCTGGCTGCATCAGTTCCTGTTTGGAGACGAGGAGTATCAGGTGACCCAGGAAGTGAAAAAATACAGTGATATAATCAAGTCTGATACCAGTCCTTATCTGAATCAGTAAGGTATGCGGGGGAGCTGACACAAGCTCCCCCGTTCAGTGTGTCGGGGCGGCGCGGTAAGAACCCGGCAGGGAACAGGAGAGAATAGGGAACATGAATATAGATGTCATTATTCCTGTATATAAGCCGGAACGGTCATTTTTCCGGCTTATAGAGAAGCTGGAAACACAGACGGTTTCTGTCCGGCGTATCATAGTTATGAATACAGAGGAGAAATATTTCGAACAGCTGATTTACGGCACAAAATTTCTGGAGCAACATCAACAGGTGACGGTGTCCCATCTGTCGAAAAAGGAATTTGACCATGGCCGCACCCGTGCCGGTGGGGTTGCCAGATCCCATGCGGATGTGTTTGTCATGATGACACAGGATGCCATGCCGGCGGACAATACTCTGATCGAGGCCCTGACGGGGGCGCTGGGGGAAAATGTGGCGGCGGCCTATGCCCGGCAGCTTCCGGCATCTGACGCGGGACCGGTGGAAACTTACATGAGAGGATATAATTACCCGGCCAGTTCCCAAGTGAAGTCGCTGGAGGATCTGCCCAGTCTGGGGATCAAAACATACTTTTGCTCCAATGTCTGCTGTGCGTACAGGCGGCAGGTCTATGAAGAACTGGGAGGCTTTATCAGGCATGCCATCTTTAACGAAGATATGCTTTTTGCGGCCAAGGCTATACAGGCCGGGTATAAAATTGCCTATGCGGCGGACGCGCGGGTGATTCACTCACATAATTATACCTGTGGGCAGTATTTTCATAGAAATTTTGATCTGGGAGTGTCCCAGGCGGATCATCCGGAGGTGTTTCAAAATGTGCCGTCGGAGGGAGAAGGCATAAGAAGTGTCAGGGGAGCCGCCGCTTATTTGCGCAGACAGAAACAGATCAGGAAGATTCCGGGGCTGATCCTGCAAAGCGGTTGCAAGTATATGGGGTACTGGCTGGGAAAACATTATCAGAAGATTCCCCGCAGGCTGGTGCTGAGATGCACGAACAACAGAGAGTACTGGGCCCATGAAGACAGGCGCAGGGATGTGTCCGGTATCGACGCGGCAAGAGGATATGGCAAGACAGAACAGGAGACGCGGTAGATATGGATGTAGTCTATACTTAAAAGAAAGGAAACAGAATATGTGTGGAATAGTAGGATATATCGGCAGTAGACAGGCGGCTCCCGTTATTCTGGACGGGTTGTCCAGGCTGGAGTACAGGGGGTATGATTCGGCGGGAATGGCTGTTTTTGACGGGCAGCGCATCCAGATGCGCAAGGCGGTGGGGCGCCTGAAAGTTCTGGAGAACCTGACCCATGGCGGTGAGGCCATGAAAGGAAATATGGGAATCGGGCATACCAGATGGGCTACCCACGGCGCCCCCAGCGATGCAAACTCCCATCCCCATATGAATGCGGCGGAGACCATTGCTGTGGTGCACAATGGCATTATCGAGAATTATATTCCTCTAAAAAAGAAGATGGTGAGCAGAGGCTATACCTTTGTCTCGGAGACGGACACAGAGGTTCTGGCGCATCTTTTGGATTACTATTATAAGGGCAATCCGTTGGAGGCTATCACAAAGGTTTTGCATCGTGTGGAAGGTTCCTATGCGCTGGGAATCCTGTTTGCGGATCACCCGGATGAGATATATGCCGTCCGCAAGGACAGTCCCCTGATTGTGGGCACCTCTTCTGACGGCTGTTTTATTGCCTCCGATGTTCCCGCCATTTTAAAATATACCCGCACGGTCTATTATGTGGAAAACCAGGAAGTTGTAAGGCTGGGCAAGGATGGCATGCGGTTTTTCAGCGTGGATGAGGAGGAGATTTCCAAGGAACCTGTCACCATCGACTGGGATGCCAATGCTGCGGAGAAAGCCGGATATGAACACTTCATGCTGAAAGAGATGTATGAGCAGCCCAAGACCATTACCGATACCATTTCTCCCCGGATTCAGGACGATACGGTGGTCATAGACGAACTACAGATGACAGACGGAGAACTGTCGGCGGTGAAGAGACTGCACATTGTGGCCTGCGGCTCCGCTTATCATGCGGGAGTCACGGGAAAATATGTGCTTGAGGGTCTGGCGCGGATTCCGGTGGAGGTGGATCTGGCCAGTGAGTTCCGATACAGGGATCCGCTGATGGGTGAGGGCAGTCTGGTAATAGTCATCAGCCAGTCCGGAGAGACGGCGGACACGCTGGCCGCCCTGCGGGAGTCTCAGGCCAGGGGTTATAAGGTGCTGGGGATCGTGAATGTGGTGGGAAGCTCTATTGCCAGAGAGGCGGATGCCTGTATGTACACCTGGGCGGGACCGGAGATTGCGGTGGCTACCACCAAGGCTTACAGCGCCCAGCTGGCGGCGCTCTATCTGCTGGCTATCAAATTTGGGCTGGCGCGGGGGACCATTGACAGTGACAGGGCAGCGGGGCTGATCCGGGATCTGCGCAGGCTTCCTGACCAGATCGAGCTGCTTTTGGGCCAGAAGGAGAAGATTCAGCGCTTTGCCAATCGTTATGTGGGGGCCAGGGATATCTTTTTTATCGGAAGAGGTATTGACTACGCCATCTCCCTGGAGGGCTCTCTCAAGCTGAAAGAGATATCTTATGTGCATTCGGAGGCCTACGCGGCAGGGGAACTGAAACATGGGACGATCTCTCTGATTGAGGACGGCACGCTGGTGGTGGCTGTGTCCACCCAGCCGAAACTCTATCAGAAGACCATCAGCAATATCGTGGAAGTGAAGGCCAGGGGCGCTTTTGTAATGGCGGTGACCAACGAGGAGAATAAGCCCATGGAAAAGGTCAGCGACTATTGCGTCTATCTGCCGGAGACCAATCCCTACTTTGCCAATTCCCTCGCAATTATTCCGTTACAGCTCTTTGGCTATTATGTGGCGGTGGGAAAAGGCTGCGATGTGGATAAACCTCGAAATCTGGCAAAATCTGTAACCGTGGAATAGAGGAAATTTTTTCACAGGGTATTAATAGTTTCATCACAGTTTGATCACAAATGATGTCTATACTGAATGCCATAAGAGATCAATAAACCAGTATAGAAGGAGGAACTGTTATGTACGAAAATGAAATCTATTCCGGTGATCGTACCGGCGATCATACAACCGGAGCTTATCAGACGAACCCGGGTAATATCCCCAAAGAACCGGAGAAAAAGAAACACTCTGGCGGGTTTGGCAAAAAACTGTTGTTCTGCGCCTGTATGGGTCTCTGTTTTGGGTTGTTCGGCGGACTGGGACTGTACGCAGTGCAAAAGGCGACAGGCATGGAATTGGGGCGTTCCGCCCAGGAACTGAGCAGCACACCGGCAGGCGTGCTTCCCACAGCCACTCCCGGCAGTGAAGTGAAGCTGTCCACCGCCGATTCTACGCGGATCGTTACGTCGGACGTTTCCGATATGGTGGAGGAAGTGATGCCGGCCATGGCTTCCATTGTAAAGGACTATACAGAGACCTCGAGCTTCTGGGGGCGCACGTACTCGGAGGACAGACAGGGAAGCGGTTCCGGTATTATTGTGGCCCAGAGCGATACGGAATTGATTCTGGTGACTAATCATCATGTGGTGGACGGGGCCAGCAAGCTGACCGTGACGTTTATTGATGGAAGTACCGCGCAGGCTCAGATCAAGGGCAGCGACGCGGACATGGATCTGGCCGTGATTGCGATTCCCATCGAAAGTCTCGGGGAGGAGACCAGAAATGCCATCGCCGTGGCCAGACTGGGGGACAGCGAGTCCCTGCGCCTTGGCGAGCAGGTGGTAGCCATAGGCAACGCGTTGGGATACGGGCAGTCCGTGTCCGGCGGCTGGATCAGCGCACTGGACAGGGAGGTAAGTTTCAGCGACGGGACCACTGGCAGCTTTATCCAGACCGATGCCGCCATCAACCCCGGCAATTCCGGCGGTGCGCTGATGAACATGAACGGTGAGGTAATCGGTATCAATTCCAGCAAGATCGGCGGCGAGTATGTGGACGGCATTGGCTTTGCGATTCCCATCTCTGCGGCACGGCCTATTATCGAGAATCTGATGACCAAAGAAACCCGTTTTAAAGTGGCGGAGGGTGAAACCGGTTATATGGGGATCAGCCTACAGACCGTGACGGAGGAATTTTCTTATCTTTACGGTGTTCCGGTGGGAGTGCTGGTTCTGGAGACAGAGGAAGGATCAGCGGCAGACAATGCAGGCATGTTGGGCGGCGATGTAATTGTTCGCTTTGAGGGAGAGAAGATCACATCCTATGAAGACTTGCAGGATGTGATGCAGTATTACGGTCCCGGCTCTGATGTGACGCTGGTGGTGAATCGTCTGTTAAACGGCAAATACACGGATGTGGAGCTGCAAATGACGCTTGGCGAGAGACCGTGACAGACAGAGTATGAGTAAACATTTTCCTTTATAAAAAGTTTACTTGTGTAGAAATGGAATATTCGATATAATATACCCGGAAGATTTTTTCCGGGTTTATTATTTTTGATAATAGAAATCTTACAGAACAAGGACATTGTTATTTTGACAGAAGAATCTTAGGGTTGTTTCTGCAAAATGGCAGGAGGCGGAACGGATCGGGTTTTCTTTCCGCGCGGCGTAGGGGGCTCGACGGTGCGTCATGCGTAGGGCAGGAATTGGAAAAGTGCAATGTCTGTCAGTATAGACACAGCTTGGGAATGGGGTTCATATTACAGACAGGCAGAAAAGGATGGAGAGATAAGGATGACAGATAAGTACGATCAGGATGGGACAAAGGATGAATTGGAGGAAAGTACCGGCGAGAAGCGAAGCGGCGAAAGCGGGCAGAACATGGATTCCGGTAAGCGCGGCGACTATGAGGACGTGTGTTTTGTATGCCGCAGGCCGGAGAGCAAGGCGGGGAAAATGTTCAGGCTGCCCAACAGTATCTGTGTCTGTGACGACTGTATGCACAAGACTATGGATACGGTGAGTCAGTTTGATTACCAGGGTATGCTGACGGACCCTCAATTTCAGAAGGACATGGACAATATTCTGAAAGGCAATGGCATGGCGAATATTCGCTTTGTGAACATTGCGGATCTACAGGGGGAGGGTGGCATTCCCAACAAGCAAAAAATTAAGAAGAAAAAGAAGCAGGAAAACGCCCAGCCAGTACTTAACATCAAAGATATCCCCGCTCCCCACAAGATTAAGGCCAGTCTGGATGAGTATGTGGTGGGACAGGAGCACGCTAAAAAAGTAATATCCGTTGCGGTATATAACCACTATAAGAGAGTTGCCACAGGGACAATGGACGAGATTGAGATTGAGAAATCCAATATGCTGATGATCGGTCCCACAGGCTGCGGAAAAACCTATCTGGTCAAGACACTGGCGAGGCTGCTGGATGTGCCTCTGGCCATAGCGGACGCCACTTCTCTCACCGAAGCAGGGTATATCGGGGATGATATTGAGAGCGTGATTTCCAAATTACTGGCGGCAGCGGACAATGACGTAGAGAAGGCGGAGAGGGGCATTGTCTTCATCGACGAGATTGACAAGATCGCCAAGAAGAAGAATACCACTTCCCGGGATGTGAGCGGGGAGAGTGTGCAGCAGGGTATGCTCAAGCTGCTGGAGGGGGCCGAGGTGGAAGTGCCGGTGGGCGCGAACAGCAAGAATGCCATGGTGCCGCTGGCCACCGTCAATACCCGGAACATTCTGTTTATTTGCGGCGGTGCGTTTCCCGATCTGGAGGATATCATCAAGGAACGCCTCACCAAGACGGCATCCATCGGCTTTAACGCCATGTTGAAAGATGCCTTTGACAAAGAGAAGAACATACTATCCCATGTGGCAGTGGAGGATCTGCGGAAATTTGGTATGATTCCCGAGTTTATAGGCAGACTTCCTGTGATCTATACTCTGGAGGGGCTGACCCAGGAGATGATGGTCAAGATTCTCAAGGAGCCTCGTAACGCCATACTGAAACAGTATCAGAAACTGTTGGAACTGGACGAAGTGAAGCTGGAGTTTAACGATGAGGCGCTGGAGGCCATTGCGGAGAAGGCCATGAAGCGCGATACCGGGGCCAGGGCGCTACGTTCCATTATCGAGGAATTTATGCTGGACATCATGTATGAGATTCCCAAGGACGACAATATCGGCCGGGTTACCATCACCCGTGAGTATATTGAAGGCAACGGAGGTCCAATTATAGACATACGCAGTAACCTGCTTTTGGAGAGCGGTGAGGCTTTGAAGGAGTACGCGCAACCCTGACCGGAAGTGCGCACCCTGAGAACAGAAAAAATATCTTATACCCTGGCGGGAATCCTCCTGCCGGGGTATTTTGTGTATAGTGGGACTATACAGGGGAGATATTTTGCCGTAACTTCCATTGATTCTGCTGTAAAGAAGACGCTCTTTGGTCATGCTTGTCTTATAATGCAGTTGTAGATGGCGATATATGCCCGGACCATGGGAAATATGGCGCCAGTGCCGGAAAACATAGAACGTTTGCAGGCAGAACGCATAATGTATCTATAAGGGATAGCTATGAAAGTGGACGCTTATATGGATTGCAGGGATAAGATTTTGTCGGATGATTATGTGGATATAGTGGTGGACTTCCCCGTCGATATTCTTTTGACCGGGGAATCAGACATCTGTTATATTCCGCTGGGTGACGGCTACTCCGTGGTATTTGACAAATTGTTGACAGCTCAGAATCGTTGGAAGGGACCTTATCAATATCGGTTTACACCCAAGGTATACGGCCTTATGGAACTGGACATCACAGCGACCCGGGATAATATGCAGGGTAAACGCAGGAAAGCCGGAGAAGTGCGCGCCGCTCAACTTTCTGAGGAGCAATCTACCGTTTCGGAGCCTGTTGCCCGGCAGGAGCCATATATTGCACAGGCACCTTTTATCACCGGGGAACCTTTTGATCCCACTCCTCTGATATCCAGCGGAATTTTGTCTGTACAGAGAGATCCGCTGAAGCTGACCGGAAAGGGATGTATTTTCTGCTGCATTGATACGGGAGTGGATTATGTATCCCCGGTTTTTCGAAATGAGGATGGTACGACCAGGATTCTGGCTATTTGGGACCAGACTATTCAGGACGGGGTTGCCCCGGAAGAACTCAATTTCGGAACCGTTTATACGCGGGAACAAATCAATGAGGCGCTGCTGGCGGAAGATCCCTACAGCATTGTTCCCAGCCGGGATGAACTGGGGCATGGAAGCGCTCTGGCGGGAGTGGCGGCGGGCAGCAGTGTGGGCAACGGGACCCTGTACCTGGGGGCGGCTCCGGAAGCGGATATTCTGGTGATTAAACTGAAACAATGTAAACCTTATTTGAGACAGTATTATTTTTTGCCGGATGATGTTCCGGCGTATACGGAAGCGGATGTGATGCTGGCCATCAAATATGCAAATTCTTTTGCGGAGACCTTCAAAAGGCCGGTGGTGATATGCCTGGGGGTAGGGACCAACATGGGGGATCACAACGGTAACAGTTTTTTGTCCAGGTATCTCAGCTGTATGGGAGGGTATCGCAGCCGCGTTATGGTGGTGGCAGGAGGCAACGAAGGCAATGCCGCGCATCATTTCTTTGGGCAGATTCCCACGGATCTGGGGCGAATCGACAGTTACAGGGATGTGGAGGTGCGGGTGGCAGAAGGCGTAAACGGATTTATCATGGAGTTCTGGGGCAGCGTGCCGGATCTATTCAATATAGCAATCCGCTCTCCCGGGGGAGAGACGATTCCGCCCATTCGTCTGGGGGTGGAGGGGGAGAGCACGCATCGCTTTATTTATGAGCGCACGGTTATCACAATCCAGAGTGTGCTTGTGGAGGCCAATACGGGGGAGCAGCTGGTGCTGTTCCGAATATATCAGCCTACGGCGGGGATCTGGAACTTTCGTGTGTCAGCGGCGGGGCAACTCTATAATGGCAGTTTCCACCTGTGGCTGCCCATCACAGATTTTATCACAGCGGACTGCTATTTTTTAAGCCCGGACCCTTATACTACACTGACAGAGCCCTCCATGGCAGACCGGGTCATTTGTGTCTCCACTTACAATGACGCCAACAACAGTTTCTTTTTGGAATCCGGCAGAGGATTTGCGCGCATGGGTCAGATCTGTCCGGATATAGCCGCCCCCGGAGTAAATATCTCCACTCTCTACGGACGTCGTACCGGCAGCAGCCTGGCGGCGGCCCTGACGGCGGGAGCCGCAGCTCAGTTCATGCAGTGGGCCGTGGTGGAAGGGAACAGCCTGCTGGCGGAGACGGAGGAGGTAAGGAATTATTTTATACAGGGTGCGGTGCGGAGTACGGAGGTCAGCTATCCTTCCCGGGAGTGGGGGGAGAGTGGTATTATAGTGTCAAGTCAGAGGAAAGCCCGAAAAATCAAGGGGTTCCGCCGATTTTGTCCAGTATGAAATTGCCGTGAAAACGGCGATGCGGGGTGGAAATGATAGATTTCTATCCCTGAGATTGGAAAATCCGTGGACTTGACACTAAAATACCATTCCCTAATATGGAGCATGGGCACACTGGAAATGGGATTGCAGGTAAGCAGTCCGTTATTGATGCGGCAACACAGAAGGAGGCTATGGCATTATGGCAAATATAACAAAGCATGAGATAAAAACTGTAATAAATTACAATGTCGGAGAGCAGACTGTTACTGTTTACACAAGGGATAAGTCGGTGTTGCGGAAAATAAATCGGCTTGTAGCGAATTATTCTCACAGATCTAAGCTGTTAAGGCAGACGGACATGGACAGACCTATTTGATGCCATAAGCCGTTTAATGGGAAAGGGGCAGCGTTCGTTGTTTATTTGTTGGGATTTGCGTAGTATAATTATTTTTTGATGTTGACTGGAAAAGGAGCAGAAATGGCTTACCGGATATTGATTATTGATGATGACGCCGAACTTCTAAAAATGCTGAAAAAATTCTTTGAAATAAAAAGATGCGAAATCATTACGGCAGAGAATGGATTAGAGGGGCTGGACAGAATAAAGCTACGGCCAGATATTATATTGCTGGATGTAAATATGCAGGGCATTGACGGGATAGAAGTATGCAGGAGGATACGGGATAAAGTGGCCTGCCCTATTCTATTTTTGACTGCACGGGTAGAAGAACAGGACGTTGTGAAGGGGCTTTCTTCAGGAGGCGATGATTACATTTTAAAGCCGTTTAGTTTAAGGGAGCTTGATGCAAGAATTATGGCACATCTAAAACGGGAAACACGGCGCAAGGAGAAGACAGAATGCCGCTTTCAAGGCGAGCTGTCTATTGACTATCAGGCAAAGACCGTGCAGATTCACGCAGAGGATCTGGAGCTGACAAGATTAGAATACGGAATCATTGAATTTCTGAGCATGAATCCGGGAATGGTTTTTGATAAAGACAGGATTTATGAAAAGGTATGTGGATATGATGCAGAGGGGGACAGCAGGGTGATTACAGAGTTAATCCGCAGAATCAGAAAAAAGTTTCGGCAATATACAGAAACAGAATATATTGAAACTGTATGGGGGATGGGATACCGATGGATAAAATAAGAAATCTTTCCGTGAGAAAAACAATTTTTCTATATATGGCAATTGCTTTATTTTGCAGTTTTTTTCTCTCGGAAGTCATTGTCAGGATTGCTGAACGGACGCAGATACATGTCTGGTGGAATTATGTGGATAAAGAAGCATATTTTGAAGCAGTGGAAAACGAAGGTCCTGGTTGTGCGGCAGATATATCAAGACCAAGCGCTTATCAGATGACACAGTCAGACCTTTTTGTGTCAGAGCTTTGTGATTTTTTACAGACTTTTACTGTGTTGATACTGTCTATGACAGGAAGCTGTGTAGCTGTTCTCCTCATTTACCAGAACAAGTTAAGGCAGCCGATTGAAGAACTGGCACAGGCCTCGAAAAGGATTGCTGAGAATCATTTGGATTTTTGCATTTCCTATGAGAATAAGGACGAGATGGGCATTCTCTGTAGGGAGTTTGAGCGGATGCGGGAACAACTTGCCAGAAATAATCAGGCATTATGGCGGACGATTGAGGAGGAAAAGATGCTGCGAGCGGCTATTGCGCACGATATACGCGCTCCATTGTCTGTTTTGAAAGGGTATCAGGAAATGCTGACGGAATATCTGCCAAGCGAAGATATAGATATGGGACAGGTAATGGAAATGCTTTCAGAAAGTGGACGTCAGATTGAACGTATGGATGCCTTTGTAGAAGCTATGCGGAAATTGAGCAGTTTGGGTAATCGGGAACTGACCCCGGGGAATATTTCTGCCAGAGAACTAGAGAAAGATATCCGGGCAGAACTTGCCGTTTTGGAAAAAGAGTATGGGAAACAATGTCTGTTACAGGCACAGGAATCAGAAGAAGTATTTTGCGGAGATAAGGAAATTATTTTGGAGGTAACGGAAAATCTGCTGTCAAATGCTCTCCGTTATGGAAAACAGCAAATCACAATTACTCTAAAGATCGGATATGCGGAATTGAGCATCTGCGTCAGGGATGACGGCAATGGCTTTCGGGAGGATGCAGAAAAAATTACGGAAGCGTTTTATGGGCAGAATGTGAAAGACAGCCTGAAACATGCGGGAATGGGAATGTATATCAGCAGGCTGTATTGTGAAAGGCATGGTGGAAAATTAATTTTGGGAAACAAAGAACAGGGAGGGGCTGTGGTGACGGCAATATTTTGCCGGATTGTGTAAGTCCGCGTCCGTGTTTTAATGCTTTTACACTTTTCGGTCCCATAGGGCTTATTGTCGCCCGACCTCATTGAGCAGCTTGCGGTGATGGATGGCCTAAAGGATATGCGAGTATATAGCGGAGCCGTTTTGAATGTTATCACTCCAACAGGATATGAGGACCTTTTTCTGACAGATGCCTTTTCAACAGATCGGCCAGCCCTTTTAGAAGAATATTGGATTGCGGGAACGGTTGATTTGCAGGAACTTATTGAAAACAACGGCGTTGTTATAAAGCAATTAGAGCAATGGTCAGAACTGTTTGGCTGGGAGGTATTTATTGGAGATAAACTTACTATCCAGGCCGGGGTGGGAGAGCGCAAAGAAGTTTCTATTTGAAGAACCGGGGACATTTCCCCGGTTCTTCAAATGTCACGGTTTTTTGACATTTGCGTTTTTTGTGAAAATGAGCCGGGCCGGTGATATTTTTGTGACATTTTCAGATTTCCCCTCCTCCTGTTCCGCTTCTCCGTTGGGGTGTCCGCCATTTCAGCGACCTTTTGTCTGGAAAAATTGTCATAGGACAATCCTGTAGTCAAATAAAATGAATGTAAGTCGGCACACATTGTTAGAAAGAACTGGAACGATGTACGGTTAAGCGCATTCAGAGAGGAGAGGCGGCCGTGGAACTGACACAGGAAACCCTTGCAAAAATGGCGGAGGTTGATATTCGGACAGTGAATATTTCTGAGTTGACGGATTTGCGGGATATAGAAATTGACACCTCACAGCCAGTGGAGAAAAAGCTGGCTGCCTTTGCCAGACAGGCAAAAAATGTCTATGTGAATCGGATCGGGGAATATGTGGTGAAGGTTCGGTTTCAGGAGAGTGGAGCCACCATAGATGATAAGATGGCGGAGTATCTGCGGAGAATGGCGGAAATCTATATATAGAAGATGCAATCGAAAGTCTCAAAAAGAGGCTTGTAGGATGAGCATTATTATGCTATTCTGATGGCAGAACAAATCAGTGGAACTCCTGACTTTGGGTTCTTGAAAGCCATCTGCGTTTCTCTAACAATATAGTCAGGAGTGATACCATGAAAGAAGTAAAGGAACAAAAACATTTCTATGCGGCCATGTATCTCCGCCTTTCCAGAGAGGACAGCGAAGTGGGAGCCACCGCTGATTCTGGAAACCCAGGGGGAAAAAATGGCACATTCAGAGCCGAGAGCAACAGCATTGGCAGTCAGAGGGAACTGATCCGCTCTTTTATCAGAGAACAGACGGATATCGAGCTCTTTGACTGTTATGCGGATGACAATTATTCCGGCAGTAATTTCAACAGACCAGAATTTAAAAGAATGATGAGTGACATTGAGGCAGGCAGGGTGAACTGCGTCATTGTGAAAGATCTGTCCCGTTTCGGGCGGGATTACATTGAGACCGGGAGGTATCTGGATCGGGTATTTCCGGCCCTTGGGGTGCGCTTCATTGCCCTTACCGACCACTATGACAGCTTTTCGGCCGACGCCGGGGAGCGGAACATTGTGCTGCCGGTAAAAAATTTTATAAATGACAGCTATTGCCGGGATATTTCCACCAAGGTAAGGAGCCAGCTTGCAGTCAAGCGGGGGAACGGGGAATGTCTTGCGGCTTTCGCCGTATATGGCTACCGGAAATCACCAGAGAACAGAAACAAGTTGCTGGTGGATGACTATGCCGCCGGGATCGTGCGGAGAATTTTTGCGTGGAAGATTGAGGGGATGGCGGTCTCCGCCATTGCGGAGAGACTAAATGCTCTTTACATCCTGTCCCCAAGGGAATATAAAAAATCCCTGGGACTTAACTACCGAGGCGGCTTTTCAAAGGGAAACAGTTCTAAGTGGAGCGATACGGCGGTCAAAAGGATCTTAACCAACGAGACATATCTGGGACATTTGGTACAGGGAAAGACAGAGCGTGTCAATTACAAGATAAAGAAATGCGTGGAAAAACCGAAAGAGGAATGGGTGCGGGTGGAAAACACCCATGAGGCCATCATCTCCCCGGATGATTTTGCCATTGTACAGAATCTGCTTAAATCGGACGGTCGCATCAGCCCGGAGAGGAAAGAGTTAAGTCCGTTTATGGGACTGCTATTCTGCGGGGACTGTAAAGAGCAGATGGTAAGGAGGGTCAATCGCTACAAGGGGAGGGAAAAGGTATATTATATCTGTTCCACAAAGAACCGTGGGGAGGGATGCAGCCGCCATAGCACCCTGGAGACGGTTCTGAAGGAACTGGCCGAAACTGCCATCCGCCGGTATGCCAATGATTATCTGGAACAGGAGCGGCTGTTTACGCAGGCAAAGGAGTGTGAGGCAAACCTACAGGCCATCGTCTGTTTTAATAAGGAAATTACCCGCCTGAAACAAGAACAGGATAAGTACTACAGTCTGTGTGCGGGACTGTATGAGGATCTGCGGACGGGGGTTATCACAAAGGAGGAATTTGAACGGCTTCACAGTGAATTTCAGAGAATGGCGGATAAGCTGTCGGCGGCGGAGGAAAACCAGGAGCAGCTGATCAGGGAACTGTTTATGTCCGGCGTACTCAGTGCAGGGCGGCTGGCTTCTTTTAAGGATTCCTTGCAGTTAAAGGAGATTGACCGCCATACTCTTGCCAGCCTTGTCAAAAGGATCTGGGTTTATGAGGGAAAGCGGGTGGAGATTGAGTTCTATTTTACCGATCAGTACCGGGCCATGGCAGACTTTAGTCAAAGTACTGCCTCAGATAGTTCTGTAGCGCATTTAGAGGCAGAGAATAAGGCAAAAACGACGCTCTCCGGAATGGAAAGGGGGGCATGATATGGGAAGAACATCGAAACGTTCTCCTGTTCCTGGCAGTGCAGGAACCGCAGCGCAGGAAAACGGTCAGGGAAAGCCGCAGGACACAAAACATTATATGGCTGGGATTTATGCCCGACTGTCCTCGGATCAGGATATGAAAAAAAACGAATCTACAGAAGTGCAGATTGAGATTGCGGAGAAATATGTGGAGAACTGGAACCGACACCACAGGGATAAGATAGAGGTCATTGGACGCTATACCGATCTGGGGAAAACGGGGACGAATTTTGACCGTGACGCCTTTAAACGGCTGATGCAGGATGTGCGGCTGGGGGACATTAACTGCGTGATCGTAAAGGACTTGTCCAGGTTTGGCAGGAATTACCTGGAGGCCGGAAACTACATAGAGAAGATATTTCCGTTCCTTGGCGTTCGGTTCATTGCAGTTGCGGACGGGTACGATAGCGGGGCAGACGGCAACCATACAAGGCAGATGACCTCCGAGATAAAGAATCTTGTAAATGATATGTATGCCAAAGATTTTTCAGCCAAGGCAAAGCTGTCCCTGAAACAGCGCAGGGAGGAGGGCTCTTATGTGGGTGGCCTGCCGCCCTATGGCTATGAGGCATATCAGGATGGGAGGATCAGGAGACTGAGACCAGACAGGAATACGGCAGAGATCGTCCGTGTAATCTATGAGTTATTTGTGGAGACGGAAAGTTGTCAGGCCGTGGCGGACTGGCTGAATAAAAGAAAGATCAATCCACCGTCTGCATATAGGAAAAGCGGAGAGGTATGCTGCCCGCCAGGGGTGGAGTACAGAGGCTGGAATAGGGGAGCCGTGGAACGAATTGTGAAAAGCGAGACTTATACCGGCACCTTGGTGCAGGGCAGAACTTCCCTTACAGCAAGAAAGGAAGAAAATCGTATCCGCAAGCCGGAAGAAGAATGGGTGAAAAGAGAGAATACCCATGAGCCGTTGATTGACCTGAAATTATACGAACAAGCCCTGAATATCTACCGCAGGATACAGGAACGCACAAACAGCCACGGGCATCCCACAAAAGGTTGTCCTATCGAAGAGAATATATTTGACAAGGTGCTTTATTGCGGCATATGCGGCAGGAAGATGACCAGGAACAGCCATGTTCAAGAATATGTGGACGGCAGGCGGGAACGCAGAGAGGGTTATTTTTGCCTGGATAGTATAGGTACAAAAAGAGAGCATGGTAAGGATACAAACAGAATTTCGCAGACAGAGCTTACGGATATTCTGTCTGTCCTTTTTCACACAGAGTTTACCACCTGGCTGAAAAAGCAAAAAGATTATGTGGAGCAGGGGCAGGCTCTGGTGCGGCAGAAACAAC
>CANSPM010000059.1 GCA_947648875.1 uncultured Lachnospiraceae bacterium
TTTGCGTTCAGTTCTTCGTGTTTGAGAACCTTGTAAGTTAAGAGGGGTGTAAAACTCATCCGCAAGCCCTCCGCGAACGATATACGGTTTGAGAACCTTGTAAGTTAAGAGGGGTGTAAAACAATATAGAACAGAAACAAAATATCCTGGCTGTTTGAGAACCTTGTAAGTTAAGAGGGGTGTAAAACTCTGTTCGTGGTGACAAGATTCTACATATCGTTTGAGAACCTTGTAAGTTAAGAGGGGTGTAAAACAGGGTTGATTTATTCCCTACGAAGTCGTGGGTTTGAGAACCTTGTAAGTTAAGAGGGGTGTAAAACCGGAAAGAGCCACAGCCACCCGGAGGAAACCGTTTGAGAACCTTGTAAGTTAAGAGGGGTGTAAAACTCCTCCGGGTTCTGGTTTCGTACCCTTACTTGTTTGAGAACCTTGTAAGTTAAGAGGGGTGTAAAACTGCAGTCAGTCTTTGCGTTCAGTTCTTCGTGTTTGAGAACCTTGTAAGTTAAGAGGGGTGTAAAACTCATCCGCAAGCCCTCCGCGAACGATATACGGTTTGAGAACCTTGTAAGTTAAGAGGGGTGTAAAACAATATAGAACAGAAACAAAATATCCTGGCTGTTTGAGAACCTTGTAAGTTAAGAGGGGTGTAAAACTCTGTTCGTGGTGACAAGATTCTACATATCGTTTGAGAACCTTGTAAGTTAAGAGGGGTGTAAAACAGGGTTGATTTATTCCCTACGAAGTCGTGGGTTTGAGAACCTTGTAAGTTAAGAGGGGTGTAAAACCGGAAAGAGCCACAGCCACCCGGAGGAAACCGTTTGAGAACCTTGTAAGTTAAGAGGGGTGTAAAACCCTCTTCGTCCGTAACCGTCATGATCATGTGTTTGAGAACCTTGTAAGTTAAGAGGGGTGTAAAACTGCGGCTCCACTATGGTTTTTAAGCAGGAAGTTTGAGAACCTTGTAAGTTAAGAGGGGTGTAAAACTGTTCTTCTGGCTCTCTTTCCCACATTTTCGTTTGAGAACCTTGTAAGTTAAGAGGGGTGTAAAACTGAGGGCTGTGTTTTTATCCGACATCCAAAGTTTGAGAACCTTGTAAGTTAAGAGGGGTGTAAAACAA
The DNA here is from genome assembly GCA_947648875.1 of uncultured Lachnospiraceae bacterium. Classification (GTDB taxonomy): domain Bacteria; phylum Bacillota; class Clostridia; order Lachnospirales; family Lachnospiraceae; genus Acetatifactor. The sequence goes on from CANSPM010000059.1 coordinate 1,119, forward strand.
TTGAATAGACTTTGCACCTAAGTTGTGGGTTTGAGAACCTTGTAAGTTAAGAGGGGTGTAAAACTGCTTCTGTCAGGCGGGGTATCTTCGATAAGTTTGAGAACCTTGTAAGTTAAGAGGGGTGTAAAACCATATATGGACGAATCCACTTTACATCTGTAGTTTGAGAACCTTGTAAGTTAAGAGGGATGTAAAACGCAGCCCTAGTCCCAGACACGCCTGTTTGAGGGCCTTGCAAATTAAACGCTTTCATCTCAACGCAATTATGGATATCCCAAAGAAGAAGTGGTCACAGGCAGACAAGAAATCCGAAAATTACAGGAATCAGTCCTGTAACAGTATAAAATCAAATAATCAGGAGGAAAGACAGATGGGCAACAAATACGCAGGAACACAGACCGAAAAGAACCTGGAGGCGGCTTTTGCCGGAGAATCCCAGGCCCGCAACAAGTACACATATTTTGCTTCCGTGGCAAAGAAAGAGGGGTATGAGCAGATTTCATCCCTGTTTTTGAAAACTGCCGACAATGAAAAAGAGCACGCTAAAATGTGGTTCAAGGAATTGCAGGGGATCGGCAATACGGCGCAGAACCTGGAGGCAGCGGCGGGCGGAGAGAACTACGAGTGGACGGATATGTACGAGGAGTTTGCAAAAACGGCGGAGAAAGAGGGATTCCCCGAGTTGGCCGCCAAGTTCCGCATGGTGGGTGAGATTGAGAAGCACCATGAGGAGCGTTACCGCGCTCTGCTGAAAAATGTGGAGACAGCGGCAGTATTTGCCAAGAGTGAAGTGAAAGTATGGGAATGCCGCAACTGCGGGCACATTGTGGTGGGCACGAATGCCCCCGAGGTTTGCCCGGTATGTAATCACCCCCAGAGTTATTTTGAGGTACACGCGGAGAACTATTAAGGGACAGGGGCCGCTCCCGGCATGAACGCCGGGGGCGGTTACCGGTACAGATTTATTTCCGCGAATAATTCATCATTATACTTACTTTCTCCATCCGGCGTTCTAAATCTGTATTGAATATTGTCCGAAAATACATAACAAGCACTGGTCCTGAGTTGACTGTGAATAGCGCCAATAATTCCTCACTTTTTGTTTCCAACCTGCCGCAACTGTGGTATACTGCAAGAAATAAGGATACTGAAACCGCCGTTGATGCCACTGCCGTAGAGCGCGTCAACGGAGGGCAGGGAGGGTTTGACATGGCGGCGCAGAACAGCAAACGGATTACATGGATTGACGGGCTCAAGGGGATTGCCTGTGTGCTGATTTTCACCCATCATTTCTCACTGGAGTACTTTAACGGGGCATATTTTGGAGAAATGATGGAATCCAAACTCCCCTTTCAGCTGGATATTCGGCTCTCCTATGAGCCTTATGGCATACTGACCAACGGAAACTTCTGGGTCTGCGTGTTTGTGACGCTGGCGGCTTTTCTCACTGCGGTCAGTGTGTTGCGCCAATGCGCCGGGGCTACAGGCCCTGCGGGGAACGCGGCCTGGCAGGAGAAAATTTCCGGTATGATTATCAAACGCTATGTACGGCTTGTGGTACCCTGCGGTATTGCGGGCATTCTGTATTGGGTACTGCGACAAGTGCTGGTACCAGAATTTGCCTGCTATCGCGGTCTGGAGAACATTCTATCCTTTGCGGAAATGCTATGGCATACTTTCGTCAAAATGTGGATTGTGCCGGATCAGGAGGCGCTGGGGCCTTTCTGGATGCTCTATATTATTTTCTGGGGGACATTTATCGCTGTCATTTTATCGTTGGCCACCAGATATTCCAAAAAGTGGACGCTGCCGTTTTTCTTTTCTGTCTCGGCAATGCTGCTGTGGGCCAGGGACGAGTATTATCTGTGCGTGGTGGTGGGTGTGCTTCTGGCATGGCTTTTGGAGAGCGCAAGACCTGTGGACAGTCGGCTCACCAGGTGGCTGGCGGTACCTGTTCTGCTGGCCGGGCTTTATCTGGGTGGATATCCCAGCTATGCCACACCGGTATTTTTTTATCGATATCTGGGGAAACTGAGCGCCCATATTTATGCCAATAAAGGAATTGCCACCTATCATCTTCTGGGCGCGGGATTGCTGATTCTGGGAATCCTCATGAGCCCGCCAACGCAGAGAGGGCTGTCAGCAAGACCTCTGCGTTGGCTGGGGTCCATATCTATGGGCGTGTTTGTGTTACATGTCACCGTGATGCAGTTTGTGGGGCGCCCGCTGCGGGATTGGCTTTTAGGGATGGGCATGAACTATCCCCTGATGGTACTGATTGTCTATCTGACTGTGCTGCTTTTGCTGCTTTTGCTGGCCTGGGGCTTCCATATTACGGTGGAGCGATTGCAGGAGAGAGTGCTTAAGATGTTTTGATGATCCGCGCGGTATGAAATGGTTTACTTTCGGGTATATTGATACTGTATTTGTGGAAATTTTTGAAAGTAAATCAGGAGGACGCAGAAATGGGCGACAATTTTGAAACCAAACTTCCCGAAAAGGATCAACGCAGTATGAAGGGCACCACGCAGGGAAAATATGCAGGTACGCAGACAGAGGACAATCTGAAGGCGGCTTTTGCGGGGGAATCCCAGGCGTACACAAAGTACACACACTTTGCGGCATCTGCCAGAAAGCAGGGCTATGAACAGATCGCCGCATTGTTCCAGGCCACTGCCGACAATGAAAAGGAACATGCCAAACTGTGGCTGGAGGCTCTACAGGATATTGGCAGTACGGGGCAGAACCTGAAGGTGGCGGCGGAAGGTGAGAATTTCGAGTGGACCGAGATGTATGAGGACTTTGCCAGGACGGCGGAAAAAGAGGGATTTCCCGAACTGGCAGCGAAATTCCGTCTGGTGGCCGATGTGGAGAAGCATCATGAGGAGAGATACCGCGCCTTGCTACAGAATGTGGAGACGGCGAAGGTGTTTGAAAAGAGTGAAGTAAAAGTGTGGGTATGCCGCAACTGTGGACATATTGTGGTGGGCACTGCGGCGCCGGAGGTATGCCCGGTTTGTCTGTACCCCAAGGCTTATTTTGAGATATATGCGGAGAACTATTAAAGATAGGAACCGAATATCCTATTGAAATACCGGGAGTGGGCGATATGGACGACACACAGGGAGAAAATGTCCATATGGCCCGCTTTTGTTGTCTGAATTGGCACGCAGCGCAATGCAAATGTTGCATAACGCACGCGGAAAGTGGTTCCTATTGCCGTGCGTATAAGATAGAATGATTCTTGGAGACAGGATCATGCAAAGCGATGAGCTTGCAACTTGCGGGCTATTTGCAGGGCAAATGTCGCAGGCGTAAAGAGTAGTGGCTGTCAATAAAATGGTGGCGGTATGATTGATATTTGAAGTGAAAAGTTGGTGGAGGCGGAGATGACAACCGGCGAAAAAATTGCCATGCTTCGAAAGAGGAGAAATATTACCCAGGAACAGCTGGCGGAGATACTGGGCGTGTCCAGGCAGTCTGTCTCCCGCTGGGAGATGGATCAGGCATTCCCAGAGACGGAGAAACTGATTCGTCTGTCCGGGCTGTTTTCCTGTAGTATTGATTTTCTTTTAAGCGAGGTTCTAAGCGGTAAGAATCAGATAGAGGCGGAAATATCCCCGGACAACTGCGCAGTGTTTATCCGTGAGTGCGGTTACTTTTTTCTGGCTACCTCCGTGGAGAACCGTCCCAGACTCAGGCCTTTTGGCATGATCTGTTCGGACGGGGAGAATCTCTACATTGTCACGGACAGGCGAAAGAGTGTCTATTCCGACTTGAAGCAGAATGGCAGGGTGGAACTGGCAAGTTTTAACCTCGCCAACGGAAAATGGATACGGATCACCGGCGATGTAATTGAGGACGACACGCGTGTCAGTCATGAATTGGCCCTGGCCGCATATCCGACTCTGAGGCAGAAGTATTCCGGCGAGCAGGAGGCATTTCTGGCGATCTACCAGGTACATACGGAAGCCGTCAGCATCAACTGATAAGACCTCAAACAGCTTCCGCCAGGCAGAAAGCGGACTCAAAAGCCCGTCAGGCAGATTGGCAAGTCATTACAGCAACAGCCCTAGAAGAGGGTACTTAATGCAAAGGAGGCAATTATGGAAAAACTTTCAAAGGAGACAGCGGCAATTATGACAGAACGGTTTGGGCAGGACACAATCATTTCTCTTGCCACCGTGGAGGGAGACAGGCCCAGCGTTCGCAAAGTGGACGGTTATTATGAGGACGGGGCATTTTATGTGATCACATACGGTCTTTCCAACAAGATGCGGCAGATTGGCCAAAACCCAGTGGTGGGTGTCTGTGGCGACTGGTTCACCGCCCATGGCAGAGGCGTGAATCTGGGATATTTTGGAAAAGCTGAGAACGCGGAGATTGCGGAGAAACTGCGTAAGGCTTTCGCCGCATGGATCGACAACGGGCATAACAATTTTGAGGATGAGAATACCTGTATCCTTTGCATACGGCTTACGGATGGCGTATTGTTCTCCAATGGAACCGGATATGAAATAGATTTTAGTGAATAGAAGTGCAAAAACAGGCATTTTCCTGTTTCAAACGGGCATCCTAATTCCATGGATACGAAGAAAAACAAGGGAAACGCAAGGAAAATTGACTTTTATGTACTTCTGTTTTTTCTGCTGGCTTTTGTGGGCTGGCTGTGGGAGGTGCTGCTTTATCTGGTGACGAAGCAGGATCTGGTCAACAGGGGGGTATATTATGGTCCCTATCTCCCTATTTACGGAGTGGGGGGGCTTCTGCTGTGGTTTCTGCTGCAAAAATTTTATCGGAAACCCTTTGTCACATTCCTTCTGTCAGCCGGGCTCTGCTCCGCGCTGGAGTACGCCGCCAGCGTTATGCTGGAGTGGAAATGGGGGATGCGCTGGTGGGATTACAGCGGGTACTTTCTGAACCTGAATGGCCGGATCTGTCTGCTTGGGGCAGTGTGTTTCGGCCTGGGCGGTATGCTGCTCAACTGTTATCTGATTCCGTATTACATGCGGTTGTACCATCGGATCAGACCTGGATGGCGGTTGGTCTTCTGTGGCATTTTGCTGGCGGTCTTTATTCTGGATATAACCTATTGTGCGGTAAGACCTCACACAGGCCGGGACATTGCTTGGTGAATGTTCCGGCCTGTATTTATGATACCAGAAACCTTGTGGAACGTGGGAATTGTTAGTGTGACAAGAGAAACCTTGTGGAACGTGGGAACTGTTAGTGTGACAAGAGAAACCTTGTGGAACGTGGGAACTGTTAGTGTGACGAGAGAAACCTTGTGGAACGTGGGAATTGTTAGTGTGACAAGAGAAATCCTGCGGCGACAAGGGAAACCTTGGAACGTGGGAATTGTTAGCAAGAGGAGTCCTGCGGCGACAAGCGAATCCCTATAGAGCGCGGGATTCGGGAAGGACAATGATGGAAGTGAGCGCCCCGGGAGACGGCGGATATTGAAAAAGCAGCACAAATAAAATGCAGGGTATTGCTAAATCCCCCTGATTCACATATAATATTTATATCAAATTCAGGAGGTACTGCCTATGCATTCACCCTTAGAGATCGCCAGAAGCTATGTGGAGGTCAGTATACATAAAACACATCTATCTGCTTTTAAAATGGTCATTCTGGGCATGTTCGCCGGTTTTTTCATCGGCTTTGCGGGCATTGGGTCCACAACGGCATCTTCTACAATTGCCATTCCCTCGGCGGCAAAACTGCTCGGAGCGATAGTATTTCCCGCAGGCATGGCCATGGTGCTGGTCGCCGGAAGCGAACTCTTTACGGGTAATACATTGATTATTCTGGCCGTGCTTGAGAAGAAAATTTCTGTGTTTAAGATGCTGAAAAACTGGTTCTTTGTCTTTACCGGCAACTTTCTGGGGGCGGCGCTGGTGGCTCTCGGCGTAGTCTATGGGCACACCCCCAGTCTGTTTAACGGTGATCTGGCAGGCAGCGTTGTGGCGGCGGGGGCTTCCCGGTGCAACCTGAGTTTTTCGGAGAGTTTGGTACGGGGCATTCTGTGCAACATACTGGTCTGTATAGCGGTGTGGATGTCCTTTGGAGCCAAGAATATATCGGGTAAACTGATGGCCAGCTTCTGGCCGATCATGCTGTTTGTGCTCTGCGGATTCGAACACAGTGTGGCGGATATGTATTTCGGCACGGCGGCATTGCTGGCTTCCCGGGAGTACGGGATTGCGGCGGAGGGGCTTACCTGGGCGCGGTTTTTTACCAATTGTATCATTCCTGTGACCCTCGGCAACATTATAGGCGGCGCCGGTATTGTGGGATGCGGTTATTGGCTGGGCTATCTGCGCCATACACCGCTCAGTCCCGTGTCCAAGGAGGAAGAACAGGAAGAACTGGACATTGCGGAGGAGTATTGACAACGTATTTTCCGCGTTTCCATATGTGGTATGAAATGGGGCTGTCGCAAAATAGCATTTTGCCACAGCCCTGTTATTGTCGGCTTTAGCCGGTTGAGTGCGGCGTAGTTTTTCGTGTTCCGAAAAACGGAGGCGTGCGAAACAAAAAAACACCTGCTATGCAGGTGGTGTAATAAGTGCTTATAGCACAAAATCACCTTTTCGTTATGATAGAGTTGTTTAAGCTACTACATAACGAAAGGAAAGGTGATTTTTATGGCTAACAAGATGAACAGTATGGTACATACAAAATGGATGTGTAAGTACCACATAGTCGTTACTTCTAAGTGATAGATGAAAAGTGCATTGGCGACGAAACCCGATGCGATATTGTTATGCATTAACTATTTTGACGAAATAGATTATATACAAAATACAGTATATGCGCTTAAAGGATTAACCGATGCAACCATAATTGCATTTGTTATGAGTCCACTGACACTCTTGAATGAGTGGAGTAGTTCAAAGCGAAAAGTAACATTTGAGGAATTCAATCAAAAAGCAGAAATATTGCAGGAAGTATTTGGAATCTCAGTGTTTTTATTGGGGGAAGACTCAGTGAGCGAATTGTGTCAGAATATTATTGATTTCTTTTAGGTAGCATTAATGAAATGAAATTCTACCAGAGCCGGGGAGACTAAAGTGTGTTTGATAACCAGTCGCCCATTCTTGCCCCAATTTGTGTGATATTTGTGCTAAATTTAGTTAACGTAGCTTGTTACATCTCCTAAAGTGTGCACATATCTTTGGGAAAACAATTTGCAAACATGCTCTGGTAGACGTAAGTGGTGATAAACGAAGTACCAAAAAAGTATGTAAGGTAAAGGAAGTCACTGCTATCAAGGTAACAGCATTGCTGGGGCGTCTGCATGTGCCAATTACGTATTAGGTAAGTATGTCAAAGGGAGGAGGCCGAATCAAAGGGAAGAGCAGTCGGATGCTTTTCGACAGATATCCATAGTATATAGATTGGTATAACAGCCATTTGGTGCAAGAGGGTATTATTGTGAGACTGTTGGTAATGTAAATGAAGAAACGATAGCAGAGTGAAACAGAATAGTATGGGGACCAGTGGGAAGGATAGTCCTCTAAGTAGGCTAGGCACAAGAAGAGACACTTTTAAGTGGGTACCAGAAACATAGTAAACATGGTTTGTCAGGCCACCTTTAGGTAGAAATGCAACATGCCTCAAGAGGGGCACTCCAAACCGCCAGCATAGCTTGTGGTGAGCCTAAGGACCATGATTAGATTTTAGGAGGGCTTTATGGGAAAAATTAAGATTTTGTTTATTCAAGAAAAAAAGATAAGAAATAAGGCAAAAGTATTAACAGTGGGTGATATTATTGAAAAACAGGTTCCAGATACATATGAGATCAATTATATTAGTATAAAAGAGGATGTGGTTGGGAAAATAGAACAATTCCAGCCTGAGATCGTATATATTGGGCAGAGTAAAACATTTGATATTTTAGAGTTTGTAAAGAGAATAAAGAGGTTATTTCCAGCAATGGTCATTCTTGTTAATTTGTCAGATAATGTTAATGATCAACAGGAACTGATAATAAAACTCAAAGAAGCTGGTGTATATAAGTGTTATTACTCGACACTTATAATTGAGACATTGATTCACGATATGTTTGTTGCATTAAATATGGAATAATCAGGGAGGCTAATATTTTGAATGGCAGAGGGCATGCGCAATTCGATGACTTAGTTTGTTCTTTTCTTGAAATACGAAAATTTGACAGACGCCTTTTCATAATTTTGCTTATAAATGTAATTATTAAATCGATACAACCTTTTCCGAATATTATATTTTCTGGATTGATTATAGATAGTATTACACGGGGGGGACCTTTTTTGCATTTTTATGTTACATCGGCATTATGTTTGGAGTAAACTTTTTTCTTGTGGCCATAGGCATATACCTAGAAAAAGTAAAAGAGTATTTATTTTTGAAATTTAATAATAAACTCAATAATGATATTAATAAAAAGTGTTTGTCTATGGATTTTGAACAATTCAATGATTCGTATTTTCAAGATAGTATTCTTTTAATATCCCAAATGGTACAAGGGAATAATTATTTTACAAATATTTCTATAGTGTTTGACACAATCTCGCAAATTATTGCCCTTATAGGAATTATTTTTATAATGACCATGCTTAACTCCTGGTTATTATTAATAGCACTGCTAATTGTATCAATGCAATCATTGCTGCACATAATCAGACAAAGATATAATCGACAGTTCCAGATAGACACAGTAAGTGAACAGCGAAAGCTGGGTTATATGTCACAAATGCCTAAAAGTATACCTGCAAAAAAAGACATAGATATGTTTGGTCTTGGTAAATACATTTTTAATAAAATTGAAACTTTTCAGAACAATATGTTGAATTTTCACTTTCGGAGAATAAAGAAAGATGGAGTAATAGAAACATTCACATATTTGCTTAGTGTGTTTTTTCAGATATCTGCGTATGTTTTAATTGGTATAAAAGCATTTAAGGGAGAAATAACAGTTGGAGAATTTACTATGGGTATCACTTCACTGATCAACTTTATGTCTGCTTCAGCATTTGTAGCAACTAACATGCTCAATTTTAGCAATAGCTTATTTTACATCAATAAGTATAAAACATTTTTGACATTTAAAAGTAAATTTGATGACGATGCAGGTGTTATTCTTAACGATTTGAATCTCGATAATATTGAGATAGAATTTAAAAATGTATCGTTTCGCTATCCGAACAGTACGTCGTATGTACTCAAAAATATAAATCTTAAGATCAGTAATAAAGAAAAACTAGCAATTGTTGGATATAATGGAGCTGGAAAAACATCGTTTACCCTTCTGCTAACGCGAATGTATGAACCGACCGAAGGAGAAATTCTGTTGAATGGGATTAACATACAAAGGATAAACTATAAGGAATACTTAAAAATATTTTCTACGGTCAATCAAGATTATTTCCTTTTCCCCTTTTCCATTTTGGAGAATATACAACCTTGTAGCGAGGTGTCAGAACAAGAAAAAGAAATAATAATGGATTTATGCAGAAAATACGGTATAGAAGAAAGAATTAGCAGAATGTATAAGGGACTTGAAACACCAATTACAAAGGAATTATTTGCAGCTGGTGTGGATTTATCTGGTGGAGAAAGGCAGAAGATAGCAATACTGCGTGCGCTTTATAAAAATTCGCCGGTTCTTGTATTAGATGAACCAACTGCAGCTTTAGACCCTGTTGCAGAATATGAAATATATCGTAAGTTTGCTGAAATTTCAGACGGAAAACTTACAGTGTATATTTCACACAGGATAAACAGTACACGATTCTGTGATAAAATTGCAGTCTTCGAAAGGGGTGAAATAGCAGAATATGGTACTTTTGATGAATTAATGAAGTTAAAGGGATTATATTATAATTTCTTTGAAACACAAGCAGAACTTTACAAATAAAAGGTGTTTAGTATACCGAATCCACCTTTTCTGGATGCGTTGGTTCACAATGGATTTATGTTTTCTTGATAAGCTGATTGTTAACATTTATATAAATAGCAGGGTGAAGCAGGTCATATGGATGCTATTTCCTACCTTTTTGTGTAAGAAATTTTTTAAGAATTTTCTTGTTTTTATGGAAGCAATGTAATGTGGCATATTTATATTCTTCGATACCGTTTTGGTGGTGTATTGCAAAAAATGAAGGGTTGTAAACTGTTATTTTTAACGGGATGGAGTAATAGGTAAATTATGAAAAAAGAATTAGATTTAGATAAATCAACAGAAATTGTATCTTATGCACATCATGCTTATCTTAATTCAATTGCTAATCGCATTAAGATTGCAATACTACACCTTAATGGATTTTTGCAAGATAATTGGCACATAGTAGAAAATGATATTGAATGCGTACTTAATAAACAAAACAACACCATTACATTTTGTGAAAGGAAAAATCGATTATCGAACAAGGATATATTAGAGCGTACGTGCAAAAGTGAAGATAGTATTGTACTTAAATTGGTTGATATAAGTTTGATCAATGCCTATAGTTATGTAAAAGTTAATGTTGAACAACAGGATCAAAAAAACATCGAGAAAAATACGCTTTTTTCTTATTATTGGAATCAATATGATATTACGTTTGGTAATGAAAAATATAGACATATAAATCATTTTAATGCCTACTATAAGGTAGTACTTGCAGGGAAGAATGTAAAGGTATTAATTTCAGCAGATAATGTATCTTGGGAGAAAATCTATGAAAAAAAATAGAATTTAAGGAAGGCAAAGAAAATGGGTTATCTTTTAGTGTTGAAGTTTTTGGGGGGAAAACCAATATGAAAAATGGCTAAACATGAATTATATTCAACTGTTTTTCAATGAGGAAGATAGTAATGGAGTATACTTGGATTACTATCTTTTTCCCCGAAAAGGAATGGATGCAAGTTATAATCAGGTGTGCCATTTTATAGATACAGAATACATTGAGTACATTAAGTTGAGAAAGAATAAAGGTTTCAATATACATACCTATATAGAAAACAGTATTAGAAATGATTACTATCTGTGTGTTGATTTAAATGAATATTATATTCCAAATAGGATGGCTTATAAAGCGTTTAGCTATGAACATTATAACTTGTTGTTTGGATTTGATGATGAAAAGAATGAATATGATTTGCTTGGATATGATAGCAACGGAAAGATTGTTCATAATACTATATCTTATCATATCCTAGAAAATGCGTTATGTGATGGTCTGTTTGTAAGATATCGCTTTACAGTCAATCCATATGTTTTTGAGTTTAACATCGATTATCTAAAAGAAATCATAAGTGAATTTGTAAACGGGCAAAATTCAAGCGTTAGGTATGCTAATATATTGACAAGTAAAGTGGGTGATTATGGAATAAAAGTTTTTGACAAATTATTAAACACACACAAAGGATTTCAGTTGTTTCAAGAAGATAGAAGACTTTCGTATCTGCTTTATGAACATGCTATGTTAAATAGTAGAAGACTTAATTATCTTATTAATGAAGGCTTTGTTTGCATAGATGATATGAAAAAACTGAAAGAAAAAGCAAATGAAATGATGCGGACAGCGGAAAAAGTAAAAAATTTGGTTATAAAAAATAGTTATAAACCGCAAAATAGCGCAATATTTGAGAATTTGACAAAATTAGAGAATATAGAAAGAGATTATTTTGAGACATTATTGGAGTGTTTGCGTTGACATAGTGATTGTTGTTTGACGTGCCGACTAATTTATACTTAGCTAAATACTCCTTCCATATATTACCACTCTATGCTACGCTAGAAAGAAACGGCGGCGGTGATTATGGCAAAACCTAAAGATTACATTATTAAGCTCAGTGATGAGGAAAGAGCTGCGCTTAAAAGGCAATCCATGACAAAAAACTTGTAAAACTATTTTAAAGCGGTGCCAGATACTGCTTGAACTGGACGAAGAACAGGGAACAGACATAAAGCGATTTCCTGATGATTCGCATATGGCATTTTGAGTGTGATAGTGCAAAAAAATATTGAAAGTGCTGGGAAAGGCAAATCAGGCAAGACCAGATAAAGGTATTTCTTTTTGCGTATAACCCTGATTACATCTGAATGTTGAAAGCACTTGGCTGTAAGACTCCTATAGTTACCACGACAAACGCATGAGTAAATAAATTGTGAACAAAAGTATCCATATCTGTTATAATGGAAATAAAAACGGAGATAAGGATATGGAGCAGTTATTGGAATGGATGGAAATCATAGAAGATACCCGGCAGCATAAAAAATAAGGCATAATATAAAGGTTATTCTTACTATTGTACTCTTGCCATATTTGCCAACGCAGACACATGGGAGCAGATTGCCGATTTTGCCCTGTGGAATGAGGACTATCTTAGACAGTATATCGAATTAAAAAGCGGCGTACTTTCCCATGATACCATTCAATGTGTCATGTGGATGATACGGCCTGAAAATTTACAACAGCTTCAGCTCAAATGGCAGGATATGCCGGACAGCAATGAAGGCGAAAAGCTCAAAGAGTTTATCTGCGTGGATGGGAAAACCATGCGTTCTAATAATAGAAAGGACACAAAGCCATGCCCTATTGTTTCCGCATGGAGTAGAGAAGACGGATACTGCCTGGGGCAGCGGGCAGTGGAGGAGAAAAGCAATGAGATTACGGCTATTCCCAAAGTATTGGAAAGTATTGAGATAAAGTATGTGAATCCTTGAAGAAAGGGACGGGGTATAAGAAAACCGTAGAAAAAGCCCATGGAAAGACGGAAATAAGAGAGTATTATCAGACAGAAGAAGTCAGCTGGATGCACCAGCCTAGTTTATAGAAGAGCTGATGCAAAATTATAAAGCTACAATTCAGGATTTGGGAGGAATCAGACATTCATGCGTTTGTCGTGCTATAGTTACCGCATAGCCTTGTCGGTTAAGTTCGAAATTCACTATGAAAAGTTTCCAGGCGGAAGTCCGCGCCTCTCTGAGTACTTGGCAGGAAATATTTCACGGTATAAGGAAGTTACTATATTTCACACAGGGAGAATATCATGTACAATATCGGAATTTGCGATGATGAGCAGACTTTTGCAGAAGAACTGGAGGAAATGATTGAGCAATATGCCAGGGAGACAGACACAGAACTCCGCGTCACTCTGTTTCAAAATGGCAGGGAGTTGACGGACAGCGATACGATCCAGCTGGATCTGATCTTTCTGGATATCCGGATGGATGTTATGAACGGCCTGGAGGCGGCAAAGCGTATCCGGGCCAAAGACGGGAAAGTGAGTATCATTTTTCTGACCTCTCTGACCCGATACGCGTTGGTGGGCTATGAGTATCAGGCGGTCAATTATATTATCAAGCCCATAACCTATGCGCGTCTGAAAAGAGAACTGGACCGTTGGCTGGAGAGTTACAGGCGGGAGGACAAAAAATATATTCTGGTGGTAAACGAGGACGGTCGTCACCGGGTGGATCTCAGCAGCCTTCACTATCTGGAGACTTACAACAGGAATGTAAAGCTGCACACGGATGACGGGGAGATTATCTCCTACAAGAAGATGAAGGAATTGGAGGAGGAACTGGAGGACGCGCGTTTCATCCGCTGCCATTCCGGCTATCTGGTGAATCCGTTTTTTGTGAAGCGGGTGGGAAAGCTGGAGATCACGCTGACGGACGGGGAGGTCATTCCCATCAGCCAGCCCAAACGCAAGGCTGTGATGGAAAAACTTGCCGACTATTGGGGGGACAGGTTGTAATGGAGGAGCTGATTGCGTTTTTGGACAATTTTAACTATGTGCAGGGGGCGGCGCATATTCTTCTGGCGTATTTGGCCATTGCTGCCTTTATTCCTCCCAGGAGATCATGGATTCTCAGACTGTTGGTTTTGCTGCCTCTTTTGTCTATAGTCCGTATACCTGTGTATCTGGATGATCCATGGAATATTACCCTTCTGCTGCCCGCGTTTGGCCTCTGTGTATTTATCTTTTTCACGGGAAAATGGGAGAAAAAGCTGGCGGCTGTGCTTATATTTTATCCCATGATTGTCGCTGTGAATTTTTTACAGTATAGTGTGTTCAGCGATCTTTTTTTTGCAATGAGTCATGCCCCCAGTTCGGTCCGTGACCAGACGGGCCGTATAATCAACTGGAGCCGGGAGGTGCTGCTGATGAGCACGGTGTTCTACTTTCTGTCCAACACGGTTCAGGTGCTGTTCTGGGCGGGTGTCTGGCTCTTTATGAGAAGGAATAGAAAGCAGATCGCCTCCGAAGAGATTGGAAGGAAAACCTGGCTGATTGCGGACGTTATGATGCTGGTTTCCACCATCGCCATTTTTACAACCATGCTCTTTATTACCCAGGCGAACTATATTGTATATCCCCTGTGCGTGGCAGTCATACTGGTGTCTCTGGTGAGCGTACTGCTTGTGGCCTACATGAGCCGTTCTGAACAGACGGCCCGGGAGGCACAGCGCCTTGCCCTACAGTTTGCCTATTATGAGGAAAAACTGAAAGCGGAAGAGAAGGTGAGGCGGCTGTACCACGATATGAAAAATCACCTGTTGCTGTTAGAGAGGCAGGACACCCGGGAGGCCCGGCAGATGGCGTCGGACCTGCGACAACAGATTGCGGACTATGAAGACTATATACGCACGGGGAATGATTTTCTGGATATCATCATCCGGGACAAGGCCAGGCAGGCCAAGGAGAACCAGGTGGATTTTTCCGCCACGGTCCATTTTGAGCAGGGGGGATTTCTGGAACTTAAGGATATCAGCACTATTTTCGGAAACGCGCTGGACAATGCCCTGGAGGCCAGCCTTAAGCTCCCCCCACAGCAGCGTCTGGTCACAGTAAAAGCGGAATGCGTGCGGGATATGTTGTCTGTGGTGGTGGAGAACAACTGCCTGCCGGGCGGGGAAGAGGGCGAAAAAACCTCCAAGGAGGATAAATTTCTGCACGGTTTCGGTATTCGGAATATCCGGCAGGCGGTGGAAAAATATGCCGGTCAGTGTCTGGTACGACGGGGGAAGGACTGTTTTCAGCTGAAAATACTGCTGCCGCTGCCGTAAACCCGCAGTATAAACGAATAAAATCAAAAATCAGTCGGTTAATCCTGCAAAAGATCAGGAATAACCGACTTTTTGTCTGATGCTCTTTCCGGCTCGTCAGTACCCCTCTGCCCCGGATGGGCATTACCGCGTAATCGGGCAACACGCGCCGGGCAGGAAGGCAAATCTGACCGTCCATGCGTATAAGTTAAGCGTCCACAATGTTAGTTTAGGCAATGCCGGTTGCAATATTTTCTGCGGAGTGTATTCTGATGTTATCAGAAAGAACAGGGGCCGCAGTGAAACGGGACGCAGCCTGTGGAATCTGGAACAGAAGGGAGAAATATAATGACAATTTTAAAGACGACAGGCCTGAAAAAATATTATGGCAAAGACGAGAGCCTGGTGAAAGCGCTGGACAATGTGAATATCTCTGTGGAAGACGGACAGTTTGTAGCCATCATCGGCACGTCGGGCAGCGGGAAATCCACTTTGTTGAACATGCTGGGGGGGTTGGACACTCCCACTTCCGGCAGTGTGACTGTGGAGGAAAAAAATATAGAAAAAATGAAGGAGGAACAGCTTACGGTATTTCGCAGACAGCGAATTGGCTTTATCTTTCAGAACTATAATCTGATTCCCTATCTCACAGCCTTTGAGAATATTGTGTTGCCGGTACGCCTGGATGGCAGGAAGGAGGACGCACAGTTCCTGGAGCAGATTGTAGATTTCCTGGAACTGGAAGGAAAGCTGAAAAACTATCCCAGCCATCTCTCCGGCGGTCAGCAGCAGCGGGTGGCCATAGCCAGAGCCCTGATCTCCAAACCCGCCATCATCCTGGCCGACGAGCCCACGGGCACTGTAAAGTTAGTACAACTATAATCACAAAAAAGAAATGCCTGTGACGTGCTGGTCATTGTCCATTCTGATTTCAGAGATCACGGAGCGCCAGAGGGTCCGCTTTTCTTCCCGTTCCAGGCCGTCATAGATGGTTTTGAAATCCTGGGAAAGAAGGTTCTCTATTGCCGCAAAGTCTGGGCGCTGGTCTGCGGCGGGTTCCAGTTTTTCTTCCAGCATGGCGTTATATTTGTCATAGTCCCGTTTGTATTCCTCTATGTCGATTAAATCATTGACATATAAATCCTTAAGCCTGGACAGCTTCCGGCGGACAGCGGCTCGGTCAACGGAGGCGGCAGCCTTCCGGCGCTTTTCTTCCTGCACTTCCCACGCCAGGCGGTATTTTTCCAGTTCTTCCCCCAGGTGGTCAAAAAGCCACTTTTCCACCACGTCTTCCCGTATAAACTTGTTATGAGAGCAACGCCCACGCTGAAAATATTGATTACAACGATAATAATAATAGCCTTTTGTGAAGGCACCCACTAATTTGTGGCGGCATTCCTCACAGACAAGCAGGGACGTGAAAAGGAATACCCGGCCAGTGGGGGTACTTTTCGCATTGTTCCCCAGAAGTTTCTGGACCCGTTCAAATTGCGCCGGGCTGATCACGGCCTCACAGAAATTTTCATTGTACCTGCCGTTTTTGTCGTATACCCCCATGGCCAGTTTATCCCGCAGCATACGGCGGAAAGTGGCGTCGCACCAGTTCACCCCATAGGTTTCCCGGATATACTTCACTGTCCCCCGCTGGGAGATCGTGGCCTCAAAATGGTTGAAGGCGTCCTGCAATATGGCTGCCTTTTCCGGGATAACTTCAAAACGTTTCTGGTCATTCACCCGGAGCCAGAAGGGGCAGGACCCGGAAACCACGGTGCCGTGGTTGATTTTGCTGTCAAACACAACAGCAATTCTTTCCCCGTCCAGATCGGCTTCATTCTGGGCAATGGATAACCGCAGGTTAATGTATAACCGCCCGCTGGCGGTGGTGGTGTCGTATCCTTCCCCGTCATCAATGGTTTTCCAGCCGCAGGCGTGGGCTTCCAGCACTTCCATAACCTTGTAATAATCCGCCACGGAACGGAACCAGCGATCAAGGCGGCAGAACAGCAGGAGATCAACGCCGTCCCGCTTGACTAAATCCATCATGCGGAGAAATTCCGTTCTTTTGTGAATGTTCTTCCTGGCTGTCTTTGCGGCGTCAACGAAGACCCCCACGATCACCCAGCCCCGTTCCCGTGCGTATGCTTCCAGCCGTTCCTGCTGGGCTTCCAGGGACAGCCCTTTGATTTTTTGTTCTTCTCCCGATACCCGGATATATAAAGCCACACGGAGGGCGGCATTTTCAGCTTTTTTATTCATAAGATCACCTTTTGATTGCCTGTCATTTCCCGCCCCTATGTGGTATACTATAGGGGCAGTGGTATGTTGTATCTGGTGGATATATATATTTCTGCACCGTCCGGGAGTGTTCGCAGCACCCCCGGACATTTTTTATTTTAACAGTTCAGCAAGACCCAGGCCGGAAAAACTGATCTGGTCCCGGAGAAAGCCGGAAAACCATTCTTCCGCCAGGGCCAGGGCAGCAGGCGGCGAAAGTTTGGTGCTAAAGGACGCCACCCGCTGGGCCTGACACGTCTTGTTTTCTTTGCAGCCGTCTTCCTTCCACACCATTATGGAGAGGAACAGGCCATATTTGCGCCCGCCGTCCGTCTGGTACAGGTACAGAACAATATAATTGCCTATAGCGGCCCTGTAGATCGCAGTGGTGGTGTAGTTCCCGGCAGGCGTCTTTTGGAAAGAGTTTTCCGCCGTGCGGGTTTTCCAGTCATAACGTAAATTGTCCATAATACCCCCTTTGCAATATGTTACATATTCTCTTTACCGTTGGAAATGGGAATATCAAGACAAAAACCACGTTGCCGCAAGTAAGCCGTTATTTCGTCATTGGGCAGAGGTTCATATTCCATTTCACAGCCATTAAAAACAGTTGGTTTTCTGAATTTTCTTGAAAAGTACCATGATAAATTTCGCTTATCTTTCAAAAAGTCGTCAATCAAAATAACGGTTTTAAATTTAGGGGTTTCTTTGTCTGGGTATTCATTTAGTATCCCGTCATTTATAAGCACGTCCATTTCTGGATTTTTCTTTCTCTTGTACGGAATACACTTATCTTTTGTTGAATGAAAATGCCATAAAAATTCTTCCTGTACAGCTTCCGGGTATTTTTCTATAATGTCAACGGCTTGTTTCCAGGTATACCCGCCTTTAGAGTATGCAGAAACGGTGCCAGACAAAAGCCCCAACTCAAAAGCAAGCCTGTACATGTGCTTACAGGGCAAAGAGCGCCGAGTAAAATCAGTACATGTACAACTATCAAGTTGAGTATCATATTTTCCACGTATGCTGTGAAAAGTGGCACAGCAATTATTTTTATCAAGAGCAGATGGCGTGCAGGAAGCAGATTTCCCATTTTCAATTCTTTTTTGCTGATCTGATGTCATATGTACATTTGCCGCCCATGCGGCAGTCCAGATATTATTTGCATTCATATAAAGCCCCCTTAATTTGTGTCTGATGTACGTCCCCCAGGAAAAATTTAAAATTATAGTGCTACTACGAAGTAAAACACTGAAAAGAAAGGGGGAAGTACAATGTTGGTAAACGAGTTAAAAGCAGCCATTCATAAAATGGTTGACGCTATTTCGGACAGAAACATTCTGATCAAGATTTACACATTCATCAAGTATCTGAAATAGCTTTTTCTGCTGGTGGTATGCGGGGCCTCATTCCTGGCCCCGCATATTGTCTGATAGCCTATGTATGAAATCCCGGAAAAGTTTCTTGCTATCATCATCAAGTTTCCAGTATTCCACAATCAGACTTCTAACAAAAGCATCATTGGAAAGCATTGCCGCCGCCTTTGCAAATTCGTCTTCCGTGAAATCAAGAAACATTTCCCCGCTGCCGTTTCGCAGCCATTCTTCCCGTACATTAAATTCCCGGCATATGTCGGAAATAGTTCGGTCACTTGGATTTCTTTTTCCGCTTGTTAATTGAGTGACATATGACTGGTCAATGTTAATGCGTTCTGCAAACCGAACTTTTTTCATGCCGAGGGCTTCAATTAGTGCCCCTATTCTATATCCGATTTCATCATTCAAGCAGTTCACCCCCTTTCTGATTAGGATAGTACCACAAAAAAATGACCCAGTCAAGAAAAATGCAAAAAGGATATTGACAAAAATGACTTAGCCATTTATAATTAGGGCACAGTCAAGAAAGCAACAGCCAAAGAAGGGAGGACAACATGAAGGGTACAGAGGAAACCAGAAAAGAAATGCTTTCTTCCGACACAAAGGAAGTGGCGAAAATCCTTGAAACGCTGGACGAAAATTCCATAGTGCTGGCCAGAACATATATGACCGCCTTATCTGACAGGCAAAAGATAGAAAAGGCGAAGCTGGCGGCGGCAGCAGTATGAGAATGCAAGCCAGTTGCAGGAAGGGAGGTGAGAGGGTGGACGAACAAACAAAAGCCCTTGCAAATGACATTATAGAGCAATGCCAGAGACAAGGGCTTTCATTCCAACAAATGGACGCACTACTGCTAAATCTTTCAGTAAAGCTACAGAGCGCAAAAAAAGAACTGACAAAATTAGCAGTAGAAGAAGCGGCGGTGAGACTCAAACCGTTTTAAGAGTTTCCAGCGCTTCTTCAAAAGCACTGCTGTCCATAATGCTGTAGGCTTGCAGGCTGGAAGTAAAACAGTCCAACAGATCGGCTTCCAGATAATGCCCAGAGCATTCACCACGTTGCACATGCAACGCAGCGGCTTGTAAAGACAAGTCATAAATCAGTTTTTGTTTATCGGTCATCATGGCACCCCCTTCCCTCTGTAGTCCAGCCCTGCACGGCTGGCAAGTACAGTATAGCAGAGGGAAGGGGAAATAAAAAGAGAGAAACGGCACCGGGAGCCGGAGGGGCAGCAGGCTTGAAAGCCGTTTAATGTACAGTGCCCCGATAGGGCTATTGTAACGCCACATAGTCACACCCCCTTCCCTCTGTAGTCCAGCCCGGCATGGCTGGCAAGTACAGTATAGCAGAGGGAAGGGGAAATAAAAAGAGAGAAACGGCACCGGGAGCCGGAGGGGCAGCAGGCTTGAAAGCCTGCGGAGCGGGTTCAATCCCCGCCGGGTGCAATAGGGACGCCACCCAAAAGAAAAGGCACTGCAAATGGCAGCGGTCATGCCAGCTATAAAGCATGTAGACGGTCAACAGGTTTTCGGGCAGGCGGCTTTTAAGGTGAAAGCGGCAGCGGCAGTGCCAGAAAGGAAGGTACAGAAATGGCAAAAAAGAATGTAGAGGCAAACACAATGGCAAGCGCCGGGCGGACTGAAACCATGATACCCCAGGACAACAGACAGGAAGCCGTGGAAGTCCTGGACTTCCTGCGGACCCTGGAAGACGGCGAAGAAAAAGAAATGCTGGCTTTCCTGCGGGGTGTACAGTTCGGCAAGCGCATGGGGGCTGGCACTGCCGTGGCAGGGTAAGGGAGGGCAGCAGGCATGGCAGAAATTGAAATAAAGGGCACATTCAATGCCCAGGCTTTTTTCACCGCCCTGGCGGCAATTCTGTCAAAACGGGAACAGGTGAAAATAACAGTAACAGTGACAGAAAAGGACCGGCCCGCAGAACCAGTGCGGGCCGCAGGATAGGAGGCGGCAGGGTGAAGAGGAAAGCGGCGGCACTTTTTCTGGGGTTTCTGGTGGTGGTGATGGCGGTTTTTCTGGTTCAGAATGCAAAAACGGCACTGCGGCAGGAAGCCCCCCAGGGCACTGTCACCGTATATCTGAATGACGGCACCGTCTGGGGATACTATGGGGAAGTGTCGGTTACATATGACAGGACCGGCTGTCCGAAAGTGACCCTGGAAAATGGCTGGCTGGAAGGAAGCACTCACCCGGATTACCAGGTGGACGGGCTGAAAGGGGAAGGAAATGACGGAAAATAGGCAGGAACCGGAGGAAAGACAGGAGGCATAAAGGAGGAATGGGGAAAAATCAAATAAGCCAGGAAAAGAAAAAAGCGGACTTTATGGTTAAACAGCAGCAAGGATACAGCTTTAAAAAAGCATACGCCAGGATACGGGCGCACGAATTTGAAAATGAATGCTATGCCAGGGGACTGAATTTCCATGTTTCTGTGGGGGGGTTGGACAGTATCACACTATTTCTTTTCTTAAAAGACATAGGAATTGACGCCCCGGGAATTAGCGTTTCGTCCCTGGAAGATACCAGCATTCAGAAAATGCACCGTGCGCTGGGAATTGAACGGTTAGGGGCAGCAAAAGACGCTGACGGGGTGCCATGGACAAAACCCAGGATATTGCAGGAATTTGGTTTTCCTGTGATCTCTAAAGAAACCGCTAGAAAAATAGAGGCTTTAGCAAACCCAACAGAAAAAAATAAAGGCTATAGACATGCCATAGTTACGGGCCAGACGGGAGAACGTGGCGGCTTCAAGGTTAGTAAGAAGATGAAAATGTCACAGAAATGGCTGAAAAAGTTTGGCGGATACGCAAATGAAGTGGAGGGAACCGACTATAACAAGCCAGATTTCAAGGTATCTGCAAAGTGTTGTTACTATCTCAAAGAAAAGCCGTGTGAAGACTGGGCAAAAGAAAACAACAGTGTGCCGTTTATGGGAATTATGGCTTCCGAAGGCGGATTGAGAGCCAAAGGACTGATGGTGAACGGCTGTAATTATTTCGGAGTACATACCACACGATCTGCCCCGTTTGCGATTTTTTACCGTGATGACCTTTTACACCTGGCACGGGAAATGGACCAGAAATGGAAAGATGGCTGGAAGGAAGAATTTTACCAGAAAGGCGTCCGGGAAGGATACCTGCCGGAAGGATATGAAATGCCGGAAAGCATTGTCCCGGAGATTTACGGGGAGATTGCGGAAAGAGAAGACGGAACCCTATACACTACCAAAGCACAAAGAACCGGGTGCAGCATGTGTGGTTTCGGCATTCACCTGGAAAAGCCCCCGCACAGATTTGACCAGTTGCGGGAAAGAAACCCCAAAGAATGGCAGTTCTGGCTGTATGAATGCTGTACAGACGAAAACGGGCAGAAATATGGCTGGGCAAAAGTGTTAGATTATATCGGCGTTCCCTATGAAAAGGGAGAGAAGCCGCAGGAGGAATAAAAGGCATGAAAGGGAAGGACACGGCGGAGGCAAATTTCATAAAAGACGCTGACTGCACCAAAGACACCCCGGTGGTGTACGGCAGGCAGGAGCGCCCCGTATATAGCCGCCAGGTGCGCTTCCGCCCCCGTGTCCCTGGGAAACGGAAGACGGCCACGGACAAAAAATCATACCTGCCCCGGCTTTTGCCCCTGGAAAACTATGATCTGATCATTGTCCTTTTTTCCGGCGGCAAGGCCATAGAAGAAATCAAGACAGGGTTTTTCCCTGCGGAACGCATGTATACAGAAAACTGGCGGTTCCCTGCCGGGGCGTTTGGAGGGGCAGAGGGCGGGCCATGTTGACGCTGGGAGGGCAGCAGGCATGAAAGCATACATACCAGAGGACGCCGGGCCGGGCTGGTGGCGGGACATTCCCGGATATGATGGGAAATACCAGGTGAACCGAATAGCTGACGTGCGCCGTG
>CANSPM010000060.1 GCA_947648875.1 uncultured Lachnospiraceae bacterium
GGGAGTTGGAAAGCGCCAGAAAGGAGAATCAGGAGTTGCTGACGCAGATAAAGGAGGGGCGAAATATGGGCTATCTATTTGAGAACATGGAGCATATGGACATCCAGGAGGAGAGACGTAAGACGCGGGAAGCCAGGGAGGAACTGGAACAGGCATTGCGGGAGTTGGAAAGCGCCAGAAAGGAGAATCAGGAGTTGCTGACGCAGATAAAGGAATTGGAACGAAATAAAACAGTGAAGGAAACAAAAGAGTAAATGCGCAAGGTGCGAAAAAAGGGCGCCCGCTGCCGCTGGCCAAAGCAGCGGAGAGTATGAAAGAATCCCGGATCTTGCAACAGGGCAGCAGGCACATATGAATAAGAAGTTTGTTTACAAACTGTCACGCTACATATGCATACATAAAGATAAAGTGGCAGACACTACCTCCCATGACGAACAGATGGAAGATTTCATGGGAGCCGAAATATTTGTGATGGGCGTTGAAGATGGGGAGTTTCAGCGCATAGATCACGCCGCCTACAGTGTAGATGATGCCGCCTGCCAGGAGCCATAGAAAGGCAGCGGTTGGCAGCGTGCTTTGCAGCTGGCCGAAAACCAGAACACACACCCAGCCCATAGCGATGTAAATTAAGGAGGAAAACCACTTGGGGCAGGTGATCCATAGAGCCTTAATTAACATACCTGCAATGGCAATGCCCCAGACCAGTGCCAACATGGCGTAGCCCACCGTGCCGCCCAACACGATCAGACACACGGGCGTATAGGAACCGGCGATCAGCACAAAAATCATCATGTGGTCAATTTTGCGGAAGAATTTGAGTTTGGAGCCGGTAAGGTTCACACTGTGATAAGTGGCGCTGGCTCCATAGAGCAAAATCATGCTGATCATGAATACTGCCATGGCAGTCAGGGTAACATGACCACCGGATACAGCCGCCTTTAACAGCAGCGGCATGGTGGCAAACACGGCCATCATCATGCCGACGAAATGGGTCAGGGCACTGCCCGGTTCTCTGATTGTAATCTGCATAAAAACACCTCCACTTGAAATTCTGTAGTCTGAGAAGCAGCTATGGGCTGTCTGACAGACAGGGGATTATCTAAATCTATTATATGTAGTTTTTAAAACTACATTCAGGATAGTTGAATACTACACCTTGTGGGCAATATTGTCAACCTTTTTTTAAAAAAGAAACTGCCGGCAAATGCAGCGGCAGTTTTGGTTCAATCCTCCTCAATCACCTGGATTTCCAGATAGTCGAAAGGAATCTCTTCTATAAAATTGTCCTGGCGGAATCTGGCCTTGCTATGGCGCTTAAATTCCGATACGGTGGCATCCAGCCAGATAGGCTTTCCCAAATCAAATTCATAACAGACCTGATCCAGCGCCCGGAATATCTTATGGGTACGGCTATCCGGACTGTCGTCAACGATTACGGTATCCCGCAGCATTCTATTATCTCTGAATTCCCTTGCCCATAGTCTAAACATATGTGATGCTCCTTCCGCGTGCACTGATATGGCTATTATATCATAGGAAAAGTCAATAGACAAATCTTTTATTCTCTGCGCATATAAACAGACATTTCTGCATAAACATAAATAGTGGGCCGAAAAACTGTAAAAACCACCAACAATTATTAAAAAAGGATTAATATTTTGTGAAAAACATACATTTTTGGAATACTTTATGTTATACTGATCTAATTAAGAACAGCTTTGTAGAGCTAGAAGGAGTACATATGGAACTACGAGTAGATAATGACGACGGAATCGACAGCTGGAAGGAGGTAAATCTGGTTTATAACGCGGCGCTGAAACAAGTGGAGACCAAGATTGAAATCCTGAATGACGAGTTTCAGCATGTGCACCGCTACAATCCCATTGAGCATATAAAGGCAAGAATAAAGACGCCGGAGAGTATCGTCAAGAAGCTGAAACGCCATGGTTATGAGTCTACCATTGACAATATGGTAAAACATATCAACGACATTGCGGGCATCAGGATCATCTGTTCCTTTACCTCCGACATCTACCGGATTGCGGAGATGTTAAGGCAGCAGAAGGATATTCAGGTGGTCGCGATTAAGGATTATATCACATATCCCAAAGCCAGCGGCTACAAGAGTTATCATATGATTGTGACCGTGCCGGTATACCTGTCGGATCGCATTGTGGATACCAAGGTGGAGATTCAGATTCGTACAGTTGCTATGGATTTCTGGGCCAGTCTGGAGCATAAGATCCATTATAAGTTTGAGGGGGACGCTCCTGAGCATATCAAGAGCGAACTGGTGGAGTGCGCCAAGCTGGTGTCAGACCTTGATATTCGGATGCTTTCACTGAATGAGGAAATTCTGGCTATAAGCCAGGCAAAAATAGCCAGATGATCTAGGTTGCGCTGTGCGCCATTACAGTGGACCTTTAAAATGAGGAGTGCCCAGACGCCTTGCGGCGCCTGGGCTATTATGAAAAAATTAGCAATTATGCGGTATCAGTAAGTCGTTTGACTTGAGAATAGTATACTAATTAAATATGAACAAACTATGAACACAGTGTAAAGGTTTGGTGAATCTTACAAAAAGGCCATGGCAATAAATGGAAAAATATACATTATGCATAATTACAGGGTCTATCAAATATTTCCTGTCAGACTGTGTCATTTTTTTAGTTGTAATGTTGTAAAAACAATGCTAAAATAAAGAAAAGTTTTGTATTTAGAGATGGTCGGAGGGAAATCAATGGATACTTTTATCGACAAACTGGCACAGCGCCTTACGGCGCAGGAGATGATTAAAGCAAACAGCGCGGCGGATGCAGAGGAATTACATAGGGTTCAGGGACAGGTGAAACAGTACGAGGCCTATCTGGATGAAATGCAGAATATCAGTACAAGTATTGTGGCCGCTTTGGGCAGATTGGAGCATGCCGAAGAGATATCTGCGGAGATGGTGGATCGGCTGGAGCATGCCAGTGTGGCATCCGCGTCGGTAATTGAACGTTTGGAGGGAGCCACAGAGACTGCGCTTCAGGCGCTCAACCGCATGGAGCAGATGCAGGCGGTTTCCGCTGAACTTACGGAATTGGCGGACAAACTGGAGCATGCGGGAGTGGCATCCGCCGCCGCTTCGGAGAGAATAGACCAAGTGGTAGGCACCGGAATTGAGCAGCTGGAGCACGCGGGGGTAGCCGCCGCTGCCGCTTCGGAAAAGATTGACCGGGTGGTGAGCGCCGGGATTGAAAAGTTGCAGCATGCGGAAGTGAATACGGACGGCATCAATGAACTGGTGAGGACCAGTATCAGTAAAATCAGAGAAGTGCAGCAGGATAATGACAATATCCAGACGCTGCTTCGGGACAGCGCCAATAGCCAGAATGAGACTATCAGCGATTTTGTACATAAGGAAAATGTCAAAGTATACCGCAATGTGCAGGCGGTAGTGGTGGAGGAGGCAGCCAAACAGGCAGAGAATCTGGAGAAGGTCAGCAAGACCGGCGCAGGCAGGATGGGAGCAATTCTGGGTGTGTCTGTGGTGGCTTTGGTGGCTTCGTTGGGGTCGTTGATTTTCCAGATATTGGCTTATTTGCAGGTCATTTGACAGAGCGTATTGCTTCGACCGGAGCGGCGGCGTTCCGGTAGGAGAAGGCAAGGTCATGCACATTTTTTCAGGACGGAGAGCGGCCATGTCGTATGACTTGGCCGCTCTCTGTCGGCACAGTGGGATATGTAGTCGTGTTCTGAGGTTTTACACTATACCGTGTATGGAAGTGTATGAAGGAGTACAAAAAAGTGAAAAAGCAAAAGCAAGTAGTTGGTTCGATTTTCTTTTTGTTCAGGCTTTCCTGGTCATGGAGTCCGGCATATCTCATGCTCCTGCTGTGCAGTGTCATTGTAAATATTCTACAGCCCTTTCCGGCAATTATTTTCCCGGCGTGGATAGTGGATTCTCTGCTGGAGGGGGGAACCTTTGTGGAAGCTCTTCCACCGGTTTTGGGGCTGGCGGGCAGTGCCTTTATTCTGGCCATATTGCATACCTGGGTTCAGAAAAAGCAGACGTTGTTGCAGAGCGGTTTCAAGGATTTTTTAAATTACAAAATATCCGAAAAGCAGCAGCGCGTCTCTCTGGAAAAAATGGAAAGTGTCGAGGTGAAAGAACTTTTTATCAGGGCGGATAATGCGGTCAGTGGGAACATCAGTTATGCTGCCAGAACTTTAGGCGGAGACAGAGGGGTGGATGCCGTGGGCACGGAAGCGGTCAACCTTGTCTCCGGCGCGGTAAAGGCAGTGGTGCTTGCGGCATCTCTGCTGTGGCTTGGCCCTGTACCGGTGTTGCTCATCCTGCTTGCTTTGGTTTTTTATGTGTTTGGGGGAAGCAGGGAAAAGCGCGCAAATTATGAAGAACGTGTAAAGACTACCCCTTATCGAAACAAGAACCAGTATGTTACAAATGTTATGATAGATTTCCGGTTTGCCAAGGAGGTCCGTCTCTACGGGCTACAGGAATTTTTGCTGGGGCAGTTCAGACGAAACAAGGAACATTTTTATGCTGCCAGAAACGAGGCGAAACCGGCATTTTATTTTTCACATATGCTTGGGATTATGGGGGAACTGATGCAGATAGCGGCATCTTATGGGTGTCTGGTGGCGCGGGTGCTTCAGGGAAGTTTGACTCTGGGCGGATTTACAGGATATGCGGCGGCACTTCACAATCTCTCCCAGACATTGGTATCCATGGTCCGGTCTTACCTGAACTTTCATTTGTATGGAGAGTATTTCATTGATTTTATGAGAGCTATGGAGATGGAGGAAGAAACGGAATCTCTGGAAACGACTTTAACAGAAGGGGATGTGCCGGAGCATACGATCTGTTTTAAGGAGGTGTCCTTTACTTATCCGGGGATGAAAACGAAGGCATTGGACAGGGTATCTGTGGAGCTCCCCCTAAAGGGCAGCATTTCCATAGTGGGCCGGAACGGTTCAGGTAAGTCGACGTTGATTAAGTTGCTTTTAAGACTGTATCAGCCTGATGAGGGCAGGATATTTCTGGACGGTGTGGATATCTGGACAATTCCTCTGGAAAAGTACAGGGAGCAGGTGACGGCGGTTTTTCAAGATTATTCTATTTTTGCGCTGGACATCAGGGAAAACATAACAGTTACAGGGCAGGACGACGGGAAAATATGGGAGGCGCTGAGAAAGGCGGGTGTGGAAGACACCGTTCAAAAGCTCCCTGAAAAGTTGGATACTCTGTTGTTTCGCAATTATCATGCGGATGGGGTGGATCTGTCAGGCGGGGAAAAGCAAAAGCTGGCTATCGCCAGAATGCTACACAAGGATACTGCCGTTATGGTCTTGGATGAGCCTACGGCAGCGCTTGACCCGCGTTCGGAGTTGGAAATCTATGAGCAGGTCCACAGAATGGCAAAGGAAAAGACCATTTTGTACATATCTCATCGGATGTCGAGCTGTCATTTTTCCGATAGGATTCTGGTGATGGAGGATGGTCGAATAGAGGAACAGGGGACACACGCGGAGCTGATGGAGAACAGGCAGCTATATTATCAAATGTATCAGGCCCAGGCTGAAATGTACAGGGGAGGTGAGGCGGTATGAGGAAGCAATTGTCGGGTATCCGAAAATCTCTTGGGATTGTGTGGGACGCGGACAAAATATATCCTTTTTTATTGCTGATACGGGCGTTGGCCGCGTCAGTCGCCCCCCTGTACTCTTCGGTCTGTGTGAGCCGTCTGATCAGCGCTCTGGCGGGGGAGAGGCGATTGGATTCCGTTATGCTTATTCTTTTCCTTCTGCTGTTTGGTTTTCTCCTGTTCAGGACTTTGGAGGCGTGGCTTGAATGGCAGTGCTCTTACCGATACATGCGTATGCAGGATGTCTTTACTGCGAAAAACAGTATGAAGGCCATGAAGATGGAATATCCCGCAACGGAAAGCTCGGAGGTGGCAGATCTTTATGTCAATGCCTGGAGGGCCAATATGTCGCCGGGGGCGGTTCTGGAACAAACCTTTTCCGTTTTTGGTGGCGCAGTACAGATTCTGGGCTGTGTAGGGATTATTTTACGTCTGGGGTCCGTTTTGGTGGGCGTTGTGGTAGTGTTTATTACGCTGTACTGTTTTTTGGATTATCGAATGAGCATCAGACGGAGAAAATTTGAGCTGGAAGTTGTGCCGCTGACTCGAATCATCAGCTATACGCGCCAGTGTATGGGGGATGTATCCTGTGCAAAGGATATTCGTCTGTACTATCCCAGGTCCTTTTTCCTGGACAGGCTTGCTCTGTATCAGAGAGAAAAAATCAATAAGGAAAAGTCACTGGAGCATTTCTGTGGACGAGTGCTGTCGCTACAGGCAGTTCTACAGATGGTGCAGACGGTTGTATTGTATACGGTATTGATTTACCGCTTTTTACAGGGCGGAATAGAGATAGGCTACTTTTCTCTGACAGTTTCCTCTATTGGAATTTTTATGGGAGCGGTAAAAAGGATTTCGGCAGCCTGGAATGAGATCATAAAAAATGTGGTTTTCCTGGAGGATCTGGAACGATTTCGCAGCCTGCCGGAACGGTTTGAGGGAGATAAAGAGCGGTCGGGAGAAATGTTGTATGTAGAGTTCAGGGACGTCTACTTTCGGTATCCCGGGGCGGAAAAGTATTCGCTGGAGGCTGTGAATGTGACCTTTAACAAGGGAGAAATTATGACTATTGTCGGGGAAAACGGTTCCGGCAAGACTACGTTTGTGAAGCTGCTTCTGGGACTGTACAGACCCACCAAGGGGGAAATTCTGCTGAACGGCATAAATATAGACAGGTATTCGGATGAAGAGTATAGGAAGATTTTTGCGCCTGTGTTTCAAGATTATCGGCTGTTTGCCTATACCATAAGGGAGAACCTTGTGTTTGACGGGGTGTATCACAGAGCGGAGGCGGAAGCGCTTTTGGCAGAGCTGGGTCTGGATCAAAAAATCAACAGCCTGCCAGAGGGAGTAGAGCAGTATGTGGGAAAAGGCTATGAGAAAAGCGGGGTGGAGTTTTCGGGCGGAGAGAGCCAGAAGATTGCCATTGCAAGGGCCTTGTTAAAGGGGAGCGTCTGTGTGGTGCTGGATGAGCCTACGGCAGCGCTGGACCCTATTTCCGAAATGGAGCTTTACAGAAAGATTAACGCTCTTGCAGGGGAGAAGTCCTGCGTGTTTATCACGCATCGGCTGGCTGGCGTTCGTTTCAGCAGCCGGATATTATATTTTGAGAACGGGCGTATCGCGGAACAGGGAAGCTGTCGGGAACTCTTGGAAAAAGAAGGAAAATTTTATGATTTTTATCAGTTGCAGGCACAGATGTACTAGAGCCTGTCAGAGGCGGGGTATTCCAGTAAACAGGGAGTGACAACAGGGGGGCCTTGCCCTGTAAAACTGCATCAGTCCAGAATGCGCGGAGTTTTGCGCATGGCTTAGAACCGTGTTGAAAGGAGGAGCCACTCAAGTGCATTTATTCACATTTTGCGTGGCAGGATAACGATGGAAAAGGAATTGTGGAAACCGGGAAATATGCTGTACCCGCTGCCGGTGGTTATGGTCAGTGCGACGGACGGAGAGGGGCATGACAATATCATTACAGTGGCCTGGACAGGCACGGTATGCAGCGATCCTCCCATGCTGTCCATCTCCGTGAGGCCCCAGCGGTATTCCTACGGCATGCTTAAGAAGACGGGAGAATTTGTAGTCAATCTGGTGACGGAAAAGCTGGTATACGCCACGGATTTCTGTGGTGTGAAAAGCGGAAGAGACATGGATAAATTTGACAGGATGAAACTGACAAAGTTGCCTGCCGATCAGGTGAAGGCTCCCTTGATCGGCGAGAGCCCGGTGAATCTGGAGTGCAAAGTACGTCAGGTAATTCCTCTGGGGACCCATGATTTATTTCTGGCCCAGGTGGTGGCGGTTCACGCGGACAGACAGTATATGGACGGGAAGGGCAAGTTTCATCTGGAACAGGCCGGTCCGGTGGTGTACTCCCACGGGGACTATCTGGCCACAGGGAAAAAGCTGGGCACTTTCGGATATAGTGTCAGGAAGAAGCGGAATTAGAGGGGGCGTCTAAGAGACTTCCCCTTTTTATAATATCTTTGCCGTACTTGCTGCGCAGACTATCCAGCGCTTTGTCCAGCCGCTGCTGCTTTTCCCTGTCGGGAAGGGACGGGGCGGTTCCTGCAACCGGGCTTTTGGCAGCGGAAGGCTGGTAGTCGAAAAGGCTCAACTGTACCGGCTCCGTCTCCGGTACCAGCTTGGAGGCACGGATACCCAGCAGACGTATGGGCCTCCCATCCCACAGTTCATCAAAGAGCTGGCAGGCAGTCTCATAGATGGCCTGAGAGGAAGCGGTGGGCGCGTGCAGCTGCGTCTGATGGGAAACGGACTGGAAGGTAGCGTATTTGATTTCCGTACTGACCATACCGGCCAGTTCCCCGGAGGCCCGGAGCCTTCCGGCTACGGATTCTGCCAGGGACAAAAGGACAGGCAGGGCATCTTCCCGGGTAAGCGCGTCCCTCTGCAAAGTGGTGGAGTTACCCACCCCCTTCATTTTCACGGGCTTTGGCGTGAGATCTGACTCGTCTATTCCGTTGGCATATTGCCACAGGGTGAGCCCGTGGCTTTTCAGATGGGCTTCCAGAATATCCTGCCGGGCGTTGGCCAGGTCGCCTATGGTCAATATGCCCAGCTTGCGCAGGGTTTCCACACTGGACTGACCGCAGAGAAACAGGGAGGATACAGGCAGCGGCCACATTTTCTCAGGGATTTCCCGGACATACAGCGTATGGACCAGGTCAGGTTTTTTAAAATCCGAGGCCATCTTGGCCAACACCTTGCGGTCGGAGATGCCGACGTTGACCGTAAACCCCAAAGTATCACGCACCAGATCCTTGATCTGCCGGGCCGCCTCTTCGGGGGCGGTATATTTTTTTGCGATGGGGGTATAATCCATATAGCATTCGTCAATACTGACCTGTTCGATATCCGGACAGATGTCAGACAAAAGCTGCATCAGTTCCCGGCTGCGCCTGTGGTACATGGCATGGTCCGGCGCCACCATCACCAGGCCTGGACATTTGCGCAGGGCGTTTACCACGGGTTCGCCGGTGGTGATCCCATAGGTTTTGGCGGGAAGTGACTTGGCTAGCACCACGCCGTGACGCTTCGCCATATCCCCTCCCACAATGGAAGGAATCAGGCGCAGATCCGTGTCATTTCCCTCCTGTAGCAGGGAGAGCGCGGTCCAACTCAGAAAAGCGGAATTGACATCAATATGAAAAAATATGCGTTCCTCCATGGAATGTGCTCCTTTTTGTAAAGCGGCCTCACACAGGCAATCTCGTATTACCGGAAAGTCTTTTTGCGACCGCCATCGTATTTCTTAAGATTAGTATACACCAGACAAGAAGTTCTTTACAACTAAAATCAAAGTTGGTATGATATAGAAAGTCGTGATACCGCTGGAGAAAACAAGAGGCTTTCAATGAAAATTACAAAATATAGTAAAAATATAAAGTGTACATATATAAAATGGAATTTGTTGATACTGTTTATATGCCTGCTGTCTATGCAGGGTTTTGTAAAACTGGAGAGCACGGGGGACAATCTTTTCCACATTTTTATAAACGGCGTCCGGATGGGCAGCGTGGCGCAGCTGGAGGACGCAGAGAAGATGCTGTGGGACGCGAGGCGGGAGATTGCCGCTTCTGCGGAGGACCTGGTGCTGATGGACGTGGAGATGACCTATGTGGGCGAGGAGATCCTGTACGGTTATGTGGATGACCCCCTGGAGGTCTATGACAATATTCTCCAGGCGCTTCGGGCAGGTATACGGGAGACCGGCGTCAGTTCCTACACCTTGAAGATGGATGAGTACATGGTCAATCTGGCTTCTGTGGAGGAAATGGAGGAATTGCTACAGGCGGTGGTCAGCAAATATGACAGCGAGGTAAAATTCGGCGTGGATATTGTGCAGGATGAAAACAGGCTGTTTAATGTGCTCACAGCCAGTGTGGTGGACAGGCAGAGGCAGTCCAGAGAGCAGGAGGAATTGCGGCAGCAGGAGCAGCAGCCTTTCCTCCAGGCCGGCATTCAAGCGCAGCTTACGGAACTTTTTGCCCAGAATGAGGAAAAAGAAGACAAGGATTTCGGGGATTATGAGCTGGGAATTTTGTCTATGAACTTTGCGGAAAAGGTGGAGATCGTGGAGGCATATCTGCCGCAGAGCCAGCTACAGCCTCTGGACAAGGCCATTGAGGAGTTGACCATGGAGCAGGAGACTGTGGGAACCTACGAGGTGCAGCGAGGGGACACACTCTCGGAAATTGCCATAAAGGTGAATATTCCCATGGATGATATAGTTGCCATGAATGACAGCCTGGAGACCATCAACACAACGATCCGGGCCGGTCAGGAACTGATTATCACAGTTCCTGAGCCAAAGGTATCTGTGGAGCGCCAGGAAGTCAACTACTATGAAGAGATCTATGATGCGCCGGTGGTCTATATTGACAGAGATGACTGGTACACCACTCAGACCAATGTGATACGGCAGCCTCACGCCGGCGTACGTAAGGTGGTGGCGCAGGAGAGTTATGAGAATGACAAGCTGACGGAACGGGAGATATTGAAGGAAGAACTGGTGGTGGAGGCTGTGGCCAAGATTGTGGAACGGGGAACCAAGGTGCCGCCCACTTATATCAAACCTATATCCGGCGGGCGGGCGTCCTCCGGTTTCGGCAGAAGAAAGGCGCCTACCAAGGGTGCCAGCACCTACCACAAAGGCCAGGATTGGGCAACACCTGTGGGTACTACTGTCGTGGCCTCCTGCGGCGGACGGGTTGTCAAGGCAGGATGGGGCAGCGGTTATGGCTATGTGGTTTATATTGACCATGAAGATGGCAGGCAGACCCGGTATGCTCATCTGTCCAAAGTTCTGGTGAAAGTGGGCGATTATGTAAAACAGGGGCAGAGAATAGCTATCAGCGGCAACACAGGCATCTCATCGGGCCCGCATGTACACTTTGAGATCCTGATCGGGGGCAAACAGGTAAATCCGCTGAAGTATCTGAACTAGCGTACTGACATATATACTTTCAGCTAAATGGCGCAGCATGCATTTTCAGTCTGCAAGGCGGCGGAGGGAGGCGATATGGTGGCATTGTCGACCGAAAACAACGCAGCGGACAAAAATGCGGGCAAGTTATTTGACGAATTGTAAATGTGTCAGACCCGTGTATCCACAGCTGACGGTACCTCCGTCTGGAGAGTTTCGACAGATAGAACGGGGACGATTTACCATAGAAATGAAGGTCTGTGGAGATGGAGGAAAATCATCTGAATACGGGTCGTAACTTCGGAGAACGAACGTTCCGTTTTACAAATGGGAATTTTATGGTATAATGTCCTTATTCTTTTCGGGAAGAGGCCGAATGACCATCTAAGCCAGATGCGGGTTGCGCACAGGATACAATGTCCTCATCCCTTCGGAAAAGGATCGGATGCCCTTGATTTGGGAAAACTTTTAAATGTTTTAGTTTTTTGTTTTTTATTTGCGATAATAAGACTTTTATATAAATCTGTATGAGGTAAACAAAATGGAACAATACGCAATCAAAGGCGGTAATCCATTGGTAGGCGAGGTAGAGATAGGAGGGGCCAAAAATGCGGCGCTTCCTATTCTTGCTGCTTCCGTAATGACTGATGAAACCGTATATATAGACAATCTGCCGGATGTGAGGGATACCAATGTGCTTCTGAAAGCCATGCAGGGCATCGGTGTGCTGGAAAAGCGCACCGGAAGGCACAGCGTTACGTTGAATGCTGCCCAGATCAGCAGTTTGGTGGTGGAAGACGAGAACATCAAGAAGATCAGGGCTTCTTATTATCTGTTGGGCGCTCTGCTGGGCAAGTATCGACAGGCGGAGGTGGCGCTGCCCGGCGGCTGTGATATCGGCTGTAGGGCCATTGACCAGCATATCAAGGGATTTAAGGCGCTGGGGGCCGAGGTGTGGATTGAGCATGGCCTGATCAAGACCAGGGCGGATAAGCTGGTGGGGAGTCATATCTATATGGACTGCGTCAGTGTGGGTGCCACCATCAATGTGATGATGGCGGCGTCCATGGCCGAGGGGCAGACCACTATAGAGAATGCGGCAAAGGAGCCCCATGTGGTGGATCTGGCCAATTTCCTGAACAGCATGGGGGCCAGAATCAAAGGAGCCGGTACGGATGTCATCAGGATTAAGGGTGTGAGCAGGCTCCATGGCTCAGAATATACCATCATTCCGGATCAGATAGAGGCGGGTACCTTTATGTTTGCGGCGGCGCTGACCAAGGGGGATATCACAGTGAAAAATGTGATTCCCAAGCATCTGGAATCTATCTCGGCCAAACTGCTTGAGATCGGCTGTGAGATCAAAGAGTCCGACGATGCCATGCGCGTGGTTTGTTCCAAACCTCTGCGGCACACACATGTCAAAACTCTGCCATATCCCGGTTTTCCCACGGATATGCAGCCGCAGATTACGGTGGCTCTGGGTCTGTCCACAGGCACCAGTATTGTCACGGATACTATTTTTGAGAATCGTTTTAAATATGTAGATGAGTTGACCCGTATGGGGGCCGATATCAAGGTGGAGGGCACCACAGCCATTATCAACGGGGTCGGGCGGTACACGGGTGCCAGTCTGTCAGCGCCGGATCTGCGGGCTGGCGCGGCTTTGGTGGTTGCGGGACTGGCAGCGGAAGGGTTCACTATGGTGGATGAGATCCATTATATTGCCAGAGGTTATGAAGATTTTCATTTAAAACTACAGGCTCTGGGGGCACAGATTGAGCTTGTTAATTCCGACAGAGAAATACAGAAATTTAAGTTGAAAGTGGGTTGACAAACGCGCCAGTTTGGTGTATTGTGTCAATATAAAGAAATTGCATAGATTTTTCTCTTATTCAGAGTGGTGGAGATACATAGGATCTGTGAAGCCACGGCAACCCCGGCGACGGAAGGTGCCAACCTGAGCGAGTAGTACTTGAACAATAAGAGGATAAGAACCAGAAATTCGAGTCCGCTTTTTGTGAGCGGACTTTTTATTTTCTGGAGTTTGCGGAACTTAAAACAGTATATTTCCCGGAAGCCATGGATTTACACCCGGATGCAGGGGCATCCAAATGTAGATCGCCGTCTCCGTGCGCTTCAGGGAAAGACGGAACATCATAAGGAGGTTCAAATGGAAAAACGTTTGTTTACATCGGAATCCGTGACGGAGGGGCATCCCGACAAGATCTGTGACGCCGTGTCCGACGCGGTGCTGGACGCGCTGATGGAGCAGGACCCTTACAGCCGCGTGGCCTGTGAGACTTGTACCAACACGGGTTTTGTGTTGGTGATGGGGGAGATTACCACAAAGGCTAATATTGATATTGCGGGTATCGTGCGCAAGACAGTCACAGAAATCGGCTATGACTCTTCGGAGAAGGGCTTCGACGGAAACACCTGCGCGGTGATGGTGGCTCTGGACAAGCAGTCCACGGATATCGCCATGGGCGTGGATAAGGCGCTGGAAGCCAAGACCCAGGGGGCGGAGAGCCAGATGGATGAAGCCCAGCTGGATGCCATCGGCGCGGGTGATCAGGGCATGATGTTCGGCTATGCCACCAACGAGACACAGGAATATATGCCCTATCCCATCTCCCTGGCCCATAAGCTGACCAGGCAGCTGACCAAGGTGCGCAAGGACGGCACGCTGCCTTACCTTCGTCCCGACGGCAAGAGTCAGGTATCTGTAGAGTATGACGAAAACGGCAGACCTTTCCGTCTGGAGGCTGTGGTGCTTTCCACCCAGCATGACGAGAAAGTGGCCCAGGAGCAGATCCACGCGGATATCAAAAAGTATGTGTTTGATCCGATTCTGCCCGGCGAGATGGTGGACGGAGAAACCAAGTTCTATATCAATCCCACCGGACGATTTGTAATCGGCGGCCCCAACGGCGACAGCGGTCTTACCGGGCGTAAGATCATCGTGGATACATACGGCGGATACGCCCGTCACGGCGGCGGCGCTTTTTCCGGCAAGGACTGCACCAAGGTGGACAGGAGCGCGGCTTACGCGGCTAGATATGTGGCCAAGAACATTGTGGCAGCCGGGCTGGCTGACAAATGTGAGATTCAACTTTCCTACGCCATCGGTGTGGCGCATCCCACCTCCATTATGGTGGACACTTTCGGAACCGGGAAACTCTCTGACGAGAAGCTGGTGGAGATCATTCGGGAGAATTTCGATCTGCGTCCTGCGGGCATTATCAAGATGCTGGATCTGCGCAGACCCATTTACCGTCAGACGGCGGCTTACGGACATTTTGGCCGGGATGACTTGAATCTTTCCTGGGAGCGGCTGGACAGAGTGGACGTTCTGAAAAAATATTTGTGCGTGTAATGTAAGAACTGACAATAATGGAAGCAGGAAATGAGCCGGTATGCGCGCTGGCTCATTTTTTGCTGTGTCAGGAAAACAGATGCTTGTTTACTGTTCGGAGAAGGGGTGCTGACAGCGGAATTGTACAGCTGATAATAGGGGGCCGGTTTCTGCGCCCGGAAGCGAATTGTGGCTTGTACGGCGCTTTTTTTGATGATAGAATAAAGAGAAAAAGAGCAAAAGAACTGCGGATAAGGAGAAGAGGGATCTATGGCATTTGCGCATCTGCATGTCCACACGGAATATTCCCTGCTGGACGGTTCCAACAAGATTAAAGAGTATGTGAGACGGGTAAAAGAACTGGGCATGGACAGCGCGGCCATCACGGACCACGGCGTTATGTACGGGGTACTGGAATTTTACCGCGAGGCAAAGGCGGCGGGCATCAATCCCGTCATCGGCTGTGAGGTGTATGTGGCGCCGGGCTCCCGCTTTGACAAAGAACTTACCGGTGGAGAGGACAGGTATTACCACCTGGTGCTGCTGGCGGAGAATAACACCGGCTACGCCAATCTGATGAAGATTGTCAGCAAGGGGTTTACGGAGGGGTATTATTACAAACCCCGGGTGGACATGGAGGTGCTGCGGCAATATCACGAGGGCCTCATTGCCCTGTCTGCCTGCCTGGCCGGAGAGGTACAGCGCAATATCTCCAAGGGACTTTTGGACGAGGCCAGGAAAAGCGCCCGGAAGTATGAGGCATGTTTCGGCAAAGGGAACTATTTTCTGGAGATGCAGGATCACGGCATCCCGGAACAGAGACGGGTCAACATGGAACTGATGAACATGAGCCGGGAACTGGAGATTCCCCTTGTGGTCACCAACGATGTGCATTATACCTATGAGACCGATGTGGAGGCCCATGATATCCTGCTTTGCCTACAGACGGGCAAGAAGCTGGCGGATGAGGATCGCATGCGCTATGAGGGCGGCCAGTACTTTGTAAAGAGCGAGGAGGAGATGAAGGGCCTGTTCTCCTACGCCTGGGAGGCGGTGGAAAACACCCAGCGGATTGCGGACAGGTGTCATGTGGAGATTGAGTTCGGCGTCCGTAAACTTCCGCACTACGAGGTGCCGCAAGGTTATGACTCCTGGGGTTACCTGCAAAAATTGTGTGCCGAAGGGCTCAGAGAGCGCTATGGGGACGGCTCTCTGATGGCGGGAGACACGGGAATGACTCTGGAAGAGCGGCTGGACTATGAGCTGGATGTAATTCACAGTATGGGATTTGTGGATTACTTTCTGATTGTGTGGGATTTTATTCATTATGCCAAGAAAAACGGCATTCCTGTGGGACCGGGGCGGGGCAGCGCCGCAGGCAGCATTGTTTCCTACTGTCTGCGGATCACGGATATTGATCCCATCCGTTACAGCCTGCTGTTTGAGCGTTTTCTGAATCCGGAGCGGGTGTCCATGCCGGATATAGACATTGACTTTTGCCCCAACGGAAGGCAGGATGTGATTGATTATGTGAGCCGGAAATACGGATCGGAAAAAGTGGTCCAGATTGTGACCTTTGGCACGCTGGGAGCCAAGGGGGTAATCCGGGATGTGGGCCGGGTCATGGACCTGCCCTATGCCTATGTGGACGGCATCGCCAAGCTGGTGCCGGGGGATCTCAATATCACGCTGGAGCAGGCGCTGGAGAAAAGCCAGGAACTGGGGAAACTGTACCGGGAAGAGGAACAGGTACACAAGCTGATTGACATGTGCAAGCGCCTGGAGGGGCTGCCCCGCAACACCGGCATGCATGCGGCCGGTGTGGTGATCTGCCCGGAGGCGGCGGACGAGTTCGTTCCTCTGTCCAGGGGCGGCGACGGCTCCATCACCACCCAGTATACCAAGGATCCGCTGGAGGAGCTGGGCCTTTTGAAGATGGATTTCCTGGGGCTGCGGAACCTGACGGTGATCCGGGACGCGGTGAATTTTGTGGAGCAGACCAGAGGTATCAGGCTGGACATGGAACACATCGACTTTAATGATCCCAAGGTGCTCTCCTACATCGGCACGGGCAGGACCGAGGGTATTTTCCAGCTGGAGAGCGGGGGGATGAAGAGTTTTATGAAGGAACTGCGTCCCCAGAATTTTGAGGATATTGTGGCCGGTATCTCTCTGTACCGACCCGGCCCCATGGATTTTATTCCCAAGTACATCAAGGGTAAGAACAACGGCGGCGAGACCAGTTACGCCTGTCCCCAGCTGGAACCGATTCTGAAAAATACTTACGGCTGTATGGTCTATCAGGAGCAGGTTATGCAGATCGTGCGGGACCTGGGGGGCTATACCATGGGGCGGAGTGATCTGGTGCGCCGCGCCATGAGCAAAAAGAAGCACTCCGTCATGGAGAAAGAACGGGCCAATTTCGTGTACGGCAACAGGGAAGAGGGGGTGCCTGGCTGTGTTTCCAAGGGCATTGACGAGAAAACCGCCAACCGGATTTTTGATGAGATGATGGATTTTGCCAACTATGCTTTCAACAAATCTCATGCGGCCTGCTACGCGGTGGTGACACTACAGACGGCGTGGCTGAAATACTATTACCCGGTGGAGTTTATGGCGGCGTTGCTCACATCGGTGATCGACAATCCGGGGAAGGTCTCCGAATATATTCTGGCCAGCCGGAATATGGGCATCAAGATTCTGCCGCCGGATATCAATCAGGGAGAGGCAGGATTTTCCGTAGATGGGGGGAATATACGGTATGCCCTTACCGCCATCAAGAGCGTGGGAAGGCCGATTATCGACGCCATCGTGGAGGAGAGACGGCTGCGGGGGCCCTACAACAATCTGAAGGATTTTATAACCAGGGTGGCGGACAAGGACGTGAACAAACGGGCCATGGAAAACTTCATCAAAGCCGGAGCCCTGGACAGCCTGGGGGGCACCCGTAAGCAGTGCATGAGCGTATATGTACAGATTCTGGACCACATCGTAAAGGACAAAAAGAACAATCTGGCAGGGCAGATTACCCTGTTTGATATTGCTTCCGAGGAAGACAGGGAGGCGTATGAGGTCCGTATGCCGGATGTGGGCGAGTATCCAAAAGAGATGATGTTTGCCTTTGAAAAGGAAGTGCTGGGCATCTATGTCAGCGGCCATCCCCTGGAAGAATACCAGGATTTGCTGCAAACATATGCCACCCGTAAAAGCAGCGACTTCCTGCTGGACGAGGATACGGGGCAGGTGGTGGTGCCGGACAGAGCACCGGCAGTGATCGGCGGGATGATTGCGGAGAAGACCATCAAATATACCCGAAACAATCAAGTTATGGCTTTTGTGAGCCTGGAGGACTTGGTGGGCAGCGTGGAAGTGGTGATCTTTCCCAGAGATTATGAGCAGTATTCCTCCCTGTTGACGGATGATGCCAAACTCTTTATCAAAGGACGGACTTCCGTGGAGGAAGATAAGGACGCCAAGCTGATCTGCGAACAGATTGTCAGCTTTGAGGAGGCCGTCGGAGGAGGAGAACTGTTTCCAAGACGGGGAGGACGCGCTTTTTCAGGCAGCCGGGGGAGCGGAGGGCGGCAG
Organism: uncultured Lachnospiraceae bacterium; assembly: GCA_947648875.1. GTDB lineage: Bacteria > Bacillota > Clostridia > Lachnospirales > Lachnospiraceae > Acetatifactor. The sequence goes on from CANSPM010000060.1 coordinate 18,041, forward strand.
AGTCACCAACAGCAGGACCAGGTCGACCGGCAGTGGGAACCGGAGACAGCCCCCCGGGGACAGATCCCCGGGGAGCGCCGGGAACAGCCCAGAGCCAGCATCAGCAGTATGCCGGAGGGACTCTGGATACAGTTCCCTACGATGGAGGCGTTCCAGCAGGCACAGCAGAGATTATTTGAGGTCACTGCGGATTCGGACGGTGAGGACCATCTGGTAATCTATATCAAGAATCCCAGGGCTGTGAAAATATTGCCGGACAATCGCTGCGTGCGCGCTGACCAGGAGTTAAAGCAGCGTCTGGGCGCAGTTTTCGGGAAAGAAAATGTTAAAATCGTAACAAAACCTATTGAAAACCGAAAAGAAATGCATTAGAATAAGGTGACTGACTAGTGCGGCTATGGAGAGGGAATCAGGAGAATTTGCGGACGCCAGAGCGGCCGGAAATTACTCCGCAAAAAACGGCATTGGCAGAGAGGTTGCGGAACTATAAATCAGCATCCGATCTGGCAATGCCCGGAGAATTTGCGGACGCCAGAGCGGCCGAAAATTACTCCGCGAAAAACGGCATTGGCAGAGAGGTTGCGGAACTATAATTAGGAGGAGAGTGCATCGTGGAGAAAGAATTGAAGACAATTGGCGTGTTGACCAGCGGCGGAGACGCCCCCGGAATGAATGCGGCCATTCGTGCAGTGGTGCGTACAGCGATTGCGAGGGGCCTTAAGGTTAAGGGAATCAAAAAGGGCTATAACGGCCTGTTGAACGAAGAAATCATAGATATGCAGCCAAAGGATGTGTCGGATATCATTCAGAGGGGCGGCACAATACTTGGCACGGCCCGTTGCATGGAGTTTAAGACTCCGGAGGGACAGCAGAAGGGCGCAGAAATCTGTCGGAAGCACGGAATAGACGGTATTGTGGTCATTGGAGGCGACGGCTCTTACAGAGGAGCGCAGAAGCTGGCTCGTCTGGGGATCAACACCGTGGGTCTGCCTGGCACCATCGACCTGGATATCGCCTGCACGGATTATACCATTGGATTTGACACGGCGATCAACACCGCCATGCAGGCCATCGACAAGGTTAAGGATACATCCTCATCCCATGAGCGTTGCAGTATTATCGAAGTGATGGGCCGCAATGCGGGGTATATCGCGCTGTGGTGCGGTATCGCCAACGGCGCCGAAGACATTTTGCTTCCTGAAAAATATGACTATAACGAGCAGGCCATCATCAACAATATTATCGCCAGCCGCAAGAAAGGAAAAATCCATCACCTGATTATCAACGCGGAGGGCATCGGGCATTCGAACTCCATGGCCAGGCGCATCGAGGCGGCCACTGGCATAGAGACCCGGGCCACGGTTTTGGGATACATGCAGCGCGGGGGCAATCCTACTTGTAAGGATCGCTTCTATGCCTCCATTATGGGCGCTTACGCGGTGGATATCCTGTTACAGGGTAAGACCAACAGGGTTGTGGGTTATCGCCACGGCGAGTTTGTGGACTTTGATATTGAAGAGGCCCTGAACATGCAGAAAGGTATTGATCCCTATCAGTATGAGATTTCCAAGCTGTTATAAATACAGACGGCATACAGCTGTTATACCGCCCCAGAGGCTTGTATAGCAGCTGTTTTATTCATGACAAATGACAACAGAATCCCATTCTCGCAGAGCATGGGACTATTGTTCCATTGATACACCAAAAGTTTTTTTGGTATTGCGAATGGAACTGTATTCCGCGACAGGCCTCTGTTTTGTGGAACCGAGACAGGGCGATGACCTGCACATGGAAAGAGGATTTCCGGAATGAAAAGAAGACATTGGGAGATAAGGTAATGATTACGAGCGCATCCAACCAGAGGGTAAAACAGATTGTACAATGGCAGACCAAAGCGAAAGCGCGTAGGCAGGATGATGTATTTTTAGCGGAGGGACCGAAGATGTATGAGGAGGCGCCCCGAGAGCTGATCCGGGAGGTATATCTGACGGAGACTTTTCTGGGAAACCTGCGAGGCCGCCGGGAGCAGACTGCTATTAATATAGAAGAAAAGCTACAGGCTACCGGATACGAACTGGTTACGGAGGAAATTTTTGCCCGCATGTCTGACACCCAGACGCCCCAGGGAATCCTGACTGTGCTGAAAAGGCCGGTCTATGAACTGCGGAAAATCCTGGAGACAGACAGGCCGCTACTGGTGTTGCTGGAAGATTTGCAGGACCCGGGAAACCTGGGAACGATCCTCCGGGCAGGAGAAGGAGCGGGTATAACAGGTGTTATCATGTCTAAAATAACAGTCGATATCTTTAATCCCAAGACCATCCGGTCCACTATGGGATCTATCTACCGGGTTCCCTTTCTCTATGTAGAGAACCTGAAAGAGACCATTGGAGTGCTGCGAAAAAAGGGGATCCGGGTCTATGCCGCCCATTTGCAGGGGCGAAATTATTATAGCGGTTTTTCCTTTGCGGAGGGGACGGCTTTTTTAATTGGCAACGAGGCGAATGGGCTGCGCAGGGAGACGGCGGACCTGGCGGACAGCTATCTGAAAATTCCCATGGAGGGGAAGGTGGAATCTCTGAATGCGGCCATAGCGGCTTCCCTGCTGGTCTACGAAGCCCACAGACAGCGAAATATGTGAGAGTTTTTAGTGCAGAGACGGTACTTTAAACAGTCTCGAAACGTAAGAAGCCGGGAGAATTT
>CANSPM010000061.1 GCA_947648875.1 uncultured Lachnospiraceae bacterium
GTTTCTTGGTATGGGTATGCACACTGCTGGCCTTACTCCCTAATCCCGTGTTTAGCGCACTGATGGCCCCGGTCACCGTACCATCCCCGATCCCGGCCAGGGAGGTCCCGCCCAGCAGCTTCCAAAGATACCTAACATTCTTTGTAAACAATGATATCTTCCGCCACAGACTGCTATGCTTTTCCCCGGACCTGATCAAATCTACATCCGTCCACTCGGAAGCGTCAGCCGCGTCCTCACTGCTAAAGGAAACTGTATTATCCCTAGTGTCCCCGGTGGTGGTCTGTTTGCCGTTCCACGACTGCCGCTCTGATGCCGTGATGTGGATTGTACTGTTGCCCGTATGGCCATCTACTTCCGCCTGACCTGCTTTAGTGCCAATGGCCTGTTCCAGAGCATCCACCACAGTATCATTCTCCTGCATGGCCCGGGCTATTTCTCCAAGGGTGTCCAAAGTACCGGGTGCGCCGTTAATCAGCTGCCCAATCCTGGTATCCGTGTACTCCGCCGCCTGCTGGCAGGCCCCTTCTATTGCCGCCTGCTGGGCCGTTGAAACCGGTTTGTCCATATCCGAGGTATTATCCGCATTTCCCAGGCCGATCTGTTCCTTGCTGGTTTGGTGAGGGTTATCCACATTGCCGACGTGATCCTGTATACTGTTCTCCAATTCCAGAATATCCCCCACGGTTGCCATCCCGGACTGATCCATCTGAATGGTTATGTGATCCGTATTCTCCAGCGCAATTTTCAGCTTGATCTCCATCCCGCACAGTGTCCGGGACTTCCGGGGCATAAACGCCGCCCTTGTCTGTTCCGCCGCGACGGCAAACAGCACCGGCGTATCTTCCCCGCAGCGGGCATATAGACCCAGTGTGTTTGCGAAGTACCCCTCTTCCAAGTCACTGTTCAGAAAAACGGACCCGATTCGCACTCCATTCCCTTCCTTTTCCATTTTTCGAATGCCCGCTCTCTGCCGGATCTCTTCCAGTTCTGTAAGACTCTCCAGCGCCGTATCATACTTCCGCTCTGACATAACCATTTCCGTAAACACCAGCGCCTCCTGTGCATACAGTTTATGGTTCAAAAGCTGCGCTCCCGCGTTTGTTATTACTAATTTAGAAAAATTTGCCATTCTGTGCCTCCTGATTCTCTATCTCGATGATATCTGTATAAGCTATACCGCCGCCCCCATAGATTTCTCCGCCTGTTTCGACATAAATCTGGTTTGTTGTCAGTGTCACTATATTACATGGCACGGTTTCTTCAACGATACGCTCCAGTTCTCCCACCTGTCCCGCTATCTCAAGCATCGTTTGTACCCACATCTCATAACCTTGCCGGAAATCCGCCTCCATCCTGAAATCCGCGCCATCACCCAGGATTCGGATTTTCTCGGCCAGCACCCTGAGCGTATAGGGAATCTTGTTAACCCACCGGCTCTGCACTTTCATCCGCCTGCTCTCCAGGTCGTCCTCCTGGGCTGGATATAAGCCCAGCAGTTTTTCAAACCGCCCGATCCCATATTCGTCAGCGGTCGCAATGAAACGGTTATAAAGGATCTTGTCCGCCTCGCTCCACGCTATGGCAAATTCAGAATCTTCCGCTCCCAGAGTTGCCGCAGGCTCTTTATATTTTTGCATAAACGCGGGCAGATAGGAGATCAGCTCAACCTCTCTTACCATCCGTTGACACCTCCCATCACCGGAATTTCATACTTCCCCAGCGTCACGTTGGCGGCCGCCCCGTTGAGCCTGGTGTCCGCGATATCCGCCACGCCTTTTACCGCCAGTATCCGGGACTCAATCTGGCTGGTCCTGATCACCAGAAAGCTGCTGTCCGCCCATGCCTCTCTGAGTTGCCGCAGATATTCTTCCACTGCTTCCGTAATGGGTGTTTTCAGGTTGTTCCATCCATACCCTTCCTCAAAAGACAGCGTGGTTTCGATCTCTATCGCAACGGGCACAGCACTCTTAACATTGACAATATGTCCTATGGGCGCGGTTCCATATCCCTCCCCCGCGTTTTCCTCCGGGTCAAGGATGGTCTGCACCCTGTCCACCAGCACCTCGCTGGCCTCTCCATAATCCGAGTTAATCACTGTGACCAGAACCGTCCCCCCAACCGTCAGTTTCTTTTCCCGTGAGGCCATATACACCGCCTCAAGCCACACCGCAGCCTCCCGGGGCACCGTACCGATTGCGGATTCGTACCAGGCCTTAACCGTGTCATCCGGAATCATCTCCGCCGGACGGATATCCCCGTTCCAGACCCGGGTGACTTTCACCCCTCCCACGCCTTCAATGCTTTTAACCTTTGCCAGATAATCGGCCCTGTTCCCGCCATAGGACTGTTCATTGAAACTGTCAAAATACCGGCGCCTCAAAACCTCGGTGTCTTCCTCGTCCTCTCCCGGTATCAAAACTTCCGTCAGTTCGGAGGTTTCCAGCCCCTGTATGTAATTTATGGGGATCATCTGCCCCAGATACTGATTGCCCGCAGTTCCCGTTGTTTCACACTGCACCTGGTACTGCCCCGGGGTGATCCGCTCAGTGACCACATAATTCATATCGCCTATGTTGAACCGCTGTCCGGTTACATCTATGGTATCCGGCGTAAACTCCCCCTTTAAAACAGCGCGGGTTGCCGGCTGGGGCGTGATCCCCCTGTCTCTGCACAGCAGGATCAGAAATTCTCTCGCAGCCGTGTCGCCATAGGAATTTTTTATGAGATATTCCAGTTCAATATACAGTATTGCGAGTTCGTTTGCCGTTGACGCAATAGTATCGTAGATCAACGCGCTGGGCCGCTTGTCCAGCTTGTGGGACACACGGGCCAGCATTCGCTCCCGAAGGAAATCATCTGTCATGCCTTCATACATTTATATAGTTACCTCTCTTTCTGCCGTAATCCTGCCGTAGACAGTATGCACTGTAAATGTGGTGTGTACTGCCCCCTTTATGCTGGTGTCATGCGCAAAGTCCGTCACCTTTATAATCCGGTCATCCACCAGAAGCGCTTCCGTAATCCTGCGCTCCAGTTCCGCGCATACCCATGTCACGGGCTCCCCATAGAGATCCATGGTTTCAATCCCATACCACCACGGATAGATTACATATTGATACCGCTCTGTCTGTAAAATACGAAAAATTGCCTGCCGCATAGCTTCCCGGCCGTCCGCAAGTCCCCGGACGCAGTCCCCGTCCAGATCCATTCTGTAAGTCAAGCCGGGCTGTTTCGCCATTTCAAAGTCCTGCGCTAAAAACCCGCCGGTTGATGGAATCATAGTTTTCCTCCTATTCGGTCAATGACCACAAACTTTTGTCCATCCTGCTGCCTGAGCAGGATAACTTTATCACCTACAGCCAGGCCGTTATGTACCATAATTCTCTTCTTTCCCGAGATATTATGGTTGTGAACAAGACTGCTTTCCCCTGTGGTCAGGTTAATGTCATCTCCGTCGCCATCGGTTCCCTTTACGGAATGACTGTGGGTTCTGAGAGCGCTTTCCGTCAAACAATCAACAGTTACCATCAGACTGTAATCTGTCACATTTCTGGCGAGTACCAGCTGTGCCTCCCCCAGTACCATTTTTTGTTCCACACTGATGTTTAACGGGCTTACGGAACGAACCACTCCAAAAAAAACATGGACGGGCTTGGATGATTCTCTTTCATCCCGCGCGGCTTTTTTTATTGCTTTGACCAGTTCGCTTACATCAGCCAATAAATTCACCACCTTTCAGAGTTAAATGCATCCAGTGTTCACCTTGTTTATAAGTATGTTTACAGGATTCCACCAGCATAAAATTATTTTGTTTCCAGTCACCCAAATCGAGACTGACTACTAACATTGACCCAGCCCTCACCCGGTTGTCTCCCACGGCGTTATTTATTTTGAGGGTTCTGGTTTTCTTATCATACAATTTCAGAAGCGCGTCTGCCTTTGCCTGTCCGTTTTCTCCCTCAGAAAGGGTTTCAAAATATTGCAGAATACCCCACTGGTTGATATGCTCCCCGGATCGGGCAATATACACATCCCTGAATCCGGTTTCTTCATTGTCATAGGTCAGCTTCACCCTGTTATACGTGTTATCATCAATGGATGACGTGTAGTTGAAATTTTCCCCGGTCTCCTCATCAATCAACAGGTAGGCGCCCGGCCGGCCCACATACATTTCAGACAGGTGCCGCAGTGTCAGCTGTCCAAAGTCATCGTACAGCACATACATCTCCCCGCTGCCCATCAGTTCCTGATCCAGGGCATTTTCTATCATCTCAAATAATGATGTGTTTTCTTCCACCCTTGACTCTATAATATATGAGGTATCCTCTATCGTTCCGATGTTCAAGGCAAAGTCCTCCGCAATCATTTTGATGAACTGTGCCGCAGTCTTGTTCTCATAGACATAGGTGTCTTTGTTTTTCAGATACCGCAGCTGATCGTAGGCGGTAACTTTTATGATCTGGTCCTTATCCCTGCTCTGTTTAAAGATGTAGCCGTGAAAAATTTTGTCGCCGTCCACTGTCAGTCTGACTGCGCTTCCCTCTGAAAAACCCTGCATGTCATCTTTTAAGACCGAAAAGGTCAGTTTCCCCGCAGCGCCTCTCCTCTCGGTCTGCCATTCAATCCCCTCTTCCACAGATGGGATGTAGGCTTTTGTGCCCGATCCGTCTCCTATCATCAGTTCAATATCCATAGAAATCACTTCCTCTCCTGATTTCTCAACACCGAAATCCTCACAGAACATGGATTCCGTATACATAAGCACCGGAATCCATGTTTTGCGAGGATTCCGGTGCTCATGAATAAAAAAACGCCCTTCCACAAGAAAGACGTTCTGTCTTTATACCCCCTCTTTCATTTCTGCCGATGCCTGTTTATTCGACATGACCCTTCCCGGTTTTTGTACGTATCCTTTTGCAGCAGTACTCACGCCGCCGGAATTGTCAAAACCTGTCCCGGATAAATCAGATTGGGATTGCCGCCTACAACGCCACGGTTCGCGTCATAGATCACTGTGTATTTCGAACCGCTTCCGTAAAACTTTTTGGCAATGTTCCAGAGGCAGTCGCCTTTTACTACCGTGTAGGAAGTCGACTCTGTCGGCTCCGGCGATGTGGATGCTTCCCGCTGGGGCTCCACCGCCGCCCTGGGCCCAAATTCCGACATAAGGATCTTCACTGTTTTGGGCCCGTAATCCCGCCATTGTTTCAGTTTTACCTTCACAGCAATATCAAATCCGTCCTTGGCATCCTCCGTGAGTTTATAGTCTTCCAGCGTCACCTTGATGTTTGTCCCAAACAGCTTTCGGTTTCCGGGAAACGACCGGCAGACGATGAACTGGAAGGGTTTCCGGCTGTTTTTGAGCGACTTGAAATAGGTAAGAAAATAGTCGGCCCCCCTGAACCCGTCCTTATATACCGCAAAGGGATATTGTACCTGTGGAATCCCACAGCTAAATTCAATATCTGTCAACCCCGCCGTTTTCAGAATATTTATCTCACCCTCATTCATCAAGGTCAGGGTTTTGTTGGCATTTTCAATCTTTATCTCCAGTTTGGACGGAGTTATGGGCAACATACATTTATCCAGGTAAAATTCATATCCGCTTCTTGCCATTTACTCATGCACCCCCTCTGTAATACTGTCAATGGATTCGTTCATGGCGTCTGTAAGTCCGGACATTACACCATCCAAATCCATGCCGCTGTTTATGTTATTGTGGTTTGTCTGCTCGATTTTCACTTCCGCCAGCGTATATCTGTTGACTGCTTCCTGTTCCGCAATGTCACGCAGATATCTTAAGTCTTCCTCCGTGCAGGCAAGGGAATCCTTGATGCTTCCTGTGTGATCCGCAATTAAGCTAAGATTGTTCTCTTCATCCGTCAATGCGTTCGCCGGGTCGTCATCAAACGGATTGCGATTGTCTTCAAAGAAGGATGAGAGATCAGAAAATCTTTCTTCTATCCCTTCACCGAGTGAGTATCCGGCATCCCAGGCATCTTCATAGCCAATTCTGGAAAGCCCCATCCCTTCAAGCGAGAGATCCAGACGCGATACCACCTCTTCATATTGTCCATTGCCATACTTTTCCGCCGCTTCATTGACTATATCAGACAGACCATCCCGCCATCCCTGGACGGTATCCGCCAAACTGCTGCCAAAAACAAAATCCATTCCCGAAGCAATTTTCTGTAGCAGTGCCAGCACCGTATCCGCCATGTCTCCGAAAAGATGAATAACAGAGCCAATCGGGTCAGTGAAAAGATTGGCAATAAAATTTGCGAAGTTTAAGAGAGGGTTCACCAGAAACTCAATTACGCCGATTATAGCGTTTATAATGGCCAGCGCCAGATTCCATAGATATGCGCCTAATGTAGCTAATGCCCCCATAATGACACCCAGAGCACTATAGGTTGATCCAGTGGCGTTGTTCACTGCCTCCACAATTTTATAGATTGCCATTACTACCGCAATGATTATGGCGAGAATCCAGACCAGCGGGCAGCCAAACAAATTGGCGTTAAGCACTGTCTGTGCAACTGCAGCCACTCCCATAGCTGTCTTACAGACAAAAAGTGCGGCGGCAAGTATAAAAATCATACCTGCAATCGTTCCGATCAAAGGCCCGATCTGCCCCCAGTTATCAATGGCAATTTGCCCAAACTCCATAACCCTTTCCAGCACCTCTGACAAAACACTCAGTACAATCTGCAATCCCAGCGCAAATATACTCAGAACCCACTGAATCGTTTCCTGATTATTGACTATTAAGTCAACAAATTGAATTACAATCGGATACAACTGACCGCCTATTACTCTGGCTATTTCTCCAAACGCCTGATTCAACTGCATAATCTTGCCATCCGGCGTGTTGCTCAAGGCCTCATACATTCCCTCCCAGGAGTCAGATATCACGGCATTGATGGCCGCTGCCGCCTGTATGTCCTGGGAGGCGTTCAGATATTCGTCCCCAATGGCCGCAATCACCTGTTCCTGGGTGGCAGTTCCTTCTATAACCGCTTTCTGCGCCTCCGTAAATTCAAGACCTTTCTCCGCCATGGCTTCATAGGAACCACCTCTTGCTTCTCCGAGAGTACCCGCATACTGCGCCATTGCGACACTGTCCATCTCACCGCCACCGGAAGCACCCATTGCGAAATCCGCAAGGGAATCCATCATCATCACAATGGCCGTGGGATCTGAAAAAGCGGATGTCAACTCCGTCGCTCCGGCGATCATGGCATCATCCGTATATATACCCCGACTCTGTATCTCCTGCGCTTTATCCACAATAGCGTCAAATGCGCCCTGTAACGCCTGTGTATCAGCGTCGGCTGAGGATTCGCCGGTATATGCGATATCCGGATTGATTGACATAGCCGCCATCAACTGCGCCTCTGCGCGGGTCTGGTCGTAGTTTGCGTTCGCTCCATATGTGGCATAATCTATCAGCCATTTTATACCTTCTGTAATATCCATCTCCGAGGACAAAGACACCTTAGGGACATTCCATTCCAAGTTGTCTCCTTTCGGATTGTCTTTATTCGGATCGTTTTCTTTTGAATCCTCCTCATTTGACTCACCGGAGTCCCACTCTATCTGCATACCGGTAGATAGAGGCGGACCGTTGGGCACCGTGTCAGGCCTGATTTCCTGCGGATCGGGAGTGGGCATGTTACGGACCATCAGGCTCACCTCCACATTGACAAGCTGATTCATTGCAAGTATGTCGATCTGAGGGATAATCATTTCGGGTACATCCAACTCGGAGATTGTCTCTCCAAGCTCATTCCATTCCATATGCATTTTCTCTAACTCATCCCTGACATTCTCAATGGGACCCGTATCCAGTTCATCATTCACCGTGGCCCACATATCTTCCAATGTGGAAGCGGCTACCGCAGCGGAACTGACTATGACATTTAGAAGGTCGTATAGATCATCGTACATTCGCATGCTTTTTTGAATAGATGCCATCCTCATCACCTGCCTTTCTTTCTGGATTTTCTTTTCATTTCCTTTTCCTTTTCTCTGTCATTTTTTACCTTGACCCTGATGGCCGCTATGACAAAGGCCTTCTCCTCTTCATCCATGTCGAGAAACTGTCTGGGCAAAATATGGAGTTTATGAAGGGCATAGTAGGCATAATTCGCCTCCCCATCCCCTTCCTCAATCAGTTTTTTGCCTCTTCCACCTTATCCTCAAGAGTCTTGCTGAATCCCTGGAATCTCTGCATCCATGCGCACAGTTCGGCGTATTCACCGGGATCATCCACCATGGCGTAGATCAGTTCCTCCGGAGTCTTAACGCCATAGCTGTCCTGCAATGCCGAATCGTACAGATCCGGGCAGACTGTGGCAGAACAGATCATCTTGTTCAGATACCGGGATGTGTCCAGCCTGGGCCTGTACAAATTGGGTTTTCCCGTGACCTGCACTTCAATGGTACAGGCATCCCGAAGGGTATCATTTTCCCTGGATGTCAGATGACGGAACTCCCATTCAATGGATTTTCCGGTGGATTCGTCCAGCAGCGACGCTGTGGGCGCGTAAAAACCGTTTTTCTTTTCCTTCTTATTTGCTTTCATAAACTGTGAAAAATTAGACATATCTCATCTCTCCTTCTTTTGGAGATCCTTTGATCTCCTGATTGCCGCGCAACGTCATAAAAAATAAAGTCTCTTCGGCGCGCACTCAGGAGAGACAAATTTCATATGAGAGTACATTTATGAAATTTGCTCCCGCGCGCCTTCGCGACTTTACCGCGCAGTTCCGAGTATCCAAAAAATACTTGACCATGTCAGGCCTTTTCAGGCGAACCGACAAGAATTAATATGATGGCCTTTTTCGCTTTCTTTTCGTGCACCCTGTCAAGCCAGTAACCAAACGCGTGTAAGGGGATGCATCAATTGGTCAGAAATCCTGTGAGTCTGGCAAAGGATTCCGGCATGGAGAAATCTTCAAAAGTTCCTTCAATCTCCTCGTCCAGATACTCGCCGTCAGCGTCAAATTTGGCCAGCACACCGCCATCCGTGTTGCAGTCATAGAAGATGATTGTCTGTCTTCCTGCATCACTGGTGGGATCGTCGTTGGTAATCTGCATCTCAAAATAAATGTCATGGCCGGTGTTCTTGTAGTCCAGAAGCGCCTGCCGCAGCACAGACTGATTATAATGCGCAGTACCGGAAAAAGTTCCTTCCATTCCGCATGACTTATGGCCCGCCATAATTGCCCCCAGGCGGGGAACTGTGGCCTTGGTCTTCTCAATCTTAGCCTCCATATCAATCATCTGCATAAAATTGTACCTGCGTGTTCCAATCGTGATAAAGCATTCCGCAAGTTTTGCGGCAACGGTGTCTCTCGCTTTCATCGTCACATTGTTTTCCATATTCATTCACTCCTCGTATTTATGATAGTTTCGTCTCTTCTCTCCAAGACCCTTTTTAAGGGGAGCGATTTTTAGCTGCATAGCTCGCATCTAAAATCCTCTTACCTGCCTGCCGGAAAGGGAACCCCTTGGCTTGTGGGACGATTTTCAATCCGTAACCGACAATGCGGTTATCATTTCACAACAGTGGTCATGTACATTCTGCCCATGGCGTTTACAACCTCAATGGCGCCGGTGACTACCACGGATTTCTTTGTGTCCCCCTGTTCCACTGTCAAATCAGAATCCGTGAAGTTTTCAATGGCGCCGACGGTCTGCAAGTCCTCCCGCAGCTTCTTCAGATCAGACCACAGGGACGTTCTGCCGGATGCCTTGTTAGGCACAACACCCAGATACTTGGTGCTGAACAGCACGGCGTCATCATTGCCCAGCTGATCAATGACACGGACTGTCTGATTGTCCTTGAAAATAGCGCCGCATTCATCGGATAATGTAATCATGCTGTTGACATCCTCCAGCACACGTATATCGGAATTCACCCTGTGCAACACAAACTCGCCGTTGTCAATGCACTGCTCCAGCTGTGCCTGGGTATAATCCGTGTTCACTCTGAAAGACCCGTCGTACTTTTTGTTCTGAACGGACCTGTTGACCTCACATCCGCATTCCGCGCCGGTCACCCAATAGACCAGGGATGTCTCGGGCCAGCCTTCATCCATGGTTCTGTTTTTCACATTGATCACGCCCATATAGTCGGCTGGGATCTCATGACCCACAAGCTGGAATTTTACACCCATCTCATCCCGCAGGCGCTTATTGAAGGATGCATACAGCTTTTTGACAGTCTCGCCCGCTGCGGTCACGCCCATAACATGGAAGGAGTAGGATTCGATTTTGTCCAGATACTTCTGATGTGCCTCTCCATCCGCTTCTCTGTTGGTTCCTCCCACCAGCGGCGAAGACGCTGTCACTGCCAGAACCGCATCCTCCTTAAATCTCACATAAGCGTTAGCGGTCAGTTCCCCCGCCGTGCTGACTGTCTGGCTGTCCACCAGGGAGGTTCCCATATAGGTACATACGTCAAACAGTGCTTCGTTGTCCACATTGGCCTGAATCACGATCTTCAGATCATTGCCGCGGGTTCCCCCATACAGAGCAACCGCGAAATCATTCTCCGCCTTTACGCCTCCGCCGTTCAGACGGTATGCATACAGAACTTTGGCATTCAGGAACAAGTCCCACAGCCCTTTCATCTTCTCATGATCCGCCGCGTAACCGAAGATTCTCATGCTGTCCTTTTGAAAATCCTCATTGGTCACGGTAAAAACTTCCTCCTCCACACCCCAGTCAAGTTCCAGGGGCATGGTGCAAATCCCTCTCCCCGACAGGGCTGCGGTCGCCCTGGCCAGCGATACAAAATTGATGTACGCGCCGGGCAATTTCTTATTCTGTGCAACAAATGTGCCTCCACCTAAAGCCATATTACTTCACCTTTCCTTTCAAAAAATCATCCATTAATCTGTCTACCTCCGCAGTGGCGTATTCCCCGCCATCCTGCAACAGGACGGACAACAAGTCCTTCCTGCCCTGATACCTGGCGGACCCAAGCAACTGTTCCCGGCCAAACTTCTGTATATTTGCCCGCTTTGCCGCATCCTTTTCCGGCATATCCGTTTTTTTCGCCGCCAACTCCCTTATCCCCCTTTCGCTGTGACATTTGACGTCATTTCGCCCATGGCAACGGTCTCTTCCTGTCTGTATGCGAAATAGTCGTAGTTTACATAATAGCGCAGTACCCCGCCCGCGATCTCACCGTGCATCTGCGCGCCTCTTATCAGACCGTCAACCGGGATACATTCCAGGCAATCGCTTAACGGTTCGGCTACCGCGCAGCACTCTCTGTTTTTCTCTCCGCCTTGCGCCGGAGAATACCGAATGAGAAACTGACTGCGCCGTAAAAACCTTCCTTCTTTCATAAGTTCGTTGGAGAAATTTAAACATTGGACATAGAAACAAGGCCTTTCCGGGCCTTGGTCAGTCTCTTCCGTATAAACTTCGCAGTCTTCCCCAAACTTTGCGCGCAGGGCAACGCCGATTGCCTCCAAGATCCTGTAGATCACAATAAGACACCTCCTTTCCGATCCTCTTTTTGGGTAAACCAATAAAATCCGCGCTTTGCGAGGATTTCATTGACAAAAAAATGGAATCCACACTACTCATGGATTCCATTGGCATAAACAAAAATTGCGGAAGAAAACGAATCTCTCGGTCTCTTTCGCAACCTGTTTTACATTTTATACTTTACCACGGATCTTACGTAAACACAACGGTAACTGTTGTAGTATTCTGTCATATAAATAACCTGTAGGAACAGGTCAAGCGCAGGTTTTAACAACAAAACCTGCCGCATTGGCAAACCGGAAGCTGCCGTTACGTTCCAAACGGGCATGCAACCATACAAAGACCACAGGCATTTTTTCTTCCATGGGTTTTAATAGATAAACTCCTTTTTTCATTACATAACCTATAGTCTATTATAGTACTTCTCCTTGCATGGATATTCCATTGCGCGTCGTACAATGCTTTATGGGGACAGGCATCAACACATTTTCTGCAAGTATCAGGACAATTGCTGGTTAAGACTTTTTCACCATATACAAAATATTCATTTATCAATATTGCGGACAATCTAACTCTTGGACCATATTTTGTAGTGATAAGGACATCGTTTTTTCCAATCCAGCCTAATCCGGCATTTATTGCCGCATACTTAAAGGAAAAAGGAGCTGTCAATTCAACTTCGTTGTTTTGTGCCAGAGGGGGAATATAATATTTTATTTTATGCTCATCAAGCATATCTTTTAGTTGTATTAATATGATTTCCACAACTTTTTGGGCATCCTGAATACACTTTTCGAACTTTTCTTCCGAATATGTTTCAATTGTAAGTAGTTCCCCATGAGGAACCGCAAATACCAAGGCAGATTTATAAGCGCTTGCGTATTCGCTGTACGCAATATCTGTAAATCCATAAATTACTTCTGGATATTCTGAAAATATATCGCAAATATTTTTTTCACCCATATGGACTCCCTCCGCCTCCAAATCCGTCCAATTCTACAACATACACATTATAGCATTCATACATAGATTTTTCCATAAAAATTCTATCTTGCAAAAAAGCGGGTCATTAAATGCTTGCATTTACCAAATCTATATGATATATTATTGATATCAGATAAATTTCAATATGAAAGGTAAGGTGTTACAATGGAAGAGAAAGTTCTGAGCGGAAAAAAGAACGGAATGAAAGTATTACTGTTGGTCCTGTTGATCTACGTACTGGATATCGCGCTGTTCGCGGTTTCCATAAACCATGTGCAGGGTCCGGCGACACCGCTGTGGGTAGTGGGCACTGTGGTCAGCTCCTTTGTATTCCTGACCGGATGGATTCTCCTCTGCGGCCTGAAGGTGTTAAGACCGCAGGAGGCGTTGGTCCTGACTCTATTCGGGAAATATGTGGGTACGCTTAAGGACAGCGGATTTTACTTTGTGAATCCTTTCTGCTGTGGGGTAAACCCGGCGGCCAAAACCCGGCTGAATCAGAGCGGGGACGTGTCCGAGACCGGCAGCGGCATGATGGCCCTGATGGGCGCGGCGCAGGGAGCCGGAACTAATGTGACAATTAGCAGTAACAAACTGTCCCTGAAGATTATGACACTGAACAACAGCCGTCAGAAAATCAACGACTGTCTGGGCAATCCTATTGAGATCGGCATCGCCGTCACCTGGAGGATCGTGGATACGGCAAAGGCCGTGTTCAACGTGGAAAACTATAAGGAATTTCTCTCCCTGCAATGCGACAGCGCCCTCCGCAATGTGGTTCGTATTTATCCTTATGATGTGGCGCCCAATGTAGACACCACCGGCGACGGAGTCGCGGACGAGGGAAGCCTGAGAGGTTCCAGCGAAGTGGTGGCCGCCAGGATTCGAGATGAGATTCAGACCAGAGTCATAGAAGCTGGAATTGAGATTGTGGAGGCACGGATCACCTATCTGGCGTACGCGGCTGAGATTGCTGCCGTCATGTTGCAGCGTCAGCAGGCATCGGCTATCATAGACGCCAGGAAAATGATCGTAGACGGCGCGGTGGGCATGGTGGAGATGGCATTGGAACGCCTGAATGAGAGAGGTGTTGTGGATCTGGATGAGGAGCGCAAGGCGGCAATGGTCTCCAATCTCTTAGTGGTTCTGTGCGGGAACAGGGACGCCCAGCCCATTGTAAACTCGGGAAGTCTGTACTGATATGGCAGAAAGCAAAAAGCAAATTCCTCTGCGCCTGTCTCCGAAACTGTACAATGCCATTGCCGCCTGGGCGGAAGACGATTTCCGCTCCGTAAACGGACAGATTGAATATCTTCTGACAGAATGTGTCAGGCAGCGCAAGAAAAATGGAAAATATGTATCCGACGAACTGGATGTGCCGCCAGAATTTGACCTTTAATTCCGGCCCTGAAACCCTTTCCGATCATCCCTCCTCATCCCACCGGCACGACTTCATATCCACATGGGTGTCATCTTTGAATTTGACTCCCTCCGCCAACAGCAGACTTCGCTGCTCCCCAAAATGGGGAGCCAGCCTGCCGATGTGATTCACCACCCGGTGGCAGGGATAATCGCCATAGTTTTCGGCCCGTCCAAGCGCCCTGCCCACCAGCCGGGCATTTTTCTCCCGCCCGATGAGCCTGGCAATCTGCCCATAGGACGCCACCTTTCCAGGCGGTATCTCCTCCACGACGGAAAGAATCTCATAAATCAGGCCTTCCTCCAGAACCGACGCCATACGCCTTATTCCTCCTCTACAGCCTGTATTCCAGCTGACAGTCAAAGGGTTCCTTTTCCACATGATCCCGACGGATTTCCCGAGCCTCTACACAGCCCATGGCCTTGTAGAAAGCCTGGCTCTCCACTGCGGAGTGAGCGGATATATACAATTTTCCCGCGCCTTTTTTTCCGGCCCACTCTCTGGCCGCCAAAAACAGCTGCTTTCCGATGCCCTGCCCCCGCATGTCCTCAGAGATATGGATGCTGGAGAGGTCCATGTAATCCTGCCTGGCGCCGAACAGGCCCGGTTCCACCGAGACAAAGCCTTTCAGCGCGCCGCCCCAAAATGCGGCGTACACGAAACCGCCTGTAGCGGCGGTATTCCTGAGACAGGATACCAGCGTCTGATAGTCTTCCTCAGACCAGTCGTCCACAAAGGGCGCGTCCCTGATTACCCATTCTCCCTTCTCTTTCCGCCAGCATTTTGTAACATTCTGATGTCGAATGAACTGCCGGAACAAATCTCTGTCTATTTCTTTCTCATGGAGTTCTCTGTACTGTATCATATTCTAATCCTTTTTATTATATAGACAAAGACCTGCGTTTACGCTTATGTCTTTCTCTATGACAACATATGATCGCGAGGCAACATTTTGGGTTTCGTCTGCCTGCCAATTGCAAAGCAATTGGATGCGTTAATTGTAACATAAACCTTCTCTCTTTAACAGCCCCCTAATGTTACATAAAGTTCAAAATATCCTGTTATATCCGTTCCAGATATTTGCTTGACGCATATCCCACTTTGCCATTATGTACTACCAGATACCACTTGACCCCTTTTACCATATTATAAAAACCATAACACCTGACGGTTTTTCCCGCCGGAATGACACATACCACATTGTCCGGCGTGAGAACCCCCTGCTGAAATCTCATATGCAGGTCTGTGACAGCTTTGTATGCTCCGGACAGCGTAGAGCTCTTATAGAGAGCCTCTACAACTTTCTCAGGCGTCTGTGGCGTGGGCTTTTGGTCTTCTGTAGCCTTTGTTCCGTTGTCCAGGACCACAACCGTATGCCCTTTCGTCTTGGTCACCAGAATATCGCCGCGCAAAAGATACGCAGAGGACTTGCAGTATTTGTCATCCGTCAAAATGTCAAATTCACCTGTCGCTTTCAGAACCGCCACTTCGGACGCGGTACTGAATGTTCCCACATGGATACCTGCATACAGGCAGCAGACACGAACCAGTTCGGAACAGTCCGCTTCACAGTCCCGCGTGACTTTGGACAGGTCATACCCATATTGTTTTGCCTCCGCCGCAGCCGATGATCTATGCGCCTGACAATACCCAATATGGTCGTTGTCGCAGGCAGCCTGCATATTGCGGGCAATGGCTGCGGCGACCTCCGGACGCTTTGCCCGTATAACATTCCAGCCTTTGGAATGCAAATACCAGTTCTGTGTCGAAACCTCCTGTTTTGTCTGATCCCCTGCTTTACCTCCGGAAACAGTACCATTTTCATTTATTCTTGCACTTCCGATCTTAACTGTTTTCATCCTTATCGTCTCTCCCTTTTCATTTAGTGTCCCGAATATCCCCAAGGCCCTTTGCACATCCTGCCAGGTCACTTTGCGATATTTTGATATAAGGAGGCTCACTCCTTTTTTGCTTTCTTTTGCAATATGTCTATGGCCCCCGTGATCACATCCGGCAGAGGAATCCCCATCAATCCGGCGTTCTCCACAATACTGATCAGTTCATTGGCGATGAACGCGATGATGACCGCGTCTCTGATGTAGCCGGTCCCTATGGTAAGATCAATGCGGTATGCCGCCCACACAAACAGCAGGGTCATAACCTTCCTGCAAAGTCCCTTCCATCCGGTTTCGGAACGCAACGCCCCGTTGTGCGTCTTGGGGCTGGAGTGAAACACTCCCGCCACGATAATCCCCGAAATATAGTCAATGCACATGAATATCACCAATGTGGTCAGCCCTGTGTCCCAGCCGCCAAACGCCCCCGCAATCGCGGAACCCATCAGTCCCAATACCGTACAAATTGTTTGTCTCATATGATTTCTTCTCTCCTTTTTCCATAAAAAAACCACCTTGATGTATGTGCTACATCACAGGTGGCGTTTTGTGTCCGTGGCTGCAAATTATTTCCGGTCCGTCTCTTATTCGCATAACTTGTCTCCCCCCTTTCTTCCTGCATATACAAGCACGATTAAAAGCCGTCGCGAAATATTGTGCGTAAACCCCATTTTGCGGCAGCTTCTTGTCATAAACAGAGTTGCAGAAAAGAATTGCTTCTCCTCTGCAACCCAATCTTTACAGAATATACCTTATCACGGATTTTCCAGGAACGCAATGGAGGGCGTTGTAGGATTTTGTCACTCAATTGGCGTCTGGTGAATCTTTAAGGGCCAATACCCATTTTATAGGGTTAGCAATCCGATTGCTTAAAGAACGTACACAGTTTGCGTTGCAGAAAATGTTCATATTCCTTAGCGAAATAGGCAAAGCAACCGCCAATCTCTAACGCAGAAACCTCCTTGTTTAATTCTTCAAGGAATTTTGCCATGGCTTCACGGTATTCTGCAACATTCCGGGTTTTCCCCAAATTTGTGTCGGCTGTAATGACAGTCTGCGTAAGAGCACGGAATGTCTCGCGGTTGATGCGTTCCGATTCGAGCGCGAATTGCGACGATAATATTTTACTTTGAAAAATGATGTCATCAATATGCTTTTCCGTAAGTGCCTGCTCATATTGCCTGCCATTGTATTTTGTCAATTCCATTAGTCGCTCATATTCATTACACAGAGCATCACATTCGTGGTAGGTCGTTTGCAAAACATCCGCATATTTTATTATTTTCCCGGTAGCAACTAAACACTCCGCTGGGTTGCCTTCTCTTGCCGTTTCAACGGAAGCGTTGAAACCGTCAATGTTCATGCCGAATGCGGTATTGGCTATTTGAGAAAGGGCCGTCGATAAATCACGGCAATTTTTGAAATCGTCTGTCACATTTTTTAACACGTTTATACTCGCGTTTACCTCTTTGGCAATATGACAAAATACTCTGCCGCGCTCGCTCAATGATTTGACGGCCATATGTGCTGATGCCGCAGTGTCCTCACCGATCTCAACGGCTTTATTTACCTCTCTGATACAGGATTGAACGCAATTTGCAGCTTCTTGTTTAAGATCTTCATTCAGCAGTTCAACCGCTTCGTTCATTAAAGTAATCATGTGTTCTTTGCTGCCAACAAATTGACCGCACAACTTGGCATAGCCTGCTTCAATCGCTTCAAATTGATCTTTGGGAGGAGAAATGCGCCCGGTTTCTATGCCGCAAAAGAAGCGCAGCAGATTCATTTGGAAAGCCCCCTCATCAATGCCGCGTATCAGGGCAAATATTTTATCAAACATTTCAAAAGAGGACGTACCGCCCGCTATCAAGTTCCTTACGTTCTCATTTCGAAGTTGTCCCATGCGCCTGACAAGATTCCTCAACTCTTTTGCTACAATGGTTGCGGTT
Source organism: uncultured Lachnospiraceae bacterium (assembly GCA_947648875.1). Classification (GTDB taxonomy): domain Bacteria; phylum Bacillota; class Clostridia; order Lachnospirales; family Lachnospiraceae; genus Acetatifactor. The sequence continues at coordinate 17,760 of CANSPM010000061.1, forward strand.
GTGCCTTTCTGACCCTCTAACGCTGCCGTTTTATTGGCAAAAGCAACCAGTTTTTCCGCTTCTTCAATGAAATTGCTTAATATTGCGGAAATTTTTTCTGCGTTTTGTCCAATCCTGTTTGATGCCTCGTTGGATAACATTACTACTACCTCCGTTTCGTTTGAATTGCTATATTTACGGTATTCGGAGGGGGACACGCCGAAGTATGCCTTAAACGCACGGGTGAATCCTTCGTGAGAATCATAGCCATATTTTAGCGCAATCTCTAATATGCCTGTTTTTCCTGCTTGCACATCACGACAGGCAAGTTGTAATCGGCGGTTTTTTACATACTCCATCACAGGTTCGCCAACAATGGCACGAAACAGTCGCTGGTAATGCGTTTTCGAAAAAAATGCCTGCTGTGCCAACTCGCCTACATCTATAGCTTGGGTCAAACGGCTTTCAATAAAGTCGATGGAGTCATCTATCGCGTCAGATTTTTTCAAGCGCGTCACCCCCTTCCTGCATAACATTTTATGACAAAACGGAATTTTTTTCTTGACCGGAAATACCATAAACCTGGGATGCCTGCGGTATTCCCTTCCAGTACCGGTCAGGGCTCCTCCCGCCGCGCCTACTGCCGCTCCGTTGGCCGCCGCTCTCCAGGTTCTTTCCCAGCGACATGCGGCTGAATAAGCTGTTTGAGATGGAAAGGGAACTGGACGGCCTTTCCCCGGAGCAGAAAAACCCGGCCGTATTTTTTTGCCCTGAAATGTAAATTTTCTGTGAAATTGATTAGACAGTCCTTTACAGTGGAAAATTTTCTAATTTTGTGTCTTCCCGTATTCTCAATCTTGTTTTGTTTCCACAAATAGGGCAATATATCCGCTCCATCAGCATCCGATACCTTCCTTTTTAGTCATGCCGTAATCTTTTCATCCTCCGGTATAAATCCTGCTTTTTCAGGCGATTTGATTTGGCACGAGGCATCCAAAAAATTTTGTCGATTGCATATCCGATATTTTTATTTGGACCATGCTTTAGCGGAACATTGGCAATAAACAGGAGCATTTCACCCGCTCCAATTCCAATACCTTGTTCTCAGTTCAAATTAACTGCGGCACACCCATTTTTCATCTGTTGAATAGCAATATAATTTTGAGTTCCCTCAAAAAACGTTATTTACTATGCAATACGCCATTATGCTTTGATACGTTGAAATTGATGCCGTTTCTCTCTATCATATTTTTAGCAGTATCTCTTTCTGATGGAGTAATGTGTTTACCATAAAAGTATACACAAGCTGGAATGACTTTTTATAGCGTGGCTTATGGTGGGTTTCATTAACTATCATCTTAAAAAAGGGAAGAAGAAAGGGAATGCTTCGCTTCCTGGGGTTTTGATCCAGCATCCAAAACATCCCATACAGTTTTTTATACAACCGTTGTTAGAGATAATCCCCGTATCTCCTGTGATTTTTGGAATAACCATTTGGAATTGCAGGTCAGTCAAATCATGTATGATAATATTTATATTTGTTCTACAATCTTATCAGTGATAAGATCATACCTCCAGAACTTAGCGGTGTCAAGATTTGAATATAAATGAGAATAATTCAATGCACTTATAGCAAGAACCGCCTGGAATCTCAGAAGTTCCAAGCGGCTCCTATTGTCAGCCGCCCGCATGAATTTTATGATTTTGTCCCTATCAGCATCCCTCTTACCTCCGACAAAGCTACTCCATGCCGTATACCATATTATCAGAAGCGGCTACCGAAAATAACAAAGGACAACACAATGAGCGAATTGAAACCGAGCATCCATGACAGGGCAAACGGAATTGGGTATCTAAGGCCTATTCTTTTCCGAAATAACACGTCAGCTACCGCAATCCGAGAGTAGTCGGCACTGCGCAGAGGGAACGGGCAAGGCAGATGATGATTGCAAAGAATAAGGCGAAGGGAGATTTAGCAAAATTTAATGGAATTGTATGTGCGGCTGTGGTACAATATCAGCGTTGAAAAAATCAACAAACCTACAGTTATAGAGGTGATTTTTGTGATAAAAAAACTAAAATACGGCAATACAAATACATTCTTTATTCGAGAAACAGGCGATGGCTTGCTTATTGATACTGACTTTGCCGGGACATTACCCGCATTTTATAAAGCAATTAAAGAACACGATATTAAAATCGGAGATATTTCTTATGTTTTGGCAACACACTATCATCCTGACCATATGGGCTTAGTAAGTGAATTGATGAAACAAGGAATAAAACTTTTGTTAATCGATACACAGAAACCACATATTCATTTTGCTGATGAGATTTTCACAAGAGATAAACGATTAGATTATGAATCTATCAATACTGATAATTCAATTATTATCAGCAGTAAAAACAGTCGGGAATTTCTTGCAAATATGGGCATTGCAGGAGAAATTGTATCTACTCCAAGTCATAGTGAGGATAGCATATCTTTGATTTTGAATAATGGAACATGTTTTGTTGGAGATTTAGAACCTATTGAATATCTTGAGGCTTATATCCAAAACGTTAAATTGAAAAAAGATTGGCAACTTGTCATGAGTTATAATCCTAAAATCATTTACTATGCTCACGCAAACGAAAAAATATTGTATAAGAAAAACGAATTGATGTATGAATAAATAAGTACAATAAGGGAAGTTGAAGATAAATATGTCAGAATTAACAGCTATGATGAATATTGGTAAAGAAATGGAAAAAAAGCTAATATCTGTTGGTATTGAAACTTTCCAGAAACTAATTGAGGCAGGTGCACAGTAAG
>CANSPM010000062.1 GCA_947648875.1 uncultured Lachnospiraceae bacterium
TCTCCTCTTATATGTGAAAGTTTTAGAGGATTGCGAAACGCCCCTTCCGTACACCGGGATTGGGTCATATAGTCAAAATAAGAGCAACCGGCCGCCGCATTGGAGTCCGTTTTTGTATATTTTCACCCATCCCGTGACTTGCAGAGAAGATTTTACAACCCCCATAAGTTTTATTTTATACTATTCCTCTTTCTCCCTTATGTCAAGAAATTTTGACTATATAACGCTTCCAATATTCCCCTGTATTCCCAATATAATAAAATATTTACGCAAAATGCACACTACATTTTTATATATTGTTAAATGCCATACGTTTGGTAAACCTCACCAAAATGTCCATACGCACAAGTCCCTCGACATCTTTCCCTTCATTTAAACCGCCCTTTTCTCCATGTTGTTTTCATAATACTGCGCCTGGGCCGTATAGAGCGCATAGTACAGCCCCTCCTGTTCCGCCATCAGTTCTCCGTGGGTTCCTCTCTGCGCAACCTGCCCCTGGTCAAATACCACAATATCGTTGCAGAACCGACAGGAGGAAAGCCTGTGGCTGATATAGATGGCCGTCTTGCCCTCCACCATCTGATCAAAGGCAGAATATACCTCGTACTCCGCCACAGGGTCCAAAGCCGCCGTGGGCTCATCCAACAGAATAAAGGGAGAATTTTTGTACAAGGCTCTGGCAATGGCGATTTTCTGCCGCTCGCCGCCCGAGAAGATAATACCTCTCTCGTCATACTCCTTGTCAATCAAAGTCTCAATCCCCTCCGGGAGCCCTTCCAGACGTTCTCCAAAACCGGCCCGTATAAGGCTGTCCCGGACTTTCCCGGCGTCGTACTGTCCCCCTGCCGCCACGTTCTCCGCTATGGAGTAATCAAACAGGGAAAAATCCTGAAACACCACCGAAAAAAGTCGCATATACTCACAGTAATCATACTTGCGGATATCCACCCCGTTCAAATAGATTACGCCCTCCGTGGGTTCGTACAGCCTGGTGAGCAGCTTGATCATAGTGGTTTTTCCCGAACCGTTCTTTCCCACCACCGCCAGGCGCTCTCCGATCCGCAGTTTCAAGGAAAAATGGCGCAGCGCGTACTCCTCCCGCCCGGGATACCGGAAGGACACGTCACAGAACTCCACCTCATACTCGTTATCGCTGCGCTTCTCCACCGGCAGAGTCCCCTCATAAAAACTACCCTGAATATCCAAAAATTCAAACATGGTGCTCTGTCTCCGGGCCACAAGCACAAAAGCCTGGGCGTCATGCAGCATATTCTGGGCGGAATTGGTCAGCCGCTCAAAACAGGCCACATACAGGACCAGCATACCCGCCGTCATGCCTCCCCCCGCCGCAATCAGGGTGAGGAACAGATAGCAGACGCCCCGAACGCCTGCGTTCAGAACATTGACAATAAACTCCCTGCGTCCGCTGGCACCCGCAACGAGATTATCCTTATGCCTTAAGAACTCCCGACCATGGACAAAAGTATATTCTTTCAGCAGTTCCTCCGCCTCATACAGCTTCACATCCTTGCGATTCTCCATGGATAACCCATCATAAACCGCATAGTACCACATCAGATTGGTATCTTCGGGTTTGTCATTGGTCCACAGAGCCATATATTCCGTGATTTTTTTCCCGAAATAGTGCTCTCCCACACCGTTGCACAGGATGGCCAGCACCAGCACCGCAAAAAAGACATAGGTCAGACCGCTTTTATGGACAAGCAACGCATGCAGCACGGGAATCAGCATCCCCACCGCAAAAACCGCGTTAAAGACCTGGTAGCAGAGTTTTTCAAGATTATCAAATCCCCCGTAGATTCCGCTTCCCCACCGATTATCCTCCTCCATGCGGCTGTACAGTTTGTTCACATAGGGACTGTCCAGATCCGGATAGTTCAGCTCCATATTTTTTATCGCCATCCTGGCGTCCAGAAGTTCCCAGGAATGGCTTTTGATCACCTCGCTCTGGTTGGAGAGTTTTCCCGTTAGAAGATACAGAACCAGAGTGACCAGTATCCACATAAGCGCCTTGGGAATCAACTTTTCAGCGTCTGTCCCCTTCTGTAGTTCATTCAGTACCATCGTGGAGATATAGATTGCGATATATCCTACGGAAACGCTGCAAAACTGCTTTATGACGGTTACCGCGATAAAGCTGGGTGCCAGCAGATGAATTTCCCGCAGCAACCGCACGATCACGGCTCTCTTCTCCCGAAAAGTCAGTTTTTCCGTAATATCCTTGCTGTTCACATGTAAAGCGCTCTGTTCCGCAGTCTCGTCGGCACCCGCGTCCGCCTGGCCTTCTTCTGACATATCCGCGCTTTTTACTCCCGAAGCACCTTTTTCCGCTATATCTCCGCTTTGCGCATCCAGAGTGATCTCTTCCGTCCCTTCACTGCCATTCGCGTTTATACTCTGCTTTTCCGCAATATCTCTGTTATTCACAGCAAGCCTCCTCTCCCCTCCGGTTTTCCTCCGTCTGATTGTAATAATAACTCTGCAATTCATACAGTCCGGCATAGGCCCCACCCGCTTTCAGCAGTTCCTCGTGGCTCCCCTGCTCTATGATCCGTCCGTCCTGCAAAAACATAATCCAGTCCGAGAACTGGGTGCTGGCCAGCCGGTGGGAGATAAACAGCGCCGTCCTGCCCCGGCACAGTCTCTGATAAGACTCGTAGACCTCCTGCTCCGCCAGCGGGTCCAGGGCCGCCGTGGGTTCGTCCAGCAGCAGAACCGGCGCGTTCTTGTACAGCGCTCTCGCCAGCAGAAATTTCTGTTCCTGCCCTCCGGACAGATAAATCCCATCCTCTACCAGCCGGTCCGTCATATAGCTGTCCAAAGTAATCCCCCGCCGTGAAAAATCTTCTTCAAGCCCCGCCAGGCCAAGTACCTCCTCCACCCTTTTCCTGTCTACGTTCCGCCGGGGCCTCAGAGCGATGTTTTCATCAATGGTGGCGGGCAAAATCATGGTGTCCTGGAACACGGCGCTGTAGAGACGGTATATATCCTTTTTTCTGAGTTTTGTAATGTCCACGCCATTCAGCAGGATTTTTCCCCCCAGAGGTTCATACATGCCCATCATCAGTTTCAGTAAGGTGCTCTTTCCTGCTCCGTTCAGCCCCACCAGCGCTACATGCTCTCCTTTTCGGATGTGGAAGCTCAGATCGGAAATCACCTCTTTCTCACTTCCCGGATAGGCAAAGCTGACATGCTCAAAGGTAATCTCCACTCCTTTGTCCATATCCGGCAATTCACACTCCCCGCTGTCTGCGTCTTCCGCCGGAATATCCAGAAAGGAGCGCAGATCATTCATTTTTACATTGGCGGTCTTAAGCATGCTCATCTGGTCCACCAGGCCGGTAACCCAGACGGAAAACCCGGTAATCGCTCCGAAATACAGCATAAAATCACCCATTCCAATCTTTCCCTGCACGGTCTGTATAATCAGATAGACATAGGCAAATCCGTCTCTGAGAAAATTCAGTCCGCAGCTTACCAGATATGTCTCATACTCTTTCCGGCGGCGAAGCTGCAATATTTTTCTCTCTTCCCCCTGGAATCTCCGAATCTGTCCCGTGAGCCAGTTTTTCATATTATAGACCCGGACGTCCTTTCCGGTCCGGCTGTCCCCGCACTCTCCGACAGTATAGTACAGCCGTTTCTCCGCCCTGGCGTACTCGTCCCGGGTGCGCTCGTAGCAGACATTCTCCTTGTGCCGAAAGAAATATGTCACCAGGGACGTCAAAAGCAACAACACAATCACCAGAATATGCAGCCGCGCCAGTATACCCGAGTACAGAAAAAAGCAGGCGGCGGCGGTGAGCAATTTCGGGATCTGGTCAAAAAACACGGAAGTGCCGCTGGCATCCCCGCTGCGCACCGAGTTGATAGCGCGCCGGTATAGTTTATAGAACTCCCCGTCTTCCGCGTAGGAATATTTACACTGTAGCGATACCAGAAAAAGTCTCTGGATAAAGAAAGTATTTCTGCACTCATTATGATGGTAATAGGCCCTTTTTGACAGATAGCCATGAAGCCCCTGCAAGATCAATAGGCCGCCCACCATGCCGCCCAGCACCCGTAATACCTGCATGGTCTCCGCTCTTTGAAGCAACAAGTCCACCGCCACTTTGGGCAGATAGATTCCAAACAGCGGCAGCGCCGTTCCCGTCAGCGTGGTAATTCCCAGAAACACCAGAATCCTCTTGTCCCACCGCCAACTCTCCTTCGCCAGAAACCATGCGTTTTGCACTATATTATCGTTTCTCTGTCTGATTTCGTCCATCAAATCGCCTCCTGTTTCCATGTGTATGAGTCACCTGCCTGTGATGGGGAAAATCTATAGTCTCTTCACCTCCAGGCGTCTGTCATCCCGATTCTAACACGACCGAAAACACAGTAGAAAAAAAGTGCACAAAAGGTTCTCTTTTGCGCACGAACAATTTCCTTATGACAGCGACAACATAATCTCGGTGGCAAAGACCCCTTCCTCATGCTGCCGGTTTAAAAACCCGTGATATTTCTTCACTGTTCTGTCAATCCGCATTAATCCGAAACCGTAATTTCCGCGCTTGGTTGACAAATATTGTCCCCCTTCCTTGCGTATGTGATCCGCCATGGAATTGGAAATATAAATATATAACTGCTCTTTTAACACCTCTATATACACGCGTATAAAACGTTTTTCCGCCGCCGTTTCCCCGCACCCCTCCATGGCGTTATCCAACAGATTACCGATGATAACACACAGGTCCACCTCGTTTATCATCATTCCCCGGGGTACCACCGCCTTGGCGTTGACGCAGATTCCTTTTGCCTTGGCCACTGCCAGCTTGGCGTTCAGCACGGCATCCACACGCACATTTCCTGTTCTCAGTACGGTGTCCACCTCCGTCAAATCCGTGTCCAGGTCCCGCAGATACTCATCCAGTTCCTGATACTGGCCCATGGCCAGGTGCGCTTTCATAGTCTGGATATGATGTTTATAGTCATGCCTCCAGCCCCGCATCTGCCGGTACATGTTCTCCACCTCTTCATAATGCTTTTCCGCCAGATCATTTTGATACGCCGCCATACTCCTTTTCATCAGCCACGCGAACACGACGCAGCACAGGAACATAAACAGAATAGCACCCGCAATACCCAGACCGATAAACATTCCGTAACTCATTTTCCGCAAACCTTTCCGCACAGCACACTAACTGTCTTTTCCCGGCACCGCCAGGCACATGCCCGCTGTAGCGCCTAAATCCCTTCCGTCTTCTTTCTGCTGTAAAAACGGATAAACGCCTGGTTCACATCTTTATAGTTTTTTCTGCTCAAGGGAATCTGCCTCCCGTCGTCCAGAATAACCGCTTCTTTCTCCAGATGCGCCACATAGAGCATATTTACAAGATAGGATCTGTGGCAGCTACAGAACGCCTCCTCCGGGAGCCGTTCCTTCCACACATGGATTCCCTCTCTGACTACATAGCACTTTTCTTTTGTGTGAAGTTCCGTGTTATGGACCACCGCTTCTATATATACAATGTCTTCCGGCATTAGCCGCAAGGTTATGCGGCTGTTTGTCTCTCCGTCCACCAGTTCCCGGGCCTGGGTCAGTATCGCCTCCCGTTTCTCCCGCTCTCGATAGCGGGCAAAAACGCGCTCCATACAGGATGCGATTTTCTCCGCTTCCACAGGCTTAATCAGGTAATGCAGGGCCTCCACCTCATATCCCTCCAGCAGATAGTCCGTCACTCCCGTCACAAAGACAAGCGCAACCCGCCTGCTATCCTTTCGGATTCTCCTGGCAAGTTCCACCCCATTCAGTCCCGGCATCTGTATATCAAAAAAAAGAACGTTCCACGCCTGGTCCTGCTCCCATTCAAACAAAAAAGCAGCAGCGTCAGGGAACTCCCGGATGCTGAAATCCACTTTATTCTCCTTCAGCCATGTTTCCAGTAAACGAATGAGAATATCGGCGTGTACTTTCTCGTCTTCCACCACGGCTATCTTCATTTTTTCCGCCATTATGTGTCTGTCACCTCTCCCGGAAATGCCCGTCTGCCATAGGCAACTCACAGCGCGACGGCTTGAAGCAGCCGCGTCTAACGATCCCCCGTCAATCTCTGCCGGGTTTCCGCCTCTCTATAACACAGCTATTTTACCTTATTTTTTGGGGGAAGTAAACCTTGGATTTTATTAAATAATTACAAAATAATCATCTCATTCATTCCGGAAGAGAAATAAGTTCTCCGGGCAGAAACTCCGGGCCGGCATATAGCCGGCCCGGAGCCAAATTCTTTTTTCCTATGCGATATCCTCCATCTGCGCCGTATAAAGTCTGTAATAATATCCCTTCTTTGCCATCAATTCCTGGTGTGTGCCGCACTCCATAATGCCGCCCTGATCAATATACATGATCTTGTCACAGTTCTTGATGGTGGAAAGTCGATGCGCTATGATAAAGGAAGTCCTGCCCTTGAGCATGGCATTCAAACCCTGTTGCAGAGCCCGCTCGGTCTGCACATCAATACTGGAAGTCGCCTCGTCCAACACCAGGATCGCAGGATCTGACAACAGTGTCCGCGCGAAGGAAATCAGCTGTTTCTGTCCCTGTGAGAGCCGGGAGCCCCGCTCCTTCACTTCCGTCTGATACCCTTCCTGCATGCCGCTTATAAAAATATCCGCACATACTGTCTCGCTGGCCCGCCTGATCTCCTCCATAGTGGCATCCAACTTGCCATAGCGGATATTATCCTCAATGGTGCCGGAAAAAATAAAGCTGTCCTGCAACATTATGCCCATCTGCGAGCGCAGGGATTCCAGCGTCACCTTGGAAATGTCCTGTCCGTCGATCCGTACTTTGCCCCCGTTTACATTATAAAACCGGGAAACCAGATTTACGATGGTGCTCTTGCCCGCCCCTGTGGGGCCCACCAGCGCAACGCTCTCGCCGGGTTCCACTGTAAAGGACAAATCTTTCAGCACATCCTTCCCCTCCTCATAGGCAAATGTCACATGCTCGAAAGTTACCTGGCCCTTGATGGGCGGCATGGAGATGGCCCCCTCTGCGTCCGCCACCGTCACCGGCTCATCCATGGTCTCGAAAATGCGCTCCAAATAAGCTATATTGTTTATAAAATTATTAAAGATATTGCCCAGATTCATAATCGGTTGCCAGAATCTGGAGGCGTAGGAAGTGATGGCCACAATTACACCCAGCTTTACATTTTCCGGCCCCATGACAAGCAGACCCACGATAAACACTGCCGCCCGGACCCATACGGAAATATTGTCAATGCCGGGCCAAACCAGATTACTGAATTTTACCGCCTGCATCCAGGCGCCTCTACAGCGATCCGCCAGAATGCCGAATGTCTCCACATTCTCGTCTTCCCTGACAAAGATCTGCGTAATTCTTGCCCCCACGATATTTTCCTGTAGATAGGCATTGAGGTTGGAATTTTTATTCGACACCTGCTGCCACGCTTTCCTCTGGCGCTTCTTCATATGCAGCATAAACGCCGCCAGAACCGGTACCCCGGCCATAACCACCAGAGACAGCTTCACATCCACCAGAAACATGAAGATCACAATAAAAATCAAGTTCAATATCTCCAGCACCACATTGATCAGTCCGTTGGACAGCATATCCGATACGGAATTCACATAGTTCACCACCCGGATCAGTATTTTGCCGTGGGGTCTGTCATCATAATACTGGAAGGGCAGCATCTGCAAATGAGCAAACAGATCCTTGCGGATATCATATATAATACCCTGCCCTACCTTTACCATAATCCGGGATCGTACGGTGGTAAAAATGACACTGACAGCGTAAGTGCACACCAGAGTCAGCACCAGAATTACCAGCATACGCAGATTTTTATCCGGAATAGCCTCATCCAGCGCTTTCTGTGTAAGCATGGGCCCAAACAGAGCTGTTATGCCGCCGATGGCACTGAGCGCAAACGCCAGGATCATCCTTCCCATATATTTTTTGATATACACGGAAGCCCGCAGCAGATGATGGAAATCAAAAGGGGTTTCCAATACTTCGTCTTCCCGGTATGTATTTCTTCTGGCCATCTCTAAACCTCCTCTTTGCGCAAAGCATATTTCCCGGCACCGTGCTGCTCGTCGTCATTCTGCCCGGTCTGTAGCTGCACTACCTGATAATAATAGCCCTTCTTCGCAATCAGTTCCTCATGGCTGCCGGATTCCATGATCCGCCCGTCCTGTAATACCAGAATCTTATCTGCGTATTTTGTGGTAGATATTCTTTGCGCGATAATGATCTTGGTGCAGGGGAAATCCAGTTCATTTAAGCTGTGCTGAATCCGTTTCTCCGTCTCCATATCCACCGCCGAAGTGGTGTCGTCCAAAATCAGGATCGCCGGACGCACCGCCAACGCTCTGGCCAGGGAGATACGCTGTTTCTGCCCGCCGGAGAGGCCCACGCCCCGCTCACCCACAATCGTGTCATATCCTTCGGGCATACGGGCTATAAAGTCAGACGCCGCCGAATACCTGGCAAATTTTACCACCTGCTCAGGAGTAATATGACTGTCCCCAAAAGCGATATTGCCGTCAATGGAGTCAGAATACAACAGCACATCCTGGGTTGCCAGACCGATATTGCCCCGCAGCTGATGCAGCTTCATATCCTGCACCGGGATGCCATCCACCAGCACCTCCCCTTCCGTGGGTTCATAAAACCTGGGAATGAGCTGGATCAGGGAGGTTTTGCCACATCCTGTCTCGCCCATGATCGCTATGGTCTCGCCCGGATGGGCCGTGAAACTCACATTGTGCAGCACGGGAAGCTTACCGTCCGCATACCGGAAACTCACATTTTTAAACTCGACACTACCTTTAAAACGCTCCGGTCTGTCAACAGCGCCCGGTTTATCCACGATCTCCGGCTGAGAATAATAGATCTCCATAACCTTGTCGGAGGCGGCGGAAAACCGCTGGAATTCATTCATAATACTGCCCAGCTGCCGCATGGGATTGGCAATTGCCCAAATCAGTCCGGAAAACGCCACATATTCTCCCATGGTAATCTGCTCTCCGATGAGAAAGACACCCCCCACCAGCAACAGCAGTACCGGCATCAGGTTGGCTGCGGACTCCACATAGGGATAATAGGTCAGCCAGGTCAGAGCTGTCTTCTGGTTGGTCTGCGAGTAAGAAGTGTTGCACTCGTCAAATTTTTCAATCTCGTATTTCTCTCTGGCAAATGCCTTGACCACCCGGTTACCGGAGATATTCTCCTGAGAGATGGTGTTCATCTCCGCCAACTTTTCCCGCAGAGCTCTGTGTCTGGGCGCCACCTTGTTTTTAAACAGAATGATAATCAGGAAAATAAACGGAGCGATGGCAAACATACAGAGCGCCAGACGCCAGTCCATATAGAAAAAATACATCGCTGTGGCGCTCATCAGAGCCAGGGATTCCACTATGGTACGTATGACCCAGGCAATCATATGCCGTACCGCGTCCAGGTCGCCGGTCATTCTGGTCATCAGATCGCCGGTGCGGTAAGTGGCGTAAAAATGCATATCCTGCCTTTCTATCTTGTCAAAAAGATACATGCGGATCTTGTAAAGTACCTTCTGGGAAGTAGCCTCTCCGCCCATACAGGACAGATAGACGATGGTCGTCCTCACGAAGGTCAGCACCACCATGGCGATGACCAGTTCCCAGAACAGATCCCGCTTTGTGGCAAGATTCTCCGCCGCCTGTTCCCCGCTCAGGAACAGGTCAATGATGCTTTGGGACATATAGGGGACTACCAGATGCATCACACTGTACACCACCGTCCCTAACAGGCTGGCTGCGTACAACGCCCGGTACCCCTTCATGTTTTCCCAAAGCCACGCCAGCTTTGGATTTCGCTTCTTTTTCACAGTTTTCTCCTCCTTTGCAGGCCACACTCTGTGGACCGGTGCCCGGTATATCCCGCACTGAATAAGGCTATTCTAGCCCCGGTCGACTTCATAGTAAATGTACTAAATTGTAGTAAAGATGGCTTTTTTTGCTTCTCTGTGATATACTGAAAGAAAGTTGCGACTGTGTCTCCTTGCGGACAAACTTTTCTTCTCCGCAAAGATCACTGTACAGAGACAAAACTCAGAACAAGGAGGATTTCCCTATGAAACAGATTTCAACCCCTAACGCCCCCGCCGCCATCGGCCCCTATTCCCAGGGATTTGTGGTAAATGGTTTACTCTATACCTCCGGGCAGATCGCTTTAGATCCTGTCACCGGAGAAGTAAAGGGCACTACTATCACCGAGCAGACTCATCAAGTTATGAAGAATCTGGGCGCTCTGCTGGAAGCGGCAGACTCTTCCTATGAAAAGACGGTGAAGACCACCTGTTTCCTGGCAGATATGAACGACTTTGCCGCGTTTAATGAGGTTTATGGTCAGTATTTCACCGGCAAGCCCGCACGCTCCTGTGTGGCAGTGAAAACCCTGCCCAGGAATGTACTGTGCGAGGTGGAGTTAATTGCGGAAGTATAAGGGGATGTTATAACTCGATTTCCAAATCCTGGTCATCGGATTACGCGAAAGTGTTTTATGAAAACGGACAAGTAATGTCTTATACACTGGCGCACAAAATATCTTATAAAACCGCTTGCTTTATGTTCTCATATCTGCTATACTGTGTCCATATCATTCGATATGGACACTATTCATTTTCTGGCGTTTTGCCATTGATTTCCCGGATTGCTTTTACTTCTTTTCAGGTGTATTTTTTGTGCTCTTTTTGCCCAACATAATCCGCAGATCATCGGCATCCGCCAACCTGACGGCAGCTTCTCTACATGCCATTGTATATGAAAAAGAGTTTCCCGTACAATATGGTATTGAATGAGAGCCGTAAAATACAAGGGAGATTTGCCTATGGATCATGTTACACACCAAATGTCACCAAAAGGGCCACGATACTTACAAGCCACCGGGCGATTGCCCCATCCTCTCACCAATGACTATATGTTCAAAGCCCTGCTGCAAAAAAATGAAAACGTGTTGCAACAGCTTATCTGCTCATTGCTTCATTTATATCCGAGTGAGATCGAAAGCGTGGAAATCCGGAACCCCATTGTGCTGGGGGAGGCTCTCACCGAGGATTTTGACAGCAAGATTTTTGTGTTGGATATCAATGTGCTATTGAACAACCAGATACTGATCAACTTGGAAATGCAGATTGTGGGCTATGAAAACTGGCCGGAGAGAGCCATGACATACCTGTGCCGCAATTTTGACCAATTATCCCGGGGGGAGGATTATATCAGCGCCAGGCCCACCGTACATATTGGCTTTTTGGATTTTACGCTGTTTCAAAAGTATCCTGAGTTCTACGCAACCTATAAAATGATGAATGTGAAAAACCACCATATTTTTACTGACAAATTCACTCTGAGTGTGGTAAACTTGAAGCATATAAAATTGGCTACGCAGGAAGACCGGGAGTGGAAGATTGACTACTGGGCATCCCTCTTCAAGGCCACCACATGGGAGGAACTCATTATGTTAGCAAACCAGAGTCCTATACTGGGAGACGCCGTTGAAACCATATACGAACTCACTGCCGACGAATCCATCAGAGAGCAGTGCAAAGCAAGGGAGAAGCATATTAGAGAGATGAATACAATACTGAGAGAACGAGAACTGGCAGTCCGGGCAAAGGATAAAGCTGTTATGGCAAGAGATGAGGCTGTTACGGCAAGAGATGAGGCTGTTACGGCAAGAGATGAGGCTGTTACGGCAAGAGATGAGGCTGTTATGGCAAGAGATGAGGCTGTTATGGCAAGAGATGAGGCTGTTACGGAAAGAGATGAAGCTGTTATGGCAAGAGATAAGGCTGTTCAAACCCTAAATGACACTACCCAAAAATTAAAAGAAACTTCACTCGAACTGAATGAAACTTCACATAAGCTGGATAAAGCCATCCTGGAAAGAGACGAAGCCAATCGTCAATTGGAGCAACAAGCTAAAGAAATTGAGCAATTGCTTCTGGAAAACAAACGACTGAAGGGCCTGCCAATCTAAGCGTGGAGTCGAGTGGCATATCGAGTGCTCTTCGATATGCCACTTGGGGTTTCTTCTCTTTTCTTTGTTTGTTTATTGAATATATGTTTGTTATCCTTGCATTTTACAGGATTTCCTTATATTTCTTTCATCTCCAACACATCAGAACGCATTAATCCGCTGCAAAATCACCGCTGCCTCCAGGTAGTTCGTGAAAACAGAATCAACACTGGAAAAATCTCCAGTCTGCCCGCCAGCATATCCCAGATCAACACCAGCTTGGAAAAAAGGCTATAGGAAGCAAAATTGCATGTGGGGCCTACTGCCTCAAAACCCGGTCCGATATTGTTAAAGCATGCCAGGACGGCAGATAGATTGGTTGTTATGGAAAAACCGTCCACCGATATCAGTAAAAAACTAACCACAATAATAATAGCATATGCCGAAACATACGTATTGGTATTAGCCAACACTTTCTCATCCACCGCCTGCCCGTTCATCCGCACCACCTGTACTCGTTGGGGGCGAATCAACTGGCGTACACTTCGCAGCATATTTTTCACCACCAGCAATGCTCTGCCACATTTAAAGCCACCGCCCGTACTTCCTGCACAGGCTCCGATAATCATCAAAAACATCAGAATTGCCTTGGAGAACCCGGGCCACAGATCAAAATCAGTAGTGGCATAACCTGTGGTAGTGACAATGCTGGCCACCTGAAACGCCGTGTGCCGCACTGTTTCCTCTAAAGTATCATAATACCCTCGCAGGTTCCAGACGATCAATAGGATGCTGAACAGTATGATCCCCAGATAAATCCGCAGTTCCTCATCTTTAAGCACACTTTTCACCTGCCTTAGGAGCAGAAGATAATAACAGCTGAAATTCACTCCAAACAGAAGCATAAATATAGTACAGACATTTTGAATATAGGGGCTGTACCCCGCAATACTGTCCCCTTTGATGCCAAATCCGCCTGTACCAGCCGTTCCAAACGCCGTACAAACTGCGTCAAACACCGGCATCCCCCCTATCAGCAGGAAAATGACATTCAGTATGGTCAGCGCAATATAAAGAATATACAGAATCTGTGCCGTCTGTTTCATCTTTGGCACCAATTTGCCCACATTGGGGCCGGGACTCTCCGCCCGCAGTAAATGCATGGTAAAGCCGCTTCCCCCTTCGCCTCCCAGCGGAATAGCCAGCAAAAATACCAGCACACCCATACCACCCAGCCAATGGCTGAAACTGCGCCAGTACAAAATACCATAGGGCAATCCCTCTATCTGTTCCAGAATAGAGGCTCCTGTGGTGGTAAAGCCCGATACAATTTCAAACAGAGCATCCACATAATTCGGAATCACTCCTGAGAGGAAAAAAGGCAGACAGCCAAGCAGACTCATGATCAGCCAGCCCAGCCCCACACACACCAGCCCTTCCTTTGCAAAAAAACTTTTATTCGCTTTACGGCATAGAAGTCTGAGCAGCACACCCAGTCCCCATAGGACCACAATTGTAACAGTAAAACCAATGACAGAATTATATTCCCCCATGCACAGGCTGATAATCAGCGCCGGCAACATGAAAATGCTCTCAACCATCAGAAGCAAGCCGATAAATTTACCCATCATCTTGTAGTTCATTGTCGTTTTCTATCTCCATCCGTCCGTTCCCGGGACAATCTGCTCCTTTTAAAGAGCGCCGCCTCCTGAACCTGCTTCGCAGTTCCCGCGCTCCTTTTGACATACCTATATCCAGGTAATTGCGAACCCCCTTGACCGCGTTGGATCTTTTCTAACACAAATCCCGTCACTTGTAGAAAATATTTTCGCAATTGCCTATACCTATATCATTCAAAAATATCGTTTAACTGATATATAACTCTGTCTCCATTGGTCACAATGATCACCGTATCGCCCTGACTGAAAAAAGACTCACCGTTGGGAATCTCCTGTTGAACGCCTTTGGTAATACAGGCCACCAACACGTTTTTCTTAAGCCTGAGCTGCTTAAGCGGCTTTCCGCAATGCTGGGTATGTTCGTCCACCAGAAACTCCATGGCCTCAGCCTGTCCGTCCGCAATGGAATAAACCGTTCTGGCAGCTCCTGTCTGATTCTGCATGGCACGCACATAGCGGACAATAATATTGCAACACAACTCCTTGGGACTTATAATGCTGCCCAGAGACAGATTCTCCAGAATGTTTTTATTGTTCATGCGCCCCAACTTTGTAATAATCTGAGGTACACCACAGCTGCTGCCATAGAGGGAAATAATCATATTCAATTCGTCTATGCCTGTCAACGTGGCCAGAGCGTCACAATTCGAAATCCCCTCGCTCTCCAGCAGAAGTTCACTGCTGGCATCTCCCTGTATAATTCTAGCGTGTGGGAGCAGACCGGCCAGATTCACACATCGTTCAGGGTCCTGCTCCACGATCTGTACCGTAATCCCGCTTTTCTCCAGTAGTTTTGCAAGATAGATCGAGACACGGCCACCGCCGCAAACCAGCACCCGCTTTACTTTGTGCGTGATAATCCCCAGATTACGCAGCAGAACAGCCAGTTCATTGCTGGGAGCCGTCACAAAAATCCGGTCCCCCTCGCGAAGCACAAAATTGCCGTCCGGGGCCACTGCTTTGCCATTTCGCAGTACCGTACACACCAAAATCTTACATTTGACGATATTATTCATATCGTTCAGTGCCACGTCACAGAGCTTGCTCTGTTCATTCAGCTTCAATTCCACAAGCTCTACCCTTCCTCTGGCAAAAGTGTCTCTCTTTAGAAAGCCCGGATATTTCAGCAGTCTGCTGATCTCTACCGCCGCCTGCCGCTCAGGATTGACCGCCATGGACAGGCCAAACATATCCTGCATTTTATAAATTTGCTGGGTGTATTCCGGATTCCGCACCCGCGCAATTGTATGGAGACGGGAATTCATGGCATGGGCTGTCATACAACACAGCAGGTTAATCTCGTCCGCTCCTGCCATGGCAATCAGCAAATCCGCCTCTTTGACTCCTGCATGCTGGAGCACGTCCATGGTGGCACAATTCCCCTGTATCACCATGATATCGTACCGCTCCTGCGTGCTTTCCAACGCCTTTGAATTGGCATCAATCAAAGTCAGATCATGCCCCTCCAGGGCAAGCTGCCGGGTCAATGTTGAACCCATCTTGCCATCTCCCGCAACGATAATCTTCACAACCTTGTACCTCCTGTTGAAGTTCTAAGGATTCTATAGCTCCTGTCCCAGAGTCGCGGCCATCATATCCCGTACCAGACTCTGAACCTGCACCTTTGTGGCTCTCCCTTTTACCAGCGGATCATTCAGAAAAGCCTCTTCCACCAGATCCGCATTCCGGTTTCCTCCCAGCACCACCTGCATGATACGCTCATGATTTTCCAGATGGGGCATAATCAGTTGACGCACCTCTTCCGGTACGGTTCCTGCCTGCACAGGGCGTATGGCATCTCTCTCAAACACGGCATTGGTCTCCACCACGGCCATTTCTGGCAGATTGGCAATCTGATGTCCCGTGTTCGGAATATTTACATTGCTCACCACTCGTTCCAGGCCGCATAAAGCCTTAATCAGCAGTATCCCCTCCTCACCGGTGGGTTCCAGCTTGATCTCCTCCTCACCGTTTACCAGCCTGCGGCTGCGCTCCAGACGCTTATGCAAATCTTCTTTCCTCCATGCCACCGTGGTTAATCCAAACTTCCATCCCGCCACCGTACCGGGATCTTTCAGGTACTCCGCACCGGGCATAAATTCCGCCAGATGACGGTCCCCCGCCGCCGCAATCAGCCCATACCGCCTGAACAGGTCCATTTTAACCCGATGGGCACAGGAAAAGGTAGAATTCATCCAATGATGATCCTTCTCCTCAAACCCCTCCTCAAAATGGGCATCTATATATTTCTGATACACAGGAAACAAATCTATACCCTTGTAACTGGCATAATCAAACCAGGTAAAATGATTGATTCCCAGCACATTGACATGAATATCCCGCCGATCTATGGGACCGCAGCCCAGTTCTCCGGACGCAATGGCCGCCAATACCTTCTGCGTGCCAAATACCTCATGGCAGCAGCCAAATGCTTTGATCTGAGGAAAGACCTGGTACAGTGTCTTCACGCACAGCGTCATGGGATTGGTATAATTGATAACCCAGGCTCCGGGACAATATTTCCGGATAGCCTCCCCAAATTCCATAAACATGGGAAGAGTACGTAGCGCGCGCATCATTCCCCCCGGCCCCGCCGTATCGCCCACAGACTGGTAGATCCCCAGCCGTTCCGGCATATGGACATCCGCCTCCATCTCATCAAAAGTCTTTGGCAAAATGGAAATCACTACGAAGTCCGCACCTGTCAGCGCCTCCTGTAATATGTCTTTCACCACATAATTCCAATCTCCGGGAACTCCCTCCCGAAGCCTTTGCCTGTTGCCTATGATGGCATTGGCTTCTGCCGCCTCTCTGTCGATATCATACAGACGCACAGTACCGCTGATCTGAGATTCCATGGCCAAATCTGTCATGAAAGTCCAGGCCCACCCCCTGGAACCGCCGCCTATATAGGCAATCTGGATGTCCGATACCTTTTCTGCCTCGTACTTCATTTTAGGTCCTCCTGATAAGAATCTTTGTACAATGGTCTAAAGACTAAAGTTCCGCAGTCCTCTGCAAGCGTACATCCCACTAATCGATGTCAGGACACTTTAAGATATCCTGACATGGATTGGCAGGGCGTTTGCGAACAGGCGGTTCTGGTTTTTTATATCTCTTTCTTTCAAGTTTGCCACATTATGCATGAACTATGGTGAAAAGTGCGGATCATCCGGGGATGATCCACACTTCATACATACTTATGGCAAGTCCGTAGGTCAAAAAACTATAGGATTCTCCGCACTGACAGAATCGGTCTGTAATTGGCATTACTGACCTTGATCCCTGTTCTCTGGGTGCTGGCATGTACAATTTTGCCTCCCCCGATATACAGGGCCACATGTCCTTCATAGCAGATTATGTCCCCTGGCTGGGCCTCACTGTAATCCACACCACGCCCGTCACTTCTCTGGGAATAGGAAGTTCGGGAAATATCATAGCCATAGTCCTGAAATACGCGATAAGTAAAGCCGGAACAGTCGGCGCCATTTGTCAGGCTGGTCCCTCCCGCCACATAGGGATTTCCCACAAACTGAAGCGCATATTTGGCAATCTGCTTACCCTTTTCGCTTCCGGAAGCATTATCCACAACAGCAGAATAATTGGTATTATTAACCGCCTTGGGCGGATTCTTCGCTGTAGCAGCCAACGCCGCCTGCCTCCGTCTTTCCTCCTCTTTTCTGCGCTCCTCCTCCTGAAGCTTTTTCAACTGCTTCTTTTCCTGCTGCAACAGAGCCTTGGCTGCTGCCGCCTCCTGCTTTGCCCTGGCAATCTGAGCCGCAAAATTCTCAGACTGTTCCTGCAACTTTGCCAGCAGCTGGTCACAATAGGCTTTCTGCTCCTCCATCTCCGCCTTGTCAGCCTCCAGAGATACCTTGTCGGCTTCCAGCTGATCCCACAGATCATGCACCTCCGTCCTGGTCGCCTCATATTGGTTCAGCATCTCCTGGTTATAAGCGTTGACACTCTCGGCATAAGTAACCCTGTTCAGCAAATCGCTGAAACTTGCACTGCTAAACAGCGCTGTCAACAGGGTGTCATCACCGGTCTCGTACATAAAGCGGATCTGTAGGGCCATGGCTTCCGCCTGCTCCTGTTCTCTCTGTAACGCCGCCTCATATGCCTGTCGGGTTTGTTCGATATCTGTTTTTTTCTGAGCGATGTCATCCTCCAGAAGATCAATACTTGTGAGGATATTAATAAGCTCCGCATTCCGGTCTTCCATCTGCTCATCCAGCAGATCCTGTTCATCCTCCAGATCGGAAATATTACCATTGATCTCCTCCAGTTGGTTCTCGGTATCTTCAATGGCCTGTTGCACATCTTTAATTGTAGTGGCCCAGGTATCCATGGTGGCTGTCAGCAGATTAGAAGTCACTAATGTTGCCGCCACCACAAATATCATACGTTTTTTCACCCTGGATCTTATAGCCATTATGTTTCCTTTCTATATTATAGTTCCGCATGTCCCCTCCTCGCCCACACACCCGGTGATCCATAGCTGCACGCCTTTGGCGCACTTCTATGGATCAGTGCGCTTTCCGGGAACATGCTGTTTTTTAGTTCCGCATGTCCCCTCCTCGCCCACACACCCGGTGATCCATAGCTGCACGCC
>CANSPM010000063.1 GCA_947648875.1 uncultured Lachnospiraceae bacterium
GGATCTCCGTGCCGGGCTTTAAGTCGCCCCAGATGCCCCGTTCCACATACTGCCCTACTGAATTAACAGTGACACTTTTTACCTAATTCACAAACTGTTTTAGATTATATCTATCAGGATCTGATGCTATCAAAACAGTTCTCGAACTTCTCGGATGAGAATGACCTGACCAACGCCAACCCTTACTTGCAAGTTATTTGACCATTGCCGCATTTACAGGAACTGATATTAGGTCTCTTCTTATAATTATTTATGGACCATGTTGGTAAATAATTCAAATTTCTTATAATATCAAAGTATCTTTCTCCATGTTTGTTTACGTCACGCACCTTGTTCAAGGTAATCTTATATATGGCGTCTTCCGTTCTTTTTTCCCAAATATAACCCCTTGCATTATGCTTCTACAGTTTGAACAAATGCTTTCATGATATTCCTAAAATCATGAATATCTCTTTCTATCAGTTTATCCATGCATTAGGGACATATTTCATAATATAACGCATGAGATGTGTTCCTGCCTGTCATCCGTACTGAATTTTTAGCCTAATACATTCAGCTCATCCGCTGTAACCTTCAAACCTGGGTTCGCCTTTATGAGATCTCTTACCTCTTCTTCAGTCCATTTATTTTTATATACAGGATTCAATTCTGGAATTTTGTGTGGATATGGGGGATCTATTTTATACGGGATTTTATAATATTCTAATGTACATAATAAATCTTCTATATTTTGTGCCCTATCCTGAACAATGATCCTTTTTTCCTCCAACCTTTTATTGCATGCACTATCGAATATATTACATAACCCATCAAATGTGTGCATTATTTTTTTCATTACTTCGCTGTCAATGCCCTCCAAAGGCACTTCCACATAGTACTTTGTGTCATCAACTTCCGCTTTACTACAGATATCAAACATAATCCAATCCTTACATGTCTCACAATATATTCCACTTTTTATATCCTCCGAACGATTATTTACATCTTCTGTTCTAGTCACAGTTCTATTTCCACAAATGGGACAAATACTGACAAATGGGTTAAGCAGACTCTCTAATGCAAATGGAGGATTAACTGTATAATGAATATCCGGAACAAAATCCTCCAACAAATTTATATTTACATATGTTTCACTCACATTTCCTTCAAAAATTAAGGTATTTTTTGTTCTACATATTTTTTGTGCCTCTTCGCGATTAAATTTTCCTACTCTCATTAATGTTTCTATAAACTTATTCTTTTTATCACCTGAATTTGGTATGGCAACGTTATTTAAGATGATCTTATAGATTGTATCGTCAATCTTATATTCACCCAGACATGCATATTCCATTTTGCTTCCACACTTAGGGCAACAATTTATAACAGCATCATCAATAGGCTGTTTTCTTTCATAAAGCTGATCCATACAATAAGGACAAATCTCATACACATACATCTTATTCTTCCCGCCTTTCTTTACTTGTAGGGCAAAAATAGAAAATTTTAATTTCTGCCCCTATTTTGTTCATATAATTAGCGTCATTTACTTTTAACTTTTTTAGGATTAAATGGGACCCAAGACCCTCGCAAAAATATTTTTTTCGTAACTTTTTTAGCAATCTCAAATCCTCCTGTCTTAGTAGGATGCAACTTTCTATTTGGTGCCTCTACTAAAACCCCCAAATTATTAGCTAACTGCTGAGCAAATCCATTGGGTAGTTTACCAGTTTCACACGAATATAGCTTCACTTTCTGTTCTCCTCCAACATATTGTGGTGAATTTCTGATTAAATGCGCCACTTGATCAGCATCTAATATTTGATCCTTATACTGTATCCCGTTTGGATTTCCATGCCCAAAAACCTTAAATTCTTCAAGAGTACTTGGCCCTGCATTTTCCATTGCAGCAATAATAGTATTATCATCTGGTTCTCCTAGATTCAACGACAAAGAAGCCCCAAGATCATCCTTATTGCTGACAATCAGTATGCTATCCCTCAATGACTTTACAACTCGATCTGCCCCATAGAACGCCGCGCTGCCCAGTCCGCCTGTGACGCCTCCGATCAGCGTCTCCCGGGCAAAGCCCGCCAGGCTGAAACCTTTCCCAGCGCCGTTTCCATTTCTCGTCTGCGGGGTCTTGTAGCGGTAACCCTTCGCGGAACTGTATCCCAGGCCGGTGTCAAAGGGGCTTTCACTGCCGCAGTTGTTTCTAGGGTTTCGGAACATCCCATAGACGGGGGCGTCCAGTCCGGCCAGGGCCCCTGCCATGCCCGCCTTTGATCCGGACGGCTGGCCCTGCCTGCTGCCTATGGCATCCGAGATATAGTTGATTCCGGATGTGGCCGCTCCGGCTCCGAATCCTCTCCCGAACGCTTCCTTGATGCTTCCCATCTTGCCGGTTCCGTAGAACATGTTGCTGGCCGCGTTGGTCAGGCCCCTGGTGATGCTCTTTCTCGCGCTTACCTTTCCCTCACTTATGTACTGCTCTAGGGCGCTTCCCAGAGTTCCCGCCGCGAAGTCTGTGGCAAATGCCAGCGGTATCCCCACTCCGGTACCGGCCAGGGCTCCTCTCGCCGCGCCCACTACCGCTCCGTTTGCCGCCGCGCCAAGTGCTCCGTTGAGATTAAATTTCTGCCCGCCAGTCACCTGAGATATAGCGGAATCCACAAATCCAGACACTGCACCAATGGCGCCGCCAATAAGCGCACTGACCACGATGCTCGGGATTTCCCCTGTAGGGTCCGTATAGTCCACCGGGTCATTGTCGCAGTAAGGGTACGGATTCAGCCCCCTCTTTATGGGGTCCTTCCCCAGCATCCTGCCCTGTGTACTGTCATAGAACCGGGCCTGGGCAAAAATATACCATATATCGGACCTGTGCCTATTAATTTGACATCCTGTATAATATCAAAAATATTTCTTAAAATATTCGCTATTGGCAACAATACCCTCAAACTCAGGATTATGCATTTGAATAATATCATCTGCAATTCCTTCAATATTTTCTCGACGAGACGTGGGCAAAATAATTATTAACCCTTCCCTTTTAAATCTCTTAAAGAAGCGAAATACTGAGGAATTATATAAACAGTCATAAAATTCTAATGAATTAAGCCAAGGAAAACAAAAAACTATTTTGTTACACGCATAACCAATAGCCATAGATGCGCGCCATTTGGTCCAATGGCAACTTCGCGATAACCCATAGTCCCAAATATCATGGTCCAATACAAAGTCCTCCGCAATTTTTTCAATATTTTCATATTTATGGTACTTATTCACAGCATATTGCATCGCCTTTCTAAGTGTCATTTGCCTCTTTATCAATTTGCCTGAATATAAAGGTTTTCCCATATACCAACCAGCTTCTCCCACAGTCTGCGGATCTGCCTCTTGACCATCAAAGTAAATCTTCTCCTCCTCTCGCGGTATCTGATTTGTAAGCAGGAGGGAAATAGATTCACCTCCTGCCCCATGCTCACATACAACCCCATATATTTTCCCGCTTTCAAATGTAAATATATTGTCATGGATATAGTCTTGGCTTTTTTCTCCAAAAGGGTTATTTACATCTATAAATCTTCTTTTTGTTTCTAAGATTATTTTTTCCAAAACTCCCACCACTCCTTTCTGAATCCAACAATCTCAACATCCTTGATAGATATAGGTAACCTTTGTCCTGTTGTAGTTTCAACAGCTATATGCTTAATAGAAATTTTATCCCTATTTCCTCTATCTGATCGAAAAGAAGCATTTGTTCGAAATCTAAGAACAGTTTTTGCTTCAGATCCTATTCCAGCAATACTTGCCTGCTTTCTTGTTGGCTGTTTTCTTCATGCATACACTCTGCTTTCCCAGTTTGAATGTCCCAATTGCTTAGAGGATATAATCTTTTGCGCATTTTCTTCTGTTGTCACATGATAATAAATATCACTCCTGACTAATCTACGGCTTTCACGCAGTTCCTCTACCACTCTATTGGTTCCAAGAAACGCCGCGCTCCCCAGTCCGCCTGTGACGCCTCCGATCAGCGTCTCCCTGACAAAGCCCGCCAGGCTGAAGCCTTTCCCGCGCCGTTTCCATTTCTCGTCTGCGGGGTCTTGTAGCGGTAACCCTTCGCGGAACTGTATCCCAGGCCGGTGTCAAAGGCACTTTCACTGCCGCAGTTGTTTCTGGGGTTTCGGAACATCCCATAGACGGGAGCGTTCAGTCCGGCCAGGGCCCCTGCCATGCCCGCTTTTGATCTGGACTTCTGGCCCTGCCTACTGCCTATGGCATCCGAGATATAGTTGATTCCAGACGTGGCCGCTCCGGCTCCGAATCCTCTCCCGAACGCTTCCCTGATGCTTCCCATCTTGCCGGTTCCGTAGAACATGTTGCTGGCCGCGTTGGTCAGGCCCCTGGTGACGCTCTTTCTCGCGCTTACCTTTCCCTCGCTTATGTACTGCTCCAGGGCGCTTCCCAGAGTCCCCGCCGCGAAGTCTGTGGCAAATGCCAGCGGTATCCCCACTCCTGTACCCGCCAGGGCTCCTCTCGCCGCGCCCACTACCGCTCCGTTTGCCGCCGCTCCCGCGGCTCTGCGCAGGTCAAACCTCTGTCCGCTTGTGACCTGGGATATGGCGGAGTCCACAAATCCGGACACGCCTCCCAGCAGGCCGCCGATGGCCGCGCTGCCCAGGATATTCAGGATTTCCCCTGTGGGGTCCGTATAGTCCACCGGGTCATTGTCGCAGTAAGGGTACGGGTTCAGCCCCCGCTTTATGGGGTCCTTCCCCAGCATCCTGCCCTGTGTACTGTCATAAAACCGGGCCTGGGCAAAATACTTGCCGATGACGGGATCATGCCTGTAGCTGGTAAACCGCAGGTTCTCCTCCAGGTCGGAAGGGATCTCCGTGCCGGGCTTTAAGTCGCCCCAGATGCCCCGTTCCACATACTGCCCCATCTGTCCCTGGCCATCCATGGCAAACAACGGGCTTCCGTAGATGTCACTGTGGAAGAAAGTCCTGCCCGCCGCCGTCTTCTGGCTCAGGCGCTCATAGCCCCGTCCGAAAACAGTTTTAACGCTGCCTGCGCCAATCTCATAGGCCATCAGTTCATTGCCTGTGCCGCTCAGATAATCCGGCACATACTGCATTTCCCTGGTGAGCGTCCCATGGTTCCCCATACGCTTTTGCACATTTCCGACACACATCCCCAGGGCATTGTAGGCGTAGGCACTCTCCCCGCCGCTCTCTGGACTCCGTCCAGAATCCAGGCAGTATATAAGAGAAACACTGAGATGCTTTAACAATACAAAAAATTATTTCAATGTGCTTATGGGTTTAACCCTCTTTTTATGAGATCCCTTCCTAATTTTTATAGACTCAATCCAATTCTAAATACCGTTATATTAATATTGGTTTACTTCCTGTTTCCTTGTTGATATTCTTTATACGCATTATCTATAACCACTTCAAATTTATGATAAATTTCCCATGAAAATCTTGTTCCTAATACAACTCCTTTTATATCTCTTTCTATAAACAGACAATAATCGTCAAAATATCTATTATCATAATACATATCTACAAAATCAACAATTGTGTCGCTAATGTAAGATCTTAATAGTTTTCCATCACAGGAATTAATAAGAAAATCTGTTCCACTAATTCTCTCATCCATTAGTAAATTTATATTTTCTTCATCTGCTAACTCATCATTGCAAAATCCATTTTTTATTATCCAAGTCAAGAAAAAAGCAATATGATTTCCTGCATACTCCCATATTATGTTTTCTTCATTTTCACTTATATTTCTAAGATTGATGTCTTGTATCTTTTTATTATATATTTTGCAGTATTCATCTACTGCACTTTCCCAGTAAAAGTCCACTCTATCGCCAGAAAATATATTCTGTTTTTTGGGACTCGTAAAAAAACGGCCAATTATACCCTTTTTCTTATTTTTATTATCATGGTATTTAGTATCAATACTTTTTATAAATCTATCTTTTTTTCGACCTTTTTTTATATAAGACAATAAAAAATCGAAAAAACCTCTCCCCCTATTTTCAAATCCTCCATCATGATCCCCATTCTCTATCGATTTCCGCGCAATTTCTTCCGCATAGGAATACTCCTGCCTGTCAATATGCACAATGCACTTAAGTACTTCACCATTATAAAAAAACCCTGCTGACTTTTTATTGTCAAGAATATACTCGGCAACATCATATTTTTCTGTAAAGTTTCTGACTGCCGCTATGATTGTATTCATAAATCTCTTTGCCAGTTCCTGTATGTTGTCTGCCAGGTCAAAAGAACTATCTTCAATTAATATTGAGGGCGATTTAAACGCAGCAATAGCCCTCAGCGATTCGCTCCTATTAATATTTTCTTCCATGTTCATTATGGTCCAAAATAAATCATCATAAATATATTTTTTTATCCATACATCAAATACCATTTTTTGTGAGTTGATTATGATATAATTTGCATGGACAAAATTTTCACCTATTACCTTGTAAACTGTCCCACTCTTTCGGTGCCATCCAAAATCTTTAACGGCCTCATTAATATGTTTTTCTAATAACTTTTGTTGTTCTTTGCTGATTTTTGTCATATTTCTCCATGCTTTATAACGTTCAAAAGAAAGCCCGCCATTTTCATTTCTCGTCCGCGGAGTTTTGTAGCGATAGCCCTTCGCAGAACTGTATCTTAAGCCGATTTCAAACGCGCTATTACTGCTGTAGTTGTTTCTGAGGTCTCGCAACATCCCTTAAACGGGAGCCTTCAGTCCGTCCTCTACCATGAAGACAAGCTGACCTGGCGCGTTATACTGGCAGGCCGCTCTCTGGATGCCGTCCAGGCTCCGGGAAATTAATAAAAAGGAATCAGGGATGCTTTTGAGACCCGAACATTCAACTTATCCGCAGTATCTTTTATGCCTGAGTTTGTTTTTATAAGATTCCTTACATCTATGTTTATTAATATTTTAATTATGGCACCCTATGTGGATAAGGGGGAACTATTTCATAATGAATATTATATAATTCCATTATTCCCAGCAGCCATTCAATATTTCTAGCCACATCAAGAACCACTATCTTATTTTTTTCTATTCTTTTATTATATAATTCGTTAAGTTTTTGCTCTATTTTTTCCTTTACTTCATTATCGACTCTTTCTAAAGATGCCTCTATATAATACTTTGTATCATCAATTGCGGATTTTGGAGAAATGGTAGAAAAGACCCACTCCTTACAGTTTTCGCAATAACATCCACACTTCACTAAATTGTCGCTGGTCTCATTTACCTTATAAACTGCTTCCTCCCCACAATCGGGACACACCGGAGAAAAAGATCTTGTATAAGGAAAATCCGGTGTTATTTCGTATTCGACAACAGGAATTTCATCTAGTAATCTTAAACTCAAATATGTATGAAGCAAATCTCCTTCAAAAATAACACTTCCCGCAACATTCATTTTTTCTAAAGCCGTATCTTTATCAAATCCACTTATTTTCATAATATTTCTCAGACATTTTTCCTTCCATCTCTCCTGATTAAATACCCTGCTCAATGTAATTTTATATAAATCATTGCCTGCCTTTTTTTCCCCGACATAACCGATTCCATTCTGCTCCCACAATTGAGACAGTTCCCTGGAATATACTCTTGAAAGTCATCAATTACCCGTTCTATAAGATTATCTTTGCACTTAGGGCATAATTCAAATTCATAATGCATTGTACAACCTCCTATAACCATTCCGTTCATTCACGCTTATATATAGAACTCATATCAGGAATTTCATATGGGTATAGAGGAGTTACTATATATGGAATATTGTACGCTTCCAGCATAGCCAATATATCCCTTATTTCAACGGACTGTCCGCGAGCCTTGATGCTATCTCCTTCTATTTTCTTTTCCCACAACAATCCGATATCATACAATATTTTTTCTTTTACATCATTCTCAATTCCTTCAGCAGAAATCTCTATACAATATTCTGTTTCATCCACATCCGCTCTGCAAAAACCAGTATACATCACCCATTCATTGCATCTTTTACAAAAAAACCCTCCTGTTGCCTCCTCATCTTTGCCATATACGACCCTGTATTCTGCTTCTTCACCACAATCCGGACACATCATGGAAAATTCTCTGGCATATGGAAATTCTGGTGTTACATTATAATGAATCATATATTCAATTTTGTCTAATTCCCTTAAAACCAAATACGTATTTAGCAAGTCCCCTTCAAAAATATCACAATCACCAATGCCTGTTTTTTCTATAACAGCCTCCTTATCCAACCCGCTTATACTCCTTATAATATCAAAGCATCTATCCCCATGTTTGCTTATATCACGCACTTTGTTCAAGGTAATCTTGTATATAGCATCTTCCGCTCTTTTTTTCCCAAACAACACCCCATGCATCATGCTTCCGCAGTTTGGACAAATGCTTTCATGATATTCCTGAAAATCATCAATATTTCTTTCTACCAGTTTATCCCTGCATTCGGGACATAGTTCAAAAATATAGCGCATTTAATGTGTTCCTGCCTTTCGTTATGTAGAGAGATGGAAGTTAAATACTTCCATCTCTCTATTACATTATAGCTTTGGTTTAAACACCACCATATTGCCGGGTTCTTTAATAATTCTGCCAAATCTTTTTACAACATCAGCCACAAGAAACTCTCCAGTTTTTTGTGGATGTATTTCTGTATTGGGTGCTTCTACAATTACACCCAAAATATCCGCAAGCTGTTTAGCAAAACCGTCGGACTCTTTCCCTGTATTACATGCATAAAGTATGACTTTCTGCTTTCCCCCTATAAATTCCCCAGATTTCCTTATTTCTTCGGCTACTTGCTGGGCACTCAAAAATTCATTACCTTTTTTAGGCGATGTAGGACTACCATGTGCTACTACTTTAAACTCTTTAGCCGTATTGGGTCCTGCAATCTTCGCGGCAGCATCAATCGCAGCTTGTTGCTTTTCATCCCCAGAATCAAACTGGAGCGCCAAAGGATTGTCTACATCAACGCCTCTAACGCTATTTTTTACTCTTTCAACAGCTTCACCAGCCCCATAGAATGCCGCGCTGCCCAGTCCGCCTGTGACGCCTCCGATCAGCGTCTCCCGGACAAAGCCCGCCAGGCTGAAACCTTTCCCACTGCCGTTTCCATTTCCCGTCTGCGGGGTTTTGTAGCGGTAGCCCTTCGCGGAACTGTATCCCAGGCTGGTGTCAAAGGGATTTTCACTGCCGCAGTTGTTTCTGGGGTTTCGGAACATCCCGTAGACAGGGGCGTTCAGTCCGTCCGTAACCCCTGCCATGCCCGCCTTTGATCTGGACGGCTGGCCCTGCCTGCTGCCTATGGCGTCGGAGATATAGTTGATTCCAGATGTGGCCGCTCCGGCACCGAATCCTCTCCCGAACGCTTCCTTGATGCTTTTCATCTTGCCGGTTCCGTAGAACATGTTGCTGGCCGCGTTGGTCAGGCCTCTGGTGACGCTCTTTCCCGCGCTTACCTTTCCCTCGCTTATGCGCTGCTCCAGGGCGTTTCCCAGAGTCCCTGCCGCGAAGTATGTAGCGAATGCCAGCGATATCCTCACTCCTGTACCCGCCAGGGCTCCTCTCGCCCCGCTCACTATCGCTCCGTTTGCCACCGCTCCCGCAGGTCAAACCTCTGTCCGCTTGTGACCTGGGATATGGCGGAGTCATCAACTCCACCATTTCTCCCGCCTGTTATACAATATGGGAATCGGTCATCTGTTTCCGTAAGCCATAGCCAAAGGCTTAATATTCTATCTCTACCTTGTTACTGTCAAAAATGTTCCTGAAAATATTCCATATCTGTTAGAACATGTTCGAACCTGGGACTATGTATCTTTACGATCTCATCCACAATACCTTCTACATTTTCTCTACGGGAAGTAGGCAGAATAATAATCAACCCTTCTTTTTTAAATCTTTTAAAGAAACGAAATACGGAAGAATTACATAAGC
This sequence comes from uncultured Lachnospiraceae bacterium, assembly GCA_947648875.1. Classification (GTDB taxonomy): domain Bacteria; phylum Bacillota; class Clostridia; order Lachnospirales; family Lachnospiraceae; genus Acetatifactor. The sequence continues at coordinate 9,988 of CANSPM010000063.1, forward strand.
AATCATTAAATTCTAATGTATTCATCCAAGGAAAGCAGTAAATTATTTTGTTACATGCATAACCGATAGCCATAGATGCACGCCATTTGACCCAATGACAACTTCGTGATAACCCATAATCCCAAATACCTTGGTCCAGCACAAAGTCCTCCGCAATCTTTTCGATGTTTTCATACTTGTGGTAATTATCTACTGCATACTTCATCGCCCCTCTAAGAGTTACCTCCCTCTTTATCAGTCTTCCTGAATATAATGGTTTCCCCATATACCAGCCAGCTTTTCCAACAGTCAGAGAGTCTACCTCCTGATCATCAAAATAAATCTTCTCCTCCTCCCGCGGTATCTGATTTGTGAGCAGGAGGGAAATCGATTCCCCTCCTGCCCCATGCTCACATACAATGCCATATATTTTTCCTCTTTCAAATGTAAATACATTGTCATGTGTATAATCCTGGCTTCTTTCCCCAAAAGGATTGTTTACATCTACAAATCTCATCTTTGTTTCCAATATTATTTTTTCCAAAATTCCCACCACTCTCTCCTGAACACAACATATAAATCATTAATCAGGCAGCTTACATTATGGTATGTATCTATATTCTTTTATTTTTGATTTTATATTCTTAGTTTAATGCATTCAGTTCATCCGCCGTAATTTTTAAGCCAGGATTATCCTCTATAAGTTTCCTAATCTCTTCCTCTGTCCATTCATTTTTAAGTACAGGCTTCATCTCTGGAATTTTGTGCGGGAATGGAGGATTCACTTTATATGGAATGTTATAACCTTCCATTATGCTTAAGACATTTTGTATTTTTTTTGCATGGTCTTGAGCCCATATTTTGTTATTTTCGATTTTTTTATCCCATAGCTCTTCTACATGATGTATTATTTCCTGCCTTACTTCACCATCCACATCTTCAATGGTTGCTTCAATATAGTATATTGTTTCATCCATATCCTGCTCGGAGAATACATCATACATAATCCATTGTCTACAATTATTACAAAAATAGCCACTTTTTACAGGATTTTTACCTTTATAATCAACTTTGTATTCGGCCTCTTCACCACATTCCAGGCATACGATTGAAAACGCCCTGTCATACGGAAAGCTGGGCATAACACTATAATCTATTGCAGTACCCATTTGATCAATCATATTTAGATTCAGATAGGTATGAAGCAAATCTCCCTCAAAAATAATACTGCCTTGAGTATTCATCTTTTCCCTTGCGGCATCTGCGTCCAATCCACCTATCTTCATGATAATTTTCTGGCATTTCTCCCTGCCTTTGTCTATATTTTGAACTTTATTTAGAATAATTTTATAAACTGTGTTCTCGGTTTTTGAATTTCCCCATAGAGCTGCCTCCATTCTATTTCCACAATTGGGACAAATACCCGGAATAAATTCCTGAAAGTCTTCTATGACTCTTTCTACCAATTCATTCATACACTTGGGACATAATTCAAAGATATAATGCATATTAAGATTTCCTCCTTCTTTATATTTGGAGATTAGAGTAAAATTTCACTCTCATCTCCTCATATTCTAAATATTCGGCTTAAAAGGAATCATTGCTCCCATATCTAACCGATATCTGCCAAATCGCTTTATTTTATCTGCTATTAAAAAATTTCCTGTTTGTAAAGGTCGTATTTCCCTGTTAGGAGCCTCTACCACACATCCTAAAATATTAGCAAGTTGCTGTGCATTACCATTCGAGTCCCTTCCCGTATTACAAGAATACAGTATAACCTTTTGACTTCCCTTCCTATATGCAGGGGAATGTCTGATAACATGGGCTACCTGCCTTACGTCTAATGCCCTGTCGCCAAATATAACTGAAGTTGCGCTGCCATGACCAATTACCTTAAATTCTTTAGCAGTGCTGGGTCCTGCATTCTTTAATGTTTCCATTTCTCGTCTGCGGGGTCTTGTAGCGGTAGCCCTTCGCGGAACTGTGTCCCAGGCCGGTGTCAAAGGGACTTTCACTGCCATAGTTGTTTCTGGGGTTTCGGAACGTCTCGTACACGGTAGCATTCAGTCCGTCCGTAACCCTTGCCATGCCCGCCTTTAATCTGGACTTCTAGCCCTGCCTGCTGCCTATGGCATACATCCTGCCCTGTGTGCTGTTATGGAATCGGGCCTGAGCAAAATGTATCGGGCATTCACAGAAAATATGTATTATTATATATTGTTGTAGTTATATTATCAGCCATCCATTTTTCCTCCATAATAGTCTGAGTTCCATTTGGGAATTTTATATGGATATGATGGCTCTATTCTATATGTAATGTTGTAACTTTCCATAATACTTAAAATAATTTCTAGATTCCTCGCATTATCCCTTAATATAATTTTTTCGTGTTCTATTTTTTTATCGCATACATTTTCAATATTTTCCAAAATCATTTCCTTGATTGCCACATCCGCTTCTTCAATGGAAGCCTCCAAATAAAAATACGTTTCATCTACTTCAAACTGTGAAAAAACGTTATATACTATCCAATCACAACATTTTTCACAATAAAATCCGCTTTCGCAAAGACCATTTCCAATATTAACTATTTTACAATCGGCATCTCCTCCACAACCAGGGCACATCATGGTCATAACCCTTCCATATGGAAAATCCGGTATTACAGTATACTCAATTAAAGAACTTATTTTATCAAGTAATCTTAAATTCAAATATGTATGAAATAAGTCCCCTTCAAATATAACACTATTCTTGGTTTTCATTCTCTTTACAGCTTCTTTTTTATCTATTTCTCCTATTTTCATTATGATTTTTACGCATTTATCTCTCCACCTTTTCATATAATCAATTTTATTTATAACAATTTTATATGTTGTGTTATTTACTCTTTTTCTACCAGACAAGACAAACTTCATTTTTCCCCCACATTTGGGACAAGTACCTGCTACATACTCTTGAAAATCCTCTATTACTCGTTCAACAAATCTGTCCTTACATTTTGGACACAATTCAAAAAAAACTCTCATCCCAATGTCTACCTGCCTTTCTATATATAAGGGATGGAAGACAAGATTTTTGCCTCCATCCCTTAATGCATTAAATTTTTGGCCTAAATCTAATCAAACTGCCCCGTTCACCAATATATTCTCCATTCTCCAAATGAATATCACCCGCATAAAATCCCCTCCCGTTTTTTTAGGATGTAAATTTGTATTAGGTGCTATTACCTCAACGCCCAGAATATTAGCAAGCTGACGGGCAAAACCTTTAGGCTCTTTACCTGTATTACATGCATAAAGTATAACCTTCTGCTTCCCTCCTATAAATTCCGGAGATTTTCGAATTTCCTCCGCCACTTGTTGTGCGCTCAGAAATTCGTTCCCTTTCTGAATTGAATAGGGATTGCCATGACCAACTACTTTAAACAATTTTTTAGTATTGGGTCCTGCAATTTTCGCAGCAGCATCAATTACAGCTTGTTGCTTTTCATCCCCAGAATCAAACTGGAGCGCCAAAGGCTTGTCTACATCAACGCCTCTAACGCTATTTTTTAATCTTTCAACAGCTTTACCAGCCCCATAGAACGCCGCGCTGCCCAGTCCTCCTGTGACCCCTGCCATGCCCGCCTTTGATCTGGACGGCTGGCCCTGCCTGCTGCCTATGGCGTCGGAGATAGTCCACCGGGTCATTGTCGCAGTAAGGGTACGGGTTCAACCCCCTCTTTATGGGGTCCTTCCCAAGCATCCTGCCCCGTGTACTGTCATAGAACCGGGCCTGGGCAAAATACTTGCCGATGACAGGATCATGCCTGTAGCTGGTAAACCGCAGGATAGGAAATGTGGTTCTTTTGCCAATAAATTTTTCTCAGCAACACAGTATTGTGGCAATTTTTGAATTTGACCCTGATATCATCCTAAAAGTGTTCTCTGAAGTATTCATTATCTGTGACAACATGTTCAAATCTTGGACAATGTATCTGAATAATCTCATCTACGACCCCTTCCACATTCTCTCTTCTGGACGTAGGCAAGATAACAATTAATCCTTCCTCCTTAAATCTTTTGAAAAACCGAAATACAGAAGAGTTAATTAAGCAGTCATAAAAAAGCAATGTATTCATCCATGGGAAGCAATAAATTATTCTATTGCTTGCATACCCGATAGCCAAGGAAGCACGCCATTTCACCCAATGGCAGCTTCGCGACAGGCCATAATCCCAAATGCCCGGTTCTAATACAAAATCTTCCGCCATCTCCTCAATACTTTTATACTTATGATATCTATTCACAGCATATTTCATCGCCATTCTGAGAGTTATCTCCCGCTTTATCAGCCTCCCTGAATATAGTGATTTTCCCATATACCATCCTGCCTGCCCCACTGTAAAAGGGTCTACTTCCTGATTGTCAAAGTAAACTTTCTCCTCCTCTCTTGGAACCTGATTTGAAAGCAGGAGGGAGATGGACTCCCCGCCTCCCCCTTGCTCGCATACAACCCCATATATTTTCCCTCTTTCGAAGACAAATACATTATCAATTGTATAATCATCATTTTTTTCGCCAAAAGGATTGTTTACAGGCACAAACCTTTCATGAGTTTCCAGTATCACTTTTTCCATATTTCCCACCACTCCTTTCTACATTCTTCAAGCATAATATTATGGCCATCTATAAAAGTAATGTCTGTTTTAATTATTCACTCTATATGTTTATAACTATATGTCTTCACGGACCCCTCCCTGATTGCAGTAATTTCTAATTTTGATAGGAACCCTTCCCAAACCTGTTTTCATTGCCGCAAGTCATCTATGATGACCATTTACAATCTCAAATCCTCCGCTATGTAAATTTTTTACTTCGATTGAAGTTGTTAGTTTACCTTTTTCGCTTATATTTCAGGGAACTACAAATTCTTATTTTGACATATTCTTCGTTTTGTCAGAGGACATAGGCCATGTGCTTTTCTATATTTAGATTCTGTATGTGCATCACTATAAGAATGTGATTTTGCCGTTGCTCATTTCTGCTAAATATGTACGTATTCGGAATACGCTCTGTCTAGAACAGGTGCAAATTTACGATATATTTCCCAAGAAAATCTTATTCCAAAAACAATTCCTCCCAGTTCATTTTCTACAAAAGCACTGTAATCTTGCATATATTTTCTCATATAATAGTCCTCCAAAAAGGATCGATAAGGTGCTTTTATTAAATCGCTATAGAATTTCCCGTCACAGTATTCCATAACAAACTCCGTTCCGCTTATCTCTTCTCTTCTTAACAATTGCAATTCTTCTTCCTCAAACATCTCTTCATCCCCAATTTGATTCTGAAATGCCCAAATCAGAAAAAAGGCTATGTGGTTTCCTGCATATTCCCATACTATATTTTCTTCATCCTCATTCAAATTTTCAGGATCAAAATTTGACATTTCCTTATTATGTATTTTGCAAAATGTCTCTATTGCGATGTCCCAATAATAATCAACCTTATCACAGCAAAAATTGTTTGCGTTATGGCTATTTTTCCGAAAAAATTGAAATATACTCAATTTGTCTCTCCTCCAATCATATTGTGCAGCCGATTCAAACCTTCAATAGGATGTCTAATCCGCGATGTATATCACTAAAATATTTCTCAGTCCACTCTTTACTTAGTTTTCTTAAAGGCTATGTTAACTATGCATATTACGCACTCAGTTTAACTTACTATATTAGTTTTTATATTGTTGTATATTTCACATTCTAATTCTAAATATAGTTTATACAATATCTTCTCTCCACACATTATAAAGATCAAATAGCCTTGTTTCTTTTTTTTGTTCAGCAGAATCCATTGTACAAACATGTATTATTCCATAGGGTTCCATTGTTATTTTAGCCCTAAATCCCATCAATACAGGCTGATTAGCACCCTCCATGTTTTTGGGCCTCGTAAAATATCCCCAATAGATTTTTCCATTGCTGTTTTTTCGTACCACTTCTGCAAAATAAATTGCGATATCTGACCCAAATATCATAGTTTTCCTTAAGGATATTCTCCTCCTGGGAATCCATTCTCTCATCCATTTCGGCTGACTTCTTATTTCCTGTATATATTCTACCAGCGGCACTTTTTCTTCCACAATATGTTTTTCATACCATCTCCATAATGGGATCAGTGATGTAGGCGTATAATCGAACTCTATTTCCTCTCCCTCCTTTTTGATGTACAGATCAAGCACCTGGATACGATGCTCAATCTGTGTCATAAACCACTGAAAATACTCTTCTGCCTGTTCTTTGCTATACTCCTCAAAGGGCACTTTCGAATCAATTGGTGATATCATCCGTTCATATTCCACTGCTATTCCTCCCCGTATAATAGGTCTTCCGTTTGCATTTTCACTAAGGGTTCTATAGCAACAACTACTACTTTTTGCAAAAGGGAAATTTGAGATATAGCTCACTCAACGTTCCGTTTTAGTTTTAGGATAAAATCAAATATACCAAATTCATCTCTTCTCCAAACATATTATAATTTCTCTGTTGGATATACCGTTTTTAACCCCAGAGATATACTATATAATATAACTATTCCATATTTTATAAATATCAAATAACCTTGTTTCTTTTTTTTCTTCAGCAGAATTCATTGTACAAACATGTATTATTCCATAGGGTTCCATTGTTTTTTTTGACTTAAATCCCATCAATACAGGCTGATTAGCGCCCTCCATGTTTTTGGGCCTCGTGAAATATCCCCAATAGATTTTTCCATTGCTGTTTTTTCGTACCACTTCTGCAAAATAAATTGCGATATCTGACCCAAATATCATAGTTTTCCTTAAGGATATTCTCCTCCTGGGAATCCATTCTCTCATCCATTTCGGCTGACTTCTTATTTCCTGTATATATTCTACCAGCGGCACTTTTTCTTCCACAATATGTTTTTCATACCATCTCCATAATGGGATCAGTGATGTAGGCGTATAATCGAACTCTATTTCCTCTCCCTCCTTTTTGATGTACAGATCAAGCACCTGGATACGATGCTCAATCTGTGTCATAAACCACTGAAAATACTCTTCTGCCTGTTCTTTGCTATACTCCTCAAAGGGCACTTTCGAATCAATTGGTGATATCATCCGTTCATATTCCACTGCTATTCCTCCTCGTATAATATGTCTTCCGTTTGCATTTTCGCTAAGGGTTCTGTAAGAACAACTAATATTTTTAACCAAAGGGAGATTTGAGGTATGGTTCCCCAACCTCCCTTTTTAGTTTTTACTGAGAATAGTATCTCAAATTATCTGTGAATAGTATATTTAATTCTATTCTCTTTCAGAAATCTGAGCAATTGCGGTGTTGCCCCTATTCTTCCTGTTACTCCACTTCTGAAAAAATGCCAATGGGCACGTTTAATGCTACCCTCATTTACCAATTCGACATCTTTCAAAATCTGCTTTCTTACACTTTGTGACAAGGAAGTATAGCCTACTTTAGACTCATGCGCAACTCTCTTCGCATATTGATCTACTTTTCGTATTCCTAGAGAAGTATGAAATATTTTTTGAGATTCCCCGCCATATTTAGATGCCAATTCATGCTCCCCTTCAGCTCCTGTCATATAAGCCTTTGGTGTGATGCTATTTTTTAGTGCCTCTATACCTTTACCAGCCCCATAGAACGCCGCGCTGCCCAGCCCGCCTGTGACGCCTCCGATCAGCGTCTCCCTGACAAAGCCCGCCAGGCTGAAGCCTTTCCCACCGCCGTTTCCATTTCTCGTCTGCGGGGTTTTGTAGCGGTAACCCTTCGCGGAACTGTATCCCAGGCCGGTGTCAAAGGGACTTTCACTGCCGCAGTTGTTTCTGGGGTTTCGGAACATCCCGTAGACGGGGGCATTCAGTCCGTCCGTGACCCTTGCCATGCCCGCCTTTGATCTGGACGGCTGGCCCTGCCTGCTGCCTATGGCGTCGGAGATATAGTTGATTCCAGACGTGGCCGCTCCGGCACCAAATCCTCTCCCAAACGCTTCCTTGATGCTTCCCATCTTGCCGGTTCCGTAGAACATGTTGCTGGCCG
>CANSPM010000064.1 GCA_947648875.1 uncultured Lachnospiraceae bacterium
CCCGGCGTGAAGCGGAAGAACCGCATTGTATAGGTGTCGTCCGGGTCCAGGGTGATGTATAAGCGGTTCGCCCTGCTGTTATTTTTAGGGAGGGTCATTCTCAACGTGTTTCCGTCTGCAAGCAGGTGATTTGCCCCGGTCATTGCTAAAAATTTGTTTCCGCCCAGCTGGTCAAGAATTGTTTTTGCGATTTCCATTTTGTTTCCGTCCTTTCCTTTACCTTATAAGTCTATTATATACTTACGGAAGTATAATTGCAATAGGGAAATTGCACAAAGTTACGGAAGTATATTTGTGCAAGGTTTATACTTCCGTAACAGGAAATAGTGTGGTATACTGTAAAAAACAGCATGGAGGGAAGGTTTTATGGAAAGTGAAGGAAGAAAGTACCCCACACCCAGGGGGGCAGCGGCCACAAGGGCGAAAAATAAGCACAGGGGGAAGAATTATGACAGGGGGGAACTGGTTCTGCCCAAAGGTATGAAAGCCAGGGTCCAGGAGGCGGCCCAGGCGCAGGGGCAGTCCTTTAATGCCTATGTTGAACAGGCAATCAAGGAGCGATACCAGAGGGAAACAGGCCAGGAAATGACCTGGGAGAGGGAGAAGGAAGAGGAAAGGTGATGGGACGGAAATAAAAGACCCCGGAGGGCAGCAGTCTTCCGGGGCTTTGTATATAGTGCATAGTTCAACAGCTGATATTTGACAAAAAATTTTGTGCATAGGTAACAAATTTCATTTGTACTAACTTGACAGCACCCACGGGCAATCTGGACAGTCGAACCAGCGATAAAGTGATTGATCTGCTGAAAATAACTGCCGAAAAATTTCGTCAGACCATTGTAATGATCACCCATAACCCGGAGATTGCCGAGAAAGCGGATGTAAGAATCCGTATTGAAGATGGCAGGATTGTGTGAAATGTTTCGCGGAAAAGAGGGCAATATGAACAGCAAAAAAATAACCGGCAAAATGATATCTTTAATGACCAGGCAAAGCCTGAAAACCAGCCAAATGCGCAATGTCTTTGTGATGATTACCATCGCTCTGGCGTCGGCGCTGCTCACGGGGATACTCTCATTCGCCATGGCGCGGGAGGAGCAGAACAGAAGAGAACTGGCACACAGGCAGCAGGTGGCCTTTTACAATCTGACAGAGGAACAGGCTAAGGCGCTGGAAGAGGATGCGCGTATCTCCAGTCCGATCCGGGTAAAGACAGGGGTACTCACAGAGATGGAAAACTTTAATCTTATACCCTGCTATGTCAGTGAAATGTCCGATGAGATCCGGGTGGGACAGCTGGAGAGTGGAGCTCTGCCTGTCAAGGATGACGAGGTGGCTGTATGCGGCGCCATGCTCCGGAAGATGGGAGTGGAAGCCCGAGTGGGAAGCAGTGTGACTTTTTCCTTTTACGACGGCAGCAGGGAAACCTTTATCGTCTCCGGTATCCTTGCGGGAAATGACGAGACAAAACAGTATTCCGCCTTTTTCTCCGGCGGCTACGCGCGGCAAGGCAGCCAGCTGGCGGGCCGGCCCTGGGAGGTGTACGCCAAGCTGAGAGACGCAGTCCATATGTCGGCACAGGACTGTAAGGAACTCATGTACAGAATTGGTCAGGAGCAGGGAGTAGAGCGGAAGTATGTAAGTCCCTCCAAGGCTTTTTTAGATTCCCTCTCCCCGGACGCTCAGATGGTGACGCTGTGCGTGCTGGTGGGGGCGGTGATCCTGCTGGCCTGCATTCTGGTCATCTACGGGGTGTTTTACCTCTCTGTCATAGGCAGAATCCATCAGTTCGGACAGCTTCGCACCATCGGCATGACCAGAAAGCAGATGCGCGGAATGGTGTCTAAAGAGGGTAGTAAGCTGTTTCTTCGCTCCGCCCCCGCAGGCATGGCCGTAGGCACCGCAGTGGGATACGGCCTGACCCCCGGCGGCTTTAACGCCATCCACATGTTGTCCATTCTGATTGCGGTTTTCATTGTGATTTATGTCATCACTCTGCTCTCCGTGCGAAAGCCCGCCAAAATAGCGGCGGCAGTGTCGCCTATGGAAGCGCTGCGCTATTTGCCTCAGGATGACATGAAGCGGGCTGCGGGCAGGAAGCTGTGCCGCAGGCTGACCCCCATGGGGATTGCCGTTATGAATTTTTCCAAAAATAAGAAGAAAGCAGCCATCACTATGCTATCTCTGGGCCTGGGCGGCATTCTCTTTATGACCGCGGCTACTTATATGGCTTCTTTCAATAAAGACAATTTTCCCAGACAGGGGTATTTCCGCAATGCGGAATTTCACATCTATTATACCCGGGCGGCAATAGAACTCAGTGAAAGCGGCATCAGCGGTCTACAGGCCCGGATGCCCCTGGGGGAAGAGACAATTGCGGCCATCTCAGCCCTGCAAGGGGTAAAAAACGTGAAAGAGATCAAGTGCCTTGGGGTGCGTTACGATATTCCCAGAAGGGATGAATACGGCAGCGATGACAGGATTTATCCCATGACACTCCAGGAGACGCAGCAAATAGGGGAGTATCTGGAGGAGGGAAGCGCGGACTATGACAAGCTGATGAGCGGCGACTATATCCTGGCTGCAGGCAACAATGTGGCCCAGGAAATTTATGGATGGAAATTTGAGACAGGTGACAAGATTACGCTGCATTATTTTGACGGCAAGGGTATGGCGGAAAAGGAAGTTTCGATTTTGGGCATTGTCAGTGATCGCTTTATGCTGGAGAACAACGGACTGGAGGGCTGGTTTATGATGCCCGAACAGGCGGTTCTGGAGTTGGTGGCGTATGAAAGTTTGAATACGGACCTGCTGGTTTCAGTGGAGGAAGCCCTGGAATCCGCAGTGGGAGAACAGCTGGAACAGATGGTGGCGGAGAGAGCGGAACTGGGTTTGGAGACTCTGGCGGAAAGACGGGTAGTCTATTCCCGAAATGTAGATCAGATGTTTGGAGCTATCAGCGGTCTGGCAATATTTATCATGTTATTCAGTATTTTGAGCATGATGAATACGCTGATCACCAATATTGTCACCCGGAAACAGGAACTGGCCATGCTGGAATCCATCGGCATGGGCAGGGGGCAGATCCGCAGAATGCTGCTGGGAGAGAGTCTGCTGCTGGTGTTATTCGCGGTGGGTATTACCATGACTGCGGGCACACTTTGCGGATATGTTCTCAGTGATATGTTGTATCAGGTGGGAGCTTTCTATATGGCGTTTCGATTTCCCGGGGGCCTGTCTCTGCTCTATGTAGGCGTGCTGACGATTGTGCCCATTCTTATCACAGTCATTCTCATGTGGCGCTTTGCGCAGGACGCGCTGGTGAAGCGGATTTTGTAATCATTACCCCGCAGATGCTGTCCTTCCTGATTACGCGGGTTCACCGCCACCCGGAACGGGAGCCCCGGGTGGCAGTCAGAAAGAGCCTTCCCAGGGAATTGGAAGAATACCTGGAAAGGATCATAAATCCAAAGCGCCATGCTGCTCCCTGTTTTTGGTATAGACGGATTCTGGAGAACCCCATCACAAAAAAACAGCTGCACAGGATTTTGCGGGGACAGCTGGAGATGAATCAGACGGTATGTTTTCACGAAATTGTGCTGGCGGACACCATCAGCGGGGAAGCCGGGTTTGATATTGCCTGTACGGAACCGTTTTTCTGGGCCTGCAAGGACTCTGCCGTGAGATTTGTCTACGTCTGTCCGGAGGGCGGATTGGAGGTACAGGTCCTGGAATACGCGGAATCTTGAAACGCCATGGGTGCGCTGTGGCAAGCGAATGCATGAGAAAGGGGCGGATAAATGGTCCGTCCTTTTCTCATGCGTTTTTTGTTTTGTTGTTGCAATATCAGTATCATTTCTGTTATTCTTATATCAGTATACAAAAACGATGGGATATCCCCTCTATTTGGGGACCAGCCACGGAATATTTTGGGCGGGAAAGAAGCAGGGAACGAGCGAGAGATGAAAACTGGCAGAAAACATTTTTATATCACGATTTCAATGACTTTGGCGGCGCTGATTTTCTTGGCGACATATATGATGACAACGTTTTACCGAAATGCCAGAAAAGATGTTTTGGCCATCGGCGCAAGCACCATGGCCCAGGAAAAAGAGCAGGCGGAACGATATCTGTACCGGGCACTGGACATTATTCAGATCACGTCCATGGAGATTGAATATTTGCTGCAAAAAGACACGGCCCCGGATGTGATCCTGGACTTTCTGGAAAATGAGTCAAACTATTACAGGGATTCTGTGGACAGGGATTTTACCGGGGTGTATGGTTGGATACGCGGAGAATATCTGGATGGGATCGGCTGGGTGCCGGATGCCGATTATGTGCCCACGGAAAGGGTATGGTATACGGACGCCGTCAAAGCGGACGGAGAGCCTGCAATGATCTCACCCTATCTGGATGCGCAGACGGGAAACATTATGATTTCCATAAGCAGACTGCTCCATGACAAAGAGAGCGTCATATCTCTGGACATCTCCATGGATACGCTGCAAAGGCTTATGGAACGGACAAACTTAAACGGTCATGGCTATGGATTTATCGTTGACAGGGACGGGTTTGTGGTGGCTCATTCCGACGCGTCTGAAAAGGGGAAAGAGTATGGTCAGGAGGAGGATAAGAAGGCGCTGGTTGAAAAGGTGGCCGGATCTGTGGGCACCAGCTTTGACATGGAACTTGACGGGGAGAAAATCACGGTTTTTTCAGATACCATATTAAATGACTGGTATGTGGTTATGGTGGTGGATAACAAAGGTCTGTATGCCGACATAAGCATTATTATGGTACAAAGCGTCTGCATGTGTCTGGTGGTATTTGGGACTATGGTCCTGTTTTGCTTTGTCGAGATGAACAGGACGGATCGCTATATGGTAAAACTCCAGGAGAGCCGGGAGGAACTAAAGCAGCTCAACGACACGATCATGCAAGTGTTGGCCAAGACCATAGACGCCAAGGATAAGTATACGAGAGGCCATTCGGTGCGGGTTGCCAACTACAGCCGTGAGATTGCCAGAAGGATGGGAAAGAGCGGAGAGGAACAGGAGAAAATTTACAGGGCGGCTCTGCTGCATGATGTGGGTAAGATCAGGATACCAGATGGAATTATCAATAAACCGGGCAGACTGACGGAGGAGGAGTACGCCTTTATCAAACTTCATCCGGTTTCCGGATATCATATACTGAAATCTTTCACCAAAGATCAGATGATTGCCACCGGAGCCAAGTTCCATCACGAGCGCTATGACGGGAAGGGCTATCCCAGCGGGCTTGTGGGGGACAATACGCCGGAGCACGCAAGAATCATTGGCGTAGCGGATGCCTATGATGCCATGGCCTCCAACAGAAGCTACCGCAAAGCCCTGCCCCAGGAAGTGATCAGAGATGAATTGCTGGCGGGGAAGGGCACGCAGTTTGATTCCCGTATCGTGGAAGTCATGATAAACATGATGGATGAGGATCTTGAGTATCAAATGCGCCAGTTTGATGAACAACAGAAAACCGTGTTGGCAGTGGATGACGAGGAAATCAGTGTGGAGATGCTGGAACACATATTTGAGACGCAGCCGATCTACAGGCTTCTCACCGCTGCCAGCGGAGAACAGGCGCTTAAAACGTTGAGAGAAGAATGTGTGGACCTGGTGCTGCTGGATCTGGAGATGCCAGGGATGAACGGACTGGAAGTCTTCAAACATATTAAGGAATTACGTGGCATCCCCGTAGTGTTCATGACGGCGACGAAGGATCTGGCTACCATGGAGAAAGCCAGGGAAATGGGGGTTGAGGACTATATCACGAAACCCTTCATGCCCCAGATTCTTCTGGAGACCGTGTATGGGGCGCTTAACTGGGAGGGGTAGAACAGGCAAGGATATTTTTCCAGGAGATCTAATTCTCATAAGGGGGAGGCCGACGCCAGGTATAAAATGGCATATCAGGAAAGGGGGAGGCCGACGCCAGGTATAAAACGGCATATCAGGAAAGGGGCAGACTATGAGCGGTATGAGAACAATTCGTGTAACGGGTAAAGGGCAGATGAAGTTAAGGCCGGATACTACAATTATTACAATAATTTTGGATGGGCTTTATCCCGAATATAGTGGGGCATTACGGCATTCGGCACAGGATACGGAGTGCTTACGAGGGATTCTCTCAGATCTGGGATTTGAGCGGTCAGAGCTTAAGACTTTGAGCTTCAAGGTGGATGCGGAGTATGAGGGATATAATGAGGAGGGCAGTTATAAGCAGAGATTCTTAGGATATAAGTTTCTGCATCACATGAAAGTGGAGTTTGAGGCGGACAACGACCGACTTGGGAGGATACTGTATGCGCTTGCGCATTGCCCTGTGAATCCGAAATGGAAACTCTGCTATACGGTAAAGGATCAGGAGCAGGCCAAAAATGAACTTCTGGGGAGGGCGGTGTCAGATGCCGGGAAAAAGGCGGTCATTCTGGCGCAGGCTGCGGGTGTGGAGTTGAAAGAGATCCAAAGCATTGACTATTCGTGGGGGGAGATTGATTTTGAAGTCCGCCCCATGAGTCGGGAGATGTTGACAGAGGACGAAAGGGATAACCTGCTGGCCCCATTATGCGCGAGCTATGATATGGACATTGAGCCGGATGATATCGTGATCTCAGATACCGTCACAATGATATGGGGCATCCGGTAGGCCAGAGGGAGGTTTGGAGAAACAATAGGAAAATGCTGTCAAAGCCGCCGTATTTATAATAATGCACTATAATTTACCTGCACGGAATTGACAATTTGCCGCCTTAGATGTATTGTTAGAATAAAACAATAGACAAAGGGTGATATAAATATATTTTTGAACATAGGATTGCTTTCCCTTTTTGAGACGGAGGAGAACAAAAGCAATCAGTGGCGAGCCTGTTTCGGGGCATGAAGCATATACACGATGCATTATTAAGGAACGTCTCGCCTCAGTTATTGAGTTATTCTGGCCCAGAGAACAATACCAAATGGTAGAACAGATTCTTTTGATTCTTGGGCAAAGCACAAATGACCTGGATCAATATCTAAAGCTGGATGACAGTAAAATTGATTGCAAAATCCAGCATTATGCGGGATTGCACGCTGTTTTTTATTAACAGGCAGCAGAAGACCCTTTTCGGGTGTGAAGATCGGGGCGTTGTGATTGAAAAAGTTAATCGCGCCAAGGGAAATCGCTTTACAATGGAAGAAATTGAGGAATCCTATCAACGGGTGATTCAGAAGTGCTTTCCGTTGATGGAAAAATATGCACATGCCCAGTAATAGCACGCGCGATTGTATAAAAACTATCTCACCTGTGAGACTTTTCGGCCCCGCAGGTGAAATCGTTTTTATAGATTAAAGCGAAATCTTAAGCCTGTCACAGACATTTTCTTTATTCTTTCTCTCTCTGTAACATATACCGGTATGACTCCTCGCCGCCAAAGGTGTAATCCCCGCTCTTCCACTGGACCAGTAGATAATTCCTGCCTTGATATTCCAAAAATCGGTACATGCTGGCAGTGGTCACGGAGTTACAGATCACATTGTCCGTCACCCAGCGTCATACTTTGGGTCTGTCGGTATAGGGCTTCATGTCCTTTACACTACAGAAGGTATTGCGCATTTCCCCCTCCGGCAGAAACAGGTTTCTGTGCCAGAACAGGGCATCATGGGGGAAGGCGGGGGTGGGGGCACGGATATTCAA
The DNA here is from genome assembly GCA_947648875.1 of uncultured Lachnospiraceae bacterium. Classification (GTDB taxonomy): domain Bacteria; phylum Bacillota; class Clostridia; order Lachnospirales; family Lachnospiraceae; genus Acetatifactor. The sequence continues at coordinate 7,714 of CANSPM010000064.1, forward strand.
TGGACAGGGAGAGACACCCCCTTTTATCATTGATTTTCATAAAATAAACGGATATACTGTATAGGAGAAAGTATAATACGGCAGGGAGCGAAGCAGTGGAAAAAGAAAAGCAGAAAATAAAAAGTATCAGTAAGAACAGAACTGGTGGGGGACTAGGGCTGATGTGGGCCCTGACAGCCTTGTATGGCGCCGCCTGCCTGTACCTGTACTACATGCAGTCCATCCAGCCGATGGACTATAACAACCGTTATTTTCAGTCGGATCTGCCCTACCATATCAGTATGATCGTGGAGGACGGCTGGTATTACAGTTTTACCGCTTATGCCTATCAGGCGCTGTACGATCTGTGCGGGAAAACCACAGTGGGGATTGCTGTGTTTCTTGCGGCGGTGACAGTGGCCTCTCTGCTGCTGACGGAACGGCTGCTGCGCCGCATGGCGGATTTGCAGGACAGAAACTGGGCCACCATGGCGGCAGCGCTGACACTGAATCTGATGATGCCCTTTTATCTGAAATGGGCGGGCAGCTATCGTTATGTGAGTTATCAGTCCGGCAATCTGTGGCACAATTCCACCTATCTGTGTATGCGGCTGCTGGCGCTGGCGGCGCTTTTGTATTACCAGAAGCTGGAGGAGGATTACCGGGAGAAAATCACAGTGAGGCAATGGGTGTTCTTTTCCTTACTCCTGGTAGTATGCACCGGCGTCAAGCCCAGCTTTTTAACGGTCTTTGCCCCGGTGCTGGCCCTGAAACTCCTGTGGGATCTGTGTCATGGGACGCGTTTTAGGCAGGTGTTTCTGCTGGGCCTGGCGGTGCTGCCTGCCTGCGGCGTAGTTCTGTGGCAGAATATGGTACTGTTTGGGGCGGATACAGGCAATGGCATGACTTTTGACCCCTGGTATACTTTTTCCCTTCATGCACTCAGGCCCAAGCTGGCAGTGCTGTGCTCCCTGGCTTTCCCGCTGGCGGTGCTGGGAGCCAGCCTGCTGGCTGTGCCTCGCTTCGAAGCAGGCAGGCGTTCAGGGGACAAGCGCGGGTTTTGCCTTAACCGCGCATATCTGTTCAGTCTGCTCATGGCCCTGGTGGGTTTTGCCGAAGCGCTCTGTCTGGTGGAGACAGGGGGACGGTCCAGAGACGGCAATTTTCTGTGGGGCTATCTGTTTGCGATTTTCTGGCTCCAGGTGGTGAGCCTGGTCAAATGGCTGTCCCTGCGGAATGTGGATATCATGCTGTTGGGGCGGGGGGATAATTCCATGGGGCGTGTCCGGCTGGCGCTGATCCGTATCGCCTATATTTTGGCGGGATTTGTGCTGCTCTACCAGCTATGGTGCGGAGGCTATTTTTTCTTTCGACTGCTGGGAGGAGAGACTTATTTTATGATGGGATAAAGATTGGGTATAGCTTATTCGGATGCGGAAGAACACAATAACCCTGGCACAGCGGGAGTTTGCTCTGCCGCAAACAGCGGATACGCGCATAAAAGAAAGCCTGGATGTTCCACAGCCAAATACGTATTGAGGAATAATGTCGCCAGAGCCAGCGATGTATACGAAGAGGTATGTTTGGACGCAGCGGGATTTGGGACAGGGAGAATGATGCCATGAAATATATTATCAACCAGGACAATTATCATACTTTTGAGACGCTGGCAGTCAATCGGCTGGCTCCCCGAAGTTATTTCATCCCCTTTCCGGACAGGGAACAGGCGGAGCGGGTCAGCCTGCGTCAAAAGCGCTATGCGTCGCCCAAGGTGATCTGCTTAAACGGTAGCTGGGACTTTCATTTCTATGGGAAACCATCCCGGATCCCTGCTGTATTGGACACGGAGGAGGTGGAATGGGATCAGATCCCTGTGCCCGGCTGCTGGCAGTTTCAGGGATATGATAAGCCCTTCTACGTGAACGCCCGTTATCAGTTTCCCTTCCAGCCGCCCCGGATTCCCACCACAGGCAAGGTAGGACCGGTTTTTACCTGGATGGGGGCGGACCAGGGCAATATGCTACGGCGCAGGGACCCCGGAGAGGAATACAACTTTGTGGGTGTATACAGGCGCTTTTTCCAGGCGGAGGCTCCTGCAAAAAGGCATGAGATTTCTTTTTTGGGGGTTGCCAGCTGTGTGGATCTGTATATAAACGGCTGTTTTGTGGGCTATTCCGAGGGTTCCCATAACATGGCGGAGTTTGACGTGACGGAGTTTCTGTGCCCGGGAAACAACGAAATGCTGGCGGTGGTACACAGGTGGTGCAATGGCTCCTATCTGGAGTGCCAGGATATGTTTCGCAATAACGGAATTTTTCGGGATGTGCTTTTGCGGGTCTGCGAGGAGAGGGATATCTGGGATCTGGCCTGGGAGGCCGTGGCCTGTGAGAACGGACAGGAGGAAGCATTTCCGGTTTCGGGAGCAATATACGACGCAACTGTCACAGCTACCCTGTATGCGGATGGCCCTGTGCGGTTTACCCTGGCGGGGCACGGGCTTCATATAAGCCGGGAAGGACATTCCCGGGAACATGTGGCGCAGGTGTGCTTCCCCGAATTGTCGGTCCGGGAGTGGAATGCGGAGGAACCGGTGCTGTATGATCTGTTTGTCGAGACAGAGAGTTGCTGCGTCCGGGAGAGGGTGGGATTCAAACGTGTAACCACAGGCGGAAAAGTGTTTCGCGTCAATGGCAGCCCTGTAAAGCTGCACGGTGTAAACCATCACGACACCAGCCCAGTGGGCGGCTACACCATGACGCCGGAGGAGATAGAAAAGGACATATCCCTTTGTAAGGAGTACAATATAGACACCATACGTACCGCCCACTATCCACCGGACCCCTATCTGTTGGAACTCTGTGACGAGAGGGGGATCTATGTGGTGGACGAGGCCGATCTGGAGACCCATGGAAGTTTTTCCCACAGACTTCCCCCCAATTACAGCCATATCAGCGACGATCCTGCCTGGGGCCTGCATTATCTGGACCGGGCCCGCAGGCTGTTTCATCGGGACAAACTGCGCGCGTGCGTGGTCATGTGGAGTCTGGGGAATGAGTCCGGCGGATACTGCAATACGGACAGGATGTACCAATATCTGAAAAAAAGAACCAATCTGCCTATTCATTACGAAGGGGTGATTCACACCCGGCGCAGAGCCTACGATGTGGGCAGCGAAATGTATCCTTCGGTGGAAAAGGTGCGTCAGGTGGGGACGGGGGTACGCAATGTGCCCCAACTGTGCGACAGGCCCTATTTTCTCTGCGAATATGCTCATGCCATGGGTGTGGGACCCGGCAATGCGGAGAGTTACTGGCAGGAGATCTATGAGTATGACAACCTTATGGGCGGCTGCGTCTGGGAGATGGCGGATCATGCGGTACTTCATCCGAACGGCAGTTACACCTATGGCGGGGATCACGGAGAATGGGAGCATGACGGCAATTTCTGCGTGGACGGTATTTTCTACCCGGACAGGACACCTTCTACCGGAGCCAGGATTATTCGGTTCCTGTACCGCCCCATCCGTGTGACCCATATGGAGGGAAACCTGTATGAAATCTTTAATACCACGGGCTTTACCCCCGGAAGTCGCTATTTGCTCCGCTGTAAATGGAGCGATGGCAGGGAGACGGAGATTACGCCCATGGTGGGACCTCTGGAGAAAAAATGTATCCGTATTCTTCCCCTGGAGGAGCGGTCGGAAGGCGGATACAGGCGGATCTATCAGGACTTTCGGCAGGAACTGTTGCTCACCGTCATCACTGTGGAGAAAAGCAGCGGCAGAGAGATCGCCGTAGAGCAGATCACTCTGCGGGAAGCGGCGCTTCCCAGACCCGCCCGAGGCAACCAGAAACCGCTTCCCGTTATCCTACAGGTAGAAAACGGGTGTCCCAGTCTGTATCTGGGAGATACGCAGCTGTCGGCGGCAGAGCCCTATACCATACTTTTCAGAGCGCCCACGGACAATGACAGGGACCAGTTTCGGCACTGTGGGGTGGAAGGCTTTATGGACCAAAGAGAGGAAGTACTCCGTACAGAACGCACGGAACTGCAATTGAAGGTGAAAACCCGTGTCAGCTGTAAAGCGGGCATTTTTCTCTGCGCGGACACCTATGAGTATTGCAGCCAGGGCATTCTGGTCACCAGCAGGCTTCGCTGCGAGAGGGGAAGGGGGTATCTGCCCCGGTTTGGAAAAGCCTTCCGGCTGGACGAGAGCTTCTGTGATGTGGCATATTATGGAAGAAACGGAGAATCCTACGGGGATATGAAGGAGCACACCCAGATTGGAATGGTTGCCTGTAAGGTAAGAGATATGACGGAACCCAATATCCGCCCCCAGGAGAGCGGTAACAGATGTGACTGCCAGTGGGCCGGTATCAGTGACGGAAAGCTGAGAATCAGCTTCCGGGCTGTAGACCGTCCATACGAGTTGGGAGTCAAGCCCTACAGTGACCGGCAGCTGCTTGCCATGAGACACCGGGAGGACGAGAAAACCACGGGAACCTATGTGACCATATCGGCTTTTCAGATGGGGATTGGCACCGGCAGCTGTGGTCCGGCCACAGCGCCGGAATACTGCTATCCCGTGGATCAGGAGTATGTGTTGCGATTTTTGATGGATGTGGAAGAAATACATAATTCCCAATGTAACAAAAACTTTCAGAAAAATTAAGATTTAGACAGTGGACAAAAAAAAGAAATAGAGATACAATAGGGGAGGTAAAGGGAACTCCTATGTGGAACTAAAATGAAGAAAGGAATTGATACGGATGAAAAAAATAAAGTTATTGACTGCTGTTTTGCTGACTGCCTGCACTCTGGCAGGCTGTGGAGGACCGGGAGAGCAACCCGGGGGAACTCCTACTTCGGACCCCTTGGCTTTACCCCTTGACGAAAGCACGGCTCCCGTGGAATCTCAGGTGCCTGACAACGCCGGAGAGTCCGGAAACCCGGATGGTCCTGCGGCGTCCACTACAACGATTGGAACCAGAACGGTGGTGGACGGCAAGATGCAGAGTTATCTGACCGGTGAGTGGAAGGATGAGGCGGTGACGCGCCGCCGCAGCATGGCAGTGATGATCCCGAACAACAAGCCGGCTCTGCCGCAGTACGGCATTTCCCAGGCCAGCATTATCTATGAGGCTCCCGTGGAGGGACGGGTCACCCGTCTGATGGCTTTCTTTGAAGATTATGACAACCTGGACCATATCGGTCCCCTGCGCAGCAGCCGTGACTATTTTGTGTTTGAGGCCATGGGGCTGGATGCCATCTACTGTAACTGGGGGCTGGCAATTCCCTATGTAGAGGATCTGCTTGCCAGCGATCAGGTAGACAATATCAGTACCACTGTGGCCGGTATACATAACGGTTCAGACGAAGCGTTTGACAGGCTTGACAGACCCGGATATTCGAAGGAATTCAGGGGATACATGTTCATTGATGGCTATAATAAGGCCGTGGAACGTCACGGTTACGCCAAGGAATATGATGCCGGTTTTCAGGGCGCATTCCTTTTTGCCAATGACGGCCATCGCGCGGAGTATGAAGATAAGGCCAGCGCGGTAAAGATTTATCCCGGCGGCAACAACAGCAATTCCAGCGGATACGGCAACGGACGGCCCTGGTTCGAGTATAATGCGGAGGATGGTCTTTACTACCGCTATCAGTATGACGGCAAGCAGATCGACGAGATGAACAACGAGCAGGTCACTGTCAGCAATGTTGTGTTCAAAGTCTGTGACGGCCTGGTGAGAGACAGCAACGATTATCTGTTCTTTACTACTTACGGCAACAATGAGGCGTATGTGTTCACCAACGGCAAGGTGATCAAGGGTACCTGGTCCCGGGACAATGTGGATGAGCCCACACGCTACTTTGACGAGAGCGGCAATGAAATTGTGCTGAATCAGGGTAAAACCTGGGTGTGCAATATCTGGACCGATTACAAGGATTGCATGACTTGGGAATAAAAAGTGAATAGCAGAGAAATTCGGAACTGTGGGGGTTTTTTCCCACAGTTCTTTTTTCATAACAATAGAATCCAGGTCTGGCGTGGATTCTATTGTTATAGCAAAAATATAGCGTTATTTGCGGAATCACACAAAAATTCAGCAGATTACGCTGTATTTTTGTGCTAAAATATATGCAATGAAAGGCTCTCTCATAGGGTGTTCCGAAGGGTGTTTACCCTTTAAAACCATCGCATGGAGACAGCGCAGCAATCAGGAGATCAAATGATCTTCACTAGGAGGAAACCATGAAAACAACTGGTAAGAGAATAAACAGTGAATTAATTCTGCACGGCAATATGACGCACGCGATTCTGTCGCTGGCGATTCCGGTGGTGATCAACAGTTTTCTACAGACCATGTATAACCTGACGGATACCTACTGGCTGGGCCGGATCGGGACAGCGCAGCTGGCGGCTATCAATCTGGTGACGCCGGTCCAGAATATTATCATCAATTTCGGCAGTGGTATCACGGTGGCAGGCTCGGTGCTGGTGACGCAGTTTATCGGGGCAGGCAAAAAGGAAGAGGCCGTAAAGATGGCGAACCAGATTTTTGCGGCGGCCATGCTCTTTGCTCTGGTATGCACATCCCTATGCTTTCTGGCCACTCCGGGGATCGTGACTTGGCTGGGGGCGGACGCGGAAACTTACCGGCACAGCCTGATGTATCTTCGGGTCGTGATATGGGATATGCCCTTTCTGTTTGTGGTGAATCTGTTTTCTGCCATCCACCAGGCCCAGGGAGATACGGTGCGTCCCATGTTTCTGAATCTGAGCGGTATCACGCTGAATCTGATATTGGACCCTCTTTTTATTATGACACTGGGACTGGGGGCCGGGGGCGCCGCCGCTGCTACCCTGTTTTCCAAGATGGTCCCGGCCTTTATAGCGCTGTTTTTGCTCACCAGGCCGGAAAAGGAGATTCGCATAGACAGGAAGTATATGGGCTTTGAGAGGGAAAAGCTGAAACTGATTTTGAAGATCGGTCTGCCCTCTGCCATAGGCGGCAGCACCATGCAGCTGGGCTTTCTGCTCATGAGCCGCAATGTGTATGCCTATGGTACCGGAGCCATGGCGGCCTATGGCATTGGCAACAAGATCAACAGTATGATTAGTCTGCCCAGCAACGGCGTGGGATCGGCCACCGCTACCATCGTGGGGCAGAATATGGGAGCAAGGCAGCAGGAGCGGGCAGAACAGGGTTACAAGATATCCAGACGGATTTGTGTTGTGTTTTTATTTATAAGTGGTATGATATTGTCAAGGAAGCCGATTTCTACCGCCATAGTCAGCATTTTCAGCGATGACGTGGAGGTGATTGCCATGGCGGCGGACTTTCTGAGTATTATGGCCTTTTGGTGTTTTACCAACGGGGTGTACAATACCACCATGGGACTGTTTCAGGGGACGGGGCACACTGAAGTCACCATGGCTGTGGATGCCAGCAGATTGTGGGTGTTTCGTTTTTTGACCCTGTGGGTGTGCGGAGAATTGCTCCAAATGGGTGTGCGCAGTGTGTGGTATTCTGTGGTGGTCAGTAACGGGATCTCTGCTGTGATCCTTTATCTGCTGTACCGCGTGGGCATCTGGAAAAAGGCCAGGATCAGGCTGCGGTCGGAGGTGGATGATGAAAGCGGGATGCATGGGAGAAAAAAAGAGGCATAATGCCCTCAAAATATTTGGCATATGGGCGCTGGCGGTGGTGCTTGTGAATCTGGCGGCGGGGGTGATTCCCGGGTTGGGGGACTGGTATATTCGGCATGTTTTTCCTTTGTGGGTCAATACATATGGCCGCATAATGGATGTGTTCTCCTTTTCGGTGGGAGAATGGATGCTGGCGCTGGGTGTGGCCGTGGTGTGTGTGGCGCTGGCTCTGGGACTGGTGCTGCTGCTCCGGGGAGTGGCAGCGTTCTTTGCAGGCCGCAAAGCACCAGGATCTTTTGTATGTCCCACCTGGATCAAGCGCTATTTCATCTTTTTTGCCTGGACGCTGCTCTCTGTATGTACGGTTATGACACTAAACTGTTCTCTGCTGTATCAGGCCAGCACTTTCTCGGAACAATATTTTCCTGACGCCAGAAAGACGCATACACTGGATGAACTCATAGAACTTCGCAATATGGTGGTGGAACGTTGCAACGCTCTGGCCGGGGAGATGGAACGGGACGAAGAAGGCGCTGTAGTGTATAGCGGCAGTGCCCGGGATATGCAGGAGACCGCCATCAGCGCCATGAGGCGGCTGGGGCAAAGCTATGGGCAGTTGGACGGGTATTATCCGCATCCAAAACCCTTTGCGGCCTCGGATTTTTTTTGTCAGCAGCATATGCAAGGATATTATTTCCCTTTTTCCATGGAGGCAAACTATAATAATGTAATGTATGTTATGAATAAACCCAATACCTTCTGTCATGAACTGGCCCATCTGCGTGGATACATCTATGAGGACGAGGCTAATTTTATCAGTTTTCTGGCATGCGTTCAGTCCGGTGATCCCCTGTTTGAATACAGCGGGTATCTGTCCGTACTGAATTATCTGGACAATGATTTTTATAAGGCCGTGGGGGAAGACCGGGAGGCATATCTGGCCCAGCTCCATATTTCACCGCTGGTGCGCGGGGATAACATCTTTGTGACGGACCGGGAGTGGGAGAGGATTAACGGCAAGGCCCTTATCGACACGGAGACGGTGGATCAGGTGTCAGACGTGCTGCGGGATACCAGCCTCAAGGCTTTTGGTGTCAGTGACGGGGTACTCAGTTACAGCCGGGTGGTGGAACTGTTGTTGGAGTGGTATTGTGGGTAAACGCAAGGGACAGGATGAGATAAAGGTTTTGATTTACAAAATATATAAAATGTAATATAATTACAATATACTTTATGGTCCGGTTTACAAGCCGGAACACATGTGTTCGGGAAGAGTGTTCTTATGAAAATTACAGATCCCATAAAAAATATATTGAAGCGGGGAGCGGAATCGGCAAAATACAAATACAGTTTGATTATCAGTCTGATCGGCATGGTGCATGTATGCCTGGTGGCTCTTTTCGTCTTTTTATGGGTTCCTCCCATGGTACTGATCAATATTGGCAGTGTGATAATTTACATAACCTGTCTCGTGGCAATCCGCCATGACGGGGATATGCGGGCGGTGTTCTATGCAACTTATCTGGAGATTATAGCCCAGTCTTTTGCCGCCACCATCTGCATTGGCTGGCGTTTTGGCTTTCCTCAGTATGTCATTGCCCTGGTTCCTTTTGGCTACTATATGTGCCATGCGTTCATGGAAGAACGGCGTAGATACACCATCGCCACCATACTGGGGCTGACGGCTTTTGGGTCTTTTGTCAGTTGCAGACTGCTTTCCATGTACTTTGGGCCCGTATATCAGCTGGATGTCCCCAGGGCCGTGGAATTGGGAGTCTATATTTTCAATACTTTTTGTAATTTCAGTTTTCTGTTCATAGTTACGGCGATTTTCCTGGTAGAAATGCAGACGGCCACTGCCCGGCTACAGGAGCAAAATGCCATGTTAGACATCATGGCCAGCACCGATCCGCTGACGGGTCTGTATAATCGCCGCAGTATGCACAATTTTTTAAATGATGCGCAGAATTCCAGGGAAGAATGCCCTTTTTGTCTGGTTATGTGTGATATTGACGATTTTAAGAAGATCAACGACACTTATGGACATGATACCGGAGATCTGATTCTGCGGGAGATTGCGCGGATCGCAAGGGAACAGGTGGGGCAGCACGGTTATGCATGCCGCTGGGGCGGAGAAGAGATGCTGCTGATCCTTAAGGGGGATATGGAACTGGCCCGCCGGATTGCGGAAGACATCAGGCAGGAGGTGAATAGCTTTGCCTTTGTAGCGAAGAATCAGACGGTGCACTGTTCCATTACCATCGGCGTGGCCCTGCACCAAGGCGGCTATTCCATTGATCATACCATCACCCGGGCGGACGATAATCTATATTACGGCAAGCGCAACGGTAAGAACAGGGTGGTGTCGGACTTGGAATGGAATACCATATAGCCTGTATTCGCCAGGAAATTTAAAAAATTTTTAAAATGCTATTGACAATTTTGACCTGGGCATGTAAAATATAGAATGTTGTGACAGATAAGCAGCTGTCACCTTTGTATGCGGGTGTAGTTCAATGGTAGAACACCAGCCTTCCAAGCTGGATACGT
>CANSPM010000065.1 GCA_947648875.1 uncultured Lachnospiraceae bacterium
CCGGGTCTTTGCCCTATTGGAATCAAGATTTTGAACTTGTTTCGCAATTACCTATGAATCTTGTCTATACTAGGTATTTTAATACTATTCTGTGAAAATGAAAAGAGAATATGTATAAAAAGTTTATAAAAACTATGGAAAGTAAACCATTGCAAGCAAATACCGGGTGTGCTAGAATATGACTATGAACGGGAAATTTTTTGATCTGAAAAAAGAAAAACAGGATAGAATGATTAACGCTGCCCTGAAAGTGTTTGCTCTCCAGGGGTACCGCCATGCCAGCACCGATGAGATTGTGCGGGAGGCGGGGATCAGCAAGGGGCTGCTGTTTCACTATTTTACCAGTAAGCTGGGGGTGTACAGTTTTGTCTACGACTACAGCGTCAGGTACATGATTCTGGAACTGGGGGCCAGAGTATCGGCGGGGGAGCGGGATCTGTTCAATGTATACAGGGCCATGGAGCTGGCCCGGATGCAGGCCATGAAAGGTTACCCATATATGCAGCAGTTTTTGAACCGCTGTATGCAGGAGGATGTGAGCGAGGCCCTGCTGGCCACAGAACAGAAACGGGAGAGTTTGGCGGCGGCGTATGAGAGGATACAGGGGCAGATCAACTATGAGTCCCTGCCTGCCGGAGTGGACGGTCCAAAGTTGGAACGTATGCTGCATTACACTGTGCAGGGCCTGATGCGGCAACGCTTTCTGGACGCGTCCTTTCAGCCGGAGATGTTGTACGCCGAGACACTGGAATATATTGACATGCTCGAACGTATTATAAAGAAATAAGACCTGTATCGGAAACGGGGCTTTTTTCTGTTTATGGCATTCTCGCAAGGTATGGATTTTACTATTTATTCATCTTGTGGGGCGGGTCGGCGGGATATCCCCCTTTCAGCTTCTGCATTCCCCGCTGAATGGCGTCGCGGGAATTTTTCCAGTCGGCGTCTTTATTCTGATAGTCGAATTTTTCTACCATCCAGGACACGTCCTCATACAGGCGGTCCATATTTCGCTCCATCAGGGGTAATACCATATCATAAAATAATTTCAACTCCTTATCTGAAAGCCGTTCGTCCGCCGCGCCGCACAGGTCGCCAAAATGACTTAGACAGAAGCCCTTGCTGTTTTTTACTTTCTCTCGAAATGCATCGTCCCGGCTGTACATATAGAAGAAGGTGTCCATATAGCGGGAATAATTGCTTCTGAAATGATCACAGATATAGCAGGATTCATTTTTACGTGAGATCCACATGCTGATGGCGTTCCCGTTTGCATGGCCCCGGAGCTTGTCTTTCAGGGAAACTCTGCCCGGAGTGAAGGCGGCAAACTGCTGCTTCATCTCCCGTATGGTTTTCTGGTAGTGGGTTTTCAAAATCCAGGCGTTGCCCAGGGTGTTGCCATAGTCGAACATTTTTTTGAAATGCATGCGGCAAAACCCCGCCTGGTCCGTGGCTTCCCGAATGTCGGACTCCATGTAGGAACTGCTGTTGCCCAGGCAGAAGTCCATCACATCCTGTTCCACTGACCGCTCGATAAAGCAGAAAGGGCATTCGTCATGAGCGTCCATGGCATCATTCAGCGGTATGGTATAAAGCTGTTCTTTCATAGGTAGGCACCTTCCTTTTCCTGTTTTATAACAGTGTAATTCATTTTTGCGATCTTGGCAAGAATTCTTAAAAAGATGTTGCGAAGTTGTGAATAAAAGAAATGAAAATTTAAGATTAATTTTCTTGTATTTTGTAGAAATAGGAGCTACAATTTTATTATTAAAGTAAAAACTTTAATGATATGAATGGCCATGCGGCGATTTTCTGCCGGGAGTATGGTTTTGGTCTACGATAAAATTACGTGAGAGATGTGGTTGTCTTGGTATTCAGCAGTATTGAATTCTTGTTGTACTTCCTCCCGATTTTTATCCTGGTATACATGATAGTTCCACAGAAGTTTAAAAACGCGGTTCTGGTGCTGGGGAGCATGGTCTTTTATGCATATGGAGACCTGCGGGGACTTGGGCTTCTGGTGGTGTCCACGGCTGTCAATTATGTGTTTGCCAGGATGATACGTGGAAGGATTGGGCTGGTGGCTGCGCTGGCAGTGAACATCGGCATGTTGATTCTATTTAAATATTATCAGGGTGGGGCTGTGCTTCCTTTGGGCATCAGCTTCTACACTTTCCAGATTGTCTCCTATCTGGTGGATGTATACCGGGGGGAATATACAGCGGAGAGAAACTTTTTGGATTTTGCGGCATATGTTATGATGTTCCCGAAACTTGTGATGGGTCCTATCACAGGCTATGGGGAACTACGCAGACAGTTGCATCGTCGCCGCTGTGACGCGGAGTGTATGCAGGACGGGTTGAAACTGTTTATTCTGGGGCTTTGCGGGAAGGTGCTGCTGGCGGATCGGCTGGCGCTTCTGTGGCATGAGGTGCAGGTCACTGGCTATGAGAGCATTTCCACTCCTCTGGCCTGGATTGCTGCCGTAGCCTATTCCCTACAGCTGTACTTTGACTTTGCGGGTTATTCCGTTATGGCTATGGGACTGGGACGCATGCTGGGCTTTAAGCTTCCGGAGAATTTCCGCCAGCCCTATATGGCTTCTTCCATGAGAGAGTTTTACCGCAGATGGCATATGTCGCTGGGGAACTGGTTCTGCAAGTATGTGTATATTCCTCTGGGAGGCAGCCGCAGAGGGGAGTTCAGAACCATCTTCAATCTGTTGGTGGTATGGTTGCTGACTTCCCTGTGGCATGGCATCACCGGAAACTTTCTGATCTGGGGCATGGGAATCTGCCTGCTGATCATACTGGAGAGACAGGTAGGGCGGCTGTGGAAATTCATAACCGGTGACCGGAGGGGAAACAAAGTCCGGGGCCCGGCTTCCCTGGTATGTCATGCGTATCTGCTGGCGGTGGTTCCGGTGACATGGGTATGCTTTGCGGTAACGGATCTGGGGCAGCTGGAGATCTACCTGAGCAGAATGTTTGGGCTGGGCAGTCCCGTAGCGATGTATGTGGGAGACTGGCAGAAGGCGCTGAACGATTATGGTCTGCTGCTGGGAGCCGGCATAGTGGCCAGCACACCTCTGGCGCGCTGGATATACCAGAAGCTGGAGAGAAAATGGCCCGGCATGATCCTGCTGGCCGCAGGCTTCTGGTTTTGTATACATAGGATATTGTTACAGGGGGATAATCCTTTCCTGTACTTGAACTTTTAGTGAAGGATAAAGGTGGAGGATGACCTTGAGGTGGTTGAAAAGATGGTCTTTCATGATCATATTGGCAATAACAGGTATAGTGTATTGCGGTGCGAACAGAGATTTGCTGGAGGTGACCCACTGGGAGAATTTGATTCCTGTGGGGGAGAGAAAACCGGAGGAGGACTGGATGCTGCTGCGGGAGGGCAGCAGTCCTGAAAGTATGCCTGAGGAGCTTACTCTGGGAAAAGCGGTGTCAGGGGAGAGACGGACCGGGGAAACAGACCAGGCTTTGACCGAACTTCCGGAGGCGGAGGACCAGGAGCCTTTCGGGCCGCCGCTCCTGGATTCGGAGCAACAGACACCTGTAACCTCTGGGGAGGGTGACGGAGAGGGCGCTATGCCGGAACCTGAACCTGAGCCGGAGATCGTCATGGGGAGAGTGGAAGAGGACTATTTTGCCGACGCGCTGTTTCTGGGAGATTCCCGTACCGTGGGTCTGGGGCAATACGGCAGTCTGAGGGATATTGCGACATTTTACGCATCTACCGGCATGACGATTTACAAGATTATCAATGCGGAGATTGTGGAAGTACCGGATCAGCAGGAAAAGATTACGGTTGAGGAAGCATTGCAGCATCAGAGTTTTGGCAAGATCTACATTATGATGGGGATCAACGAAGTGGGAAGCGGTACCACGGAGAGTTTTACGAAAGCTTATGGGGAAGTCATTGCTCGGTTACAGGAATTGCAGCCGGATGCGATTATCTACATTGAGGGGATACTAAAAGTTACAAAAGCCAGATCCGATAAGGGGGATTATATTAACAATGAGGCTATCGGGGTCCGCAACGAGGCGTTGAGCCAGCTGGCTGACGGGGAGAAGATTTTTTATCTGGATGTAAACCAGGCGGTCTGCGACGAGGATGGAGGGCTGGTGAAGGATTATACCTCTGACGGGGTACATCTGAAAGCGAAATATATCACATTGTGGGAAGAATATCTGAAAGACAATGCGGTTCTGATTGACGGTGGGCCTGAGGAGGCAGAGGAACAACTCCCGAGTGAATAAATGGAATGTACATATGCTGTTAAGGGCTGCGAGGGTGTGGTATACCGGGCGGTCCTTTTTGCGCAAAAGATATGCGAATCATGGGCAAGCCCATAGCGGGCAGCGCGGAAAAATGAAGGGAAAGGGCGCAACTTAGATGATTATTGATATGCACTGTGATACCATCAGCGAGATTCGCCATCGGCGTGTCGGAAGAGGTGAGGACTGCGGACTGCGGGAGAATGTTCTGCATATTGATGCGAAACGGTTATGGGAAAGCGGTTACCTACTGCAATGCTTTGCTCTGTTTGTAAGCCTGCGGGGCTGCGGGGCCATTGACGGACAGGATATACGGCAGCCGGACAGGGCTTGGGAAGACGTATGTGAACTGTATCGGCTTTTTCGGCGGGAAATGGAACAAAACGCGGATCTGCTACAGTGGGTGACCAATGCGGAGGAACTGAAACATTGCAGACAGACCGGAAAAGTGGGGGCGGTGCTGACGGTGGAGGAGGGGGGCGTCTGCGGCGGCAGCGTAAAGCGTCTGGAAGAACTGTATGACATGGGGGTACGGATGATGACCCTGACATGGAATTTTCCCAATGAACTTGGATACCCCAATATAAACAGTCTGGACAGTCGTCACGGCTATCAGTCTCTGTTTCAGGCGGATGGGATGCATGGTTTGACGGAAGCGGGCAGGGAATTTGTGAGGCGGATGGAAGAACTGGGGATGTTGGTGGATGTATCCCACCTGTCCGACAAGGGATTTTGGGATGTGGCGGAGACGGGAACAGGCCCCTTTGTAGCCAGCCATTCCAATGCCAGGGCAGTATGTCCCTGTGTACGCAACTTGACAGATGAGATGATCAGAGCTTTGGCGGAGCGGGGCGGTGTCATGGGACTCAATTTCTGCGCGGATTTTCTGCGTACTATGCCGGAAGGAGAGGCAAATCCCGGCAGGCTGGAAGATGTGGCTGCCCATGCCCTGCATATTCTTCGCGCAGGCGGAGAAGACTGCCTGGGGCTTGGCAGCGATTTCGACGGGATCGACACCAATGAGGCCCTGCCGGGCGCCCAGGCCATGGATAAACTGTGGGATGCCCTGAAACAGGGAGGCTTTACAGAGAGACAGCTGGATAAGATTTTTTACGGAAATGTGCTCCGGGTATTGAGCGCCGTGCTCTAAGCGTAAATTCGATGCCAGGAGGCCAAAACAGCCTCTTGGCATCGAATTTAGAATAAGAGTACGTGCTCTTTAAATGAATGCAGGCACGCGTTTAGTAGTGACGATATATCGGCAAAAGCATATGTGGGGCTGTATTGGGTGCGGGCCACCTCTTCGGGGGTGGCTTCTCCCGTGTAGAGAACGCAGGTATCCACTCCGGCGTTGATGCCACAGGCGATATCCGTGTAGAGACGGTCTCCCACCACCAGAGTCTGGGTATCCCGGAAACCGCTGTCAATCTGGCACAGGGTTACCACTTCCGGGTTGGGCTTGCCCAGATAAAGGGGCGTTTTCCCGGTGGAAGAGATTATCATCTGGCTGATGGAACCGCAGTCCGGAATAAAGCCGAAGTCCACAGGACAGCACAGATCCGGGTTAGTGGCGTAAAAAGGAATATCGTTGACGGAGAGAAGCCGACATGCGTTGACCAGCTTTTGATAAGTCAGCTCGTCATCGTAGGCCACCAGGACACATTGCGTGTCGGCATCCGGACTCTCAGTGATATGAAGCCCGGCCCCGCGCAAGGCGGCGATATAGGAGACTGTGCCCAACACGAAGATTTTTTTCCCGGAGTAGTGCTGCCGCAGATAGCGTATCGCCATATAGCCGGAGGTGATAAACTGCTCTTCCCTGGTCTCCAGGCCGAATACGTCCCGGAATTTGTTTACATAGTCCGAGTTGCTTTTTGTGGAATTGTTGGTAATATAGTAGGCCTTGCCGCCTATGGAGCGAATATAGTCCAGCATGGGGCGCGTGCCCTCATACAGAGTATCTCCCACGGCAATGGTACCGTCTATGTCAAACAAGAATAATTTTTTTTCTGATAGTGGTGTCATACTTACCTCTTTCCATGTGTCAAAAGCTATAACCATGATATTACACAAAGCGCTGTATGATTCCCCCAATACCAGATTTTACCCTGCCCCTGGGTTATCGGAGATTGTGTGATTCCGACTTCCGCCAATCAGGGGAGACGGCATTAATCGGACAGCAGGATCTTTTACGACTGTGTGGTCATGGCGGCGCAGCGGGATATGTTCAATACAAAAGATTCTTGTCCATTGTAACACAAGGGCTTGGAATCTACAATATAAACTGATAAAAGACAGGGCATTCTGATAGAAAGTCTCCGTCTTTCGCGGGAGGGGGAGGATTTCACATACCGTCGGCGTTGCCTCTCCAAATCGGTAACGGGAAAAGGGGGAAACCGTACAAGGCAGTGCTTGCAAGAAGCCTCAATCAGTGCTAAACTGGAATAACGGTTCGATTTTTGAACAAATGGTTGTTTGAGGAGGTTCTGATTATGAAGCTGACCTGTTTTGCAAGACCGCCAAAGTTTTGGACCCGGCTGGTTATGATGATAATCGGGGTTACCGTGCAGGGCTTTGGTCTGTCTCTGTTGATCCGACTGGAACTGGGAACGGACCCATGTTCCTGCCTTACCCAGGGTGTGATAAATTATGTGCCCATCAGTTTCGGAACGGCCCAGCTGTTGTGTCATCTGGTGACTTTTATATTTGTGTTACGGTTTGACATGAGTTATATCGGTTTTGGCACGCTGGGCAATATGGTCTGTCTGGGATACATATCGGATTTTTTCGGATGGATGTGGGACAGCGTTCTGCCCCAGGGGTTTTTCACCGGTTCCTTGGCGCGCTGGGGGCTGCTGGTGCCGGTGCTGATTGTGTTTATTTTGGGAGCCGCTACCTATATGACCGCAGGGCTGGGCTCCTCTCCCTATGACGCAATGCCCTTTATTATTTCCCATAAATGCAGGAAGATTCCCTTCAAGGCGATTCGCATGACCTGGGATATCTGCTTTATGGCCGCAGGTTTTGCGCTGGGAGGAGATGTGGGTATTGTGACGCTGGGGGTGGCTTTTTTCCTGGGGCCGGTGATCGCTTTTATGCAGAAAAAGCTGGCGGCGCTGCTTTGAAATCCGGATTTCCAGAGAACAGTGGGCCATAGGGCTGTCTGGTGCATGGTCATGGTTTACAATAGTAATCGGGAGGTATTTTTATGCAGGAGAGGAAATATAAATCAACCATACTGATAAAACGTTTTTTGCCTTATTATAGACCTCATATAAAGGTGCTTTGTCTGGATCTGCTGTGCGCGGCGCTGACAACCATCTGTGAGATCGTGCTGCCGTTGATCATTCGGCATATCACCAATCAGGCCATGGAGGATCTGGCGCTGCTGACAGTGCGCACGGTGGGCGGACTGGGGCTGCTGTACCTGGCGCTACGGCTGATCGACGCCGCCGCTTATTATTATATGGCGTACACCGGCCATGTGATGGGGGTGGATATGGAGACGGATATGCGCCGGGATGCTTACGGGCATCTTCAGAAGCTGTCCAATACATATTACAACAATACTAAGGTGGGTCAGATCATGGGCCGTATCACCAATGATCTGTTTGATGTGACGGAGTTTGCCCATCACTGTCCGGAGGAATTTTTTATTGCGGGAATCAAGGGAGTGGCGTCCTTTATAATCCTGTGTACCATCAATGTGCCGCTGACACTGATTATTTTCTGCGTCATTCCGGTGATGGTGGTGGTGTGTAGTAAGATCAATTTTCGTCTGAGGGCTCTGTTCCGCCAGCAGAGGCAGCAGGTGGGGGAACTGAACGCCCGAATCGAGGACAGTCTGCTGGGCCAGAAGGTGGTGAAGGCTTTTGCCAATGAACATGTGGAGAATGCCAAGTTCGAGCAGGACAATCAGAAATTTTATCAGATCAAGAGGCGCAGCTACCATTTTATGGGGATTTTCCAGTGCTCTACCAGGCTGTTTGACGGCCTGATGTATCTGGTGACGATTGTGGCGGGGGGAGTTTTTGTGATACAGGGATCTATTCGCCCCAGCGATCTGGTGGCCTATGTGATGTATGTGTCCACCTTTATCGCCACGGTGCGCCGGATCATTGAATTTGCCGAGCAATTCCAGCGGGGAATGACGGGAATCGAGCGTTTTCTGGAGATTATGGATGCGGATATCGAGATCTTTGACGAGCCGGGGGCAGTGGATCTAGTGGAGCCTCAAGGGCATATTGTGTTTGAGAATGTAAGTTTTGAGTATCCCGACGACCACAATCAGGTGTTTCGCAATCTGAATCTGAGCATAAGGCCGGGAGAGAAGGTGGCTCTGGTAGGTCCTTCCGGCGGCGGCAAGACCACGCTGTGCAATCTGATTCCCCGGTTTTATGACGTGACAGAGGGGGAGATCTATCTGGACGGAAAAAATATCAGGGAATTGACATTAAAGAGCCTGCGCCGCAGCATAGGCGTGGTACAGCAGGAGGTATATCTTTTTTCGGGGACCGTCTATGAAAATATTGTCTACGGGCGAACAGACGCGTCGCGCCAGGAAGTGGAGGAAGCGGCCCGGCGTGCGGGAGCCCATGATTTTATTATGACGCTTAAAGATGGCTATGACACCTATATCGGTGAGCGGGGGGTGAAACTCTCCGGAGGGCAGAAGCAACGGATCAGTATTGCCCGGATGTTCCTGAAGGACGCCCCCATAATTATTTTGGATGAAGCCACTTCGGCGCTGGACAACGAGAGTGAATATGAGGTGGCCAAATCCCTGGCGGCGCTGTCCGAAGGACGCACAACCTTGACTGTGGCCCATCGGCTGTCCACGATTCGCAACAGTGACCGCATTCTCGTGTTGACAGAGGAGGGGATCACCGAGGAGGGAAACCATGATCAGTTGATGGATCTGAAAGGAATTTACTATCATTTGTATCAAATGGCAAATGAGATGAAATAAGAATCAGAATAAAAAACGCAAAAGGGCTGTCGATCATCGCAGATTTTCGACAGTCCTTTTGCAAAAAACTGGCTCCGAGAAGAAATAGGCAGAGGAAAGGTCATTTCTCCACAAAAACGGCGGTGCCTCCGGCAATATGCAGGGTGTTGGCCCTTATTTCGGCAGCATTGCCTACTTTATATAGGATGGAGCCGGAGGTGTAAGGTACAACTGCATCCTCCCCGGAGGGGTTGATTGCGATTCTGATGCGCTGGCGGCCGGAAACCCTCTCATAGACAAGGGGGTAGCCGTCCTGCAAAAAAGTGATGCTTCCTCTGTTCTGCAAGGCGGGATGTTTTTGCCGGAATGCAATCAGTCGTTTGACCTCGCTTCGCAGGGAGCAGATGTCTGCGGACTGGCTCTCCGCATCGGGACGGTTCTCGCTGTTATCCTGTGGAATATAGAGTTTTGTCCGGGGAGCGGAGGAAAAGCCCGCATTTAATCCCTTGTTCCACTGCATGGGGCTGCGCGAGCCGGTTCTGCCATATCCGCCTTCCACGGAAATCAAGTTTTCCACATAGCGCATACCGATTTCGTCTCCATAGTAGATGAACGGCGCCCCTGGCATGGAGAGCAGAAACGCAAAGACAATTTTCATCTCCGCCGGGTCCAGGCGGCGGGCCAGTCTGTCCATATCATGATTCCCTGACGGAATACAGATTAGCCCCCTGTCTCCGACTTTTTCATAGTTTTCCCGATAGGCGGCTACAAACTCTCTGGCGCTGCCTTTCCCCCTTCTGGAAAAATACGGCTCCTGGCAGCGCAGCAGGTCATTGTAGTGAGAGGGCCCGAAGTGTAGCAGGAAATCCATGTGGAAGCCCCCCGCCAGAGACTTGTCCGGTTCTCCCCACTCGGAGACCAGGGCCGCTTCGGGAAATTCACGGTCCAGGAATCCACGGATATCCTGCCACAGGGCGATGGTGCCCCTGCCTTCCTCATCCCGCTTTACCAGAGAGCCCGCCATGTCCACTCTAAAGCCGTCGCAGCCCGCTTTCAGCCAGAAGCGCATAATATCCCGGAGTGCCTCGCGGGTTGCCAGGGGGCTCTCCGCATCCATGGGCTGCTGCCATTTGCAATTGGGATCGGGGCGGTAAAATCCGTAATTGAGGGCGGGCTGGTGGGAGAAAAAATTCACCACGCAGGAGCCGTCTCTGTCTGAGAGCCCGCGGATGCAACCCATTCCCTGGGGTTCTTCCCACACACTGTCCGTCCAGATATAACGGTCTGTGTATTCGTTTTTTGTCCCCTTCATGGATTCCTGAAACCATCGGTGGGTCACTGCGGTATGTCCCGGCACGAGATCCAAAATCACGTGCATATCACGCTTATGGGCCTCCCTGAACAGATTTACCAGGTCCTCGTTGGTGCCATATCTGGGGGCTACGGTATAATAGTCCTCCACATCATAGCCGGCGTCTTTGAAGGGGGACTGGAAGCAGGGATTGAGCCAGATCGCCGTGCAGCCCAGTTCCCTGACATAATCCAGTTTCGAGGTGATGCCATTGATATCGCCGATGCCGTCGGCGTTTGTATCAAGAAAGGATTGGGGGTAGATCTCGTAAAATATGGCCTTGTCCAGCCATGCGGGTTGATGACCCATGATGTGTTCCTCCTTATTTAGAGTTCCGCATTCTCCCGGCTGGCACACGGGCAAGTGATAAACATCAGTCCGCTTAAGGCGTCCAGATGTTTATCATAGCGCCGGCCGGGAGAAAGCTGATAAGAGTTCCGCATTCTCCTGGCTGGCACATAGGCAAGTGATAAACATCAGTCCGCTTAAGGCGTCCAGATGTTTATCATAGCGCCGGCCGGGAGAAAGCTGATAAGAGTTCCGCATTCTCCCGGCTGGCACACGGGCAGGTGGATGTGGAAGTGGTGATAAATATAATGATACTATTGATATAGAGCAAAAGCAAGGGTTTTTGTCGTCGTTGAGTGGCGTGTTTGATGTGCTGCATGAGGGCAGAAGGAGTATGTGTATTAGCCCCAAATGACGGTGGAGCAACAGCATCTGACAAGAAAGATCCAGCAGATCGTGAGCGGATTAAAGTGAGATGATTTATTAGAATTTATACTCTCGGTATAATGACAAATTAGCCGAAATGTGTTATAGTAAATGCAGACTAGGAATAAGGTGGTCCTGATACGGACCGGAGGGAAAGGAAAAGAGCCATGTTAAGCATATATTTGATTCCAGGATGTGAGAAGCAAGCAAGTCTCAAAGCGCTGACAAATTATCGGGGCTTTCATTTGCTATGCTTTTACAGGATGGAGCGAGAACAGAAACGTATGCATAACCTGGCTGGATAGGATTCCATAGAGATTTGGAATAGATGCATGGGTGTGGTAACCGCTTATCTTGTAGAAGATAGGCGGTTTTTATTATTGCAATCCCTGTTTGAGAGGGAAGGGGAAACAAGGAGGTTTGAGATGAGACAGATACCCGCCATCGACATGGTGGCAACAGGACAAAACATTGCGAGGCTGCGGGACGCCAGGGGGATGACCGTCAGGGACTTACAGGAGATCTTTGGATTCGCGACCCCGCAGGCAATCTACAAGTGGCAGCATGGTACGGCGTTACCCACGGTGGATAACCTGTTGGTGTTGGCGGCGGTATTGGACGTCCATATAGAGGATATACTGGCCGTGCGCCAGGTACAGCCCGCAGCCAGCGCTTAGATACTGTCATAAAACAAATATTGCAGTGTGCGTCATCAGACATATTCTGCCGGATAATGACGCACACTTACGGTAAAGCATCCACGGCCGTAGTTCAATGGTAGAATGGCAGACTTTTAATCTGTAAGAGGAGGGTTCAAGTCTCTCCGGTCGTATTATCGGAAGCAAGATACAGGATATAAGTTTATCTGCCTGCAAATTGCAGGGGATGTCAGTTTTCCCTTGACCTGGCTGTGATAATCCATGGAGCGGGGTCTGTTTTGAAGGCATTGTTGCTGCCCAGCTTGGATACGGATACCTGAATTGTGTCCACATCGTTGAGGCCCAAGGCGTTCAACGTGGCCGGCAGGCTGGCGGCAGTCTTGAAATCCAAAGTATAGATCACCACACTGATGTTGGGGTTGATGCCGGTCAAACAGGTCAGTTCCTGGTCCGTGCTGGCAGAGGCAACCAGGAAAACCAGAGAGGGGATGGGACAGTCTTTCATACTCTCGGCATCCACATGGTCAATAATCTTTACATTGTGCAGATCAAAATGAGCCACATTATCCTCCAGGGTAGCCCGGTCTGCCTGACTGTATTCCACGGCGGTGACGGAGCCTTCCGCAGCGATCAACGCCGCTTCAATGGCTATACTCTCTCCGCCGATTACCACCAGGTCGTCCTGGGGGTCTACAGCCATCTTGTTCAGGATGATGGCCCGGATTTCGCTGCCCACATATTGAATGGAACCTCGCTGGAGTAATTCGTTGTTAAGACCAATTTTAGCAGTGTTTCGGGCGTTGGGGTTGAGAATCAGCATGCCGGCGGAGGCGTTGATGCCCCGGTCGATCATATCCTTGACCTGTTTGTGCAGGATTTGGCCGCAGGGGTCAGATCCTTCGTTATACCAGACCTCACATTCTCCCAGGCCCGCATTCCACAGTCGGTAAAAGATATCGTTAATCCCCGCGTTGGTAAACACCAGCGTGGTCTTATGCGCCTCCACCGTGGGAATCACATTCTTGTTTTTTCTGGTAATATCAATGATTTTCACATGTTCCAGATCAATTGTGGTGTTCTGGGAATAGTATTGCAGCCAGGACAAAATCACGTCATTGGTAAAAATCTGTTTATCCATAGATAGGCCCCCTTTTTATTCGGTGTATTTACTATTTCATATGGTAAGAACGAAGTGCGGAAAACGTATGTGCTATTCCAGTTCGATCGTTCCGGGCGGCTTGCTGGTCAGGTCATAGAATACCCGATTTACCCCTTTGACCTCATTAATAATTCTGCTCATGATCTTTTGCAGTACCGCAAAGGGAATTTCTGCCGCTTCAGCCGTCATGAAGTCCACGGTTTTTACAGCCCGCAGGGCAATGGCGTAATCATAGGTCCTCTCGTCCCCCATGACACCTACGCTTCTCATATTCGTCAAAGCGGCGAAATACTGGTTGATTTCACGGTCCAGACCGGCTTGAGCAATCTCCTCCCGGTAGATGGCGTCGGCATCCTGCACAATCTTCACTTTTTCCGCAGTAACCTCTCCCACAATGCGGACTCCCAGCCCGGGGCCCGGGAAGGGCTGACGCAATACCAGATTTTCCGGAATGCCCAGTTCCAGTCCCACTTTGCGTACTTCATCTTTGAACAGATTTCGCAACGGTTCAATGATTTCTCTGAAATCCACATAGTCAGGCAGGCCGCCCACATTGTGGTGGGATTTGATTACGGCGCTCTCGCCGCCCAGACCGCTTTCCACTACATCGGGATAGATTGTACCCTGGGCCAGAAAGTCCACAGCACCGATTTTTCTGGCCTCCTCTTCAAATACACGGATAAATTCTTCACCAATAATCTTGCGCTTTTCTTCCGGCTCCGTCACTCCCGCCAATCTGTCATAATAACGCTTCCGGGCATTGACACGGACGAAGTGCAGGTCAAACTGTCCCTGCTCCCCGAAGATGGCCTCCACCTCATCGCCCTCGTTTTTTCTCAGTAACCCATGATCGACAAACACGCAGGTTAGCTGCCTGCCGATGGCTCTGGATAACAGGCCCGCCGCTACGGAGGAGTCCACACCGCCGGAGAGTGCCAGAAGCACCCTGCCGCCGCCAACTTTTTCCCGGATCGATTTAATGGATTCCTCCACAAAGGAGTCCATGCTCCAGTCACCGTGACAGCCACAGATTCCTCTCACAAAATTATATAACATTTTGGAACCCTCAATGGTGTGCAGTACCTCGGGGTGGAACTGGATGGCGTATAGTTTTTGCTCCGGGCATTCCGCCGCCGCCACAGGACAATTGGCAGTAGTGGCGATGGCTCTGAATCCGGGAGCCATGCGTGCGATATAGTCATTATGGCTCATCCAGCAGATGGTATCGGCGGTGACGCCGGAGAACAGGGGAGTGGTATGGTCCACATGGACCTCGGTCTTGCCGTACTCCTTCAGCGCCGCGCGTTTCACTTCTCCGCCCAGTACCAGAGACATCAGCTGTGCCCCATAGCACAGGCCCAGTACCGGAATGCCAAGACGAAACAACTCCGGCGAACAGGTTGCGGCGTTCTCTTCATAGCAGCTGTTGGGACCTCCGGTGAGAATGATACCTCTGGGATTCAGGGCTTTGATTTTTTCCAGGTCTGTTTTATAGGAATAGATTTCACAATATACGTTGCATTCCCTGACACGCCTCGCCACCAGCTGGTTGTACTGGCCGCCGAAGTCGATGACTACCACCAGTTCCTTATTCATGCTTGTCCTCCTCATTAGAGTTCTGTCATTTCTGAAATATATATCATTATACTTTTATCCCCCAGCAAAGTCAAAGGAAAATACATATATTTTACATTGTAAAATGCAGCATACAAAAACCACCACAGATTCCTCTGTAGTGGTTTGGCGGCGCGATATGTGATTTCATACCACATGCTGGTGCATGTATTTCTCTTTGGTTGCCAGCCCGCCCCGGATATGGCGCTCCGATTTGTTCACATCCAGCACTTTCCGGGCTTCCTTTGCCAGGGTGGGGTTGATCTGCATGAGCCGGTCAGTCACGTCCTTATGTACAGTGCTCTTACTGACGCCAAATTCCCGGGCTGTCTGTCTGACCGTGGCATTGTGGTCAACGATATAATTGGCAATGCTGATCGCACGCTCTTCGATATAATCCTTCAAAGGTAATCCCCTCAGAACACTTTTATACAGTGTATGAGGGGGGCAGGGGAGTTATGCCCTCCAGGTCGAGTTTTCCTCGTACCCTTCCATTCTGTAGGGGGGATGCCCCCTTTTCAGGCCCGCTATGCTCCGAGCTTTTTTGGCATATAGTATTCTTGCAGTGTGGATTCTATGATTTTACGGCAGAATATTATTATTGCTTGTGAGAAGTGATATCCATTTTTATGGAAGATGCGGGGCGGTAAATATGGATGGTGTGAACCGGTTTTTGATGCCTTATCCAAGACGGACCTTGCAGGGGGAGTGTGGACGATATGCGGGATTCAAGAACAACAAGTATTTGACACAAACGAGAGAAACTTGTGTCTTGTAAAACGCCGATGGGTACGCTATAATATTTCTACAGAGCCGGATTGCCGTATATCAGGAATTTGCTTTTTTGGTTTATTTGCCAATATGGAATACAAATGGTTTGGCAGATATAGTTTTCTCAGCACGGTAGCGGAATAGTTGGCGATATTTCCAGATTCGTTGCAGGCAGGGAGAATACTTGTTTATATAGTCCAATAAGGCAATGAAATTTATGCTCCCAGAGGATTTCGTTGCTATGAATCAATACATTGGAACATAAAGTATGTGTCTGAGTCAATATAAGAAAAGGAGACCACCACTGATGAGACAGGACGTAATCGTAATACTGGACTTAGGAAGTACACAGAACACGGTAGTTGCCCGTGAAATCCGCAGCCTGGGCGTGTACAGTGAAATTCATCCCCATGATATCACCCCAGAGGAACTGCGTGCCATTTCCAATGTGAAGGGCGTCATACTAAATGGCGGTGAAAACCGTATTGTAGACGGAGAGGCTGTTGAGGTAAGACCAGAGCTGTATGACTTGGATTACCCCATGATTTCTATTGATTATCCGCAGTCAAAATGCGGTACACAGTTGGCCGGACTTCCGGACAGTGAGCAGCTGAAAAAATTTGTGTTTGAGGACTGTAAGGCTCAGGCAAACTGGAATATGAAAAATTTCATTGAAGATCAGATTGAGCTGATCCGCAGCCAGGTGGGAGGCCGGAAGGTGCTGCTGGCCCTGTCCGGTGGCGTGGACTCTTCGGTGGTTGCTGCCATGTTGATCAAGGCCATTGGTCAGCAATTGGTATGTGTGCATGTAAACCATGGTTTGATGCGCAAAAACGAGTCCGAGAGTGTTGTGAAAGTTTTTCGGGACGAGCTTCATGCCAACTTGATCTATGTGGACGCGTCCGAACGCTTTCTGGGCAAACTGGAGCATGTGTCTGATCCGGAGCAGAAACGGAAGATTATCGGCGGCGAGTTTATCCGTGTCTTTGAGGAGGAGGCCAGAAAACTGGAGGGAATCGATTTCCTGGGGCAGGGGACCATCTACCCGGACATCATTGAGAGCGGAACCAAGACGGCAAAGATGGTAAAATCCCACCATAATGTGGGCGGCCTTCCGGAGGATCTGCAGTTTGAACTGGTGGAACCGTTGAAGCAGCTTTTTAAGGATGAGGTGCGTGCCTGTGGTGTGGAACTGGGCCTTCCCCATGATATGGTTTACCGTCAGCCCTTCCCCGGTCCCGGTCTGGGTGTGAGATGTCTGGGAGCGATCACCAGGGAAAGGCTGGAGGCTGTGCGGGAATCCGACGCTATTCTGCGGGAGGAATTTGCAAGGGCTGGACTGGATAAGAAGGTTTGGCAATATTTTACGGTGGTGCCGGATTTCAAATCGGTGGGAATGAAGAACAATGCCAGAGTGTTTGAGTACATGGTGATCATTCGGGCTATCAACACAGTGGACGCTATGACTGCCACCGTGGAAAAGGTGGATTGGGATGTGCTGGAGCGGATAACGGAGAGAATATTGGCAGAGGTGGAGAATGTGAACAGGGTTTGCTATGATATGAGCCCTAAGCCGCCGGCTACGATTGAGTTCGAGTGATGAAATGGGCTTTAAGAAGCTAGTGTTTATGCGTGTTTCAAACAAATTTGTTTAGGCGCTGGCAACGATTTGGCAACATTTTCAACATCACGCACTAAATAATTACATCAATGGCATAAGAAAACCTTGCTGATTTTCAGATATGGAAACTGAATATCGGCAAGGTCTTTTTATGCTTATTTCTGCTTTTTCTTTTTAGACGTTTTCTTTTCTTCTTTCTCGATTTTCTGAAATTCTTCCATAAGCATATCACTGA
>CANSPM010000066.1 GCA_947648875.1 uncultured Lachnospiraceae bacterium
AAGCGGTCGAATATTGATCACCGGGTATGTGTTTTCCGGGATATGCGGAACTTTAATAAAGAAGGAGTATAATATGGCTTATCAATTTATGATGCCCGGGCAGATCTTTTACGGGGAAGGGGCGCTGGAGCAGGCTGCCCCGTCCGTTGCGGGCTGCGGCAGCAAGGCGCTGATTGTCACGGACCCTGTGATGATTCAGTTGGGGAACGTTGCCAATGTGACGGAGATGCTTGGAAAATTCGGTGTGGGCTATACGGTTTTTGAAGGTGTCACGGGAGAACCCACGGACAAAATGGTGGAGGCCGGAAGGAAAGCCTGGGAGAGCGAAAACTGCGATTTTCTGGTCGCGGTGGGGGGCGGTTCTCCCATTGACACCATGAAAGCCATCGGCGTGGTGGCGGTAAAGGGAGGTTCTATCAATGACTGGTACGGAAAAGAGATCACAGGCGCCCTGCCTCCCATGGTCGCCATTCCCACCACCAGCGGAACGGGTTCGGAAGCCACGCAGTTTACCATAATTACCAATACGGAAGCGGATATCAAGATGCTGCTTAAAGGCAGGACGCTGATGCCTGATATTGCGGTGGATGATCCAAGATTCACCATGACGGCTCCCCCTGCCATAACGGCGGCCACGGGACTGGACGCTCTCTGTCATGCGGCGGAGGCATACACCTCCAGAAAAGCACAGCCCATGACGGACACTCTGGCGGTCAGCGCCGTGAAGAGGATATTCCAATACCTGCCCATCTGTTATGCCAGAGGAGAAGATGCCCAGGCGCGGATACAGATGAGTCTGGCGGCCCTGGAGGCAGGGATTGCTTTCAACAACGCTTCCGTCACGGTGATTCACGGTATGAGCCGTCCCATCGGCGCACTGTTTCATGTGCCTCATGGAGTCAGCAATGCCATGCTGCTTCCCGCCTGTTTTGCCTATGTGTACAAGGAGGCGGCGGACCGCTTTGCCCATCTGGGCAGGGCAATCGGGGTGGCGGGAGCGGAGGATGCGGATATGGAGGCGGCGGAAAAATTTATTCATGCCTGTGAGGACTTGTGCCGTACCTGTCACATTCCTACTGTGGAAGAGTATGGGATAGAAAGAATGGATTTTCTGGAGAAAATCTCCAAGATGACGCAGGATGCCCTGGCTTCCGGCTCTCCGGCCAACACCAGGAAGCAGCTTCTGGCGGAGGATATTGAGGCTATTTACAAAAAGGTAATATCTTGACGGATAGAAACAAGATAATGCACAAAGATAATTGTGCAATACGGGCATGACCTCGAAGTGGCGGAAAGCTATATCAATAAGATATGATAGAGGTGAGACTCTATTTTACAGATCGTAAATGGACTTGCGCGGAGGGAGGCAATGGCTACAAAGCTGAAAAAAGGAATTTGTGTTGCCGGTCTGTTGCTCTTTCTGGGGCTGATGTGGCTGATGGCAGCAGACGGTTTTCCTTTCTTTGAGGATACGCCCGGAGAGGCGGCGCTTAGGAGAAAAAAGGAAGTGCCCCTGGAACGCAGAGATAATCTGGTGGCGATGATTTTGGAGAGCTTCAACCCCTATGTCTGGGATGTGAAGAAAGTCAGCTGGGGTACGGAAGAATTGGTAAGCCGCATGTGGGAGCAGCTGGAGCAATGCAGGGAGGGGGATGTGGGGCGGCCCACCTGGTGGAGAGACACTTGGGAAATCGTGCTTGTAATGTGGAGGAGGAGCGAGAAAAAATCGGATTTTCCCCATCCGGCAACAGGATATATTCAGCTGTTTCCAGAGGCACAGGGGAGCCTTAAGGGATATGCCGTTATGGCGCTGGGGTGGTGGCAGTATACTTATCTGGTGACGGAGAAGGGCATTTATCAGATATATTCCACGGCGGGAACCCGAAGCTGGCGGGAGAGTATGGAGGAACTGCTGCAAAGTGTTCCGCAGTGGCGGATGGGGGAGGAGGAAGCGCGGCAGTATGTTCATGATTTTAAGGCGGATAGAAATGCTTTCTATGGACCCTTCCTTGATATAGACCGGCTCAGTGTCTGGTATGACGGCATGAATTTTCTCTTTACAGAACACAAGCTTTTGGAAGCGCCGAAAGACATGGTGGCAAAGAATGGTATGAGCTTGTGGTTTTGGGACGCGGAGTACCAGGAACAGGAATTGCGGATCAGTCCAATCGAGATGCCGGTGTTTGCAGGTTATGAAGAGTGGCGGAAATATTTATTGGCGCTACATCCTGATATGACAGGCTGTTATTTTCGTACCCGCGAAGTTGGACAGTACTGCGCAGATCCCTTTATCATGCTGGAGACAAAAGAGGCACAGTGGGGCTATTTTCTGTGGGAGGGACGGTGGTATCAGATCCGTCTCGGCATACCTGGAAGTGGCGATCCGTTTGACATGGAACTGAGAAGAACGGGCGGAAAATTGGGATATGAGAGCATGCCCTCTTATTGGTGGCGCGAAGATGAGGAGGGGAATACGATTGAGGCGGATCTGATGCGGGACGTATACGTTCTGGTGGAGGAGATCGGCCCGGGCCAGGTATTTTCCTTTACATGTGAGATGGTGGAAACCCGGGGCGGGATCTGGGATGAGAAAGTTTACCGGGTCTCTGTCACCGCCCAGGGGGAGGAGGAACCCTTTCAGGTATTTGAGGTGGAGTCCGCCAGAGGGAATGAATTTAGTTATTGGGATTATGACAATGCATTTTATTTTGTGGATTTTAACTCTGACGGCTATCAGGATTTGCAGACGCTGTATTATTATGGAGCGAACGGCGGAACAGTAAGCACTTATATCTGGAGCCCTTCCCGGGAAGAGTTCGTACAAGCGCCCGAGGAACTGGGAAATGAAGATTACAGGTGTTTCCCGGAGAATAGGCGCTTACAAATTCACTACAGGGACGGCGGTTCGTGCGGGACGGATGAACTGTATCAGTGGTCGGGGGAGATGGATTATGAATTGCTGCGCTGCCGCGAGTATGCATATGAGGATGTGTTTGATGCCAGCGATCCGCTGACTCTGGTGGGTGAACATTATTATTGCAGAATTGTGTCTTTTAAAGGGGGCCGGGAGAGGGTGCTGGCGGATTTCACCTATGACAGCGAGGAGGAGATGTCGGATTATGTGTCTTTCCTCTATTGGCTGGATGTGGCATGGGAGCGGCAGGTGGCTCTTGAGGGTTTGGAGGCTTCCTGTACGCTGCGGTACCTCCAGGACGTATCGGAAGAGGATGGGGCGAGCGCTTTTCTGGATTGCCTTCTTCTCTCCCGGGAGGATACCTGTCTGGTCGGCGCGCTTTTGCAGGAGGCCCCGTCGGCATATGAAGATTTTGCCTGGGACGAAAAAAATTCCCGGCTTACCGTCAGCTATCAGGACGGCACAATGCGGTGCTACCAATGGAACGGAACAGCGTTTGTGGTGACCGAGTAGAGGGAAAAGGTTGACAAGTCTTCCGATTGAATCTATAATAACTTAGATTGTGGATTATACTGACGAACGCTTGGATTTTCCATTGTTGCCCGGCGAAGGCCGCGTGATCAGGCAACATGCGCCGGGCAGAAGGAAAATCACACATTTCGTGAGCATAAGTGAAGATATGGCAAAAATAGAGAAATCTGGAGGAAACATCATGAAAGCCTATGGTGTAAATGAGTTACGAAGAATGTATCTCGATTTTTTTGAGAGCAAAGAGCATCTGAAAATGAAAAGTTTTTCCCTGGTGCCGCCCCACACGGACAAGAGCCTGCTATTGATCAACGCAGGCATGGCGCCCTTAAAACCCTATTTTACAGGTCAGGAAATCCCTCCCCGCAGGCGCGTGACAACCTGTCAGAAATGCGTGCGTACCGGAGACATAGAGAACGTGGGAAAGACCGCCCGCCATCTGACTTTCTTTGAGATGCTGGGAAACTTCTCCTTCGGGGATTATTTTAAGCGGGAGGCCATTGCCTGGAGCTGGGAATTTCTGACAAAAATCATTGGTATGGACCCCGACAGGCTGTATCCTTCCATTTATGGGGAGGACGATGAGGCTTTTGAGATCTGGAATAAGGAGATCGGCATTCCCGCAGAGAGAATTACCCGTTTTTACAGAGACGAAAACGGTGACTGTGACAATTTCTGGGAGCATGGCGCAGGTCCCTGCGGCCCCTGTTCGGAGATTTACTATGACAGGGGGGAGAAGTACGGCTGCGGTAAACCGGACTGCAGGGTGGGATGTGACTGCGATCGCTTTATGGAGGTTTGGAACAACGTGTTTACCCAGTTCGAGAGCGACGGAAAGGGGCACTACGAGGAACTCTCCCAGAAAAATATTGACACCGGTATGGGACTGGAGCGTCTGGCGGTGGTGGTGCAGGAGGTGGACTCCGTATTTGACATTGACACCATGAAGGCTATCCGCGACAGGATCTGCGAGATTGCGGGAGTGCCTTATGAGACGGATGAGGCGGTGGACGTGTCTGTGCGACTTATCACCGACCATATCCGTTCCACCACTTTTATGATCAGCGACGGCATCATGCCCTCTAATGAGGGCCGTGGTTACGTACTGCGCCGTCTGATTCGGCGCGCGGCCCGCCACGGGAGACTCCTTGACATCTCCGGCAAATTCCTGGCGAACTTAAGCCAGACTGTGATAAATGAATGTAAGGACGGTTATCCGGAGCTGGAGGAGAAGCGCGAGTTTATCTTGACGGTGCTGACCCAGGAGGAAGACAAATTTGACAAGACCATAGATCTGGGACTGAGCATTCTGACAGAGATGGAGGAGGAGATGAAAGCTGCGGGTACCGCGAGGCTC
Organism: uncultured Lachnospiraceae bacterium; assembly: GCA_947648875.1. Taxonomy (GTDB): domain Bacteria; phylum Bacillota; class Clostridia; order Lachnospirales; family Lachnospiraceae; genus Acetatifactor. Next base: position 4,800 of record CANSPM010000066.1, read on the forward strand.
TCCGGTGAGAACGCTTTCAAACTCTATGACACCTATGGTTTTCCCGTGGACCTGACCCAGGAGATTCTGGCGGAAAGAGGTTTTACCATTGACGAGGCAGGATTTGCCACATGTATGCAGCAGCAGAAGGATATGGCTCGCAAAGCGCGCAAGGTGACTAATTATATGGGAGCGGACGTGACGGTATATGAGTCCATTGATCCGGCTGTTTCCACGGAGTTTGTGGGATATGACAGATTGCAGCACAATTCCAAAGTGACCGTACTGACCACGGAGACGGAACTGGTGGAGGCGCTGACTGACGGACAGGTAGGGACCATTATTGTGCAGGAAACGCCATTTTATGCTACCATGGGCGGTCAGAGCGGGGATCGGGGCGTGATCACCACCCAGGACGGCAGCTTTGAGGTGAAAGACACGGTAAAGCTGATGGGGGGGAAAGTTGGTCATATCGGAACGGTGACCGGCGGTATGATCAGAGTGGGAGATACGGCTACTCTGACAGTAGACCCAGGTCTAAGAGGCGATACATGTAAAAACCACAGTGCCACTCACCTGTTACAGAAATCCCTGCGGGAAGTGCTGGGAACCCATGTGGAACAGTCCGGCTCCTATGTGGATGGGGAGAGACTGCGTTTTGACTTCACTCATTTTGCGGCCATGACAGGGGAGGAACTGGCGCAGGTGGAGGCTCTGGTCAATGAAAAGATCGGAGAGAACATCCAGGTGGTCACGGAGGTGATGAACATCGAAGAGGCCAGAAAGACCGGGGCGATGGCTCTGTTTGGGGAGAAATACGGCGAGGAAGTCCGGGTTGTGAAGATGGGAGACTTCTCTGTGGAACTCTGCGGTGGAACCCATGTGGCCAACACAGGCAATATCGGCAGTTTCAAGATTCTGTCGGAGAGCGGCGTGGCGGCAGGTGTGCGCCGAATCGAGGCTCTGACCGGAAACGGCGTACTGCAATATTATAAAAATCTGGAAGACACCATCCGGGAAGCCGCAAAAACATTGAAAGCGAATCCCGGTAATCTGGTGGAAAAATGTGAGCATTTGATGGCGGAATTGAAATCTCTGCATGGGGAGCTGGAATCCTTAAAGAGTAAGGCGGCCAAAGATGCGTTGGGCGACGTGATGAGTCAGGTGCAGGAAATCGGAGGCGTAAAGCTGCTGGCCGTCAGTGTGGATGGCGTGGACATGAACGGTTTGCGGGATCTGGGCGACCAGCTTAAGGACAAACTGGGCGAGGGTGTGGTGGTATTGATCTCCGGGCAGGACGGTAAGGTGAATATGATTGCCATGGCTACCGATGAGGCCCAGAGGGCAGGCGCCCATGCGGGCAATCTGATTAAGGGTATTGCCGCGTTAGTGGGCGGCGGTGGCGGCGGTCGTCCGGGCATGGCCCAGGCTGGCGGAAAGAATCCGGCGGGTATTCCGGCGGCGGTGGCGCAGGCGGCCAAAGTACTGGAGGATCAGCTTCGGTAAACGGTATACAACCGCTCTCTTTTCAGTTGATTTGCGGCTGTAGAACTTGCCCAGAGCCTAATGCTTACGTCGGGGCGAAAAAAATAGGAAAAATTGAAAAAAAACTGTTGACGTATCCAACTTTTGTGCTATAATAAGTTATGTGCATATGGGTAGCCAATGTACATAATATTAACCCAGTCAGTCAAGATGCTTGCAAGGGACTGAAGGGAGGTCAGGTGTATTCATGTCAAACGTAATCGTAAAAGAGAACGAGACTTTGGACAGCGCGTTGCGTCGTTTTAAGAGAAGTTGTGCGAAAGCTGGAATCCAGCAGGAGATTCGGAAGAGAGAGCACTACGAGAAGCCGAGCGTAAAGCGTAAGAAAAAGTCCGAGGCGGCAAGAAAGCGTAAATATAACTAATGACATGAAGGTCCTTGGCGCTGTCCAAGGACTTTTGCTTTCCGGTGCATATGAAGAACCGTGTCTATGGCACATTTGGAGGTGGGACTATGTGGACAACGGAAGTCTTTGGGATGGATCTGTATCATTTGACAGCTGCTTTTGTAATATACAGCATGTTGGGCTGGCTGGTAGAGTCCATTTACATGTCTTTCTGCAACAGGAAGCTGACGAACAGAGGTTTTGCTAAGGGACCTTTCTGCCCGATATATGGTTTCGGGGCGGTGATTGGTTATCTGCTTCTGCGGCCATTGCAGTTCAACTATGTGGTATTATACCTTGTGGCGGCAGTATCGGCTACCACTTTTGAATTTCTGGTGGGGAAGATGATGATCCGAATATTCGGTGAACTGTGGTGGGATTACAATGAGAAGCCCTTCAACTACAAAGGTATTATCTGTCTGGAGAGCACAGTGGCTTGGGGATTTTACGGTCTGGGAATTGTGCTGTTTCTCCATGGCTGGATACAGCAGCTCATCGACAGGGTGCCTATGCATCTGGGAACCAAGTTGATCTGGGTGATCATGCTGTTGGTGACTGTGGATTACATATTCCAGCTGATGCATGCCTTCCATGTGGATTTATCTCAGCAGAGAGAGAAGCTGTCTGAAAAGATGGACAGATTCAGAGCCAGGTGGAATTAGGTCAGAATAAGATCAGATTGCATGGGGTTGTGGTAAATGTGCCACAGCCCCTGTTTTCATAGCAATAGAATCTTTGCGATGTGCATAAGCCTCCTGTTTTTTCCATATATTAGTGGTAGAATAGAGCAGGGAAGGTGTGGGGATGAGAGAACAGCCCAGAAATACAAGATTACAAACTGGTAAAAAAAGCGGAATCCGAAAGAGGCAGACGGGAAGGCGTATGGCGGCATTGGCTATGGGACTGTGGTTTGCGCTGCTGCAATTGATCTACATAGAGATGCCGGTGCAGGCGCAGGTGGAGATTTCGGCGCCGTCAGCGATTCTGATGGAGGCCTCTACCGGGCAGGTACTGTTTGAACAGAATGCAACGGAGCGAAGATGTCCTGCCAGTATTACGAAAATCATGACGCTGCTGATAACATTTGAGCAGATAGAGATGAAGAAGATCAGCTTGGAGGATAGTGTGCTTACCAGCGAGTACGCCAGCTCCATGGGTGGCTCTCAGGTGTTTCTGGCCCAGGGGGAGACACAGACGCTGGACACCATGATAAAGTGCATTGCTGTGGCATCAGGAAATGACGCTTCGGTGGCGGTGGCGGAGCATATTGCCGGATCAGAGGAAGCATTTGTGGCCCTGATGAATGAAAAAGCGGAACAGCTGGGAATGACGGATACTCATTTTGAGGATTGCTGCGGACTGACTAACTCGGACGGACATTACACCACAGCCAGGGATGTGGCGCTGATGAGCCGGGAGCTGATCACCAAATATCCCCAGGTTTACAATTATACACAGATCTGGATGGAGGATATCACTCACGAGACTCGGCAGGGGACTGCCAATTTTACTCTGAGCAGTACCAATAAACTGCTCAAGCAATATCCCTATGCCACCGGCCTTAAGACCGGTTCCACGGAGAAGGCCAAATTCTGTCTGGCAGCCACGGCCCGCAAGGACGGGATGGATATGATTGCCGTGGTCATGGGAGCGCCGGACCCGAAAGCCCGTTTTAGAGACGCTCAGACATTGCTGACATACGGTTTTAATATCAGCGCCATGTATGTGGACCCCAACACAGATCCGTTGCCGCCGATGCCGGTGGAGCGAGGCGTTGCGGAGCAGGTGCCGCTGGTATATGCGGGGGAATTTCGCTATCTGGACACCCAGGGCCGGGATTTGGGAAGGGTGGAGAAGGTGACAGAACTGCCCCAGACGGCCCAGGCTCCTGTGGAACAGGGCAGGCAGGCGGGAGTAGTCAAATATATGCTGGACGGAGTGGAACTGGGAGTCGTTCCCATCCTGTACGGAGAGAGTGTGGACCAGGCGGTGTACCGGGATTATCTCTATAAGATTTTTAAGGAATTTCTTTTATAGATCACTGCCATATTATCGGGAGAAAGGCACCGGCTTTTTCACCTGGTTTATCTGGGGCGGTGGAAATATACGGGCGGAGACAGAAAATGTTAGGAATTTTGTTACTGATATTGATACTTCTTGGAATTGTAATACTATGGATTATGATATACGACAGCAATCGCTTTGTGGTGGTGCGCCATGAAGTCCGGGACCGGAGAATTGTAGGGCGTTACCGGGTTGTTTTTCTGTCGGATCTGCATAACAAACAGTACGGAAAAGGCAATACGCAGCTGCTCAGAGCCATAGAGGACGTGAAACCGGACGCGGTGTTGATCGGAGGCGATATGATCAACGGCAAGCCCGGGGAGAAGCTGGAGGGGACGGTGGATCTGCTGCGTTCTTTGAAGGAAAAATATCCCGTGTACTATGTCAACGGCAACCATGAGCACAGGATCAAGCTGTACCCGGAAACCTATGGGGACGCAGCGGAACATTACGGGAGGGCTCTCGCGGACATGGGGATCGAACCCATGGTCAATTGTCATGTACAACTCCCGGGGACAAATCTGGCAATCTACGGCTCGGAGATAGACAAATATTATTATAAGCGATTTACCGTGCCGGATATGAAACCGGATTACCTCACCGGGCTGCTGGGACGTCCCCGGCGGGAGGCCTATACAATCCTCCTGGCCCACAACCCGGATTATTTTCCGCAGTATGCCCAGTGGGGGGCGGACTTGGTATTGTCCGGTCATGTGCACGGCGGCATCATACGCGTGCCAATCCTGAATAAGGGCCTCCTATCTCCCAATGTGCGATTCTTTCCCAAATATGACGGCGGCGTCTTCCGGGAGGGGGAAAGCACCATGATTTTGAGCCGTGGCCTGGGTATACACACCATACCGTTCCGCCTCTTTAATCCCGGGGAATTGATTGTGATTGATTTCACAGAACAATAGTTCTGCTTGATCAAGGTGAAAAAAAAAGGTACAATACCTTCTTAGAGTAAATTCCCAGAGAGGACATAAGCATGGCGATACCGGTAAAACTGGAGGTGTTTGAAGGCCCGCTGGACCTGCTGCTGCACCTGATTGACAAAAATAAGGTGGATATTTATGATATTCCCATTGTGGAGATCACGCAGCAGTACATGGACTATATCAGACAGATGGAAACGGAAGACATGAATGTTATGAGCGAGTTTCTGGTCATGGCCGCCACGCTGATTGACATCAAATGTCGTATGTTGCTGCCCAAGGAAGTGAACGAGGACGGGGAGGAGGAAGACCCCAGGGCGGAACTGGTGCAGAAACTTCTGGAATACAAGATGTTTAAATATATGTCCTTTGAACTGCGGGACAGGCTGGTGGACGCGGAGAGAAATTTCTACCGGGGCCAGCGTCTGCCGGGGGAAGTGTCAGCTTATCGTCAGCCAGTGAATTACGAGGAACTGATCGGGGACATGAACCTGGCCAGGCTCAATGAGATTTTTAAAGGCATGCTCCGGCGCCAGGAGGACAAGATTGATCCCATCCGCAGCAATTATGGCAATATTGAAAAGGATGAAGTGGATATGGAGGAGCGTTCCCTGTATGTGGAGGCCTATGCCAGAGGCCACAGACTTTTCAGTTTCCGGGGACTGCTGGAACAGCAGAGCGGTAAGATGCAGATTATTGTCACTTTTCTTGTGATCCTGGAACTAATGAAGACGGGTAAAATTACCATATCGCAGGAGAATATTTTCGACGACATTCTGATAGAGTCCAATATGTATGAATGCGCCTGACTGGTGCGCCGGGGAATAGGGGATACTCTGAAAACTCTAATTAGGAGAGGCAGATTTAGATGGAACGTACTTTAGCGAAAGCGGCTATAGAAGCGATACTTTTTGCCATGGGAGACGCGGTGGAGGTCAGCCGTCTGGCGGACGCGATAGAGGAGGATGTCAGGACCACCCGGAGCATTCTGGAAGAGATGGGCCGGGAATATCAGCAGGAGGGCCGGGGAATCAGCATCACCCAGCTTGACAACGCGGTACAGCTGTGTACCAAGGCGGAATTATATGAATACCTGATCCGGATTGCCAAGGCCCCCAGAAAGATGGTCCTGACGGACACAGTGATAGAGACCCTGTCCATTGTAGCCTACAAGCAACCCATCACCAGGGTGGAGATAGAGCGGATCAGAGGGGTCAGCTGTGATCATGCCATCAACAAGCTGCTGGAATACGACCTGATTATGGAACTGGGGCGAATGGACGCGCCGGGAAGGCCTCTGCTGTTTGGCACCACGCAGCAGTTTCTGCGATGCTTTGGTGTTGGCAGCCTGGAGGAACTGCCCGAACTCTCCACGGTGCAGATTGAGGAGTTCAAGCAGCAGGCGGAGGCGGAAGTACAGATGCAGCTGGATATTTAGCTAAAGAATCCTGGCCCGGGGAGTTTTGCCGGATACGACGCAGATGACACACGGGCCTCATATATTCGTCCGAAGTCACATATATTGGGATAAACAGAATCTGTGGCGGTTGAATGACCAATATGAGAAAAAGCATTAAACGATACATATGCCTGCTGTGCTGCCTGCTGGCAGTACTACGGCCCGTGCCGGGTTATGCACGGGAACCGGAACCGGGGGAACTGTATGCCCAGGCGGCTGTACTGATGGATGCGGACTCCGGACGGGTACTGTATGATAAAAACGGCTCGCAGGTGCTGGCCATGGCCAGTACAACCAAGATTATGACTTGCATTGTGGCGCTGGAACAGGCACAGCTCCAGGAGACGGTGGAAATCTCCTCCTATGCGGCTTCCATGCCCAAGGTGAAACTGTATGTGCAGAAAGGAGAGCAATATCTGCTGGAAGATTTGCTTTACAGCCTTATGCTGGAGTCACACAATGACGCTGCGGTGGCCATAGCGGAGCATGTGGGCCGCAGGTATCTGCCCATGCCTTTACAGGAAAAATCCCCTGCGGACTATACGCCGGAGGAGAGCAGACAGGCGGTGGAGGCTTTCGCGATGATCATGAATCGCAAGGCGGCGGAACTGGGCTGTGGGGACACCTGGTTTATCACTCCCAACGGACTGGATGCCACCCAGGTGCTGACACTGGAAAGCGGGGAGACGATAGAAAAATACCACTCTACCACAGCGAGGGATTTGGCCGCTATCATGTGCTATTGTATTGGGCGTTCCCCTCAGAAGGAGCGGTTTCTGGAGATCACCCAGACGCCTTCCCATAGTTTTTCCATAGAAAACGGTCGCAGTTTTTCCTGCGTCAATCACAACGCTTTTCTACAGATGATGCAGGGGGCTGTCAGTGGTAAGACCGGTTTTACCAACCAGGCCGGGTACTGTTATGTGGGGGCGTTGGAGCGGGATGGCAAGACGCTGGTGGTGGCTCTTCTGGCCTGCGGATGGCCGAATAACAAGGGATACAAATGGAGTGATACGAGAGTTCTTATGAATTATGGGCTGGAGGATTTTACATACCACTCTCTGGACGAAGCGGCCTATGATGAGTCGGAACTGGAATCCATTCCCGTGCTGCGGGGACAGACACTGGATATTGACGGGACAGCCTATGCGCCTGTGCGCATTCTGGAGAGGGGGCCGGGAGGAGAATATACAGGATCTGATGCGGGAGAGATTGCCGGACTGCTTCTGAAAGAAGGGGAGGAGATCCGGGTGGAATGCCACATAAAGCGGCAGCTGCAGGCGCCGGTAGCCGCCGGGGAGCGAGTGGGCACCATACAATATCTGTTTGGAGATCGGGTATACCGGGAGGAGCAGATTGTCACTACAAAAGCCGTCCGGGAAATAGATTACAGATGGTGCTTTGAACAGATTTTACGATACTTCCTGCTCTGAGACGGAATTTTCCGGGAATATGAGAGAATACTCGCTGTGCACACTGAGATAAATCGAAAAATATTACAAAAAAATGCAATTCGTGCTATGCGAGTTGCATTTTTTATGTTATACTTGGAAAGAAATTAATCATGGGGGCATTTGTTTTTTTACCGAGAGCCTCGTGTTAATTCGTTATAATTTATTCAATATAAACGGAGGGCTGAAACATGAGTACTACTTCAAAAGCGAGTCAAAGAATCGAAGCTTTACTCGACGCAAACAGTTTCGTTGAGATTGGTGCCCTGGTGACTGCCAGAGCCACCGATTTCAATCTGAAACAGAGCGAGACTCCTTCAGACGGTGTTGTGACCGGCTATGGAGTGATCGACGGCAATCTTGTCTATGTGTACAGTCAGGATGCGTCCGTGTTAAATGGGTCCGTGGGCGAGATGCACGCAAAGAAGATTGTCCGGCTGTACGAGCTGGCCATGAAGACGGGGGCTCCGGTTATCGGGCTCATCGACTCCGCAGGACTGCGCCTACAGGAGGCGACGGACGCGCTGCACGCCTTTGGCGAGATCTATCTGAAGCAAACCCTTGCTTCCGGCGTAATTCCTCAGATTACGGCCATTTTTGGCACCTGCGGCGGAGGGCTGGGTCTGTTCCCCACCATGACCGATTTTACCTTTATGGAGGAGAAAAACGCAAAGCTGTTTGTGAATGCGCCCAACGCGCTGGACGGCAATGTGGTCACTAAGTGTGATTCCGCCTCAGCACAGTTCCAGGCCGGGGAGAGCGGTATCGTGGATGTGACCGGAGACGAGAATGCCGTGTTGGCAGGGATTCGCAGGCTCATGGGCTTTTTGCCTTCCAACAACCAGGAGGTAGCCTCCGACGAGTGTAGAGACGACCTTAACAGGGTGACTCCGGAGTTGTCAGGTTGCGCGGGGGATACTGCCATTGCCCTGTCCGTACTGGCCGACGGCCGCGATTTCCTGGAGGTGAAAGCCGCCTGTGCCAAGGAGATGGTGACGGGCTTTATCAAGTTAAACGGCGCTACGGTAGGCTGTGTGGCCAACCGCTGTGAGGTATACGACGCGGAGGGCAAACTTGCGGAGAAGATGGAGCCGGTGCTCACCGTATCAGGCTGTGAGAAAGCGGCCAGCTTTATCAATTTCTGCGACAGCTTCAATATTCCGGTGCTTTCCCTGACCAATGTCAAAGGCTATGAAGCTACAATTTCCTCAGAAAAGAGTATTGCGAAGGCAGCGGCAAAGCTTACATACGCATTTGCCAATGCGTCTGTTCCCAAGGTGAACCTGATCCTGGGCAAGGCATATGGCACGGCTTATGTAGTGATGAATTCCAAGGGCATCGGCGCGGATCTGACTCTGGCCTGGCCCACAGCCGAGATCGGTTCCATGGATGCAAGGCTGGCCGCCAAGATCATGTATGACGGACAGGGGGCGGAGGTGATTGACGCCAAGACCGCAGAGTACGCAGCATTGCAGACCAGTGCCCATAGCGCCGCGCAGAGAGGTTATGTGGACCAGATTGTGGAGGTGGCTGATACAAGAAAATATATTATCGGCGCTTTCGAGATGCTGTGCACAAAGAGCGAGGAGCGTCCGGCCAGAAAGCATGGGACGGTCTGAAAAGCGCTGGAGGTATCATTGACCTGACATGCGATACGCAGGAAAGACGTAAGCACAATATCCGGGTGAAACCTGTGATAGGCATGTGAATGGTTTGGTTGTCACACATCCCAATATGTATTGACGCGATAACACGGGAAGATCCCGTATTATGCAGGAATGAGGTAAGTATGAAGAAACGTTCAGCAATCATTTGCGCGACAGTCTGCGCCTTTGGTCTGACGGCCTGTGGAAGTGATCTGGGTGAGAGGATGGAGAGAGCGGCTCTGAATACCATAATTGGCATGGGAACCGTATTTGTCGTCCTGATCATTATCATAGGTGTCATTTCCCTGTTTAAGTTTATCCCGAAGCTACAGGATATGTTTGCAAAGAAAGACGCGGGGAATGTACAGGAGAAGAGCGAAAGTACCGTCACGCAGGCGGTCAGCGCGCAGGAGGATACGGATGCATCCGATGATCTGGAACTGGTAGCTGTAATCGCAGCCGCGATTGCGGCCAGCGAGGGTGCTGCTTCCACAGACGGTTTCGTGGTGAGGAGTATCCGCAGAGTAAAAAGAGCATAAATCATTAAAAATCAGAAAATACCGGTTGGGGAACGATGCCAAAAGACGCTTCCCGCAAATTGCAACCGGGTCTGTACCGCAGAAAAATTGCGGTATATGGAAAGGAGAAAATATGAAAAATTATACCATCACCGTAAACGGCAATGTATATGATGTAGTAGTGGAAGAAGGCACGTCAACAGGTGCGGCGGCCCCTGCGCCCGCAGCGCCCAGAGCGGCGGCTCCGGCCGTTCCCAAGGCGGCGGCTCCCAAGGCTTCCGGTGGTGCCGGCAGCGTGAAGGTGGAGGCAGGCGCGGCCGGAAAGGTGTTTAAGATCGAGGCCAAGGTAGGGCAGGCAGTAAAGGCCGGTGATCCGGTTGTGATCATAGAGGCAATGAAAATGGAGATTCCTGTTGTGGCGCCTCAGGACGGTACGGTGGCGAGCATTGACGTGGCTGTAGGAGATTCTATCGAGGCCGGCGCTGTACTGGCTACCATGAACTAATCATTCGATCCGTTTGAATGAATCACAACAGGAGGTCAACACATGGAGTATATAGCGAATACGCTCAACAATCTGATCCACCAGACAGCGTTTTTCAACCTGACCTGGGGCAATTATGTGATGATTGTGGTCGCGTGTGTATTTCTTTATCTGGCTATTCGAAAAGGGTTTGAGCCCTTGCTGCTCACCCCGATAGCTTTCGGTATGCTGCTGGTGAATATCTACCCGGATATCATGATGTCCATTGAGGAGTCATCCAATGGCGTCGGCGGCCTGCTGCACTATTTTTACTTACTGGATGAATGGGCCATCCTGCCCTCCCTGATCTTCATGGGCGTGGGCGCATCCACGGATTTCGGACCGCTGATCGCCAACCCCAAGAGTTTCCTGCTGGGCGCGGCTGCGCAGTTCGGTATCTATATGGCGTATTTTGGTGCCATCTTTATGGGCTTTAATGATGCGGCTGCCGCCGCGATTTCCATTATCGGCGGCGCCGACGGTCCTACTTCCATTTTCCTGGCCAGTAAGCTGGGACAGACGGCCATCATGGGTCCCATCGCTGTGGCGGCATATTCCTATATGTCTTTGGTGCCCATTATCCAGCCCCCCATTATGAAGCTGCTGACCACCGAAAAGGAGCGCAAGATCAAGATGACGCTGCTGCGTCCCGTGACCAAGCTGGAGAAAATTCTCTTTCCTATCGTGGTTACTATTGTGGTATGCCTGATTCTGCCCACCACAGCCCCTCTGGTAGGTATGCTGATGCTGGGTAATCTGTTCAAGGAGTCCGGCGTGGTGAGACAGCTGACGGATACGGCTTCCAACGCTCTGATGTACATCGTGGTTATCCTGCTGGGCACCTCTGTGGGCGCTACCACCAGCGCGGAGGCATTCCTGAACTGGGCTACCATCAAGATTGTTATTCTGGGCCTGATCGCCTTTGCCTTTGGCACGGCGGCGGGTGTGCTCTTCGGCAAGCTGATGTGTGTTGCCACCAAGGGCAAGGTAAACCCGTTGATCGGTTCTGCCGGTGTGTCCGCAGTGCCCATGGCGGCCCGCGTATCCCAGAAGGTAGGTGCGGAGGCCGATCCCACCAACTTCCTGCTGATGCACGCCATGGGTCCCAATGTGGCCGGCGTGATCGGCACGGCTGTGGCGGCGGGAACCTTTATGGCTATCTTTGGAGTATTTTGAGTTAAAACAGCGGCTGTCCATACTAAGGGTGGGATTTATTCCACCGGAAGGTAGTATGGGGAGCTGCGGAACAAAGACAGCAGATGCCCACACAGTGCCTGGAATAAATGCCGACCGCATTAGGGGCGGGATTTATTCCACCGGGAGGTAATGTGTGGGGAGCTGCGGAACAAAGACAGCAGATGCCCACACAGTGCCTGGAATAAATGC
>CANSPM010000067.1 GCA_947648875.1 uncultured Lachnospiraceae bacterium
CTGTTCGCTCTGGCCCCTGTTCGTCCCGGCCCTCTGTTCGTCCCGGCCCTCTGTTTGTCCCGGCCCTCTGTTCGCTCTGGCCCTCTGTTCGTCCCGGCCCTCTGTTCGTCCTGGCCCTCAGTTCGTCCTGTCCTTCAATCTGCGTCTTCTGTTCAGAAGGAACGCAATCCCTGTAGCCAGTATACCATAGATCAGCAAAACAGAGAACTGCGTGCCTATGGAAATAATCTCTTCTCCCGCTGTCAGGGTAATGCCCATCTTTTCCTGAAAGATTTCCACGGCCTGCTGGGGCATTCCCTGAAAGGTTGTCTTCGTTATTTCCTCCAGGCAGACCCTGCGCATCATGGAGGTCCCCTGTAGTATCGGCAGACATTTCAATACCGTTTGCAATCTCTCCGAAAAAGACGACATGGGCAGATAGATTCCTCCCGCAAAACCCACCAGAGTGCCCACAATGGTCAGCATACCCCCCCATGCGCTGTAGCTGTGGATAAACATGGCCAGCAAATACCCCAGGGCGGCATATACAAATGTATTGACTAAAATCATTCCGCACATGGCAGCCAGTACCCGGGCGGAAAGCAGCCCCCATCCCTGCGTCACCATATAGAGCTCCCCCGCGACCAGAGTCAGGACACTCAGAGCCGCCCCGGTAAGCCACGCCGCAAGCACATATCCGAGCACCAGTTTTCCTCTTTTCACAGGTGTCACATAAAAGCTGGCCAGGCGGCTTTGTTCCTCATCCTGCACCATGGTTCCGATCACCGTCATTGTCACTGTGACAGAGTTAACCACCAGTATTCCCGCCAGCGTCCACATCTGAATCAGCTGTCTCGCATTCTCCTCATCCCGGGCCTGGTCCCTCTCACCACCGTATTGCCCCAGCAATTCCACCAGTTCCCGGCTGTTCATACCGCCCAGAAATATAACCATAAGTCCCAGGACAATCAACATGGACAACACGGAAAAAAACACTGCCTTTCTGTCCCGAAGAAACACCAAACTATTTCTCTTTGTCAAATAAAATAACTCTCTCATCTCAATCCTCTCTCTTTTTTATCTGCCATATACACCGGAGTAATATCCGCCTGAACCGAACGTTTCACCGCAGGGTATCCAGACTTTTTCCCGTGACATTCAGGAATACATCGTCCATGGAACCCTGCGTCATCTCAAAACCCTCCAGAAACTCCTGGGTTTCCTTTAAAATCGGAATTGCCTCCATACTGTCCCGCAGGCATATGTTGTACATATGATTTTCAGATGTCTTTTCCCAGCCGCTGCGCAATTCCTTAAGCCTGGCCTCCAGCAGCGCGTCCATCTTGGGTTTTGCCATTAATGCAAGCCTGTCTTTTGCGTATTTTTCCTTCATGGAAAAAGGCGTCCCGAACTCCCTGATTTTACCTGCGTCCATCACCGCGATATGACTGCACTTTGCCGCTTCTTCCATATAATGTGTGGTGAGAAAAATCGTCATGCCCTCCTTTCTGAGTTTGTCCAGACTCTCCCAGACCAGTTTTCTGGTGGCCGGATCAAGACCCGTGGTAGGCTCATCCAGAAACAGAACCTCTGGTGTATGAAGCAACGCTCTGGCAATCTCGCACTTCCTCTTCTGCCCTCCCGAGAGCATGCCAAACCGTCTGTTCAGCGTATCATCCAATTGAAGAAACTGGCTGATCTGTCTGATCTTCTCCTTAATCTTTCTGATATCTTTCTCGTACAAACTGCCCCGGACTGTGAGGTTTTCCTTCACAGTAAGACGTTCATCCAGACAGTTGTTCTGATACACCACACCGATCCTGCGCCGGATCTCCTCGTCCTCCTTCCCCAAAATATGGCCTCCGATGACAATCTCTCCCTCCGTGGGACAAAACAGTGTACACAACATGTTGATGGTGGTGGACTTGCCCGCTCCGTTTACTCCCAGAAAGCCAAACAGTTCCCCTCTCTCCACCGAAAAGCTGATATCGTCCACCGCTTTTATTTTTCCAAAATATTTTTTGAGTCCTCTGACCGATATGACCTGTTCCATCCGTTTCCTCCTGCCTCCTATTTGTTTTTCCATATCATAGACAAAAAAACAGCCCGCCGCAACCAAATTGCGGTAAGCTGCTTTTTAAAGGGGGTAACCTGTGTGATGGGACGGTTATTTCCTTCTATCCCCTTTTAGCAAAAACGTATTTCTCATGGGAAGACAACTCCTCGCAGAAGTCAAACCCCAGTTCACGGAACTCTTTGACGCCCTCCGGGTCCCGGATATCATTCTCCGCCAGAAACCGCACCATCTCCCCTCTTGCCATCTTCGCCAGAGTGCCCTTCTGTTTGATTTTTCCCTGAACAAGTTCTCCAAATTCCACTGTAATCCATCTATCCCGGTCTGTGATATACCGTTCAATACACCGGGCGTACTCCCTAGAAGCCAGATTGACAATTACAGCGCTCTTTTTCGTAAGACCCCTGTACAGACGATCCCCCCAAAATTCATACAGATCCTTGCATCCTTTCACGGAGAGTTTTGCCTGCATTTCCAGGCGATAAGGCGTCACGCCTTCGAAGGGCCTGAGCAAACCGTAAAAACCCGACAGAATATAGAGATGCCTTGCTATATAGGCCAAGGCCCCCTGTGTGAGCACTCCGGGAGCCATATGCCTGTATTGCAGCCCCTCATAAGCCATGATCGCCGGCGTCAGTCCGTTTTCCAGATTCATATTGCGAAAACGCTGAAAATTCAGTTCCGCGAGAGCGTCATTGCACTTCCATAACTCTCTGACCTCCCCCAGGGACAGGGACTGTATCTTATGCATCAGAATTTCCGTGTCCTTTAAAAACCGTGGCAGTCCGCTTACGGCAAAGGAATCCCTATCCACGTTCATCTTCTTGGCCGGGGAAATTATGATTTGCATCATTATTCCAACTCTCCCAGCATCCGGGCAGGATTCTCGGCAGCCTTTACGTTGCCGAAGGCTTTTATAATCATCCCTTCCTCATCGATAAGATAAGTGGTGCGCACCACGCCCATGCTTACTTTTCCGTAATTTTTCTTCTCCTGCCACACGTCGTAGGCCTGTATGCAGACCAGTTCGGGGTCTGACAGCAGTGTGAACGGCAGGCCGTATTTCTCCTCAAATTTTTTGTGAGAAGCCACACTGTCCTTGCTCACCCCCAGGACCACCGCGCCTTTCTCCTGAAACTGTGGGTACAGTTCCCCGAAATTACAGGCCTGTTTCGTGCAGCCGGGAGTGTTGTCCCTGGGGTAGAAATACAGAATCACCTTTTTTCCCTGATACTCCTCCAGTGTGTGTACTTGTCCATTCTGATCCGGCAGTGAAAATGCCGGGGCTTTTGTCCCTGTTTTTAACATATTTATTCCTCCTTAATATAATCGCTGCGCGATGGCTCTAAAAAGCAAAGTTCCTTCGTTACTTTGCTGTCGCTGCGCGACGGCTCTAAAGAGCAGACTCCCTTCGGCTCACAAAATCCATCCATGTAACGGATTACAGTAAGTCCAGTTTTTTCATCAGATAATTCCTGACATCAACTATGGCCTGCTCTGTGTAGGGCAGAGGCAGACCCAGAGTTTGCATGGCATCCCGGTATTCCAGGGAACCGCCCAGTCCACAGAGACTTTTGTAAACCGCAAGCCCCTTTTCCCTGTCTTTTTCAAACATGAGCCGGATACTGATGGCCGAGATATCGCACAGCGCATAGCTGACCAGGTATCTTGGAAACATGTAGAGTCCCTTATTCTGGACCAGAAACGCGCCTGCGTCCATATATTCTCCACATATGCTGTAATCAATACCTGTATCGTACATCATAAGCAGCCGGTTATACTCCCGGATGGCTTTCCCGGGTTCAAAAGTCTCCGTCGTGTACAGATATGTCTCAAAATCATGGTTCATGCAATAGCTACAAATCTCCTCCAAAACAGTAATGAGATGTGTCTCCACAAACTGCGGCGCACGCTGGCCAAAAAACAGGCCGGCATACTCATAACTCATCTGTTCCATTGTTTTTGACGGAATTTCCGCAAGGTCATTGGGCATATCCCAATACTCCGGCACCGAAAAACAGTCCATACTCCTTTTCATCTGTATGGCATGACCAAATTCATGCACCAAAATGTCCACATCCGAATGACGCCCTGTACAATTGCCAAAGATAAAAGGAAGTTTTTCTCCATAGATCTGGGTGCAGAAACCCATTCCCGTAATCTTGTTCACCGATTCCTGACAGTCGATATATCCTCCGTTTTTCATGGTTTCATAAAGAACCGCAAAATCCCGGTCCATCCGCGCATACATTTCTCCCGCCCTTTCAAGCAGAAAATGCGCGTCCCCCTGGGGCTTTGGATTGCCTTCCACAAAATAAATGCCTGTGTCATTGGCTGTGTACACAGTGAGGCCAAGGCGATTTTTTATCCGCTCATACAATTGTTTTTTCAGAGGTACCAGCTCTCTGCGCACAAGCTCACACAACCGGGTAAGTTCTTTCTCTCCATAGGAATAACGTCCCTTCTGGACGTTGGCATATTCCAGATAATCTGCATACCCGTTTTCGCGAGCTATTTCTCTGCGCAGATCCACAAGCTCACCCAATATCCGCATAAATTCTCCGCTTCTGTCCGCAAAGACCTTGCGGGAAGCGTCTCTGGCTTTCATTCTTACGGCTATATCTCTGCTCTCTCTGTATTTGGTCATTTCCAGAGAGGATAATTCCCGGCCTTCATACGGAAATTTAACGGAAGAAATCAGATTCTGATATTGGGCGATCAATTCCTGTTCCTGGCCAAGCAGATGAAGCCCTCCCCGGATCAGAGAGCGCTCCTTTTCTATTTTCAGCAGGAACTGTCCGCCGAAGCCGGCGTCTGTTTCCCTGCGCAGAGGACTTTTCAGCAGCGCGTCATAAATGGGGGAGATATCCGTCACAGCCGACCGGGACTGGGTATATTGCATTTCTTCCTGATAGAATGTATCAGTGCAATCCTGATAGCACCTGATAAATGCCAGCGTCTCCTGCGTCTCCACTGACATTCTGTACACAGAGAAATCCTCCAAAGCATGGCATAATTCATCCATATTTTCCGCTTTACTGATCTGCCCGGCACACTTCTCTATATGGCGGGCATACGCCTCATAATCCGGCCTGACATAGGGAATATCTCCAAACCTTCTTTCCTGCATTACAAAGTCCTCCCAATTCTTCCGCAATAAAACAACTCACATCAGTCCCAACTCAATCTGTTCCAAGATCACTGACATATTCGTAAGTATCCATCTGATGTTTCTCCTTTATGATAAGTCCATCATATATTTCTCATAATCTTTTACAAAATACCGTATATTTGTTCTCCCTTTTTGAATGATCACATGCCCTTCCGCTTCCAGTTTTTCTCTCTGCGCGGCAATCCCACCCGGATACTTGGGATTCAGTTCTCCATTGGCTTTCAGTGTCCTCCAATAGGGTGTAATGTCTTCCGACCTCTGATGGCTTGCCCAGGCTGCAATAGACACAAAAATTCCCGCTGTGATAGGCTCCGTAAAATCCGCCTTACTGCGTTTGGCAAAATATTCCCGAATTTTCTCTACCGTGATTACCTTGCCCCAGGGAACTTGTCTCATAACCCTGTCATAGTCCAGGGGCGGCGCAAAATACATCCTGTCCCCGCCGTATTTTTTAATACTTTTCTGATCCGTAATTGTCTGAAACTTCGGCATATCCTTGCTGTCGCGCAGCATGGCGTTGAAATCCTTTTTATCCTCATTGGCCATGTTTTCCTCTTTCCCGCGTAACATGGGCTGTCCCCATGTTACTGCATTCATACGTATTTGGATAAGGCACATCCAAATTTCCATCATCCTGCGATATTGCATCAATCGGTATTTGGATGTTGCTCATCCAAACTACCTCCTTCTGCAATTAAGCATAGTACGTTTTGGCATCTTATGCAATGAGGCTGTTTCATATTTTTCTCTTTTTTTACTGCCGATCACCGGCGGCGTACTCTCCCATACAGATGTCCAGAACCGACCGCTTTGGCCCGATCAATGAATCCTCAAAATGACATCTCCACTGGATGTCCTGAACCAGCCTTCCGTCAACAATTCCGTCAATCGTATCACCATTTCGCACAGGGCGGTCGCCTGTCAGAATATAGGAAGCCATGCTATAGGCATGTCCCACCACCCAGTCAGGCTCCATATCATGGAAATGATATTGCAAATCTTCTATGTAGAGCAAACTGAGCCCTAATGTGTCGATCACATGGTCATTGGTTCCATTGATATTAAAGAATCTGACGTTCACGCAAAACTGAATATAACGGTCAAGACCTTTGATTTCTCCATTCCGAATGAGATCTGCGGGTACCAACTTACCTGAATTAAGAAAATATACCGCTTCACAGGAAGGGTATAACTCCACCAGAGCCTCCAGATAATCCATAAGCATATTGGCCCTGATCTGGGCTCTTAGTCCACCGCCCAACATATCATTCACTACTACGGCATATTTACACTCCGTCAGGATGCGGTCCCGGTCCTCCCTGCAATTCCACATCTGGCTGCGCTTCATATCGTCTATGCGGTCCGCGTGGAAAGACTCACAGCCCAGAATGGACAACTGTACCGGTACCTTGGCATCGCTGAACTGAGACTCATAATCCAGCGCCGAAAAACTGATTGTTCCCTTTTCCGGGTTCTGTTCGCCAATGATTTCCACTTTTCCGAGACGGCTCGACAAAACTTCTCTCATGTGTTCCGAAGAAGGCGTAGCACACTTCTCCTTCATCAGAAGCTGTGCCGCAAAAACGCCTCCCGGACGTATGGCGGAATCAAATTTCTTCAGATATTCTCTGGCTTCCTGCCTCTCCTTTTCCGGTTTCTTTTTCTTGAAATTGGTAAATAATCCCATACTTCTCCTCCTATACGATTACAGGCAACGAAACTGCTTTATTTGTTCTTTTCCATCGCTAAATCATCGCAAAGTTCCTCGAAAAGCCTGTGGTTTTCGGCAAATATCCCTGCATAAGTCGAAACTTCCTGTTTCCGCTATGCGGCGGAATATTTGCACAATTATTCCTGCTTTGCAATGTCTGTATCATATAAATCATACCACTTAAGTATACGGTTTTCAATTTTTTTATGTTTTTCTCTTCCAAAAGGCCATCCAGCCTCCGCCCTTTTTATATGCCAGACAAGAGAGCGAAAGCAACAAGTGCTTTCGCTCTCAAACAGAATGCATTCCTTATCTTTCATACTGCTACTGCAAATCTTTGATTTCTATTCCACAGTCACACAGTTGTACCGCTCCGCGCCAATAGTCTTTTCCATGGCCTCCACGGGGGTACAATTCAGGCACTCCAGAATCTGCTTAAACACGGTGACGGACTGGCCGCTGGCCAGCTGAACCCCCCTGCGGCTATTGTCCGCATGGAATATATCATGGCGGCTGTTTACATTCCAGAAGATCATATTGGGAATCTTATAACCCGCCTGCCAGAATCGCTCCTCCATATTTTCATAGAAACTCCACTTTCTGTCACCGCAGCGGTCAATTTCCATGTCGGAAATTACCACTATGGCTATCGGCATCTCCTCCTTAGGCACATGGGCTTCCAGAGCAATCTGCAGCACCTGTTCAAAAGCAGCCTGCAGATTCGTGTTCATTCCCCAGGGAGCTTTCCCGGTATTCTGCACTTTCTGGTACAGCGTCTCACCCTGCAAATCTATAATGGAAGGAGCCTGGCTGAACGTCATAAACATATTGTGGTAAGCGCCTGTATTTCTCTCGGCAAAATAGATTGCCAATCCCAGGGAAGATGCCAGAGGCCGCCCCCCGGAGCAGGTCATGGAACCGGAAGTATCCGCCATCACCAAAACATTGGACCCCTTTTTCACATAATCAGGCAGTGCTTTCCATTGGGCTTCCAGGGTGCGATCCTCCCCTTTCCCCTTCATATACTCACCCACAATATCATAGGGATACAGTGCATCAGCGTGAATTTTCGCCTCGCCCTTCTCCACACTGCTCAAATAGGCGGCATATCCCTTCTGATCATGGCGCAGAAATGCCTTGCGATAGATCTTCATGGCTCTGCTGGGAACTGCGCTGTACGTGATCTGGTCCCAACGGCCTGCTGCCATAAGGGATTCCACGATCCCGATTTGTTTTCTCAATCTACGAACCAGCCTCTTAAAATCATACACGGAATATCCCAGCTTCCGGGCTGTCAGGATACCCAGCCGCCGGGTCTGCGCAGAGCCGGAATCTGCGGTTTTAATCCACTTCGCCAGCAGAGAGACAGCATGGCCCTGCCGCATATTTTCCAGATCCTCCTCAAATTGCCCTTTCATCACCACCCACATATCTTCTTCAAGCCCGGTGCCTATCAGAGTATACAGATCGTCATATCGCCCGAATACACCCACCAGGTCCAGATTGGGACGCACCGCCTGGGGATGATGATCCGCAGCATAGCGCAGCAAAGTCCGGAAAGTTTTCCTCTCACCCAGTCCACCCCGAATATCTCTGGCATAAAATAAAATCTTCATTGTAAACAGCGCATCCTGGCCGTAAGATTCGGCAAACAATGTGCATATTCTGTTTTCATCCGCCTCCCGCAGGGAACCCACAGTGCTGAAAAAATCCAGCCTGGCATCCCTGGTGGTGCGCAGGGCTACAGCCCCGTTTTCCGTGCGGGTAAACTGGCCCACTTTCCGTAATACATCCGCAAATCCCATAACAAATCCCCCAGAGCCCCCATAGCGCAGACACAAAACGCGCTATTGTTCCAATCAAAGCTAACCTCTTCACAAATATTCATTATCTCAAATTGGCCGGCCTTTGACTATGCCTGTTTTCCTTACAATACAATTCCGGCTCCACTAAAATTCTGTTGATAAATATAAAAAATTAATTTTCACAGAAATATGAATGCCAATAATCGGAGTGAGGGCCGGGTTCGAACCGTTACTATACCAAAATTTTGCTGTCAGAATCACAAACATGATTCCGAGTACCCTCACCCACAACCGGCGCACAGGATTCGAACCTGTAATATACGATACCCCTAGGTTTTGCAGTGTGCTTCACGAACATGAAACATTTGGTTTTATCGCGCGTCTTCCATTTCCGCCACCGCCGGATCAATATTCTTTTATCTGTCATCTACTGGGCAAAAGGGGTGAGGAACGGATTCGAACCGTTGACATCGCCATTATAAGTGGATTATAAGATTGCTGCAAGAATCACAAACATGATTCCTATTTTTCGCGCTCTACCTCTGAGCTACCTCACCCATAGCCGACGGACAGGATTCGAACCTGTAAAAAAAACGGTTCCCCTAGCACCATTCGCTGTCAGTTTCACGGGCATGAAACATATTGCCAATAACCGCTGCGTCTTCCATTTCCGCCACCGCCGATACACTTTTTATCTGTATTCACTCTACCAAAACTATCTAAATATTTCAATAAACCTATGGTATAAATTTTTTAAGTCAATAGGTTTTTCCTGCTACAAACTCCAAAAATTCCTCTCCCGGCAATGGCCTGGAAAAATAATATCCCTGTATGTACTCTATACCCAGCGCTCCTATGGCTTCCGCCTGTTCTCTGGTCTCCACACCCTCGGATACGATCTCCAGCTTCATATCCTGGATCATATGCATGGCGGCCTCCATGACAAACTTCGCCTTGTAACTGGAAAAATAAGACTGGGTCATATCGCGGTCAAACTTTACGATGGACACAGGCATATCCACAATATAATTCAGGTTGCTCTCCCCATTGCCGAAATCGTCCAGGGCAAACTTTACTCCATAATCCATTAGAAGTCGCATATTTTTCAGCAGATTTTCTCTGATTCTGATGGAGGCGGACTCCGTGATTTCCAGACTGATACAGGAAGGCTCCAGCTGGTGTTTCTGCATAATTCGAATATAGGTCTCCGCCAGATTCAGATCCTCACATTGTCTCACAGACAGATTGACTTCCACATACTCGATTCCGAAGCGTTCCCGCAACTGGTGTTTCTTAATAAAAGCGCAGGTTTTGTCAAATACACACTCACCGATCTGAGAGATAAGGCCATTTCTCTCCGCTATTGGAATAAAGATGCCCGGCGGTATAATGTTTCCCTCCTGATCCCGGATGCGGACCAAAGCCTCGGCGGATACAAAACGGCCCTGCTTTGTGGAATAAATAGGCTGATAGAACACTTCTATTCTGTCCTCCTCCAGAGCACAGCGAAGCATGGCTTCCGTCCTTTCCCTCTCCTTGTACTGCCTGATCTGGGTTTCGTCCAATATGATACTGTTTACCGTGGAATCCTTTCTCCTGCCGATCCTGAAATGCCGCAGCATCAGAAAAAGCTCACCCACATTTCCAAGCAATGTGGAATCCGGCAATACCACATAGAAGGGAATTGTCTCCGCCCAAAGGTAATTGATATAATTTTTTAACTCCCGGAGCACCTCCCACATCCGCTCCTCATCCTGTGCAAGAAAAACCAACTCCCTTTCCAGCGTCTTAAATACTTTTACATCCTTTATTTTATCGGCATAACTCGCTATATCCTGGAGCATCCTGTCTGTCTTTTGGGAGCTGCCGTCACTCTCTGTGGTGATATTGTTGCCAAGCGCCACCAGTATTGCGCTAAAACCTACCTGCTTCTCATACAGCTGCTTTGTGTACTCTCCAAGAGCATGGGCATTGTATGCCCCCGTTTCCCTGTCCAGATTGGCCTCCGGATTCTCCAGTTCAAAAAACAGAATAACCATCCCCAGTACAGAGGCAAAACCCACCAGCAACAGATTGGCATTGAGGAATTGTACGGCTGCCGCCACAATCCATATGCACATCCATATGATGATGGCCCTTCTTCTCTTGGGGTTCATCTCCCTCCCCTTTAACAACACTTTAATAAGAGTCACTAACACAAAGAGAAGCGCAAAAACATAGGTTGCCGTACAGCTGGGCCCGTATGTATAGACCACATCTCCATCCAGATAATACCTGATCGGCAAGGTATAAATCAGCACTGTGCCTGCCAACACACTGATGGTATAGATCCTATTCTCCCTGCTCTGTTTTTGTTTTGCCTCCCTTATATCAAAAAGGGCATAAATCAACCCAAAATATCCCACCCAGATCAAAGAGACAATGTAGGTTTTACAGATCAGCGCCAGCAAAAACCCGGAAAATAATCTCTGATAATTGATAGCTATGACAGACAGGATATCCATGAGCAGACAAAAAGTATTTACACCCATTGTAATCAGAAACAATTTTTCAGATGCCAGTTTTAATGTCTTCTGTCTCAGGGAAAAATACCATATCAACGCTAAAATTACCACACCGCAGCATTGTACTTCAATATTCATAATTATGCCTTTTTCTTTCCGTGTTTTTTAAGTTATTTTTTCTATTGTAACACAGATTCTTCAATATAGGTATACCTGTCAGAAAATTATTTTAATTATTTAAATTATTTTGCGTAGTCAGATTTTTTCCCTCTCTTACAAAGGTTTTGGAAACCGATTCATCTGATCTGTGATCATAACGAATCCGATATGCGGTATATGCTATAGCACGAACCACAGCATTAAAGCACCACCATGCTATCGGAAATTTCTGAATGAACCATACCAGAGTGGTATACTGGTTCAATCCTCTTGTCTGGTACGCTCTGAAAGAAATGCGTAATGATGGAGAAAAGGATCCATTTGAAGCATGGAATGCGGATCAGACCTTACAGTCTGCAATGAACTCCTTTGTTCATTGATATTTCTAAATCTGTTGTCAAGGGGGGATGTAAGATATTGTGTGTTCATCTTTACCAGATAGGCCTACGTGAGGGCATAAAATTCCAAAATAAACAGCGGAAGGCCGCCTCCCGCTGTTTAACAAGCACTTTGGGACGCAAGTCACGCGGTTATAAATCAACTCTGTGCCGCCGATAGACTGTGTCTGATTTGTAACAGCAGAAGTATCGTGCTGACGGCTAACAGGATGTGTCCGATTCCGGCAATACCGGATATCGCCGCATTCATGCTGGAAGAAAGCGTGGGCGCCAGCACCTGGGCTACTCCCCGCACGACAAGCATTGCGGCGGTCAGATTCAGCCCAGTATGATAGGTAGCCAGTACCAGTCCGGTTTTCACGCTGGTAAAAGAAAAGTTCTTTTCCAGCAGAAGAAGCAGGAGAAAAAACACCATACCCAGCAGGAAATAATGGGTATGGACAACGGAAAGCGTAGTTTGGGCGGTAAATCCGTTGAATTTGGTAAACTCCCGATAAAAGACCCCACCAGCAATCGCAAAAACGGCGTACACCAGGGCCATGTTCATGTATCGCTTCATAGCTGTCCCTCCGTTACTTACATTCCTGTTTCATAGTGAAATAGCCAATAAGCACCGTCCACACATAAGCACAGGTTTTGGGGATCATCAACATCCCAATTAGCGGAATGACATCCGCCCACAACACCACCGGGATGTAGAAGCCAAAACTGAGCACAATGGTCAGCCACATCCAGCGAAACGCCTTATCTCCACGACCCTTTGCACTGCGATAGAACAAAATAATTATCAAAAGTCCCAGCAGTGCGAAGGGGATGTTGCGGTAAACACCCCAGGAAAGGGACGCTTCGGCACTGAGCCATTGGTTCTGAGGCATCATGCACAGCGCGATTCTCACTCCGGCCAAGCCATATACGGCAGCTGTCAGGCCGTTCTGACCAGTGATTTGATACCGCTGCCGCCATACATAATAGAGCAGCACATAGAAAATTGTCATAGTGACCGAGGTGATCCACTTTCCGAGTCCCAAGAAAACCGTGTAATTTTCCAGGCCGGTGGTACACAGGGCAAGAGCGCGGGGAACCAAATGAAATGAATCTCCCGCACCCAACACAACCGCCATCCATCCGAATAGACGGAATTGGCGATTCCCTTTGCTGCCCCGGATCATCAAAATACCAATGGCAATGACAGAAATCAGATAGACCGTATCAAACAGGGTTTCCACAATCGCTTGCATAGCTTTCTCTCCTTTAAGTTTTATTTTGGGCTGCGGCATACAGCGCTCTTCCGTAGTTGCGGCCAAACAATAAGCCAGCTACCAAAAGGGAAGCGCCCAGGCCGGTATAGAACACGGCGATAAACCGCTCCGGCGTAAATCCGCTTGTCCGCAGTACAATGCCGCCAGTCATCATCAATGCCATAATCGCAAATGATTTCCCATCAAAAAACTTCATAAAAAAATGTCGTTCTTGCGGATAGGCGTTAATTCTGGCGGTATGTTTTTTTACCAGTTTGCCGAAAATAAATTTTTGAAACACGGCAAAAACCAGTACAGACAGCAAATAATTTAGTGCAGATTGATAGGCTGTATAGGCGCTCAGTCCAATGTGAAGAATATTGACGCCAGCCGCACTCCACACCAAACCGGCCAGCAACAGTAAGGTATTTCGGTTTACTTTCATAATTCACCTCCATTCTGAACACTGTTCATTTTACCGGGTATAAAATTCCCACACTTTTGTGGGAATTTTAATAGAGGGTTCTGCGAACGATCTCCAGCAAGGCCGTGGGGTCATAGTCCTGCCTCAGCAAAGCGGACAGCATCAGAGAAAACAGGACATCCGCAAACCCTTCCACAGTAAACTGCTCCGTAAAGGCATCGGACCGAATCTTGGCATCCCGCTTTAATACAGAACCCAACTCATCCAGAATATGCTGCCAGGTCTGTTGCATTTTCTGTTTTCCATCTACTTTGTCCTCACGCATAAAGCCCAGAGAATGTAGCGTAAAAAATCCGGGATACTGCTTGCCGCCCTGTTCCATCTGCCTATACATCCAGGTGATACAGGCTTGCGTATCCTGAAATACATTGCCGTCCTCTGGACGATGGAAAATCTCACACCAGACACTTTCAACCGTGGCGCTCACTAACGCGGCTTTAGAATCAAAATAATTGTAAATAGCTCCCACTGATACTCCGCAAGCTGTCGCGACAGAACGGATATTGATTGCAGACCATCCTTGCTGTTGAATCAATTTCCGACTGGCTTTCAAAATATCCTCTTTTGATGTTGCAACAGTATTCATCCTATCACCCCTTAATGTGAACATTGTTCATTATAAAAGATTATGGCTGCATTGTCAAGCATCTTAAAAAAAAGGAACTACACTCTTTGTTCCTTCCAATACACTACCCCAACGGGAAACAGAAAAAATATGAGGACGATTCCGCAATCCAATTTCCCGACAATTAGCGGACAAAAGCATATATCAGCGCCGAAACCAATTAATCATATCAATCCATATCACAGGAGGGCAAAGACATGAATTAAAAGCAGGAACAGCAGATTTTAGATTATTATTCTGTGCATATCCATGCCACTTATCCTGCGCTTCGTAATCACTTTCAATCTGTAAAAGCACTTTATCCATCTCTGTAAAATCTGTTCCATAGCGTTCATTGATTTTGTCAATAATGACTGTAAGCGGACTCTTTTTCTTATCCTTACGTCCTGCTTCACCGGTAATTGGTCGAAAACTTTCTTCCGCCGGTTCCAAATCAATGCTTCCCTCAAAATCTTTTTCCAATCGGTAATATTTCAACAGCACTTTATCATCTACACTAACACGTTCTGTACTGCCTTTCGGTAACTGCATCAATAAAAATTTAGCATATACACTGAAATTATGGATATCTTTGTCAAACAATCGGCATACCTGCGTGATAGAGGCATAAATGCGATTAAACCGGGCAAGTGTCGATTTAAACATATCCTGCCGCTCTGTACTTAATGATTTGAAAGCGGTCAAGCGTCGGCTTAATTTTTCCCTGTAATTTCCCGATATCTCCGCTTGTTTGCTGCTTCTTTGCATAAAATATGTCTGCAAACTGCATGATTTCATTTTCCTGATATACATGGTATTCATCCAGCGTATTTTTCAGATCATAAATAACATTCGGATTTGTTTCTTCTAATATGTCATATAATTTTTTAAAACATCAAGAATAAATCCCTCCTCGATAGCCTGCCTCACTTATAGCCACCCCCTCTGGAATTCTGAACGTAGTTTTTTCCAACATTCGCCAGCTTTTTATAAAGTTTTGACAGATTGGAAAACCATTATATCGTCACCTTTGATTAATATCCGTTTTTTATTCCTAATCACCACCAATCATGTATATTTTTATCAATACGCATCTCTAAATCATTCATGCTTTTGCGAAAACCGCAGTGACAGTGATGATGTCATCGGCGATCTCCGCAAAAATCTCGCCATTCATTTTGCGCATAAGCTGTCTGCAAATGTAAAGCCCCAGCCCGCTGCCACGAATGTTTTCTGCATTAGCACCGCGCCAAAAGCTCTCGAAAATATGCGGCAAATCATCCCTGCCGAGCGTACAACTGCCGTTTATGATCGCAATTTGGACGCATTCGTCGTCTTCGGAAAAAAACAATTCCATGCGTCTGCCATCGCCGTATTTAATGGCATTCTCCATAATGTTTTGCAGCACTTCAACACTCCTGTTTAAATCCCCTGAAAGCAGACGGTTTTTATATTTCGCGACTTTAAAATCCGTTTTGATAAGCGCCAGTTTTTCCCTATAATATCCCGTGACTTTTTCAACAAGCTCTGAAAGATAAAACTCTCCTATATTCACTTCAAGGCTAAGGAAATCTTCTTTTGAAGCTGTTATGATCTGCGAAACATAGGCTTCAATTTCGTCCGCTTTTTCGGTGATATTCTCAGCGATTTTTTGCTGTTTTTCCGTGTCCAAATACAAATTTCTTGACAGTGCAGCCGAGTAAAGTTTTATCGCGGAAAGCGGTGTTTTAATATCGTGCGAGAGCGATAACAGCAATGTTTTCTTTTCTTTCTGCATTTCCAGTTCGCGCTGCTTTTGTTGTTCGATGTTTTCGCGGAGAATATCAATTCCCCAAAGGAAATTTCCAAAAAAACGGTTTTTTGTTTCCTTTATTGACGTGGTGAGATTCCCCTTTGAAAGTTCGTAGGGGATACTGCTCAAGCGTTCAAAGGGTACAAGAATTGCGAATTTTATGTAAAGCATAACTGCGATAAATAAAATCGCCATAGCGCCGAGAAAGGCATTTACATTTCCAACAAGATATGCCTTGTTGGAATAACCATTTGTACGGTAATCAAAGCGATAAAGTTCTCCGTTTATCTCATAGATAACATAGTCACTGTCCGTGCTGTAAAATTTTTCTCCGTATCGTTCAATATTTGTTACATACACACATTCGGACATGTCGGCAGAACCATTCGTTTCTATTTCACGAACAAGACGGCTTATCTCCACTCGATATGGCCTGCTCCCATCGGTTTTGTTGGCGGCAAGAATCATATTCACCACAGCAAACAATAGGATTATGGCAACCATGACTGCCAAGAAAATTCTGTTAAACGCCTTCATATTTATAACCCACCCCCCATACAGTCACTATTTTTGAGGCTTCTGGCATGATGGTGGGTACTTGACCATGCCCAATTAACAAC
>CANSPM010000068.1 GCA_947648875.1 uncultured Lachnospiraceae bacterium
GCAGGACGCCTAAAGCAGCCTGCTATGCAGCACCTGGGAGAGTGATTTGCAGAAATATGCGGAACTGTAAAATAGAATATTTCTGGAAATCACACTGCTGCATGGCAGGACGCCTAAAGCAGCCTGCTATGCAGCACCTGGGAGAGTGATTTGCAGAAATATGCGGAACTGTAAATAAGAAAGGAAAAATTATGTATGATAATGTGACCATACCAAATGTCCCCATCGCCAGCATCATCGGGATTACGGTTTCTCTGATTGTGTCTGTAGGACTGCCCATTGTCCTGTGTATTCTTGTCTGGCGGAAGACAAAAGCCCGGATTTCCAGTTTCTTTATCGGCGCCGCCTCCTTCATTGTGTTCGCAATGATTCTGGAGCAGATTCTGCACACCATAGTGCTGAAAGCCGCCGGGACAGCGTTGAGAGGCAATATCTGGCTCTATGCTCTGTACGGCGGGCTGGCGGCGGGCGTATTTGAGGAGACAGGCCGATATCTGGCTATGAAACTATGCATGAAAAAGAGTTTGAATAAGCAGAATGCCATTATGTACGGTGTGGGTCATGGAGGAATCGAGGCAATTCTGCTGGTGGGGATGAGCAGCGTATCCAACCTGATTATTTCCGTAATGATCAACAGTGGGCAGGTTCCCATGCTGTTATCCATGAGCGGTGTGGATGACTCCACCTATCAGTTGGCCATAACACAGATGACAGCCATAAGTACTACTCCTTTCTGGCATTTCTACATGGCCGGTGCAGAGAGGATATCAGCGATTATTTTTCATATTGCCGCGTCCTATCTTGTGTACCTTGCGGTGAGCAGAAGAAAACCGGCCTGTTATCTGCTGGCTATTCTGGCACATCTTCTGCTGGATGCCGTGACGCTGATCACCGCAAGTTTCTTGCCCATACTGGCTGTGGAAGCTATTATATTCCTGTGTTCCGGCGCGTTTGGCCTTGTGATCTGGAGGATGTATCGAAAGCAGGAGAGAACGTAAAGCGGTCTGTGATAGAATCCGTTAAAAACAGCTTGCATTTTTGTTATATAAGGTGTATAGTAAACTATACCTTTGTTCTTGAATTGCGATTCCATACGGGATAGAATATCAAAAAGAAGATGGGGAATAATAGTAAGGAGGATGTTTGTTTGTCGATTGTGTTTGTAATGGAGGAAAACTGCAAGTAAATATTGCGGAGGGGATGGACGCGATCATTTGCTGTGAACGCTGACCCGCTGGAAGTCTGCCCTCATTTCTGCCTTACAATATGCCGACAAATAGATCTGAACCTGATAGTTTGAGAGAAGCAGGAGCATGGCTGTATGGTCATGCTCCTTTTATGTCATCTGTCCTATGGACTGACGGCAACGGTGCCAGTACAGAGCCTGACCAGGGAACTGTGGCCGTCCGCATTGTAATCGGCCTGAGAAAACGGAAAGCAACAGCGTGGTGGAGAGAAATCCGCCGCTATGAGAGTGCCAGCCCCTGAAAAATTTGCAATTACGGTTTTACAGAATACAAAATGTAAAATGCAGATTTGTTTGTGCGCACGGCAGCGCGAGGATAGGTGTAAATATGGAAAAGAGACAAGAAGAAAGAACCATCTCCGGTCTGGAACTGGAGAAAATCAAGGAAATCTGGGCAGGGCTGTCGCTGACAGCCGCCGCCCGGGAAAGGATTGCGGCGGCAGAGCCCATTCTGGCGCAGCGGGAATTGTCAGCGGCTCTGCGGGAGACCACGGAAAGCCGCCAGCTGTTGGAAAAATTCGGAACACCTCCCCTGGTGTCTCTGGAGGGGATGGAGCTGATAGTACAGATTGCGGAAAAGGGAGATATGCTGGTACCGGAGCAGCTGGAACAGGTAGAGAACGCGCTCGCGGCGGTGAGACGTATGCAGGATTATCTGGCCCGGGGGCAGCAATATCAGATTCCCCTGGCCTACTATGGAGAAAATCTCCAGCCTCTGGGAGAGATCCGGGAGCAGATTCATCAGCAGATCCGCAGCGGGCAGGTGGAGGATCATGCCACCCGGGAACTTTTCGATCTGCGCAGTCAGATCCAGCGCGTCAGGGAAAAATGCAGAGAGAAGGCGGAGAGTGTGTTGCGCACGCACAGGGAGTGCATGTCGGACAGCTTTTGTGTTATGCGCAGCGGGCACCTGTGCGTTCCGGTGAAAAAGGAGTATAAATTTCGTGTAAGCGGCAGTGTTATTGATAAATCCTCCACCGGCAGCACTCTGTTCATAGAACCTGCGGCAGTACGGAAATACGAGGAAGAACTGACACTGTTGCTGATCCAGGAGGACAACGAGGTGCGGCGGATTTTGTATACGCTGACGGTGATGATCGGGGATCGGCTGGAGGACTTCCGGGAGAATTGCCGGGTTATGGAGCGCCTGGATTTTGCTTTCTCCAAGGGGAAACTGAGCATGGAGTGGGACTGTGTCCCGCCCACCGTGGGCACGGAGAAAAAGATACGGCTGGCAGGGGCGAGACACCCGCTGATGGACCGGACTGTTGCGGTGCCCCTGGATTTTGAGATGGGAGAGGAAATAAGAGGGGTTGTAATCACAGGCCCCAACACAGGGGGGAAGACGGTGGCGTTGAAGACTGTGGCTCTGTGCTGTATACTGGCCGGATGGGGACTGCATGTGCCCTGCCGGGAAGCCAGGGTGAGTATGAACAGCCAATATCTGTGTGACATTGGCGACGGACAGAATCTGGCGGAAAATCTGTCCACCTTCTCTGCCCATATCACCAATGTGCTTGCCATTCTGGGAAAGGTAAACGACGAAAGTCTGGTGATCATGGATGAACTGGGATCGGGCACAGACCCCACCGAGGGGATGGGAATTGCCATCGCCATTTTGGAGGCCCTGCGACAGAGCGGTTGTCTTTTTTTGGTTACCACCCATTACCCGGAGGTCAAAGAGTACGCCACCCATACCCCGGGTGTGATCAACGCCCGCATGACCTTTGACCGGGAGAGCTTACAGCCGCTATATCAAATGGTCATAGGGGAAGCGGGGGCCTCCTGCGCTTTTGCCATAGCAGAGCGACTGGGTATGCCCCGAGCCATGCTGGATATAGCGCAGAAGGCAGCCTATGGAAATCTTGAGGAGGTTCAAGACCTTGGGGGGCTGAAAAGAAAATTGGCGGGCGGCCCCCGCATTCAGAGGGATACCCCATCCACCAGACAGAAAGATCTGTCCCACAAGTTCCGGCGGGGAGACAGTGTGATGCTCAGTCCCGATCACAAGATCGGCATTGTCTGCGAGCCAGTGAACGAAAAAGGCTGTCTGCGGGTACAGCTTCCGGACCGTAAGATCTGGATCAATCACAAGCGGGTGAAACTGCATGTAGCGGCGGACAGACTCTATCCGCCGGATTATGACTTTTCCATTGTTTTTGACACAGTGGAAAACCGTAAGAAACGTCATGACATGGAGAGAAAATATATGAAAGATGTGATTATAGAGTATGAAGAGTAAGATTGTGAGTTAAGCAGGGCAAAAAGGATTGCCGGGATGCCGTATAATAGGGGGCACGGAAATATGAAAATATATCCGTGCCCCGCAACGCCTAAATGTTATGGGCCATATATTTGGAAGTACACTATTTTGCCTTTTTCTTCGCAAAGAGGTTGTCAATATACTTTTTAACTTCTGCGTCGGGCATGGACTTAAGCAGATATCCCTCGGGCTTTAACGCCATGACTTTCTGTACGCTTTCCCGATCTCCCTTGCCTGTGAGGAATACTACCGGGATATCGGCAGTGTTCTTTTCATTGCGGATCATTTCCAGCGTCTGCCTGCCGTCACAGACCGGCATCTCATAATCCAGTACAATCAGGTCGGGTTTATTCATGGTAATGCTCTGAATTGCGGCTACGCTGGAAGCAACCTCCGATACCTCGTAATGCTCTGACAGCAGTTTGACGATTCTGGCCCGCATGAAATCGGAATCATCTACCACCAGAATTTTTTGGCGGACCGGTTTTTCCCTTTGCAGATAATCATTGATCGCGGACATGGCATTGTTCGGATCAATATTGGACACGATCTTGCCACGAATAGATTCGGAACTGTTGGCGCAAAACGCGAAATAACCGTTTCCCGTGTCAAACAGCAGGCTACAGGACGGGGTGGCGCGCTCAAAGGATTCCACAAGCTGTTCATAGGTGAGCAGGGATTCCTTTTCCACTTTGAACAGATCAATGGACGGAAAACTCTCGCGTATCCGTTCCAAAAACTGCCGGGAAATATATCGGGTTACATTGATTACCATGTCGTCTACCCTTGTATATTGGGTGTTCAGTATATCGCTGATTATCTTGAGCAGCAAATGTTCCTCATAGACCAGAGTGATCTCCCATTTTTCCCGCCGCTGTCCGCAGTAAATAAAGCGGCAGCAGACCACTTTACCGAAATCCTCACCGGCATACTGTTCGCTGATCATATTCGCTTTCATATTAAAAATGTCATAGATCAGCTGGATAATGGTCTGTTCCAATGCTTCTTTTTCTTTTTCGTGGGGGATATCGCCCCATCGGCTCTTTTGTTTTCCGGTGATGGCCAGGTCCTCCGTCTGCGTGTGGGCTACCACCCAGCCTATGCAGACACCCAGGAAATGACGGATGGATTCCACCGAATACTGGGTCTCCTCCATCTCACGCTCCAGGGCCGGAAGCGTACTGTTTCGGAAGTTATCATGCAGACGCTTATGTATTTCATACTCGCTGTAGTTGATGGACCGCATGTACTCTTCTTCGTGCTCAAAGTGTTCCAGTGCGTGATTCCTTAAATATTTGGCTCCCTCCCGGCATACCCACTCACTTTTCTCCTCATTTTCGCTGATCCTAAGCAGCTTGTTCATAGTTGAAAAGAGCTGTTTATGCTCCCGGTCAATAAAATCCACGCCGATTTTATACTTGTCATGCCATACAATCTGATCCACACTGCCTCCTATCCGCCCGCGCAGACGGGCTGTTAAACTAAGAAAAAAATGCCGCGACAAAGCGACGTTTTTCGTCCATCACAAATTATAGCACTTTCTGTTCCTTTTGACTATCCATATTTTTACACATCGTTAATAATTTAAAAATCATTATTTTATAGAATGAATGTTCAGATTCATAAATATCAGGGTTCTCTACAACCCACTCACGATTTTACCTTCGGCAAGGATATTCGTGTTGCGAAGTAGTTGACAAAAAGTATTATTTGTATTAATATGTATAATACAAATAATACTTAGAGAGGTGATTATCTATGCTTATCAGTCTGGATATCGGCAGCAGTATTCCCATCTATGTGCAGTTGCGCAATCAGATTGTCACAGGGATCGGCAGAGGAGAGCTGAAAGAGGGGGAGCGTCTGCCGACAGTGCGTCAGTTGGCCCAGGATGCAGGGGTCAACACCATGACCGTGAACAAAACTTATCAGCTGCTGAAAACGGAAGGTTTTATCACCGTTGACCGCCGCAGGGGGGCCACGGTATCGCCGGTACGGCAGTGGGATGAGAGGTATCGGGAGAAATTGGAGGCGGAACTGGAGCTGCTGTCTGCGGAGGCCAGGATGAAGGGGATGGGGCAGGGGGAATTTCTGTCACTGTGTGAGCAGATATTTGCCGGGATGTGTCCTGCCGATTAGTATCACAGAGATTTAAGGGACTTTACTATGGGAGGTGGAGAGATGGGAATATTCCTGTTTATTACATTTTTGTTGTGTGATTTGTTTACCGGTATGCTCTGCAAATATGTTTACCAGCAGAACTTCAAATATCAAAACGGGATGCTGTTGGGAGTGCATATCCCAAAGGAGCAGGTACATTGTCCCCAGGTGGAGGCGCTCTGCGCGCGGAGCAGACGGAATTGGAATCTCTATCAGAACATCCAGATTGCCATGGGGAGCCTGTTGTGCGTGATGGGATTTTTCAGCCCGGAGTGGCTGGTGCTGATCTGGATCGTCTGGTTTTTACTGTATCTGGCGGGAATGTCTGTAATGATGGTGATGCCTCTGCGCAAAATGTACAGGCTCAAGCAGGAGCGCGGCTGGATACGGGAGAAATCCCGCAGGACAGTGTATATAGATACGGAACTTTCAAGGATATCCGGGCGGATGGGGCCCCGAGCGTATTGGCATCTGCCGCTTTTGGCAGCGGAGCTGGCAGTGACGGCGGCGGTGTATGCGCGTTTGCGGGGGCAAAGCGGGCAGCCCGGTTTGGAGGTGCTGGTGCTGGGCGCTGCGGCTATGGCGGTGACGCTTCTTCTATGGGCCATGCGCCTTTATCTGGTGGAGAAACGCAATGTGGTATACAGCCAAAACAGTAAGGTCAATATAGCAGTCAACGGACTGGTAAAGCGGACCTGGGCCAGAGCCTTCTTGAGCGCGGACTGTTTTAACTGTGCCGCCTGGCTGTATCTGGCCCTGCGCTGGTCCCAGTCGGGCAGCCTATATAAGGGGGATTGGTTTGTATATGCGCTGTTACAGCTTGCCGCTGCCGTAACCGCCATGCTGCCTTGGGAAAATGCTCTTTCCAAAAAGAGAGAATTTCTGGCGGCGGACGATCAGCCGGTGGAAGTGGATGACGACGAGTACTGGAAAAACGGCTGGTATGAAAATCCCCAGGACCCTCACCTGCTTGTACAGAACAGGCTTTGCGACACAAACTATACTTTTAATATGGCTCGTCCCGTCGCCAGGTGGATCAATGTGGGGATCTCCCTGCTGCTGGTGGGAAGTATGGGTTGGCTGGCCTGGATGATGATTGAGCGCTTATGAAATATTATTCCAACATGCTCTAACACAATGCGGATTCTTTTGTTCTGGAAACTTCCGCGTCTGGTGTCGCGGAAGTTTCTTTGTAGAACAGAGGATGCTGAACTATAAAGAAGAGGATAAAAATGTACTGTCCCAGATTCCATACAACTTCCATGGTGCCGTATCCGAAAAACACCAGGCATACCAGCAGAGGGATGATGGCCCTGGAAAGTCCCGTTGCCTTTTTCATCCTGCGGGTATGGCGTATAAGCAGCCAGACAGTTGCCATGACAAACAGAATCCCCGTGGGAATACCGTATCGGTATGCCACTTCCAGCCAGAGATTCTGGGCATGCCAGGCATGATAGGGCTGATCTTTAAACTGGAACATGCCTTCGCTGGGACCGTGGCCCAGCATATTCAAATTTTCAAAATAGGCCTTATAGATGCTCAGTCTGATTCGCAGAGAAGCATCCATATTTTCTGAACCGATGGTCTCCAGTTCCTCCGGGGAAGAATCGTTCTGCTGGGCCGCCTCTGCCACCAGCACAAAAGGGTCTCTGGCGCTGGCCTGAAAAGTTCTCCAGATCCTGCCAAACACTGTATCCAGAAATTCATCCATCTCCACATACTTCCAGGAATCCGGCGGATCAAAGGAATGCACCTTGTCGATGCTGTACTCATCCAGAAACCATATGGGGTGATGCAGAATGGTGGGCAGCCAGCGCGCGGTGCCAAACACTATGGGGAAAAGCAGCGCCATTCCCAGAGTCAAAGCAGCTCCCCGGGCCACAATCTGGCTCCACTTCTGCCGCCAGACTCCCCGCATTACCACAATACCATATACCAGCGTCAGCAGAATCGCGATTCCCCAGGAGGTTCTGCCCATGGTCATAAACAGGAATCCCAGCATGCCGCAGGCGCCTGTCAGATAGAACAGTTTCCACCACCTGGAAGCCCCTTGCTGGTGCAATCCGTGGAGCTTCATGAGCAGCGCCGCGTAAACAATCAGATAGTGCAGCGCCGCCATGTTGCAGTTGGCAAAGGCTCCTGTGTACCGCGCCACATCATAGGGGCGAAAACCGTAGGCAAATATTTGCAGCCCGAAAAATCCCAGAATTGTACCATCGATTAAGCCGTCGGCCAATGCCCGGCTGTCCTGTCTGTTATAGGGTGTCAGATAAAAGATGCCGAACATGGCAAGAAACCAAACCGGCCAGATTCTGCCGCTTCTGGAACAGACCATCAGCACAGACAGGAGTATCCACAGGCAGGCCAGCTTCCCGGGTTTCCGGAACAGCTTTTTTTCACGCCATTGCTTTTTAAGAAATGCAGTCAGAAAGAGGGCGATCCACCATACATTGACCACCGCCGTCACAAACGTCCATACATACACGCCGCAGAATACATCCATGCCCGTGGAACGTATGCTGACAGGCGCGTAAACGCACAGGGCAACGCAGGCCAGCGTCCATACTCCGGCCGGGATGGTAAGTAGTTTTCTTAGGGGCCAGGCAGAGGCGATGATAATCAGCATGACCAGACCGGATACATTTACCGCCACTCGCCATATATCGCCGTTCTGCGTATTCCGCACAAAATCCAGCGCGCTCAGGGCGGCAAAACATAAAGTATAGAGTATTTTTTTCAAGCGAAGATGGGTATCTGTCATTTCTCCCAGTACTCCTTTCTGACTACGGTTCCCGTCAGTCAATTGTGAAACGTCTCTTTCCGTTTTCCAATGCATATAGGAGGTAGCCGCCGCTTTCGGATATGGTCATCATAGCACAGAAGTCAGGTATGGTCAATGCGGGATTGGTCTTTGGACATAAACGGTAAGTTAAGTTGTATATGGGTTCAGTCAACGTACTCTTTATGGACTTGCCGGGTGTGACATAATAAATCTGCGGGCTTTATTTCCCAGGGGTCTAAAGGGATTGGGAAAGCCCTGATAAAGGGCTATGGCAGGAGAATGGAAGAGTCGAAGCCGGCCCCTGGGGGATTGTCCGTCTGGGATCAAGTCTATAAAATTCAAATAAAATAGGACGTATTGTCAAATTCCAGATCACATTTGGACATAATATCATATGTCCGGTAATAGGTCTCCTCCAGCGGTATCCAGCGCTGTAGATATGCGTTCAGGCGCGTGTTTTCCCGCCGCTTTAGCCGATTTAGCTGTTCCTGACGGCGGCAGCGCAGAAACAGCTTCAGATCATAGCAGGGGGCCAGCATGGGGTGGTGGCTGTAGCTGCCCTCCACTATGGTCAGCGGCGCAGGGGGGAGCATTTGAGTCTCCAGCAGCCGGCCCTGCTGACAGCTGTAGGGACGGCAGGCGATGGGGCCGCCTGTCGAGGCGGGCAGCAGGACTTCCCGAAGGAAACGCTCCAGATCCATATTGCCGCAGGGGGTACGCTCCCAGTCGGGCAGGCGCTGCTCCAAGGGCAGATAGTAATCGTCCATGTGCAGCACC
The DNA here is from genome assembly GCA_947648875.1 of uncultured Lachnospiraceae bacterium. Lineage (GTDB taxonomy): Bacteria > Bacillota > Clostridia > Lachnospirales > Lachnospiraceae > Acetatifactor. The sequence goes on from CANSPM010000068.1 coordinate 9,229, forward strand.
CTTGCGGGAAACACTTCCGCCAGAAGGGTTGCCAGGCTGGATTTACCGCTGCCGCAGGGGCCGTCCACGGCGAGAAGGACAGGTTCTGACCGCTGTAGCAGCCCTTCGATCTGATACAGTATGGGAAAGTATATAGCATACTCGTCCCGCAGAATCCGGTAGTGGGGAGCATAGGCCTGCCGGAAAGCCTCGCTGTGGCGGGGGGCCGGGCAGCCCATCCGGATATAGTCGGTCAGCCAGGGGGTCAGAGTGGGAAAATCCGGTTGCTTTTCCCGTTCCTGTAGCATGACAAGTTTTTTCTTAAGTCCCTGCAAAGTCCCCCGAGGCTGTCCGGCTGTCAGAAAAAAGAGCCTGGCTAAAAGCGGAGCGGCGGCGGTGAGATCATAGCCTGCCGTCAGATGGAAGCGGTAGAGATGATTGCCGATCTCTTCTATGAAGGGGGCGGAGAGGGGAACTGGAAGATTTCGCCCCGCTGCTTCCATAAGAGCGATCTCCGAATCCTTCGCTGCCGCGCCGGGGTCTTCCGGCTTTCCGACCGCGTTCTCCCACTCCTGTCTCAGTGGGCGCAACACCGCGTCCGGGCTGCTGATCATATGCTCCGGCCCGTATTCATTCTGATATAGTAATTTACCATAGTCCACGGGTTCCATCAACGGATAACGCTGTCTGTGTAGAGAGAGGATTTCCCGCAGTTCTTTTTGTCTGATGGCCATATTTGTCCTTTCTGGTCTGTGGAGTTTCGGCGGATGAAATGCACATATCTATTGTAACAGAGAAACTCTGCCTTGTACAAGGGGAACAGAAGCGGTTTGAATATTGCGGAAAAGCATAGTCAGGGGCGGAAAGGGTTGAAAGCTCTGTAAAAGTATGATATTATTTATCACTAAATACGGATTTTTTGCGTATTTACTCTGTTTTTGCGCGCTTATCAGGGAGGGCGGCAGGAGATATGAAAAAATTTGATTTTTGGAGGCGAAAGAGCACAAGGCTTATTGTGGCCGTTTCCGTATTTCTGATGTCACTCTGCGTGCTTCAGATTCTGCGTCCTGACCGGGAATATATCTTTCGCGGAAATGTGTCATTTCAGGAAGGGGTCTCAGTGGAAGGGTATCCGGTATATGGGGGAATCAGGCTTCCGCCGGGAGTATACCGCGTGGAACTGGAGTATTTTTGTGACACGGATATGCGAAATCTGTGCTATGTGCAGGATCACACGGTTTTTCCCCAGGGGCTGCTGACGCATGGAACACAGATTTACAGCGGATTGTCTACGACCTCTTTTCATATGTGGCTTTTTGAAAATGCCGACGCCATGGAGATCCGGATCAATTATTGCGGTCAGGGGAGTCTGCGTACCGGAGATTTGCATATATATGAGACAAATCAGCTTTGGGGAATGTATCTGACGACGGTTCTGTTTTTTACAATACTCCTATTATCGTTTCAGTATCTGAGATTGTATGACAGGGCCTACCCGATTTCGGGGGAAAATAAAAATGTTCTGTTTGCGTTGGCAGCGCTGGCGCTGGTATCTTCCATCCCCTGGCTTTCCGGCACCGCGTCTGTCTCCGGAGCGGACCTGGGATATCATCTGCACAGGATAGAGGGAATCAGGGACGGCATTCTGGCCGGACAGTTTCCGGTGAGGCTGGAACCCCAGTGGGTGCATGGGTACGGGTATGCCAATGGGATCTTTTACTGCGGGACGCTGCTGCTGTTCCCGGCCTTGCTGCGGATGATAGGTTTTCCCATCACATTTTCCTACAATTGCTACTGTGTGGCCCTGAACATTGCCACGGTTCTGATTGCCTATTATTCTTTTGCCCGCATTTTTCACGACAAATATATAGGTGTGGCCGGGAGCGCCCTGTATACATTGTCCGTGTACCGAATCTTTAAGCTCTTATTTGCCTCCGCTGTGGGAGAGGCCAGTGCGGTTACTTTTATGCCGCTGGTTATCTACGGATTCTGGCGTGTATTTACGGAGGATGCACGCTGCGGGACATATCGCACCGGATGGAGGTCGCTGGCGGTGGGGTATGCGGGGCTGCTTCAGACACATGTACTCAGCTGCGAGATCACGGCGCTGCTGACAGTCATCTTCTGCCTTGTGTATATCAAAAAAGTTTTCCGCAAAGAGATTTTCCGGGAGTTGTGCAAGGGAGCCATGGGGGCTTTGCTGTTTAGCATTTGGTTTCTGGTACCTTTTTTGGATTACTATCTGCGGGAGGATCTGCATATCAAGCATGTGTGGGCGAGAACGATTCAGGAGAGAGGATTGTATATTTCACAGCTGATGGCTAACTGGTGTGAAACGGATAAGATCTCTGCGGGTGTGGGTTTTATCCTGATGCTGGGGTTTCTTGTGTACGGGGCGCTGTGGCTGGGCGGCAGGCTTAAGGGAACGGACAGCCGTGTTCAGAAGCTGGGCGGGACCGCGTGGCTGCTGGGAGGACTGTTGATGCTGATGAGTCTGGAGATTTTTCCCTGGGACAGTATACAAAGGACCGGCAGGCTGGCTGCCTCTCTGGTGAGCAGTCTGCAATTTCCCAACCGCTTTCTGGGATGGGGATGCGCTTTTCTGGTGGTACTGTACTGCTGCTGTCTGCATTATTTTATGGAGAGAAAGCAGAAGCATTTCTACCTGGCCGGTATGTTGTGTATGCTGGCGGGCATCACCACTTCCGGCCTGTATTTCTGCGATCACATTGCCCGGGACCATTCTCAGCTGGAATTGTACAATATTGAGGGCATGGGAGCCGGATACATTTCAGGGGCGGAGTATCTGGTACAGGGGACGGAACAGGAAACGCTTCTGTATCGTGGCCCGGTGGCGAGCGAGGGACTTCTGGTGGAGGCGTATGACAAAGGGGCACTCCGCGCGGAGTTTACCTGTGAGAATACAACTGGTGAGGAAGGGTATGTAGATCTGCCGCTGCTGCATTATTATGGATACAAAGCCTGGGCCGGTGACGGAAGTGAACTGACGGTGTGTAAGGGCGACAATCATGTGGTGAGAGTGCTGGTCCCTTCCGGAGGCAACACGCGCATCACCGTGAGATTTGTCAGTCCATGGTATTGGCGGGTGGCGGAAATCATCAGCTATTCTGGAGCCCTGGGAATCCTGCTTTTCCCGCCTCTTTTCCGTAAGATGAAAAGGAGTAAAGCGCGGCGGAGAAGAGATAGAACTCTGAATAAGGAGAGAATATGAGGAGATTTCTGGGCAGGCACAAATTTCTGACGGGCATGGAACTGTTGGTGATTCTCTTGTGCGGCGCACTGGGCTTTTTGCCGGAAAAAGCGGTTTTTTCCGCGAATGCCCACGATATAGCCGCCGGGCTGGAAGTGGATGGCCGAAGCGGCTGGTATCGAAGCGGTGAGATGGTTCTGCTTCCCGGGGTATACAGACTGCGGGCCCGGGGAGAGGATCATGAGGGGACATGGTATTTCACGGTGTCCTCGGGGGAAACCACACATCAGGCGCTGCGGTGCAATGAGACCGCCGTATCCGTTCACGGACGGGAAGTGGATATGGAGGTGTATGTGGCGGACAAAGTGGAAACGGCCTTTGTGAGCTACAAATATATCGGGGAGACGGGACAGCCCATGGAGAATATCTGTCTGTACCGCACAAACATCGGTTGGCGGATGCTGGCTTTTCTGCTATTGCCTGTAGCGGCGGCGCTGCATCTGCTGATCTGGCTGCGGGAATCCGGCCTGAAAGGGGAGCGGGAGATTGTAGCCCTGGTTCTGGGACTCTGTGTGCTGCTCTCTTATCTGCCCTATGCCGGGGATTATTTTGCCTATGGAGCCGAGACAAAGTTTCATTTGCTGCGGATCGAGGGCCTTAAAGAGACGCTGCTGCACGGAGAGCAATTCCCGGTGCGGATACAGGAGCCCTGGCTCCACGGACACGGCTATGGGGTTTCCGTTTTTTGCGGGGACTTGTTTCTTTTGTTTCCGGCGCTGCTACGTTTAGTTGGGTTTTCTCTGATGGATGCCTACAAACTCTTTGTTCTGGCTGTCCTTGCGGGAACGGCGGGAACAGCGTATTACGCCTTTTACCGGTGTACGGGAAACCGCTATGGCGCCTTGCTGGGGAGCGTATTATATCAACTGGCTCCGTACCACATCTATATGGTTTACGACCGGAGCGCGGTGGGGGAATATCTGGGGATGATGTTTCTGCCCCTGGCGCTCTGGGGAATATATGGTATCTACACGAAAAACAGCGACGGGCCTGATTTCGCAAAAGCCAAGATTCCTTTGATTGTGGGATGCGGCGGCATGCTGCAATCCAGTCTTCCTGCCTGCATTGCGACGCTGGGAGTGCTGGCTCTGGCGGTGGGGGTGATGTGGAGGAAAACCATTCAAAAGCGGATCTTGGGGGAACTGGTAAAATCGGCCCTGTATGGTCTTCTGCTGAACGCCTGGTTCTGGGTGGGCCCTTTGGGGATGTTTTTGGGGGGTTTTGACGGATTACAAAAAATGCTTCTGCCGGGCATGGGATATATGGAAACCGGACTTGCCGGTATCCTACGGCTCTACCCCCGGGTGGGAGGAGAGGCGGCGGGTATGTATCCCTTTGAACCGATCCGGGTAGGAGCGGCATTCTGGGTCGTGCTGACAGGATATCTGCTGATGGGGGTATGGCGCAGGGGACAGCAACACGGGCAGCGTGGTGGCAATCCCTGTGGCAGAGTCATGGGATGGAGCGTGGGGCTGGGGCTGCTGTCTGCCATCGTTTATCCGACGCTGGCAGTCCTGCTTTTTGCCTTTGCGGCTTCCCTTTTCGTGCCCTGGCTGCGGGAAGGGAGAAAAGGCTGGTCAGCGGATGCAGGGGACGGGATTGCAGCGGGTTTCTTTATGGCGGTTGCTGCGGCAGCGCTGTGGTCGGCCCTCTATCAGGTGGATCACATCACTATCAACATGATGCCTGTGAGGCTGTATACGGCAGACAGTCTGGACAGCGCGGACGTGGGGAACGGGGCGTATCTGCCTGCCGGTATGGCCGGTGCGGAGACAGGATACCATGATCCGGCGGCGGACGCAGGGCTTTTGTGGAGAGATTACACCAAGGAGGGATTGACGGTTCGATTGTACATTGAGAATCCCACGGAGAAGGAACTTCATGTGGAACTGCCGTTGACGGGTTATCCGGGATATGATCTGGAGGCGGATACAGGAGGGACCCGGCCCTATATCGCCCGGGAACGGGGAAGCCATGGAGATCTTCGCATAGCCGTTCCCCCCGGTTATGGGGGCAATATCAGGGTATTCTATAAAGGATTCGTCATCTACCGGGTGGCGGAAGGACTCTCTCTTGTTTCCATTCTGATATGCGCAGGAATGGCTATCAGCCAAAGGCGCGGGAGAGGGCGGGTGAAGGGCAGGCTAAAGACAAGGGGGCAGGGAGGAAGTATATGAATACAAAGCGGCAAAATGGGATGTGCATCATACTCTGTATGCTGATTTTTCTGCTGACGTCGGCGCCTGTTTTTTCCGGGCAAGTCATGCGGGGTGACGATGCGGCGTTTTGGCTTGCCAGAAGCAGGGAAGTGGGGCAATGCCTGGCGCAGGGGCGTATGTCCTGGTTTCCCTCTCCGGAACTTGTTTCCGCTTACGATAGTGGCGCGGCGGCATTTGACTGCGGGATATGGCTGCTGCCCATGACTTTGACGCAGCTTTTAGGACTGGGGGAGCAGAAGGCGTACTGCCTTTATATGGGGGTGGTGGGGCTTGGAACCACGGCGGCGGTCTGGTGGATGATGGGGGCCTTTCTTCACAGTAAGTCGGAGGCGCTGTTTGGGGTTCTATGTTACATGTGCAGTCCCTTCCATATTTATATCTGTTACGATAAGGGGGATCTGGGGCAGATGGTGGTGTGGGCGTTAGCGCCGGTGTTCATGGGAGGAATGGCGCGTCTGCACCGGGGACATGGCCGGGGCGGGGCGCACTGGTGGGTACCGGCTCTGGCCTATGCCGGAATCTGGTATGGGGACGCGAGATGGGGAGTGATCGCCGGAGGATGTATGGCATTGTATCTGCTACTCTGGAAACGTCGGATACGGGGCCTTTTTCCCCTGGCGGTGGGAGGCGCACTGGCTATGCCCTCCGTGATCTATCTGGCAAGGTACCTGCTCAAGGGCGGTATGCAGGTGTGGAATCTCCCCGTGGACAGCATTATGGGAAAGGGATATATGCTGAGAAATTTTTTCACTTCCTGGGCCTACCGCGAGAATCTGCCCGGTATGGGGATGGGACTTATGGGAGGGCTGCTTTTGCTTTGCTGGCTCTATTTCCGAGGAAATCAAGGCAGGATGGATAACGCTGTGAAGGGCGTATTGCTGGCGGCGGGGATTTTGGCGGTGGCATCCCTGAGACTCTTTCCCTGGGATTACGCGCAAAGGCTGGGTATGCCCTTTCTGCGATTTGTGGGTCTGTTGGAGACTTCGGGTATCTTCTGGGGGGGCGCCGGCATGCTGCTGGTGATTCCCGCCGCCTGGGCGGTGGGTGAGGTGCGGAAAAAGCCGGGCATTCTGTGGCAGGTGGGGATACCGGCCCTTCTTTCGCTGGCTGCTTTGGCAACGGCGCTATATATGTGCGACAGTGTGCCATACCCTGGTCTCCCTTCCGGGTAGACGTCGGGGGCGCGGGGGCAGAGCCACCGTAAAATCTACCGGCAGCCGCAGCAGTAGTGCAGACGGCTTTGCCGTTAGAATGAAGCGCACGAAAGCGGGGATTGATTCCGGCGGGAAAATATGCTATACTTCGAAGCAACAAACCAACCGACAAATCGAGATTTGGCGAGCACATTAGAGTTCCGATTTATTAGGGATGCCATAAATGGATTTTCAATAGATATGGAGCAGAGATAGCGTATGTGGGTATCAAAGATAAGAAAAGAAGAGCTGACGAATGATGTGGTAGATCGTCTTTTATTTGAAGGCTTGCATGATAATGGTGCAAGTGTTGACTGTATTATCGTTTTGGGAAGCATAAAAGCCGCAAAATATAGAGTCCCTTTAGCAGCTAAGGTGTTTTTTTTGGGAAGGTCTGAAAAGATAATGTTGTGTGGAGGAAAAATAAGAAACTTTTCAAGTGAACATATGGCAGAAGCAGATAATATGTATAAAAAAGCCTTAGAATTAGGCATTCCAGAAACAAGCCTAATTATTGAAAAAAGTTCTCAAAATACGATAGAAAACATATTGTGTTCCCTTTTAGAATTACAACGTTCAATGTGGCTTAATAGAGTAAAAAGCGTATTATTGGTGACAACAACATATCATA
>CANSPM010000069.1 GCA_947648875.1 uncultured Lachnospiraceae bacterium
AGTTGTTAATTGGGCATGGTCAAGTACCCACCATCATGCCAGAAGCCTCAGATTTCTCTGCACTTGATAAAAAAATTGGATAGATGTTTCTTTGGTTCGGAATCGTGTGGTGCTGGCGGTCTATCTCTTGTTTTCGGTTGCTTGCTTCTTTTCCGTACATGTTCCGAAGGCGTCCTATTATCCCAAGGATTTGAGATTCCTGCGGTATTCCCCCATTTCTTCCTCGCTGACAGAATCCATGACGCGCTGTAGTTCACTGACCACAAAATCCTTCTCCTTCGGCAGATTTAATTTCAAGTACTGTCTTTTTTTGTTGGTAGTTCACTTTTTCATACGATTCATGAAAAAGAACCTTATCTTGATTTTTTCCCACTGCGAGGATATACTCATGGAGAAAGAGGTGGATAAAATGGCTGAGAATAAATTCAACAACGAGGAAACCCTTGCACGCTGCGTCCCCATGGGCAGGCTCCAGTCCGTGATCGGGGGTAAATGGAAAATCCTGATCTTATGGTATGTGTCCTTTTACAAAGTCCAGCGTTTTGGGGAACTGATGCGCCGCCTTGACGGAATCACGCAATCCTCGCTGACAAAACAGCTCCGGGAATTGGAAAGTGACGGTTTCCTCCACCGGGAAATTTACAGGGAAATCCCGCCCAAGGTGGAATATTCTCTCACCCAGTTCGGGGAAAGTTTCATCCCCGTCCTGCAGACCATGGTGGCATGGAGCGAAGCATACCTCTGCCCGGATTATCGGAATCCATATGAAAAATAACAGAACTTAACGCAGACACTTAATTTACAGAGAAAAGATCGGAGGGGCAGGATACCCGCCCCTCCACATGGACTGCCCACAATTTCGCCGGCTCAGACAGGGATGCACTCCTGATCATTATAATACCTGGCCTGCGCGTTCCACAGCTCCGCGTAATGTCCATCTGCGGCAAACAGATCCTCGTGGCTGCCCCGCTCCACGATCCTTCCTTCCTCAAGGACCAGGATATCATCGCAGAATCGGCAGCTGCTCATCCTATGTGAGATACAGATGCTGGTTCTGCCCTCCATCATTTCATGGAATCTGGCATAAACCTGGGCCTCCGCCTTGGGGTCCAGAGCCGCCGTAGGCTCATCCAGGATAACCACCGGCGCATCCTTGTATATCGCCCTTGCCAGAGCCAGCTTCTGCGCCTCTCCACCGCTGATCTCCACACCGTCCTCCATATCCTTGTACAGCCAGGTATCCAACTGCCGATCCAGCTGCCTGACAAAATCCTCCGCATGCGCCTGGCGCAGGCATCTCCAGATCCTGTCCTCCTGCCGCTCACCCCCGGCGGTGACATTTTCCCACACCGGGAACGAAAACAGCTTGAAATCCTGAAACACCACCCCGAACAGGCTGCGGTATTCCTCCTCGTCATATTTGCGTATATCCACGCCGTTTAAGGTAATACGCCCTTGGGTAGGCTCATAAAGGCGGCACAGGAGCTTGATAAAGGTAGTCTTTCCCGCACCATTGCGCCCCACCACCGCCATTTTTCCCTTGATGCTGATCCTGCAGTTAATGTTTTTCAGCACCGGCGTCTCACTGCCCGGATAGCAAAAGCTCACATCTTCAAAGACCAGTTCATACTCCCCGTCATCCCGTTTCTCCACCGGGATGCTGCCCCTCTCATGCTGGTTCTCTGTGTCAAGGAAGGCCAGAAACTCTTCCATATACGTACAGATTTTCTGAAGTTCCCCATGTCTGGAGATCACGGTATAGCAGGCTCCGCCAAACTGGTTCAAGGCACCCGCATATCTGGCGAAAGCGCCTACGGTGACTGCTCCCGTCACGGTTTTCAATGCCGCAAGCAGATATGCGCCCACAGTGAATACCGCGCTCACCAGATGATTGGCGCTGCGCTCTTTCCTGTTGATATCATGCATGGCTTCAAAATATCCCCTGGACTGTTTTAAATAATGTTCGGCATTTTTCAGTATCATCTCCTCCATGCCGTAGATGCGGATCATTTTCCCTGCCCTGGCCGCCCCAAGCACCTGCTCCAACAGATAGGTCAGTTTATTCTCTATCCCGGTGTGGGACTGGAAGATGGCCATCTGCTTACCGGCAAATTTCCTTAATACTCTCCATGCGCCCCAAGCCATCCCTGTCAGCAGTCCGGCATACAGCAGGAGAGAAGGAATCGGTTCTGCCAGGCTTCCCAACAGCCCCGGATTCTCCTCAGGCCGTGCAATGCACAGACAGACCACCATGGAAACCGACAGCACTATGTTCAGGATTGCCTGCAATATATCGGTGTAATGATACAAGATCACCCCCAGACCTCCCTGCATATCCGATGTTCTCTCCGAAAAAAGCAGCTTTTCTGCCACATCCGGATCTTCCATGGTCTCGAAATCCATGGAAAAAGCCTTCTCCCTGAGCCAGACATAAAACAGCAGCCAGATTTTCGTCCGTTTGCTGGCATACTGTCTCCGCAGCAGCTTTTCCGCCAGTCCCAGAGCCAGACCGGTTGAAAGCAGCAGAACAGCCTGCCAGGCTGCCCTCCGATAAGTCCCGGCAATCAGGGCGTCGATCAGCCCCGCCGTCAGGAACAGGTCCACATAAATCTGCGTTAAGGACAGGGTCAGTTTTAACAGATGCAGCGGAATAATAAGCGAATCCTCCCGATGGATCATTTTTAATAAACGAAATCCCGTCCCATGTATGGATCTTAATTTCTGCATTTCCCTACTCCTCCTTATCCTTTCGGTAATATCTCGCCTGCAGGGTAAAAAGTTCCGCGTAGGCCCCGCCCTGTCTCATCAGGCTTTCGTGGCTTCCCTCCTGAACGATGCGCCCCTGTTCCATAAAGAGGATACGGTCGCAAAACCGTGTAGAACTTAACCTGTGGGAGATAAAGACGGCCGTCTTATCCCGGATCATCCTGTCATATTTTTCGTACATCTCTCCCTCCGCTATCGGATCCAGGGCCGCCGTAGGCTCATCCAGAATCACCACCGGGGCATCCTTGTACAGCGCCCTGGCCAACATCAGCTTCTGCATCTCCCCGCCTGAAAGCGTCACTCCCTCCTCATCCATATCCCTGTTCATACTGGTCGAAGCCTTCCTGGGAAGCGCCTGTACCCGCTGCCACAGTCCCGCCTCCTCCAAACATTTCTGTAGTCTCTTTCTGTCCTCTTCCCCCTCCCTGACACAGGAGACATTCTCCGACAGCGGAAAGGAAAAAGCGAATACCTCCTGGAATACCACGGCAAACTCCCGAAAAACCTCCCTCTGGGACAAGGACTGCATCTCCTGGCCGTCCAGAAAAATCTTCCCGGAAGTGGGGCGGTACAGCCCGCACAGCAGCTTGATCAGCGTGGTTTTCCCTGCGCCGTTTCGCCCTACCAGCGCCAGCCTCTCCCCGGCCCGGATGGTCAGGTTCAGATCCTGTAGGATGTCCTCCTCGCTCCCGTCATAACGGAAGGTCACATGTTCCAGACGGATCTCGTGGGCACTTCCCCTTTTTTGCGGAGAAGGCTTTCCCTCCTCCACCTGCCCAAAATCCATAAAATCCCGATATGATATCATTAATTTTTCGTTTTTCGAGATCTCTATAACTGCATCCAGCAATCCTCTCACCCATGCCTCAAAGCCTGCCACAATGCCCACATACAACAGAAACACGGGAAGAGTCAGTTTGCCCAGCGACATCTCCCGGATCAGCCATCCATACACCACAGCGCTCCTGACAAAGGTGAGAAGATGATTCAGCATCCCTGCCGCCATGTATCCGTTTTCCTGACGGTCGATGAGGGAGCAGATCCTGCCGATCACACTGCGCATCCCCCCCACAAACCACTTGGCCATGCCGTACATCCGGATATCCTTACCGTTTCCCGAAAGAATGGATTCTCTTCTGAGATACCGAAATCCCTTCCATTTTTCTTCTATCTCATCCTCCATCCCAAAAGCCCGCCTTGCCGCCAGAAAATGAAATGCCGTCACCAGCAGGGTCTGCCCAACCAGCACCGCCAGCAGGACCGGGCTTTCCGCCCCCACGATCAGAGAATAGACCACCAGACCACCCAGATTGGTCAGCATATCCCAGAAATTTTTGGCATACGCTTCTATCCCGCTTCCGTTTCCTGAGTACAGATTCCGGCGGGCCGCTTCCCACTTCTTACGTCCCTGCGCACTCTCCAGGCTCTGACCGTCCATCTCCAGGGTTTTCCGATCAAATTCCTTTCCCATGTCGATTCGGAATATAAACAATATTTTATCCCGCAGCATTCTCAGATTCCCCTGACAGAACCGCATCGTCTGAAGGAGCGCCACATATCCTGCTGCCATCAGTATAACCGCCCATGGGGCTCTTCCGCTGATCAGACAGGCTGACAGAGCGCCTGCCAGGGCCGCCTCCAGAAAGGGCAGCAGCACACTGCACAAAGTGTCCCCCGCGCATATGGCGAAGGCTCCCGCCCCTTCCTCCCGCCCAAGCGCCCGGAAAACATAGCGGTAATTGTCCCAGATGGGGTATCTTTTGTCATTTGTTCCACTGTCGTTTGTCATTTTACGCATTTTCTTTTCCCTTTTCTGTTTTCCTCCGAATCGGTATTTCATATCCGTATTATAAAACAGGAATCCCCGTTTGCGGGGATTCCTGCATGAGATGTCATAATTTTTTCACGAATCATTTAAAGCTATACCGGCATGGTCACTTCCGCCGCAAATATCCCCGGCTCATTGGCCAGATTCAGATATCCCTGATACTTGTCCACGGCAGCCTTTACGCGTTTCATGCCCAGACCGTGGTTCCCTCTCTTTTTTGTAATATAATTCCGCTCCTCAAAATCCGGCTCCTCCTTGGCGGAATTCTGCACGGAAAAGTAAAGCTGATTCCCATTCACCGCCAGATACACCCTGAGGAAGCGATCTCCTTTCTCCATCCGCCCGCAGCCCTCTATGGCATTGTCCAGAAGGTTGCCCAGGATCACGCACAGATCCACGTCTTCCACCGGCAGCTGCTCCGGCAGCTTTGCCGTACAGTTTACCGAAATGTCCTTGCGTCTGGCCAGCGTCAGCTTGCTGTTGAGGATGGCATCCGTCATCAGATTCCCGGACTTTACCAGAGTGTCCACCCGATCCAGTTCCCGCTCGAGTTTATCCAGGTAGGCTTCGATTCCTTCAAGGCTGCCCATGGTCAGCTGCGCCTTCATCACCTGCATATGATTATGGTAATCATGCCGCCACCCACGCATATCCATGTAGATTTCCCGGATCTCCCCGTAATTATGTTCCAGCAGTTCCGTCCGAAACTGCTCCGACTGAAATTCAAAGCCCTTCTTATAGGAGTACAGCGTACCCTCTATGGCCAGAAACACCGTCATCTCCAAAAGGATACCGCCCCAGAGCAAAGTTCCGCGCAATCCGCCGTCCATCTCCGCCAATTCCGTACAGCCCAGGATCCAAAGGAATGCGGACACTATGAGAAAAGCCGTCCCTGTCAGCAGTCCGTTCCACAACCGAAGGCTCTCCCTCTTTTTCCATAACAGAATCAGAAAAAGATAAAGAATCCCTCCGTGAACCAGAAAAGGACTGTCAAAAATCTGCGCCGCCCACAGGCATATACCCGGCAAAGCCGCCGTCCTCCATTGTTTTCCAAAGGGTTCTGCATCAAAAAACAGATCAAATAGCAGTATAATCCCGGTAATCAGAAGCCATCCGGGGAAAAGGGGATACCGCAGGGAGATCCCCAGCAAAACCGCCGTCAGCAAAAAGCCCACAGCCCGCTTTCCCGCCCCCTTCTCCATACTTCCCGTCTGACACACACAATACCAATACAAACTGAGCCACAGGACATGAAAAATCCCCCGGGAGATTTGCCAAAAACAGTCCGCTTCCATCAAAGCCCAAGCTCCTTCCCCTGCCTTATCCTGTAATATTCCAGATAGGCCCTGTTCAGCGCCTCCCATCTGCCCCGGGCCACAGGCAGCGCCTCCCCGTTATCCATCACCGCTTCTTTCCTGGTGATCCTGCTCACATAACCCAGGTGAATCAGGTAGGAGCGATGGATTTGGACAAAAGCCCTGCTCTCCCGGCCAAGACGCTCCTCCATCTGCCGGATGCCCGTCCTGCAGCGAAGGGGTTCTTCGCTCCGGGCACAGTGGATCATGGTATCATGTCCCTGGCTTTCCAGATAGCAGATATCTTTCAGCCGCACCCTGGCCGCTCCCCAGGGCGTCTCTGCCATCAGCGCAGGCTCCTCCTTTGCGCGGCGCTCCCAGGCCCTGTCCAGACAGGCGAAAAGGCGCTCCTTCCCCACCGGCTTGATCAGATAGGACACAGCCTCCACTTCATATCCCTCCAGCGCATATTCCGTCAGCCCTGTGACAAACACAATCTGTGTCCCTGCTCCTGCCTCCCGCAGCCTTCGCGCCAGGGACAGACCGTCCATGCCCGGCATATCAATATCCAGAAGCAGCACATCCTCTTCCTGTTTTTCCTCCCGGCAGAACAGGAATTGATCCGCGCTTCGATAACAGGCCGTCGTTGCCTCTTCCTTCTTTTTCCCGGCCCATTCCCTCACATAAGCCTCCAGCAGCGACAACTGTGCCGGTTCGTCGTCGCAAATCCCAAAACGCAGCATGCACTCTCTCCTCTCGGTCTCCGTCCCGGGCCCTGCCTCTTTTGGCGCGCCGTCCCGCCGTCTCTTCCAAAACCTCCCCAGAGACCTATGCAAAAAAGTCACTCAGATCGTTTGCTTTTCTACTCTATTTTTGATTTTGACATTATAGCAAGGCTCGGAACCCTTGTCAATAGCCCGGCTCCTCCCTACCGTCCATCGCCACGACCTTATTCCCCGCACAGATTCATGACGCCAGCCAGGTAGAGCCAACCTTCATCCTCTACCAACTAAAACGGACATTTGCAAGCCTCTTATGTTATGATCTGTTGCGGCAGCGACCGCTGTCTGCGATTTCGGTGAACAATAGAATATGGATTCCTTGGTCAAGAATAAAAAACGCCGATGGGGGCATCGGCGTTTTTGAATGACTACTTTTTCTCAGGCGGATAAAAGACCAGCAAATCCTCTATCTTACATTCTAATACGGTGCAGAGCTTACATAATACAAACACATCTAATCGGGTAATGTTATTGGTGCAGTAATTGTCGATCTGTTTCCAGTTCATCTCTGCCTTATGCGACAGCTTATTTTTGCTTAATCCCCTTTTCTTCAGTAATTCGTCCAGCCGAATTTCCAAATTACCAAAATTATTTTCCACATCATCACCTCTTAATACGTATTTTTATGTATCCTTACAACTTTATTCTATACTTGTAATAGTGCTTTGGTAACCCTAAATTAGTGCTAGGTTTATATATACAGAAATATACGTTCGATTTGTTGAGAGATGTAGATTTTTGTCAAATAAATGGGATGATATTCTGTTGAAAATATCTAAGGGACTTGTTATAGTTTATTTAACGCCTGCTGTAAGTGTTAGTATACTTGTAATATAATAATTTACTTTCAGCAAAATCATGCGTCAATCTACATACGGAACTACGGATTCCGTGAAAGGAGAAGGGAATGGATTACTTCAAGGATAAGCTTTTTGAGTTGCTCAATGATGCGGATGATATGGGAATCATCGATATTGATACCATCTATCGGGAAAACAAGTTGATTGTTTCCCTCCAGAGCGGCATAGTTGTGGAGGTCCAGTGTAGGCAGATCAACATTTAGACCTATCCCGCGCGCACGACAAAGGGGACTGTAGCCCAAACGCTACAGTCCCCTTTGTTTTTCATTATGCCCTTTGCGTTTCCAATTCCGTAGAAACTCCGAATCGGTTTGCCAACACCCTGCTATATGTCCTCTCATAGCCGTGATGGGTCATCCTGCACTGAGAGATACCTCTTTCATCCACCACAATGTGATACTGGTTATACTCTCCGTCCCGATAAGCGAAATCCTCTCCGTTATCCTGATAATGTTCCCACTCTCCGATTCCGGGATATACATCCAGAAGAAGCACGTCCTCTTTCTTTTCGCCCACATAGGACATGGGCTCCATGGCTGGAATCACGCTGCCGGCTTTCACATAGATGGGACATACGTCCAAAGGCGCGTCCCGGACAAACCACACGGGGCCGGTGATCTTCTCATCCGTCCAGTAATCATACCAGACTCCCTCGGGCAGATAGACCATCCGCTTGTTCATGCCCTGCCAGATTACCGGCGCCACCAGGATTCGGTCGCCTAACAGAAATTCGTCATTA
Organism: uncultured Lachnospiraceae bacterium; assembly: GCA_947648875.1. Classification (GTDB taxonomy): domain Bacteria; phylum Bacillota; class Clostridia; order Lachnospirales; family Lachnospiraceae; genus Acetatifactor. The sequence continues at coordinate 8,271 of CANSPM010000069.1, forward strand.
CATTTTCTGGCCGCCTCATCTTTTTCATAATGATACACCAGAGGACGCATCACCGGGGCGCCGGTCCGCTCCGCCTCGTGGAAGAGATCATAAAAGTAGGGAATCCAGCGGTAGCGCAGTTTCACATATTTTCGATAGATCGCCAGGATCTCCTCACCGAACTGCCAGGGCTCCTGCCGCCTGCTGCCCATGGCGCTGTGGTTGCGAAACAGCGGGGAAAAACATCCTGTCTGCACCCATCGGGCCAGCAGTTCTCCCGTGGCGTCGGACCCAAAGCCTCCCACATCCGTCCCCGCAAAAGGCATCCCGGACAATCCCAGATTACACAACTGGGGGATTGCCATCTGGAGATGCGCCCATATACTGTGATTGTCCCCGGTCCAGCAGGTGGCATATTTCTGGCTCCCCGCAAAGCAGGCTCTGGTGATCACAAAGGGTCTGCGCCCGTCCAGGCGCTTAAGCCCCTCATAAGTGCCCTTTGCCATAAGATGTCCGTAGAGATTGTGCATTCTGGCATGATCGGAGGTCTTATCCTCATCTGTAAATACCACATCCTCCGGCAGCGGTCCCTTGAAGCTGGCGGGCTCATTCATATCGTTCCAGATCCCCCGCACGCCCTTGTCCAGCAGAAATTTCTGATTTTCTCCCCACCAACGCCTCACCGCCGGATTTCCGAAATCCGGAAACGCCGCGTCGCCGGGCCATACGGCGTTGATGTACACCTGTCCCTGGGGTGTTCTGGCGAAATACCCTTTCTCCACGCCCTCGTCATAGACGGCATAGCCTTTCTCCTTCTTTACCCCCGGATCGTTGATCGCTACAGGCTTAAATCCCCTGTCTGCCAATGTGGCCAGATAGCCTGCCGCGTCCCCTTGATAGCGGCTTTCATTCCAGGTAAATACCTTGTAATCCTGCATATAGTCGATATCAAAGTGAATGGCGTCGCAGGGAATATCCCGCTCCCGCATACCCCGGGCAATCTCTTCCACATCCTCCAGCGTGGTGTAGCCCCATCGGGACTGATGATACCCAAGCGTCCACTTCTGGGGCAGGGGACAGGTTCCGGTCAAATAGGTATAATGGGAAAGCACTTCCGCCAGAGAGTTCCCTGACATGTAGTAGTAATCCAGATTGCCCCCTGCCGCGCCGAAATAATAGTACTCCTGCGACTCCTGTCCCATGTTGAAAAAACTCTTGCAGGGATTGTCCAGAAAGATGCCGTACACATGCTCTCCCGTCAGCGCCATAAAAAAGGGAATGGACTTATACAAGGCCTTAAAGCTGTCCACCTGGGGATCAGGATTGTCTGTATTCCACATTTCATAATCATAGCCCCGCTTATCCAGAAATCCCGTCTTATCCCCCAGTCCGTAGAAATACTCGTCCCCTCGCAGCTGCTTTAACACGTCAAAGACATGCCCCGTCCCTCTGTCCGCCTTATGCCCTTCGCTGGCCAGAATTTTCAGCATCTCGTCGCTGACCACCTGTAGGGGCTTTCGCTGCCCCCGGTAGTCCGCGCAAACGGCATCCCCGTTTTCATCATAAAAATCCACATAGAAACCGTCGCTGACCCTGACAGACAGGGCACCTGTGTCGATCCACAGACCGTCCTCCCTCTCCTCCACAGACAGCTTTACCGCCTGCTCTCTGTTTTCTTCTATGGCCCTGGAGTCATGCTCCCGGCTCTCCAAACCGCAGAATACATTGATAATTTTAGAAGTTACCGCCCAGATTTCAGCCTCACCGTGTTCAAATGAAAGAATGACTTTCTGTTCGGATACTGTATATCCTTTTCGTTTTCCCAGATCCATATTTTATTCCCTTTCCATTGATACTCCGCATGTTTCCCCGGGCACACCGGCCCGGAAAACATGTCAGGCACTTTCCTCAGCGCTGATCCAGCAAAATTCGCGCCACTTTTTCCCAGTCGCCGTCCATCACACAGTAGGTAGGTTTATATTGGCCCCGGGGACGGGAGGATATGGCTGTGTGAATATACAGGCTGTCCATCCCGACGCATACCGCCCCGCTGATGTCCGAGTACTCGTCATTTCCAATCATCAGGCTCTTGGCCGGGTTTATGCCATACCGCTCCGACAGTATGTTAAAAAAGGCGGCACAGGGCTTTTTACATCCCTCCTCAGAAGAAATCAATATGCCGTCAAAGCAATCCGCAATACCAAGCAGTTCCAGTTCAGGCCTTGTAAAATCGCTCTGGGCATTGGACAATACATAGAGTCTTTTTTTGCGAATCCGCAGTTCCCGCAGAGTCTCCTTTACCCCGTCATATAGACGAATCGACCTCCTGGACAGGATTCTAAAAAACCCGGCGGTCTGCCTCGCCATCTGCCGGTTACAGGATACTCCCTTTTCCTGGAACATTCTTTGAAACACTTTTGTTAAATCCGGCTCAACCAGTATCCCCTCCCGGTCAGATTCCGCCATGCCCCTTTGCATCCGCTCCGTTTCTTCCATTTCGATCTGCCGAAATCTCTCCCGCAATTCCTTCCAGACATACTTGCTCCCAAGGGAATCATAGTAATTGCGCATGGTAATCCATAGCTTTTTGTCGTTCTCATCCGTATGGATATCCGCTAAAGTTCCATATAAATCAAACACATAATTATCGTACATATTTCCCTCGTTTTGGGTAATCCCCACACTGGAACAAAACATGAAAAATGTTTGCTTCCACGCAAAGCAATAAAATAATTATCACGATTCCAACGCCTCATACACTCTCAGAATCTCTCCCACGCTCCAGGCCTGGGCGAAACAACCCTTGGAGCTTACCGGGCTTTCCCCGTCGTAAATCTCCGGCAGCTGGCCCACACAGCCTTCCCGCAGAGCCGTCTCTATACCTTTAAGCTGCTCCCGCACACAGGCCTTGGCCTGCCGGGAATAGTCATGTACCTTTAAATAGGCCAGATAATATCCGCCCAGAGGGAAAGTCCAAACCGTTCCCTGATGGTATGCCAGATCCCGGTCCAGCTGCGCTCCTCCGTAAAAGGGGTGGTACTGAGGGTCCTGGGGATCTAAAGTCCGCAGACCCACGGGTGTGTACAGTTTGCGGAACACTGTCTCCACCACCTGCCTCTCTTTCTCTCTGGAAAGCAGGGAGAAGGGAAGAGACACTGCCCAGATCTGGTTGCAGCGCACCTGGTCATCCGCCGCCGTGCCGGATAACACATCCCGCAGGCAATTCTTCTCCTGGTTCCAGAACAGCTTATCAAACGCGGCATAAACTCTGTCCGCCATGGCACCGTAATCCAATTGTTCCCGAGACTGGTTCTCACTGCCGTCCGGGGCCTGCACTCCCTTTTCGCTGTTGTCATGCCGCTGCCCGGATAACTCTTCCATGATGCGAAGCGCGTTGTACCAGTAGGCATTGATTTCCACCGGCTTCCCATGTCTGGGCGTTGGCAGGATATCTTCCACCCGCACGTCCATCCAGGTCACCTGATCATAGCCCTGCCCCGCCATAATGAGGCCGTCCTGATCCATATGGATTCCGTAATCCGTTCCCTTGGCATACCACCGAATTATATCCTGCATCACCGGATATGCCTGTCTCACAAATGCAGAGTCACCTGTTCTCTTTTGATATTCATATACGGTCAGGATGAACAACAGCGCCGCATCCACCGTATTGTATGCCGCCGCCTCCGTCCCCTCGGGAAAAAGGTTGGGCATCAGGCCCCGGCGACAGTTGGCCATAAATGTCTGGAGAATGCTCCTGGCTGTGTCATACTGCCTGGTGGACAGACAGCACCCTACCAAAGCAATCATGGTATCCCTTCCCCAGTCCTCAAAAAAGGGAAAGCCGGCCAATATTGTCTTTTGTCCCGTGGAAGCCCGGTCAGAGATAAACTGATCCGCGCTGGCGGCCAGTGTCCTCGCTGTTTCATTGTGAAATCTCTCCTGCAAATTTTTTCTATGATTGGATACATTCTGCAAGATTTCAGTCATATTGGGCAAAGTTTTCTCTATTCCGTATACAATTTCCAGTGAACCTTCCTGTCCCGCCTCCACGGTAAAGCGGATCTCATGATTTACGGCGCTGCGGCCCAGAGCCATCTTGCCATCCTCAACATCACTGCGGTAATAGAGATCCTCATAATAGCAAACAGGCAGTTCCCGGCTTTCCCCATTAGTCCGCAGGTGCAGAACCTGTCCCCCCGATGTGATTTTTCCCTGTGTATAGGAAAATTCCTGTTTCACCGACAGTCTGTGCCCTTTGGGGACAAACTGCAAATGGGGACGCACCTGTAGAGTCACCCTGTCTAAGGAGCGGTTTCTGATCTGATAGGAGATTCCCACCACATTCTTTCCATACATAAGGGCAATCGTGCGCGCCACCTCCACTCCTTCCGTCAGATAACTCCACGTGGGGTAGTCTTCATAGCTGAAACCGGTTTGAAAGCGATATCCCTCCTGCCGTCTCTCATGACACTGAAAATCCTGGCTGGACAAAAATACCTGGTGGGGAAACTGGCTGACGCCTCCCAGCTCCAGTATCTCCTCCAACCGATGGATCATATTATATCTGTGGTTAGGCGAGTGGGTACAGGCCATCAGCACCGCCTGGTCATTGCGGCTACAGGAGGCGATCATACTCAGAGAGGAAAAACCTCCCAGCCCATTGGTCATCAGGTAACAGTTTTCCTCGCCTCTCTCAAAGGTTTTCCAGTCTTGTCTGCCATATAAAAACTTCATAACAACTCCCATCTGTCCGCTTCAGCGGACACACATATCATCCAAGCGCCCTAAAACCATACCACTGCATGCGGGGACGAAAATCCACCCTGTCCGGGTCATAAAGGTATCTCCGCCAGATTCCTTACAGGCCCTGTTGTCATAATCCGTCCGCTGTCCATCCGCCAGAACAGTCCAGGTTCCTTCCGGCAGCTCAATCTCAGTCTCACGGTCTGAGGCGTTATAAATCACAAACAGTTCCTCCGGCACCCCATGATCCTCCTCCGGCGCCCTCCACTGATGTCCCGGCCTGTTATCCAGGTGATAGGCAAGGATTCCCGGTCTCAGAACTTTTTTCTCCAAAATGCGTTGCGCAGCCTCAGGGCTCTTATCGCACAGCCCGGGAAGACCTCTGCGCAGTTTGATTAACCCTTTGTAATAAGCAACCAGTTGCTTATATTTCACCGTCTGTCGCCATCTGAGCATATTGATTTCGGGATGGGAGCGGTAGCTGTTCGCGTCCCCCAGTTTGGTGCGGCCAAACTCTTCCCCCGCCTGGAGAAACAGATTCCCCTGACAGGTAAAGCAGATCAGCGCCGCCAGTTTGTTGGCGGCAAGCACATCCTCATAGGGCCTGGCAAAATCCCCCTCGGGGCCATGGAGGGATAGCACCAGCTTATCCCACAGAGTAAAATTGTCATGGGCCGATATATAATTCACAATCTGGGAGCAGCTCCTGGGATGAAAAGACCCGTCTTTGAAAGTTTCCCCACACCATCCGGTCACGGCCCGGAGAACCTTTTCCTCCAGATCCTGCCCGCCGTTTACAAATCCCGGCTCTTCCACATAGAACACATGACCCTTGATCGCGTCCCTTGTATTGTCGCAGAAAACCGCGATTTCCTCATCCAGATATCTGATATTTTCCTTCAGCGCGGCGCGGGTCTCTTCCTCCATGGGAGAATCCGCCGCCCGCCAGGGCTCCCCATACATCAGCTTTTCTCCCCTGCCAAACTCCTGATCCAACTCCCGGCGAATACGGTTCATCAGTTCCACGGTCATCAAGCCCATCAGGTCAAAGCGAAATCCGTCCAGATGGTATTCTCTGGCCCAGTACATAACCGAATTGACAATATAATTGTCAACCATCCTCCGTCCTATGGCCAGATCACTGCCGCAGGCGGAACCGTTGGAAAGGGTGCCGTCCTGAAAGCGTCGGCAAAAATATCCCGGCGCCGTTCTCTCCAGCCAGGAATCCGCATCCTGGGTGTGATTGTACACCACATCCATAATCACACGAATCCCCGCCTGGTGCAGGGCCTGGATCATCTCTTTGCACTCCCGGATTCGAACCGTCCCATCACGCACATCCGTGGCGTAGGAGCCCTCGGGCACATTGTAATTTACCGGATCATAGCCCCAGTTAAACTGCTCGTCATCCCCCTCTTCATCCAGCCATCCGTAATCAAAAAAGGGCAGCAAATGCACATGGGTAATACCCAATTCCTTCAGATATGCCAGACAGGTGGGATATTGCCCGCTTCCGTTAAGTTTCCCATCCCTCACGGTAAAAGCCTTATATTTTCCGCGATAAGCCTGGGGGATGCCGCTTTCCACATCATGCGAAAAATCTTTAATATGCAATTCATAAATAATATTTTCCGAGGGCCTCGCGGGGGCCTGGTCCTGCTCAAATCCTTCTGGATTCGTGCGCTCCAGATCCGTTATCATACTGCGGTAGCCATTGCTGCCGCAGCCCACGGCACAGGGATCTGCCGTTCGGCAAAACTCTCCGTCCGTCCATATCTGATAATCATAATAGCAGCCATGATAATCCCCTTCCAGATATTGGTTCCAGACTCCCCTCTCCCCTTTCTCCATATCCAGTATGCAGCTGGCTTTTGCCTCGCGTTCTCCGTGCCCGTACAGACACAATTCCACTCTTTCGGCAAAAGGAGCCCATAATTTGAAATTCGTCCCCTGGGGCTTACATAATGCCCCCAGATCTTTTCCCTCATAGGCATATTTCTCGTCAAAATCCCTGGAATACCTAAATTGCTTCATGTCATCTCCCATCTGCCTGTTTTCAGGCCTCCACAGAATCATACAACAGAACAAAAAGAGGGCCGCTGCAAAACAAAGGCACTTATTTTCGCAGCGGCCCTACCTCTCATGGAGTCCGTCTAAACTGACACGGCGTCCCACCCGACTTCAAACCGGAAAATCCGACTGAATCGAATGAGAATCAAATCCGCAAATCAGCCCTTGACAGCTCCCGATAATCCTTCCACATAGCATCTCTGTGTCAGTACAAACAGAATAGATATCGGGATGGATATCAATACGCAGCCCGCATAGAATTGCGTATAGAAAGTCTCGATATATTCTTTTTCCAACATGGTCCAGAGACCGATGGCAATGGTGTAATACTTGGTATCATTGCCCATGATAACCTTGGCAAAGATATAATCCACCCAGGGGCCCATGAAAGTGGTGATCAATGTATAAGTGATGATGGGCTTGGACATGGGGATTGTCACATGGATGAAAGTATCCCATTTGGTGGCCCCATCTATATAAGCCGCTTCATCTATAGTTTTCGGTATAGTGTCAAAAAATCCCTTTGCCATATAAAATCCCAGGCCTGCGCCGCCTGAATATACCATCACCAGCGCCACCTGCTTCAACACGCCCGTCTCCAAAAAGCCCAGACCCTTCAAGATATAATATACGGCAATCATGGACATGAAACCGGGAAACATACCCAGGATCAAGGCGATATTCATAAAGGGTTTACGCATCTTAAATTTCAGTCGGCTCATACAGTAGGACACGCACAACACGAAGAAAGCCGCAACAATGGTGCTGAAAATCGCAATCACCAGCGTATTGGTAAACCACCGGAAAAAATCGATCTGGCTGGTGGGTTTAAACAGGTTCACATAATTGTCCAGCGTAAAGCCTCTGGGCCAGATATAACTCTTGTAGGAACCGCTCTCCTTTCGAAAGGAGGTCAGCAATACATAAAATATGGGCAGCACCCAGATAAAGCTGAGTATAGCCAGCAATATATGCACAAACGTGTTGGTAATAAATCTCTTCGCTTTCATTATTGGAACGCCCCCTCATCTTTGTAGGAACCGGTATGCCGGTAGGTCAACAGTGACAGAGTAGCCAGAATAATGAA
>CANSPM010000070.1 GCA_947648875.1 uncultured Lachnospiraceae bacterium
GTGAGGCGGTCTGTGACAGCCGGGGCCGGATTCGGTTTGAGTGGAAGGAGGCGGTGTAATATGGCGAGGAAGTCTAAGAAGGTGGATTTTGTCAATGTGAATGACTTGCCGGGGGGTTCCGGGGCGCAGGTTCCGGTTCCGGTGAAGGCGGTCTGTTATAGGGCGGGGCTGTATGCCAGGCTTTCGGAGGAGACGGAGGCGAACCGGGAGCGGGCGACGGTGGAGACGCAGATGGAGCTTCTGCGGAAGTTCGTGGCGGAGCGGGAGGATATGGTCATAGGGAAGGAGTATGCGGATATCTCCTGCACGGGTACGAATTTTGAGCGTCCAGGGTTTGAGGCGATGGTGCGGGATATGAGGGACGGGGTGATTGACTGTATTGTTGTGAAGGACCTGTCCAGGCTGGGACGGGATTATGTGGAGACGGGGAATTATATTGAGCGGGTGTTTCCGTTTTTCGGCGTGAGGTTTATTGCGGTGACGGACGGGTATGATTCGGAGAAGCCGGGCGGGGAGCTGATGATGCCGCTGAAAAATATGGTGAATGAGCTGTATGTGAAGGATTTGTCCAGGAAGATGAGGACGGCGCACAGGGCGTACTGGCGGAACGGGGAGTATTCATCGGGGGCGGTTCCGTATGGGTATGTGAATGTGGAACGGCGGCTTTACCCGGATGAGCGAGTGAAGGGGACGGTGCAGGAGATTTTCCGGCTGTTTCTGGAGGGGTGTTCGTTGAAGGAGATTGCAAGACAGGTTTCCCGAAAAGAGATGAATCCGAAGGCCTATAAGATGCTGCGGTTTGGGCATGAGGTTCCGGAGGGGTTTAATACGGAATGGAATTATGTGACGGTGAGAACCATATTGACGAATTATGCTTATGTGGGAGCCAGTGTCCATAACAGGTATAAGAGGGTGGCCGGGAAGCAGGTGAAAATACCGGAGGAAGAGTGGATTGTTGTGGAAGGGACGCATGAAGCACTGGTGGGTAGGGGGGACTATGAGAAAGTTCAGAAACTGCTGGCGGGCAATGCGGAAAGGTTCCATTCTACCCATGGGGAGAACGGTTATGACCATGCCCGTTTTAATCTTCTGGGGAAGAAGATTGTCTGTGCGGACTGTGGAAAGGTAATGGGGTTCCGTACAGAGGGAGCAAGGCATGACAAGAAGTTTTACCGATGCAAGACGTATCTTCAATCTACTCATGGGAGCTGTACGAACCATAAGGTTTCGTTGGAAGATGTCAACCAGGCTGTTTTTGGAACGGTTGCTGCCCATATGAGGCTCTGTATTGAGGCGGAGGAAACTGTGAGGCGGATGAATGCGGATGACAGGAATTTGAGGAAGTATGATTTTTATGGGAAGGAAGCTGAACGGATAAGGAAGGAGCTGCAGAGGGAGACGGAAGTGAAAGCCGGTATTTTTGAGGATTATAGAGATGGACTGATTGATGAGGAACAGTATGCGCAGATCAGCGGGCAATATGCCGAAAAGATCAGGGCATTGACGGCAAGGCTTGGGGAAGTCCAAAAGGCACGGGCGGAGTATTCCAGCAGATATTGTGTAGACAGAAACTGGAAGGCTGTCGTTGAGGGATGTCTGGATATGCAGAGTCTGACGAGGGAAATGGTTGAGGCGTTTGTGGATAAGGTTGCGGTGCATGAGGGAGGGGATGTTGAAGTGTATCTGAAATATGATGATGTGCTGGAAGATTTGTTGAGAATCAGGGCAGAGAGAGAGGCGGTATGATGAAGAAGAGGATAGTCGCTATGTATCTTCGGCTTTCCAATGAGGACAGCGGTAAGGGTGAAATGGAAGAGAGCAACAGTATTTCGGCGCAGAGGGTGTTGCTGAAAAGGCATATAGAGGAACTGTTGCAGGGGGAGGAATATGTTATCACGGAGTATTGTGATGACGGGTATTCCGGCGTTGGCTTCCGCAGGCCGGGGGTGCAGGCGCTGATTGAGGCGGCGAAGGGCGGGAAGGTTGATATGATCGTTGTGAAGGACTTTTCACGGTTCGGGAGGGATTATCTGGAAGTGGGGAGGTTCCTGGAATATATCTTTCCGATCCTGCAGGTTCGGTTTGTGTCGGTGAATGACGGTTACGACAGTGAGGATAAGTTCGGAGCGACGGGCGGGATGAGTGTTGCGTTGAAGAATCTGGTCTATGGGATGTACAGCGCGGATTTGTCTAAGAAGGTGCGGTCTGCCAGGGATACGAGGGTGAGGAACGGGGAGTTTGTTGGGCAGTTTGCCCCTTATGGGTATCGGAAGAACCCAGAGGATAAGCACAGGCTTTTGGTTGATGAAGATGCGGCGTGGGTTGTGCGGAGGATTTTTGGGATGGCGGCGGACGGAACCGGTTATGCGGAGATTGCCAGAAGGCTGAATGAAGAGGGGATACCGTCAAGGGTTGTTTATCACAAGATGGCAGGAGATACTTATGGAGACAGGCAGCCTCATGTAAAGGTGAAGAGGTGGTGTGCTTCTTCGGTAAGGGATATTATTACGGATGAGGTGTATCTGGGGAAGTTAATCTGGAACCGGGCGAAGTGCGGTATGGATACGGATAAGAAGGTGGTGAGGCAGCCAAGGGAGAAGTGGATCGTGGTGGAGGGACATCATGAGGCACTGGTTTCCCGGAGTGTTTTTGAGAAGGCTAATGAGGGAGTAGGGACTGCGGATAAAGCCAGAAAAGAAATGAAGAAGAGGGAAAGTATTTTTTTCTGCGGGCATTGCGGGAAGGCACTGCAGCTTAGGAGCAGGGCTAACGGCAGGTATTTCTGCGGAGGCCGGACGCAGGAGCGGGAGAATGACTGCCAGAAAGTGACTGTCAGGAAGAACGAACTGGAGGGAGCAGTGCTTTGCCAGGTGAGGAAGATGGCGGATGTGCTGGCGGCAGAGCGGGATATCAGCAGGACGGCTCAAAAGGACGGCAGGGTGGCAGTTCTTGAAAAGACGGTTGCGGAGAGTGTGAAGGAGTTGACACAGTGGAAGGGAAGGAAGATGCGGCTGTATGAGGGGTATAAGGCCGGGGAAATCAGCAGGGAGGATTATGTGGAGCGGATTGAGACGGGCAGGGTGCGGATGGAAGAGCTAGAGCGAAGCAGGCGTGAAGCGCAGGCGGAGCTTGAATGTATGAGGGAGGCTGCCGGTTCAGAGGAAGTGGCAGACGAGGAACTGGCTGGACTTTCTGCGCTGGAGGTTTTTGATAGGGAGAGGTTGAAGATGCTGATTGAGAAGGTGGTGGTCTATGGGGAGGATGCTATGGAGATTGTGTGGAAGGTGAGGAATCCGTTTGAGGGTGAGGTTTCTGCCTGAAAGATAGTTCCAATTTTGGGAAAGTAGTGGTAAAATTGAGCCATGGGCAGGTGGTGTCTGTGGCTCAAATTTATTTGAGCAATTTAAGATGAAAATGGGGTTAGATAGATGAATAGGACCGGATTTAGTAAATTTAAGAGGAAAGTATTTTTAAGCTATACATTTAAAGATTATGAGAAAATTGCTTTGGTTAGTAAAAAGCTAAATGAACTTGGATTTGATATTTTTACAGACGTTTGTTCGGCAAATGTTGGTAATAATATAGTCAGATATTTTAATGAACAGATTGAAAAATGTGATTGCTTTGTGTTTGTCGTAGCAGAAAAATTTCTTGAAAATTCTATTTGGGAATATGATATTGCATTAAACACTGGAAAAACGGTATTTGTGTTTGTAAAAAAAGAATTATTTCATGGGGATATTCAAAAGAGGTTTGCAAATAGGACAGTCACATTATGGAATGATGAAAATGAGTTGGCACATTGTATTATTGATGAAATTTCCAGATATGGATATAGGTATCCTCTTAGGGGGTATCAGTTTGAATATATTGTGGGTGAGATTTTTAAAAGTTATGGATGCCTGACTAAAATGTCTAATAGGAATGAGTATTATGATATTTTAGCAGAAAAAGAGAACATCAGATTTTATATTGAGGCGAAAGCAATTAGGCAGAGGGTAATAAGTACGTCTATAATCTCCAAAGCATTGGCATCTGCATCTATGCTGGAAGATACATACAATTCAAAATATATATTAGTGGTGGCAAATGAGTTGTCTTCTCAGGCATGGGAAATAATCAAGCAAAAAACAGATATTTTAGTTGTAGATATTAGAAACTTGTTGTATATAGTACAATGTGATGAAGTTTTAAAATCTCAATTACTTTCAATTTTGGAGTATTCTACGGAGGATATTGAGCCTAATGAGCCTATAGATTTATTAAAGTTAATGGGGGTAAAGGTTCAGAATGAAAATGTAGATACAGTTGAAAAGCCGAACGATTATGAAATTATTGAATCATTGATAGCGGAGATACAGGCTTGGGAACCGAAGACAAGAAAGAGTTCTGAATATGAAAATCTATGTACTAAGGTTTTAAATATTCTATTTGCAGCAGATTTGGCATTGTGGAGTGAACAACAGAAATCAAATGAGGATTTATATAGGTTTGATTTAATATGCAAAATTAAAGATGATATAAAAGAGAGTTTTTGGAAATTTATTGAGGAATATTTTCGGTCTAAATATATTATTTTTGAATTTAAGAATTATTCAGAAACAATAACACAAAAAGAAATATATACTACGGACAAATACTTGTATGCGAAAGCGCTTAGATGTGTTGCGATAATAATTTCATGTTATGGGGAAGATAAAAATGCTAAAAAAGCAATTAAAGGGACGTTGAGAGAGAATGGGAAATTGATTATCAGCATTTCAAATAAGGATTTGGTTGATCTGTTGAACGAAAAACTGCACGGTGGTTCTCCGGCAGAGTATCTTTATAATAGGCTGGATACGATGCTTATAGAGTTGGATAAATAAGTTGTTAATTTTATTTGAGAAAATTGTGTATGGAGTAAAAGTGTGCTGATGAATATAGGGAAAAAGGTTAAGGACGTTTTATTAGAATCTGATAAATATAATACAGATACATTTATTGAATCAAATATGCCTTTGTTAAGAAGGGAAAAAGAACTATCTGAACTGAAAAAAATACTGAGTGAATCAGGTAATCATGTAGCCTTAATTACTGGTGTTGCAGGAATCGGAAAGTCAACATTAGTAAGGGTGTATGCAGAAGAGAATAAAGAGCAATATAGTAATTTTTATATATGGCATGCGTGGCAACTTCCAAAAGATTTGAGGGTAGAAGATAATTCCCTTATTATTATTGATGATGCAGATGAATTGGATTCAAAGAAGTTAGAAGAAATAATAAAATATAATGAGTTATCATTTATATTAGTAGTTGGTAGAACTGTGGATTATCGTTTTAGTAAAGAAAAATTTGTTTGTTTATCAGTGAACGGATTGAGCCAAAGTGAGATAGTTTCTTTTCGTCTAAATAGATTTAAAGATCATCTTATAGATTTTGATTATGAAGAAATGAAAAGGATTCTTTTATTGACGCAGGGAAATCCACTTATTATAGAGAATATGTTTAGGCTGGTAGACAGTCTTGGTATCGATATTATAGACAAATTATTATATCAGCAAATTTCTGTAGGAAAATCAGATATAGTTGTTCCGAATAAAAGTATTATAAGCCCCTCTTTAATCAGCATAAAGAAGGATGTATTACAGATAAATGATGATTTGATGTGTTATATTGCACAAGAACCAATGAGCATGTATGAATTATCGCCAAGAGAATTTGAAAAAATAATTGCGGAGTTATTTAAGAAATTAGGTTATGAAGTAGAACTGACAAAACAGACAAGGGATGGTGGGGTAGATATTTACATAGCAGAGAAAACAGACTTAGGAAAGTTTTTGTTCCTGGTGGAGTGTAAACATTATGCTCCAAATAGACCGGTGGGAATAGAAGTAATAAGAAATATGTATGGCGTTTTGGGAATGAATAAACGAAAGCCAACAGGAGGTATTATTGCTACTACTTCACACTTTGCTAAAGGAGTGAGGGAAGAGATAGTAGAATTAAACTTAGAACATAGGATATCATTGCACGATTTTGAGTATATATCGGAGCTTTTGGCGAAGGCATATTTATAGATTAAATTGAGGTGAATGTTATTTGGTAGTATGTTTACAAATATTGATTAGTGTTATATTTTTGATAGAGAGTTGAGAGGAAAAATTTTTTATTCCTTGCTTGACACAGGCAGAGTTTTATTTTTATCTTTGCCTCCATACAATAAAGGGAGAATCAGGATTTGGAGCAGGGCCGTGACTTGCATGAAAATATTCCTGGGGATGTTGGTTCGTATGGGGGCTGGCGTGGGTATCTTTCTATACGGACTGCATCTGATCGGCAGTTACCTGGAGGATTTAGCGGGACCGGCCGTGGAGAAAAGCCTGCGCAGATTTACCGGCAATCCCTGGATCGGCGCATTGACCGGAACAGTCATAACAGCCTTGATACAGTCTTCCACGGCGGTCACAGTCATGACCGTCAATCTGGTGGACAAAGGGCTGATGACACTGGAACAGGCGGTGGGCGTGATTCTGGGGGCCAATGTGGGCACGGCGGGCACAGGGGTGTTGGCGGCGCTGCCTATACGGTCGCTGGCGCCGTTTTTTCTGGCCGGAGGAGCTTTGCTGGTGCTGGCGGCGGAGATAATGAAAAAGTTGCGGGGCGGACCCGGTGCCCCATGGGCCAGAACAAAACTGGTGGGTGCGCTGGCTGTGGGGATGGGGATGTTGCTGCTTGGCATGGAACTGATGCAGGATGCCATGATCCCTTACCGTTCGTCTCCGGCGCTGGCCAGGCTGATGACAGGTCTTAAATATCCTGTGTCCGGCGTGCTGGGCGGCGCGGTGTTCACGGCTCTGATTCAGTCCTCCTCGGCTTCGGTGGCAATTCTGCAGTCCATGGCAGCGGAGGGACTGGTAGGCCTTAGACAGAGCGCTTACATTGTCTACGGGCAAAATATCGGTACCTGTCTTACCGCCCTGTGGGCCGGTGCGGGTTTGAGTCCTGCCGCCCGCAGCTGTGCCCGGCTGCATCTGCTGATCAATCTGTTGGGCACAGGGATTTTTCTGGCAGTGGACCGGGTCGTCCCGTTGACTGCCTGGGTCGGCTCCTGGACACCGGGGTATCCGGCCTTGCAGATTGCCAATCTGCATCTGTTTTTCAACCTGGCTTCCACATTGCTGTTGCTGCCCTTCAGCAGAGTCTTGGTGCGGGCTGCGGAATCCGGACCGTTCTTCAAAGGGGGGCATCAGCTTTAGGATGTTTTGGCAGGATGTTTTGGAAGGGATTGAAAATTTCTCTTTACATTTTGGTGAAAAAGTGCTATTGTAAGCCATAGGTAAAGCGTTGATGGGAAGAGTACCCTGTGGGAATCCACAGAGAGGGCGGCTGCGGCGGATGCCGTAAGATGGAAGCAGGCCTGGAGGAGATCAGGGGAAGACCACCCCGGAGCGGCTTTAATAAGGCCCGCAGCTCTGCGTTATGGAGAAGGAAGGTGGTCGGGGTCCGGCGAAACGGCGGATCCGGCAACAAGGGTGGAACCGCGTATTTTACGTCCCTTGCAATAGAAATATTGCAGGGGACTTTTGTTCATGCTGATAGAATCTTTGCGGAGTGTAAATTCTATATGTATGTACCGCAGATAACCTGCGGAAAATTTTGTCAGGAGGTAAGAAGGAATGTGCAAAATGAAGGAATTGGCTGAAAAATGCTTTGAAGGAGAAGTGACATTGTCTAAAGTCACCCTCTGGTTGATCGGCGCCGTCTGTCTGATGGGAGGAATTGTATATGGCCTGAAGACGGCGCCTATGACCCACGGCGTGTTGATCGGAAGCAACAACGGGAATAATAATGGCAACAACAGCGGAAACGGTCAGGGGCAGGATGGAGAAGAGGAGGAAGCGGCTGTATAGTGACCGTGGGTCTGTGCGACGTCATATAAGGAAGTCCGGTTAGGAAACTTCAACAGGAATTTGGAACCGTGCAGGGGCGGCATAAAATTAAGGAGGAGAGTTATGAAAATTACTTTGAAAGACGGCTCCGTAAAGGAGTATGAAGAGAGCAGAAGCGTATATGACATTGCGCTGGATATCAGTGAGGGCCTAGCCAGAGCGGCTTGCTGCGCCAGAGTAGACGGTGTGACGGTGGACCTGCGGACTGTGGTGGAGCAGGACTGCCAGCTGGAGATTTGTACCGCCAGGGACCCGGAAGGCCTCTCGGCGCTGCGCCACACCACTTCCCATGTGCTGGCCGAGGCGGTAAAACGGTTGTTCCCGGAGGCGAAGCTGGCCATCGGCCCCAGCATAGAGGAGGGCTTCTATTACGATTTTGACCATGAGGCCTTCTCCAGGGAGGATCTGGACCGGCTGGAAGCGGAGATGAAAAAGATTGTTAAGGAGGGGGCACGGCTGGAAAAATTCCTGCTTCCCAGAGAAGAGGCTATTCGTTTTATGGAGGAAAAGGGCGAACCTTATAAGGTGGAACTGATTCGGGATCTGCCTCAGGACGCGGAGATTTCTTTCTACAGACAGGGGGAGTTTGTTGATCTGTGCGCAGGCCCCCACTTGATGAACACCAAGGGGGTGAAGGCGTTTAAGCTGACTTCCTCCTCCATGGCCTACTGGAGAGGGGATTCCAATAAGGCCCGGCTACAGCGGATTTACGGTACGGCCTACGGCAATAAGGAGGAACTGACGGCCCATCTGGAGCGTATGGAGGACGCCCGGCGCCGGGATCACAACAAGCTGGGCAGGGAGATGGAACTGTTTACCACAGTGGATGTGATCGGTCAGGGGCTGCCTCTGCTGATGCCCCGAGGAGCCAAGATTATTCAGACTATGCAGCGCTGGATTGAGGACCTGGAGGACAATGAGTGGGGATATATCCGCACTAAGACGCCTTTGATGGCCAAATCCGACCTCTACAAAATCTCCGGTCATTGGGACCATTATAAGGACGGCATGTTCGTCATGGGGGATGAGGAGAAGGATAAGGAAGTCTTTGCTCTGCGTCCTATGACCTGCCCGTTCCAGTACTATGTGTATAAGGCGGCCCAGCATTCCTATCGTGACCTGCCCCTGCGCTATGGAGAGACTTCCACACTGTTCCGCAACGAGGACTCCGGCGAGATGCACGGCCTGACCAGAGTGCGTCAGTTCACCATCTCGGAGGGGCATTTGATCGTGAGACCTGACCAGATGGTGGAAGAGTTTAAGGGATGTCTGGCCCTGGCAAAGCACTGCTTACAGACCCTGGGAGTGGAGGAAGATGTGACCTACCATCTTTCAAAGTGGGACCCGGACAACAGGGAGAAATATATAGGCGAGCCCCAGGTATGGGAGGAGACCCAGCAGCATATGCGGGATATTATGAAGGAATTACAGATCCCCTATGTGGAAGATGTGGGCGAGGCTGCTTTCTACGGTCCCAAGATCGACATTAATGCCCGGAATGTGTACGGCAAAGAGGATACCATGATCACAATTCAGTGGGATGCCCTGCTGGCGGAGCAGTTTGACATGTATTTCATTGATCAGAACGGCGACAAGGTACGTCCCTATATCATACACAGGACTTCCATGGGCTGTTATGAACGCACACTGGCATGGCTGGTGGAAAAATACGCGGGCAAGTTCCCCACCTGGCTGTGCCCGGAGCAGGTGCGTATTCTTCCCATCTCCGAAAAATATGAGGAATATGCCCAGTCCGTCCGGGCACAGCTCAGGAAAAACGGTGTGCTGGCTGAGGTGGATGGACGCTCGGAAAAGATCGGTTTCAAGATCCGGGAGGCCCGTCTGGCCAAGGTGCCCTATATGCTGGTGGTGGGCGAGCAGGAGGAGGCCGGCGCGCTGGTCTCTGTCAGGAGCCGCTTTGCGGGGGATGAGGGACAGAAACCTCTGGCCGCGTTCATAGGGCAGATCTGTGAGGAAATCCGCACCAGGGCCATTCGCAAAGAGGAGACTACAGAAGAAAAAAACAGTTAAAAGCATTGAAATCAGCGCAAAAAAATTTGCATAAAAAATGTTTTCTCTGTCCATACTGATGAAAGGAACATTTTTGTTTCTGCCGGAAGTCAGTACCGCACCGTGCGCCGGCGGCAGGTCGAAGGCTGTGAGACGTAAGCGCTGACGGTTTTCGAAAGCCCTGCGACGGTACGCAATATCCCGGTTGGGGCATTGTCGGGAACCTGGCTTTTCGCAAGCACAGAATCGGTGTTGATGAAGGGGCCTGCTTAAAGCGGGCGGATGGAGGAAGCGATGACGGATTTAAGATGCACTGTGGAAAACTGTACGTACAACAAGGAAAAATTGTGTTCCAAGGGGGACATCATGGTGGGCGGAAAACATGCCTGCTGTGATAACGAGACCTGTTGTGAGAGTTTCCTTCCCAGAAAGGGGGCCAGCAACTCTTACAGTAACTGTACCTGCCACCCCACCAGCAATATCAGCATAGACTGCGAGGCCGCCAAGTGTACTTATAATGAGAATTATAAGTGTACGGCGGAACATGTGGATATTCAGGGCTGTGGAGCGTGCGACTGCAAGGAAACTCTTTGCGCCACTTTCAAGGAAATGTAATTCTTTCAGTATGCTTGAGAGAGCGGCATATATTCATCCGGAATATATGCCGTATGTACATAAAAGGTCTCGACAAAATATTTTCATAAAATTCAGAAATGCCATTGACAATTAGAAAAGTATCTGGTAACATATATCAAGTGTGTAAAGCACAGATAATCAAGCAGAGTATCCGCTCTCACCTTACGGCAATGGCGCTGGTAAGTGTTAATAAAGGGATAATTCAGATTGCTGCCGACTGTATGCGGGGGCATGGATTTGCTGGAATTGGACTTTTAGGTGGATAGTTATGCTATCCACTTTTTCTTATGGAGGGTAAAGCCATTAGCGAATTATTTATCAACGAACAAATCAGGGATCGGGAAGTACGAGTAATCGGAGTAAACGGAGAGCAGCTGGGGGTTATGTCTGTCAGGGAAGCGATGGCGCTGGCGGAAGAGGCAGGCGTGGATCTGATCAAGATTGTTCCCACAGCCAAACCGCCTGTGTGCAGGATTGCGGATTATGGCAAGTATCGCTATGAGCAGGCGCGCAAGGAGAAGGAAGCCAAGAAGAAACAGAAGGTGATTGAGATCAAGGAAATACGTCTCTCACCCAATATCGACACCAATGATCTGAATACCAAGATTAGCGCGGCCAGGAAGTTCCTGAGCAAAGGGGACAGGGTAAAGATCACCCTGCGGTTCAGGGGCCGTGAGATGGCGCACATGAACAACAGCAGGCATATTCTGGATGATTTTGCAGGTAGCCTGTCCGATATAGCGGTGGTGGAGAAGCCCCCCAAGGTGGAAGGCAGAAGTATGACCATGTTTTTAACTGAGAAGCGCTGAGCCCATTAGTTAAAATAGATTAAGCAAAAGTTTAGGAGGAAACCGTTATGCCCAAAATGAAGACACGCAGATCAGCAGCTAAGCGTTTTAAAGTGACTGGAACAGGTAAGTTGAAGAGAAACAAGGCTTACAGGCGCCATATCTTAACCAAGAAGACAACTAAGAATAAGAGAAATCTTAGAAAGTCCACTATCACGGACGCAACCAACGTAAAGACAATGAAGAAGATTTTGCCTTATTTATAAGTTTATGAGTAGATCGGCATATTTCCGGACAGCTGTGGCACAGTGCGATGAACTGTAGTGAGTTGGCCTGAATTGCAATTGCGGGATTTGGCTGTCGTCGGGCGGTATGCGGAACTCAGAATAGGAGGAGAGAAGAGATGGCAAGAATTAAAGGTGGCTTAAACGCCAAGAAAAAGCACAATAGAGTATTAAAGTTGGCAAAGGGTTACAGAGGAGCCAGAAGCAAACAGTATAGGATCGCAAAACAGTCTGTTATGCGCGCACTGGCAAGTTCCTATGCAGGTAGAAAAGAGAGAAAGCGTCAGTTCCGTCAGTTGTGGATTGCCCGGATCAATGCGGCCGCAAGACTGAACGGTTTGTCTTACAGCAAGTTTATGTATGGTCTGAAGCTGGCTGGTATTGAGATGAACCGCAAGATGCTGGCCGAGATGGCTGTAAACGACGCGGACGGTTTTACTACACTGGCCGAACTGGCAAAGTCCAAGATTGCGTAATTGTGTAAAGTCAAACAGATCCCCGGAGAGAATATCTTTGGGGGTCTGTTTGATTACCGTTGGTTTTGTCAGGAAAAAGACTTTGTAATTTTTCAAAAATTTGGGTTTACAAAAGAGATTTTATGTGATATACTTCGTATTGTAGTTTTGCAGATATAGTTCATCGGTAGAACGCTAGCTTCCCAAGCTGGAGAGGCGGGTTCGATTCCCGTTATCTGCTTTGAAAAACCTTGATTATTCAAGGTTTTTTTAATATACAGTTTTCCGTATATGCGGATGAATGTCTGTCAAGTGATCCTTTGGCGCCGCATTCGGTTGATCAAGACAATAAAAATCGCGTTTGACAAGTCATTCAGCGGAGAAATGAGGAACAGCACACCTATGAGCAGCCCCAAAGAGAAAACATGAGTATGTATAAGCGCATGTTTTCGATACTAAGATCAGGAAAGAGGTAAGCCAGAATGGAAAAAGAAACGGAAAAGAAGCGCTTGGGTGTGAGCGGAAGCACATTAAAAATCATAGCCATGGTCACCATGCTGATTGACCATATAGGCGCGGCGGTGCTGATGCGGCATCTTCTGGTAACCAGGAGCCATATTGTCAGCATAGATGCCTACAATCAGTTGGTAATGTTCTATCGGGTGCTGAGAGGGATCGGACGTATCTCTTTTCCCATTTACTGCTTTTTGCTGGTGGAAGGCTTTCAGAAGACCGGAAATCTGAAAAAATACATATTGCGGCTGGCCATATTTGCGGTGGTGGCCGAGGTGCCGTTTGACCTGTGTTTTACGGCCAGGGCATTTTCACTGAGTCATCAGAGTGTCATGCTGACGCTGTTGGTGGGGGTGATTACCATGTGGATGGCTTCTCTGGTAGAGCGACAGGTGGCCAGCCGTCTGCTGCGGGTGCCCTGCATGGCGGCGGCGATTGCTCTGGGGGCCGCCGCTGCGGAATTGCTGAACACGGACTACGGGTATATGGGGATTCTGTGTATTATGACGCTGTATGTTCTGCGCCGGGTGAAATGGATGCAGATCACGGGGGGCTGCCTTGTGTTTCTCTGGGAGATATGGGCTCCGCTTGCTTTTATTCCCATAGGTTTTTACAATGGGAAGAGAGGGCTTGCGCTGAAGTATATTTTCTATCTCTTCTATCCTCTGCACCTGCTGATTCTGTATTTAATCTGTGTGCTGCTGGGAACCGGGGGGATTCCGGCGGTATAGGAATTGTGTCCAGTGTAATTGTGCTGTTGACGGTTTCGGTGTTTTAAGGTAAACTGTAAAAAAATGGGTATCTGTGGGGACTGCGCCGCCTGGCATTGCCGCCGGGAAGTTTAAAATTGGAGCATGAGAATTTCGGATGTGCGCTTTGCAGACGGAAATCGCTTTCCGTAGAGACGCTGGAGCCCGGAGACGGGACCAAAAAGGGAGGATCAAGAATGCAACTGCCAATTTTTGAAAAATACATTGACGAGCTTCTGGAGAAGAGTACACTGGATGTTCCGGCCTGGAATATTGAGAAGGCCAAAGCGGGGCAGAAAGCGGGCTGGAATTACATAGACGGATGTATGATCCTGGCGCTCTTGGAGATCTACAGAGCCACCGGCGAGAAGAAATATTATGTGTTTGCCGATGCGTTTATTGATCACAGAGTGATGGAGGATGGATCCATTGTCGGGTATCGGGTGGAAGAGTATAATATAGATAACGTAAACGCGGGAAAAACGCTTTTCGCTCTCTACGAGATAGGCGGCAGGGAGAAATACCGCAGGGCCATCGACCTGATCTACTCCCAGATCAAGACCCAGCCCAGGACGGTGGAGGGGAATTTCTGGCACAAAAAGATATATCCCAATCAGGTATGGCTGGACGGCATGTATATGGGACAGCCTTTCTATATGGAGTATGAGACCCAATTCAATAAGCGTAAGAACTATGCCGATATTTTCCGGCAATTTTCTAATGTAGTCAAAAATATGCGGGATCAGGAGACGGGGCTGTATTACCATGGCTACGATGCCAGTCGGGAAGTATTCTGGTGTGATCAGGAGACGGGGTTGTCCAAAAATTTCTGGCTCAGAGCCCTGGGGTGGTATGCCATGGCGCTGCTGGATACTCTGTATAAATGCGAACCTGGCCAGGAATACCGGACAGAGTATGACAATTTGAAAAAAGTGTTTATTAACCTGATAGATTCTATGCTCCGATTCCAACATGAGAGCGGTCTCTGGTATCAGTTGCCGGCACTGGGGGGCATGGAGCCAAACTATCTGGAGACCAGCGGAAGTTCCATCATGGCATATTGCCTCTTAAAGGGGGTGCGCCTGGGGATTTTGCCGGAGCGTTACAGAGAATATGGCCTGAAAGCATTCCAAGGTGTGTGCGACACCTATCTGAAGGAAAAGGACGGGCATTTGAGCCTGGGAGGCATTTGTCTGGTAGCCGGTCTGGGTCCTGCGGACAATCTCCGCAGAGACGGTAGTTTTGCGTATTATATGTCTGAGCCCATTGTGGAGGATGATGCCAAGGGCGTGGGGCCGTTGCTGCTGGCTTACACAGAATTACGCCGTCTGGAGCAATAAGGTCAGTGGTTTGAGACCTGCGTGTAAACAGCGTTACAGGATACCCAGATGTTCCAGCAGGATTTTGGTTCCCATAAAGATCAGCAGGATGCCGCCGGCCAGTTCCGCTCTGGATTTATAGCGACTGCCAAAGAGGCTGCCCACCCTGATGCCCAGGGTGGACAGCAGCAGGGTGGTGCCGCCAATCAGGCCCACGGCGGGCAGGATATGGATTTGCAGAAAGGCGAAGGTAATTCCCGCCGCCAGGGCGTCTATGCTGGTGGCTAAAGCCAGCAGAAACATCTCTTTAAAGTGCATGGTGCCGCTGAGTTTTTCCTCTTTTCTGGAAAAAGCGTCCTTTATCATGCCAAACCCGATCAGGGCCAGCAGGATAAAGGTGATCCAGTGGTCTAAGCGGGTTATGGACGTTTTGAATCGGCTTCCAAACAGGAAGCCCACAAGCGGCATCAATGCCTGAAAGCTGCCAAACCAGACTCCTGCAATCACAGCCTTTCCCAGGGAGGATTTTTCCAGGGCCAGTCCCTTGCAGACAGATACGGCGAAGGCATCCATGGATAAACCTGCCGCGATCAGGAACAAATTAAGTAGTGTCATGATGAGTTTCTCCTTGTGAGCAATATTGTGCTTGGGGCCTGCTGCTTCCTGCCGCTTTTCTGTTTTATAGTCTTCTTTTTCTTCCGATCAAACAAAGATGTCACATTTCCCTACTCCATTTTATGCATTATATTTATAATACTGGTAAAAATTTTGTATATTTTTTCCGCTGTTTACAGAGACTAGTTGTCAAGAGAGACTGACGGCGATCAGCCAGGCGGGATGGAGACAGCCTTATCTGCCGGGGATTTGCGGGAAAGGAGCAAAGATGGGTATAACGTTAAATGTGTGGGTTTTTTCGGGGATTATCGGCGTGGCCTATATTATGGGCTATCTGATGAGTCGTACTATGGGGCGTGTGTTGGCCGTAGAGGGAGGGGACCCGGAGGCATCCCGGGGAGAGGTGACGGCATGGGCCGGCAGGCCGCGCGGCGAGGAGCGGGAGAAATCTGGAAAAGCGCTGCGACAGGCAGCGGCGGTGATGGTCGGACGAGGGGCACGGTCGGAGGCGGCAGTGATGTCCCAAAGAGGGGCACGGTCGGAGGC
>CANSPM010000071.1 GCA_947648875.1 uncultured Lachnospiraceae bacterium
TGGCGGCCTGCGACGGGGCTATTCTGGTGGTGGACGCGGCCCAGGGCATCGAGGCTCAGACTTTGGCCAATGTGTATCTGGCCCTGGATCATGATCTGGATGTGTTTCCGGTGATCAATAAGATCGACCTGCCCAGCGCGGAACCGCAGAGGGTGATCGAGGAGATCGAGGATGTGATCGGATTGGAAGCCCAGGATGCGCCGCTGATTTCCGCCAAGAACGGAGTCGGCATTGAGGAGGTACTGGAACAGATCGTGTGCAGGATTCCGGCACCCGGCGGCAATCCGGAAAATCCCCTGCAGGCGCTGATCTTTGACTCGGTGTATGATCCTTACAAGGGAGTCATTATCTTTTGCCGTATTATGGAGGGCACGGTAAAAAAGGGCACCGCGATCCGCATGATGGCCACCGGGGCTAGGCAGGAGGTGGTGGAGGTGGGATATTTTGGCGCAGGGCAGTTCATCCCCTGTGAGGAACTCTCCGCCGGTATGGTGGGCTATATTACCGCCTCCATCAAGAATTTGAAGGAAACGGCGGTGGGAGACACAGTTACGGACGACCGCAACCCCTGCGCCGAACCTCTGCCCGGCTATAAGAAGGTGCAGTCTATGGTGTACTGCGGCATGTATCCGGCGGACGGCGCCAAGTATCCCGACCTGCGGGACGCGCTGGAAAAACTACAGCTAAACGACGCGTCTCTGAACTATGAGCCGGAGACTTCCGTGGCTCTGGGTTTTGGGTTTCGATGTGGCTTTTTGGGACTCTTACATCTGGAGATTATTCAGGAGAGGCTGGAGAGGGAGTATAACCTGGACCTGGTGACCACGGCTCCCAGCGTGATCTACAAGGTTCATCGGACCAATGGGGAGGTTATCGAACTGACCAATCCCTCCAATCTGCCGGACCCTTCTGAGATCGAGTACATGGAGGAGCCCATTGTCAATGCGAAGATCATGGTGACCAGCGAATTTATCGGCTCTATTATGGAACTTTGCCAGGAGAGGCGGGGACGGTATCTGGGTATGGAATATATAGAAGGGACCCGGGCGCTGCTGAAATACGAGCTGCCATTGAATGAAATCATTTATGACTTTTTTGACGCGCTGAAATCCCGTTCCCGGGGCTACGCTTCGTTCGACTATGATTTGAAAGGCTACGAACAGTCCAGCCTGGTGAAGCTGGACATCCTGATCAATCATGAGGAAGTGGACGCGCTGTCTTTTATCGTTCACGGGGATTCCGCCTATGAGAGGGGGCGGAAGATGTGTGAGAAGCTCAAGGACGAGATCCCCAGGCATCTGTTTGAGATTCCCATTCAGGCGGCGGTGGGGGGAAAGATTATTGCCAGGGAGACTGTCAAGGCTATGCGCAAGGATGTGCTGGCCAAGTGCTACGGCGGCGACATCACCCGGAAGAAAAAACTTCTGGAGAAGCAGAAAGAGGGAAAGAAGCGCATGCGCCAGATCGGCAGCGTGGAGATTCCCCAGAAGGCTTTTATGAGCGTTTTGAAGCTGGATGACCGAAAATGACGGTAGGAGAATGGCAGGTCACAGAGAGATGCCGTATGATACTGAAAAGTCTAAGAATTGCAAAGATATAGTACAGTGGATTTGTGCGCGAATATTTGCAACATCGTTCCGGCTCTAACAGGCTTGTCAGACTGCTTCTATCCGGGGAAGCGGTTATGAGGTCTGTAGGGGATGGACGGAACACTTAGGGGTGGGTAGAGGCAGAATTGAAAAATCTGGAAATATATATTCATATCCCTTTCTGCGCAAGCAAATGCGGATATTGTGATTTCCTGTCCGCTCCGGCGGGAAGGGATGTGCAGGACAAATATGTACGGGCGCTGGAGCGGGAGATACAGGGGAGGGCGGAGGCATATGCGGGTTTTGAGGTGACTACGGTCTTCATCGGAGGCGGCACCCCCAGCCTGCTTGAGCCGGGTCACATCGAGAGGATAATGGATACCCTGGGTCGATGCTATCGGGTGCTGCCGGGTGCTGAAATTTCCATGGAGGTCAACCCGGGCACGGCGGACCGTAATGCGGTGAGACGGTATTATAAGGCGGGAATAAACCGCCTGAGTCTGGGAGTGCAATCGTCTTGGGATGTGGAGTTGAAAGCGCTGGGGAGGATTCATACCTGGAGGCAGTTTCTGGACGCCTATGACGGGGCTGTGGCAGCAGGGTTTTCCAGGATCAATGTGGATCTCATGAGCGGCCTGCCAGGACAAACCTCCGTCTCCTATGAGGCCACGCTGAGAAAGGTTGCAGAACTGGTGCCCGGGCCGGAGCATATCTCCGCTTACAGTCTGATCCTGGAGGAGGGAACAGATTTTGCCCGGCGCTATGAGGCAGGAGAACTAAAACTGCCGGACGAAGAGACGGAACGGACTTTGTATGGGTTGACAGAACGGGTTTTGCGGGAGTATGGGTATCGGCGTTATGAGATATCTAACTATGCAAAAGAAGGCGGTGAGTGTCGGCATAATGTGGGGTACTGGACCAGGGAAAACTATCTGGGCTTTGGGATCGGCGCAGCCTCTCTGATCAACAATGTCCGGTTTCAGAATGGAAGGGATTTGTCCTCTTATCTGGAGGCTCCTCTGGGACAGAGAGAGCCTTCTAACCCGTTATCAATGGCGGAGCAGATGGAAGAATTTATGTTTCTGGGTCTGCGGTTGACGGCGGGAGTATGCGCAGGGGCATTTTACGAGGTTTTTCAACGAAAACTGGAGGAGGTGTACGGAGAAGTCATAGATCGGCATATGGCTTTGGGGTTACTGGCCTGTCAGGACAGGAACGGAGAGAAATATCTGTATCTGACGGAGCGGGGGCTGGATGTGGCTAACTGGGTGATGGCAGATTTTCTTGAACCGTCGATTCTATAGTTTTTTGATAAATCGGAAGCGGCAGAGGCTGATATTGGGCAAATCGCCTGCCATAGTGAGAGAGAAGAATGGAAATAGTGGAAAGTGGGAAAGGCACGCAAAATGTCCTAATCACATAGACTAGAGGTAAGAGTATCCTGTGGAGGCTACGATTGAAGACCTTTCAAAAGCCTTTGACCTCTGGAGAAGAAGCTTACTATGTCCGCCTGCTCAGGGAAGGAGACGCCGACCAGGCGCAGGCGGCCAAGGACACCCTCATAGAACGCAATTTGCGCCTGGTGGCTCATGTGGCAAAAAAATACCAGAACGTGGATGAAGATATGGAAGATATGATCTCTATCGGCTGTATCGGTCTGATTAAGGCCATAGACACTTTTGACGCAGGCAAGGGCAGGCTGGCCACATATGCCTGTAGATGCATCGACAATGAACTCTTGATGCTACTGCGCAGCAAGAAAAAGACTTCCCGGGAGGTATCTCTCTATGAACCCATCGGACAGGACAAAGAGGGGAATGAGATCCACCTGATGGACGTGATCGAGCAGGAGCAGCAGGATGTTGTGGAGGCTCTGGAGTACCAGGGGAATGTCCGCAGGCTCATGGCGTTGATGCAGCAGGAACTGACGGAGCGGGAGAGAGAAATTCTGCTGCTACGGTATGGACTGTGGGGAAACAGAGAACTGACCCAGAGCGAGATTGGGGAGAGATTGGGGATATCGCGGAGCTACCCATCTGTTATTATAGGGATAAAGTTAGGAAAACCATTAAATGGTCTACGGCTTTATCCCTATTTTTTATACCCATTTACCAAACCCAAACTACCCAATCACATCTTGATCTCAAATACCCTTCAGGTATACCGTTTATCTGAAAAACGGACAGAAACATACAGAAAACGAAAGGCGAAAGGAGAACATGAATGGCAAAGTAATTGCAGTGATGAATGAAAAAGGAGGTGTCGGCAAATCGGCTACGGCTACCACGCTGGCTTATCTGCTGGCAAGGCGGGGGAAGAGAACTGCGCTGATCGACTTTGACGGCCAGGGGCATTCCAGCATTATCTATGGCGTAAATAATATTAACAAGTTGGAGGTGACGATCAACACGCTGCTCCGGAAGATTATGGAGGACAAGCCCCTGCCGGAGCTGGACAGCTACATACTGAAACATGAGAGCGGCGTGGAAGTGATACCGTCCAACTCCCAACTTTTCACGTTGGAGAGAAATCTTTGTAACGTGGACTTCAGGGAACGGATACTATCTCAATATGTGGATACCATCCGGGACAGATATCAGTATGTGATTATTGATTGTATGCCGCAGATGGGGACACCTATGATCAACGTGATGATGTGTGCGGACAGCATTATTGTTCCCACGCAGGCGGAGCTCTTGTCCACGCAGGGATTGGCGGAGCTGCTGCGGCATTACCAGATAATCCGAAAGAACAGCAACCACAATTTGAGGATTGAGGGCATTCTTATCACCATGGACTCACCCAATACGATTGTGTCAGCCCAGGTCAGGCAGTTGATCGAGCGGGGTTTTGCCGGTGCAGTGCCTATCTTTAAGACCCACATACCCCGTTCCATCAAGGTGGCGGAGGCAGTGCTGTATCACAAGACCATCTGCGAATTTATGCCCAACAATCCGGCGGCGCAGGCTTACGAGAAGTTTGTGGATGAACTTTTGGGCAATGAGGAAACGGAGGTGTGTGCAGTTGGGTAAGCCGAGGGTCAATCTGGAAGATTTCAGCGAGATGCTGAATTTTGGAACAGCGCAGGGAAAAGAGGCAGCAGAGTGTTCAACAGTGGCTCCTGCATCGGTTCAGGAACAGGGCGGTATTCTGGAGATGGATTTTGCGCAGATGGAGCCGTTTCTGAACCACAAGTTTAAGTTATATGAGGGACAGCAGCTTGCGGATATGGTGGAGAGCATCCGGCAGTTTGGTATCCTGCTCCCTATCATCCTCTGGCATGACGGGGATGGGAAGTACATTATCTTAAGCGGCCACAACCGCCGCAATGCCGCCCAGCTTGCGGGGCTTTCCAAGGGCCCGGTTATTGTCCGGGAGCATCTGACTTATGATGAGGCGGTGCTGATTGTGACGGAAACCAATCTTCGGCAGCGTTCCTTTGGGGATATGAGCCATTCGGAGAGGGCATATTGCCTTGCGCAGCACTATGAGGCATTGAAGTCACAGGGCAGGAGAAATGATCTGTTAAATGAGATTGAAATGCTCTTAAACCCACATGAATCCGGTGAAAATATAATTTCGTCACAACTTGAGACGAAGTCGCGGAGCGATGAGAAACTGGGAGGGGAGTATGGTCTTTCCCATGCGAAAGTGGCTCGCTATATCCGGCTGGCCAAGCTGGACGCTAAACTGCTGGATAGGGTGGGCACGGGGGAGATCGCATTCCTTGCCGCCTATGATCTCTCTTTTATAGAAGATGGGGATAAGCAGGGGCAGATCGCAGACCTGTTGGAGTCGGGCAGTTATAAGGTGGATATGAAAAAGGCGGAACTGCTCCGCAATTATTACGAGACTGGGAAACTGAATGACACATCGGTTGTGCAGATACTTTCCGGTGAGAAAACGCGGATAGCCAAAGCTGACAGGCCACAGCCCTTTAAGGTGAGAGCCGGAGTGATTACCAAATATTTTACTGCGGGGCAGAGTAATAGGGAGATTGAGGACACCATAGACCGGGCGTTGTCATTGCACTTTGAAAATCAGCATGAAGTTGTGAAGAGCGGTGGTCAGTAGCCGGATGACTGAGCGGCGGGTTCTATCTGGGACACTTGCGGGCCAGAGATATGCAGAGTTTGATGATTAATACCATGCAAAATGAAGATGAAAAAGGGGGAACAGTATGAACAGAGCGACCAGTTTGGCAGAACTTTACAAAGCGTCAGTGCAGGAGTATACCAGGACACCGGAGGAGTGGAAAGGGTTGCTGTCCTGTGTCGCCCGGTTCTACAAGCGTTCCTTTGACAATGCAGTGCTGATTTATGCCCAGAAACCGGATGCTACACAGCTTGGAACCTTTGACGAGTGGCATGACCGGCGGGTGGGACGCAGTATCAACCGGGGAGCAAAGAGTATTGCGGTCATTGACATGGTGAATCCAAATGCCAGTATCAAATATCTGTTTGATTTTATGGACACTAACGGCAGTGTGCAGTCATATCAGAATCTACAGCGGTATCTGTGGGAGCTGGAGGAGCAGTACCGTCCCGGCATTGTGATGCGGTTTCATGACAGGTACGGGACTCCCACAAGCAGTGTGGAGGCATGTCTGTATCAATTGGCGAGCAGGAGGGCCAGAGACTGGCTGCTGCTCTATCTGGAAGAATTTCGGGTCAGGGACGAGACAAGCCCGCTTTACGGGATGCCGGAGGACGCAGTGAGAGCAGAGTTTGCGGGGCTTGTGGAGGAGAGTGTGGCTTACACGGTATTTTCCAAGTGTGGGCTTTCCACAGAGTTGTTTGATGAGGGGAGTTTTGAGAATGTCAGCAATTATAATAGCTTGCAGTTGTTTATGGCGCTGGGGAACTGCACCGTATCCATTGCAAGGCCCATACTGAAAGAGATTTACGAGGAGATTCAGGAAATCAAAGTCGAGAGGAGCAAATTATATGAGAACAGAACCTTTGATGAACTTCACATACAGGCAGGGAGAGGATGGAATGTTGTATCCGGAGATCCAGGTGTCGGAGAATCCGCAGACAGACAGGATGCCGGTGGGCCGGTTCGGGGAACGGTGGAAGAAGTATATGCTGGAGAAACTTTTGCAACGTCTGTCGGAGCTGGTGGCGCAGGGCAGGGTCAACGAGATCGTTCTACAGGTGGATCAGGAGGCGGAGCAGAGGAAAGAGGCGTTGATCCGGGAGATGCTGGCAGCCGATCCCATGCCGGAGACGGAGGACACAATGGAGAGAGCAGGGCATATGAACATGATATCGAGAGAGGCAGAGGAGGTAGTGATGGACGAGGTGGTATTGAGAGTCAGGTGATTTTGCAATCTTCCCTGCGGAACGTACAGCCGCCCACAGATGGTTTTGAGCCGTCTGTGGGCGGCTTTTTCTCTGTTCCGCCCAGGACGCAGGAAGAGGGGATAGGAATACCGCAGACAGAGGCGGGGGTTCAGGCGCAGGAGCGAGGAGAAATATCACAGACAGAGGCGGGGGTTCAGGCGCAGGAGCAAGGAAAAATATCGCAGCCGGGAACCGGGGAAGAGCAGGATCAGAGACAGGTGAGATTACCTCAGACGCAGGCAGTAGAGAAACGGGTACAGAAAGAGGAAGAGCTTGCGCAGCCGGGAATAACAAGCAGGGATGAAGTGGATTCCATATCAGATTTATCGAAAGAAGAGGTATCGGAATTTCTGGATAGGGCTCTGTGTGCGGATGACCTGATTCCTGACGCAAGGATATGGAATTCCAAGATATGCGGTTATTTTCAAAGGAGCAGCAGCCGGGAGAAAAAGGCGAATGCGCTGAAATTGATTTATGAAAGTCTGGATGAGGATTATATAATCCGTGACGGGGATTTCCAGGTGCATCTTCTGGGGCAAAATGAGGGGATCGTGTTACGGGTAGGGGAAAAAGAGTATCTGTATTCCTATCCAGAATTGGTAAAGAGAATAGATGCCCTGATTTTAAACGGCGCATATCCATTCAGTATAGAGGAAGAAAAGCTGGATGATTTTGCCATTCCTGATGAAAAGGTGGAACCGGAAGAGGGCCGGAGTGACGGCAAACCGTATTTTCTATGGATGGCAATGTGGAGAGCCAGGAAAATGTTTTGCCTGAAAGTGAGTCGACAGGGGCAGACGGGTATGGCCCCTTAGAGACGGAGGAGAAATTCGACAAGAAGTATCATTCCGAAGAGGAGACCGAAAACCAGGAGGATGTGTCTGAGCTACAGCTTTCTCTATTTGACATGGGACTGGATGCTGGCCCGGACACAGACGCCATTCTGGACATGGAGGAAGTACAGGTACAATCGCATCCTTTTCAGGAGGGAGAGCGGATTGCCTATAAGGGCAGGGTTTATGAGATTTTGCAGTATCTTTATGACGGAAGAACAGTGGAGATCGGGGATATCAGCCAGCTAAAGAACCTGGCCGGTTTTAAAGTCAGGGAGCGGGTATCGGTAGTAGAGCTCCAGGGTTGCCAGGTGGTTAAGGGCGATTACAGCGATGGAGAGATTGCCTCTATGGTTGTGGAGGCGGCTGAGATCGGGGAGATCATGGTGGAAAGCAGGGAGGCTTTGCAGGCGGCGATCCAGACGGTACAGGTAAACCAGGCTCATGACAGGGCTATTTTGGAGGATTTTGACCGGCGTGTGGTCCGGGGCTTTCATTACCGCTTTTCCGAGGAACATCATCTGTATGACGGCGGCCCCAAGACAAAGTTTAAAAACAATGTGGCGGCCGTTCATCTTTTGAAAGAGTTGCAGGCCCAGGGCCGCATGGCGACAGCGGAGGAGCAGATTATCCTTGCCCGGTTTGTGGGTTGGGGAGGGCTGGCAAACGCCCTGACACCGGGAAAAAGCGGCTGGGAGGCGGAGTATGAGGAGATCAGAGGCCTGCTTACGGAGGAGGAATTTCAGGCGGCGCAGGAAAGTACTCTGACGGCTTATTACACGGAGCAGAACGTCATACGGCATATCTATGACGCACTGGAGCGGTTCGGGTTTCGTGGGGGAAACATCTTAGACCCTGCCATGGCCACGGGGAATTTTTTCTCCGTCCTGCCGGAGAGCATGGCGGATTCCAGGCTGTACGGGGTGGAGATCGAGCCGGTCTCCGGGCATATTGCCAGACATCTCTATCCAAATGCGGATATCCAGGTGACGGGCTTTGAGCATACCGACTTTCCGGATCAGTTTTTTGACGTGGTGATCGGCAATATTCCTTGTACAGCGGCGCCTATTTCATTGCCAATAAGGGAAATGAGAAAGGCTCCGTCACTGCCACCCGGATTTACGGCACGGAGCGGATGAACGCTTATGAGATATTGGAGGCATCGCTGAATCTGCGGTTTGTGGAGGTCAGGGACAGGGTGGAGGATATTGATCCCCAGACAGGCGAGGACAAAGTAAAGTATGTCCTGAACAAAAGGGAAACCATTTTGGCCAGGGAGAAACAGGCTCAGATCAAGGCGGAGTTTGAACGGTGGCTGTTTGCCCAGCCGGAGCGAGGGGCAAGGCTTACAAAACTGTACAATGACCGCTTTAACAATATCCGTCCCCGTGTATATGACGGTTCTGGTCTGGTACTGCCGGATTTGTCCCAGGATATCCGGCTGCGACCCCATCAGCTTGACGTGGTGGCTCATGGCCTGTACGGGGAGGGGAACCTGCTTATGGCCCATGAGGTGGGGGCGGGAAAGACTTATGCCGCCATTGTGCTGGCCTATGAACTGAAACGGCTGGGGAAAGTGGCAAAGCCGCTGATCACCGTGCCCAATCATCTGGTGGGCCAATGGTCTGACGCCTATATGGAGTTGTATCCCAACGCCAATATTCTGGTGGCGGAAAAGGAACTGCTGAAACGGGCGGCGCTGTTTTCGGAGAAATTTTCCGGCTGCGGCGTTCCCTGCGACGTGCTGGGAGAGAAAGAGATCGTGCGGCTATTGAATCTGGTTCATAACCCCTCCTACACACACCTGGAGGATACGGAATTTTCCGCAACGATTCCCACAATAGAATATTAATGGTATAAGCAATGCGGAACACTGACAAGGAGGACATTTATGTTGAAACGACAAAATACCGCACAGGAGAGGGACATGGCAAACAGCGCCCTGCTGAATGTGATCACCCCCGTGGGGCTGGGATTTTCTAAGAACAGTCTTGAACTGGGGGAAAATATGGGAAAGGTATACGGCCTGATCCGTTATCCGCAAAAGGTGGAGGCGGAATGGCTCTCCCGCATTACCAACATCCTCTCCACCATCGTGTCCATCGGCTGGAGGCCGGTGGACAATGCCATGCTGGTAAACGCCATTTCCCGCAGCGTGGTACAGCAAAGGGGACTGGCGGAGGGAGCGAGAGATCCCTTATCCAGACAGCGGGCGGAAAAGGCCGCCGAGGACGGGGAAAAGATCATTATGCAGATCGACCGGGCTCCACAGGTATGATCAATCCGTTGCAGGTGCGGCCCTCGCCCCGTGATGACGAGCAGGAGAAAGAGGCCGACCGGCTCTACCGGGACGAGGGATATGGGATGAACGATCTTGCGCTGCATATGAAAAATCTGGAGATTTTCTTTAACCTCTATATTCCCTCCATTACCGATATGCAGCGGGCAGTGCTGAAGAAATGCCTGATAGAGCTGTATAAAAATTTCGGCATTACCTGGGATACGAATATATCTCTCTTAGAGCCGGAAGATTTTCCGGTGTTCTCCGATCTCTATCAGTTGGTGCGGACAAAAGAGGATCAGGAGACAGACCGCCAGGCGTATGCGGATCTGGCGCTGCTTTTGTATGACATAGCGGAGGGGGCGGACAGCTTTATCTGGAATGGGAAAAGCAGTGTTAAAACGGGCGCGGGGGAGAGCAGAGGAGGTTCCATCACGGTGCTGGACACCAATGCCCTGCAAGAGACCAGCGACCACATCAAGCGGACGCAGTATTTCAATATTTTGACATGGTGCTGGGAGCAAATGAGCCATAACCGTCAGGAGCGGGTGCTGCTGATCTGTGACGAGGCGTATCTGATGATCGACCAGAAAGTGCCGCAGTCCCTTGTATATCTGAGAAATGTGATGAAACGTGCCAGAAAATACGAGGGGGCGCTGGCTATTATCTCCCACAGCATCGCAGATTTTCTCAGCGAGAGCATCAAGCAGTACGGTCAGGCTCTCCTTGACATACCCTGCTACAAGGTGTTGATGGGGACGGACGGAAAAAATCTGAAGGAGACGGCGGAGCTGTATGATCTGACAGAGGCGGAGCAGGAGCTGTTGCTGGCGAGAAAAAGGGGACATGCCCTGTTTATGGTGGGGGCCAAGCGGCTCCATGTCAGCTTTGAGATCCCGGAGTACAAGATGCTCTATATGGGCAGAGCGGGAGGGCGGTAAATGGATAAAGAATCAGAGATGCAGCCAAAGAAACGTTCAGGCGCAGATGGGGCGGAAAGGAGTCTGTATGGCGGTTGACCCGATGACAGCCAGAATACTGGCACAACTGGCGGCGCAGGCCGCAACGGATAAGCGGGCCAGAAAAAATCTGCTTATCGCAGTTCTGGCCCCGATAGTCTTTTTGCTGGTTTTGATTGCGCTGATTGTCCATCTGCTGACCAGCCCCATCGCCCGGTTTGTGGAATGGGCGTTAGGGGACGGCGAGATCGCCGCCATTGAATCTTTTCAGCAGCAATATGGATACAACCAGAATCTTGGGATTTACGACCAGGACTATGTGGAGGGCGGCGGACAATCCTATGAGGGTGTGGTGTTTAGAGACGGCGGCAGGGAGGTGGCGTATTACAGCCAACTGGACGAAAGATGGGCGGATG
This sequence comes from uncultured Lachnospiraceae bacterium, assembly GCA_947648875.1. Lineage (GTDB taxonomy): Bacteria > Bacillota > Clostridia > Lachnospirales > Lachnospiraceae > Acetatifactor. The sequence goes on from CANSPM010000071.1 coordinate 11,424, forward strand.
TGATGTATGGCGCCTCCAGCACCATTGGCCGGAGCGGGTGCGGCCCCACCGCCATGGCCATCGTGATCTCTACCCTGACCGGGGAGATTCATGATCCTGTGGAGCTTGCCGGGTGGTCTGTGGGAAACGGATACCGCTGTGAGGGCAACGGCTCTTACCATAAGCTGATCCCGTCAGCCGCAGCCGCCTACGGCCTGACCTGTGAGAAAGACCTGACCGCCCAGGGAATTGTAGATGCCCTTTCCTCCGGAAAGCTGGTGGTGGCCATTATGAGCGAGGGACATTTCACCAGGGGAGGGCATTTCATTGTTCTGCGGGGCGTGACGGAGGAGGGGAAGATCCTGGTGGCAGATCCCGCCAGCTACAGCAGGAGCGGCCAGGAGTGGGACTTGTCCGTTATCCTGGAGGAATCCAACAAGGCGGCGGGTTCCGGGGGCCCGTATTGGGCTATCGGCAGGGCAGGCTCCTGACGGTAAGCGGTGTCGCCCAGCGGCGTGGGAATTGCTTTTTGATAAATGTAAGAAATATGTGCGCAGGAAAACCGATCTGGTTTATCACTTGCGGGAATAACAGGAGGCCATGGAGTATGATTTTATATTTATCATCCCCCCAGCATACCAATTTGCTGGATTTTACCGGTCTTTTTGAGCCGGATAGCAGGATGCCCATCAAAAAGATGGTAGGAAATTTCATGTTAAGACAATTTGTAATCTATGATATGCGCAGCTTTGCCCATTTCACGGATGTGGTGCTTGACCGTCCCGCCTTTGGGGATACGGATGAGGAATTTGCCCAGGGAGTGGAAGAATTTCTCACCATGTACAGCGCCAGGGTGACGGTCATCTGCGAGGGGCTTGATCCATCCGCCCCGCTGTTTCAGGCGTTGCTTGGCAGCGGCGTGGGAAATATAGTGCGTGACACGGAGATAGGGGAGATGCAGCAGGAAATACGGGAGTGCCTGAGCATTCAGGGAATGACCCGGTACACCCCCAAAGTAAGGCCCGGCAGATCGGAGGGACAGGAACATTACCGATTTGACTGTAAAAATGTAGCTGTGGCGGTGATGGGTTCCCAGCCCAGAATAGGAACCACTACCGCTGCGGTGGGACTATGCGCATGGCTGGCCTGTGTGGGTGCGTCCGTGCGCTATGTGGAGACAAACACAAGCGGCCATCTGACGGCTCTGGCCCGTGGCTATGAGATGGACGCGGAGCCGGGAGGCTGGCATTATAAAAGCGTGCATTATCAAAACGCAGAGTCATCAGGGGACGGGGAAGAACGTGCGAAAGAGAATGGGGAGAACGATGTAAACTTTGTCGTATATGACCTGGGGAACGATCTGGCTGCAAAACGTAGTTTGCTGGAGAGAGCGGACATACGGCTGCTGATCTGCGGCACAAAGCCCCATGAGCTTGGTCATGCTGTGCGCCTTCAGACGGCATTGGCAGGAATTCATGCTTGGCTGCTCTGCCCCTTTGTAGCCGCAGAGATTCAGGACGATTTGGCGGCGGCTCTGCAAAATGAGTACCACAAGGTAATGTTTTCCGAGTACCAACCGGAGCTTACGGATGGCGGATGTAACGCCAGGCAGTACAAAAAAGTGATTGCGAGATATATTGCAGGATGTGGAGACTGATATTTTATAAGGATATTAAGCAGATCTATGGAATGATTTAGGGATCTGGCGCTATTGAAACGCAGCTAAAAGGGAGCCATGCATAGGTCAGATTCAGATCAGGCATGGCTCCCATTATTAGTATAGGGGTAGGATTTGACACTACCCGCTATCAAAAGGAGGAATTTGAGATGATGACAAAGCAAGCGGAACTGAAAAAACAGGCATATGAAAGCGCTTTGAAAAGCCGTGCCCTGTCTGTGCTGATATACCTGATCGACCGATCCAATAAGGAGCTGACCTGTTTCCCAGCTATCCCTACTATGGCAAAGCATCTGCATATTTCCATATCTACGGTAAAACGTGCCCTGCATGAGCTGGAAAATTCAGGCTATATCAAAAAGGAGGCCCGATTCCGTGATAAGAACAAAGGCCAGACCAGCAACCTGTATACGCTTGTTTTGTTTGAGCTCTGCCAAATGTCAGACGACGGAGAACATCAGGAACCCCAAAAATCTGAAGAATGTGGAGAGGTCATGGAAGTCGCAACTGTGGAAGTGCCGCAGGAGAATCAGTCAGACCGGAAACAGCACAGAGCGGAGCATATCGGCTTTGATATGATAAAGGCATGGAAAGAAGAAAACGGAGGGCGGCCAGAAAGCGAGCCGCCACAAGTCCCCAATATAAATGTTTGCCATAAAGAATACTTAGAAAGTAATCGGAGAAGAAGAGCAGTCGGTGTATTGAACCGGATTGCAATGTGCCCTATTTCCAGCCAAGATGCAGGACATTTCTATTTACAAAAAAGAGGATTGGAAACGATACTTCCGCTGTTATACCTGTGGACGGGGGCGGGGGTCAGCTTGGCACCCCCTTGAACAATCCAACTTAACAGATACAGAAGAGCGGAAAGCTATATTTGCTTTCCTGAATCCCTGGGCTCATTTTTAATCTGATATGCTAGTTTCAAAACGAATATGTATTTTTGACTTGGCATGTGATTAAAAATAAATATGTTTTACATATGACATTATCGTGAACCGGTGGATTTCTAGGGGTATATATGGTAATATATTCATAAGTTTTGATACATTTAGGACAAATAGTCAGATATAGGGAAAATAAAAGGCACTGTTACGTTGATTTTTAAAGGATTCAAAATAATTAGAAATCTAAAAGTAGGCATACTGGTGAAAGAGTAGGACATTTGTGTGAGGTGTGATATGTATGATATAGGAATATGTGATGATGGAGTGAATACTTGCGCCGACATTGAAAATTTGCTTTTAAATTGTGCAAAAGAAAAAGAGATTCTCATAAATATACGGGTTTGGTATACCGGGGAGGGATTGCAGAATTACTTGGTAAATGGTGGACATCTGGATATTTTATATCTGGATATTGAGTTGTTCAAAATGACAGGAATAGAGATTGGCAGTTATATCCGAAATGAATTAGATAATATGGGGCTACAGATCATATACATATCAGGAAAAACGTCTTATGCATTACAGTTGTTTAAAACACAGCCCCTAGATTTTTTAGTCAAACCGATAAGGCAAGAACAAATCAATGACACAATAGAAACGGCAGTTAAGATTATAAACAAGAAAAGGGAAAGATTTGAGTTTCAGCAAGGTAAAGATTACTACTATATTCCACAAGGAGAAATAATTTATTTTGAAAGTAAGGGAAGAAAAATCAATATAGTGACATTGAAGAAGACATATGAATTCTATGGCAGACTGAAGGAAATTATTAAAGATTTGTCTGAGGATTTTATAGACATACATCAATCATATGTGATCAATAAAGAACATGTAAAATATTATACCTATGAAAAGGTTGAACTGGATGATGGAACTATATTATCAATCAGTCAAAAGAAACGCAAAGAGGTTAGAGGGAAAGTATTGAGGGACAAATAGTATGCTTGATTTTATTATTTGCGCAATAACAAATATTGTACGAGTTTATTTAGTATACCGATTTGTGGAAGTCTTTTTAGGAAAGACAGTGGCAACGAAAAAAAAGATATTTTTTGTTTGTGCTGCTTATTTCACTGTTAACGTGGCAATGTTTTGGCTGTTTCATAAGATTGCGTTTTATTAGGAAAACACACTGTCAAAAGGATTTCATGCTT
>CANSPM010000072.1 GCA_947648875.1 uncultured Lachnospiraceae bacterium
TATGCAGTTGTTAATTGGGCATGGTCAAGTACCCACCATCATGCCAGAAGCCTCACAAATTCATCAGATTGGGGACACAACAGAGAAACGCGCCTCCCTCATTCAAATGTCCGGCCAGGTTCCTTATAATCCTTTCCGGCTCTTGTAAACGCTCCAGCACATCCGCTAATATAATATAATCAAAACGGATATTTTCAAAGGGAATCGACGATCTCTCAATATCTCCCTGCACGATGTTTAAAATACTGCCGCCGATTGCCGCAACCTCCGGAACAAGTTCCATACCATAGACGTGAGCGTGCGGATACATGTACTGTATCCGGGCCAAGGTCGCGCCCAGACCGCAGTCCACCTCCAGCACATGGATGGTCCTGCCCGCCTCACTGTCCAGCATATTAATAATATCATTCCTGGCATGGGAATAAAATGTGATATCAAATGCCCATTTATCCTTAAATTTTTCTCTGTTCTTGTGATATACATCCTGCCAGACCAGACGATTCTGGCCAGCTCCGCCTCCAAAATGATAGATAAAGCTGTTATGACACAATATACTGCGCCACCCTCTGTGACACAGATTCACTCCCAGATCACAATCTTCAAATTGCCCGGGTGCGTATCGAAGATCAAGCCCGCCAATTTCATCCAGGGCCTCCCGACGAACCAGCAGGGCAAAGCCCACCAGATAGAACTTTGTCTCATGGGGATTATCCCGCAAGACATTGTTCTTTACAGCATACGCTTCATACTCCTGTATCGTGGCAAATTTTTCTGATATGACTTGCTCATTGGAGGCACAATTTGTCATACATCCCGCCGCGCCTGTGTTCTCGTCCTCATACAACCCCATCCTGAGCCAGAACAACGAATTGGGAAACAGGATTGTGTCATTATTGAGCAGCATAATGTCGGCCCGGGGATCGGCCGCTTCAATACCCTGATTGCATCCATATGGAAATCCCCTGTTCTCGCTGTTGCTGATTAGAACCACATCCCGCTGCTGTTTCAGCCATTCCAGGCTCCCGTCTGTCGATGCATTGTCTACCACAATGATTTCATAGGAGGATGGAATATTATTTCTGCGTATACTTTCAATACAAAAACGGGTCATCTCATATGAATTGTACGACAAAATAACAATGGCCACTTTCCTATAGTTCAGATCTCCCTGGCTTTCAAGATTCTCCTTGAAGCTCTGGATAATTGCTTTATCCTGGGGATCTTCACAATATAGTGCAGCATTCTCATAACATAGATATGCCTGCATCCGGTTATACCGTTCGCAATAGTTGCCAAGCAGTAAATACAATTCGGCATTCCTTGGATTGATCTGAAGACCTGCCTGTAGGTACTGTCTCGCGGATTCATATTCTCCCACTGCCAAAAAGGCTGAAACCGCAATTATAATTAATTCTTCCGTATACTCTCTAATGTCATAATGCTTCAATTCCTCAAGCACATCCCTGTAACATCCCTGTTCCAGCATTTTTGTCAGTTTGCCATACATGGTTATCATATCCTCACCCCAGATCCTACAGCCTGAATTCTCTATTAAAAAGGAGATTCAAAATCCCCCAACCCCATAAATCCCTGATCTCGCTTTGACAAAACGGGGGTTTCTGTTCCCCAGTCATATCCAATAGAATCATATGCAATCCCCCGGTCGCTGTTGGGATGATAACCGGACGCAACCTGATACAGCATAATCGTGTTATCCTCTAAGGCCCTGAATCCATGCGCAAAGCCCCTGGGTATGTAAATCGACTGGTGCCGCTCTGCCAGCAGAGGAATCGCTATATATTTTTTGTAGTTCGGGCTTGCTTTTCTCAGATCCACCACTACATCAACAATGGATCCTTCTATGATATGAACCAGCTTTTCATGATCATACGGTGGAATCTGAAAATGCATACCTCGAATCACATCTTTTTTTGATTTGGAATAATACGTCTCCCTGTATTCCGTCTGCAATCCCATTGAACGAAATTCGGACGCGTTAAACAATTTTGTAAAGTTTCCTCTTTCGTCCATGGAATAGTTGCTTTCAATTATTTTAATATCACTAAATTCGGTTGCAATGATCTGCAAAATCTACCTCCCCGGCAAATTACTCCCCATAATAATCATCGAAGCAAAATACATCCCTTACTTCCTGGGACAGTATTACATTCTTCAAATCAAATGTCCCCCAAATCCGATCTATCTGTTCATTGGAGAACAAGTTCTCATCCAAGTCCGGTATTATTTCCAGCATATCTTCCATATACTGCTCAATGCCTCTATGGCATTCTTGTATTCTCGCAAAACTTTCTCTTCTCTCTTCATATATGGGCAAACCTTCCTCCGAGAAGCGGATCAGCTGTCCATTTGGCGCGGAAAGAATTGTCTCCCCATACAGATATTTGGCCATCAAATTTAATTTGGAGGTGTGGGTAGATAAATTTTCTCCATACAGGCAAAATATATCTTCCATATATGGGTAAATACCTAATATATCTTCTTCAGAGGCAAAGTAAAACCCTTTCATCCTTCTTTGGGTAATTTTGGTCATGCAGTACTGCGTTACTCCTCTACACACAAAATTGACAAATCCAAGTTGCCCCCGGAGATGTAAACTCTCCAAATACTTCAGATAATTCGCTCTCTCCCATTCTGCATTCTCGTAAATTCTCGCCGCATACCGTTGTACTGTATGTTGAAAAAGCGTTTCCTTTCCCACCTTATAGATCGTGCTTCCCCTATAAATATCCTCCCCGTCAATCCGGATTCCAAAGCCCCTCTCCAAAACTCTCTCATATTTCACGGAAGCCGTACTGCACATCTTATCAAAAACAAACCATATATCCTCTTCACTTTTGATACCCGCGACACTTGCGGCGCGTCTTGAAGTCAGCAGATAGATACCGTTCGGCGCCTCTGTGCGCTGCTTTCGAATAATCTTTTGATACATTCTCTCCAATAAATATCCGTCTCGCGCCGCAAAGAGCAATGTGTCTATATGTTGCGCTCTGGCTATTTTAATCAGCCACAGCAGATATTTTAAAACAAGGGGACCGGCAAACAGATAGCCAAACTGGCGCATATCCGTTATGTAAAGCCTCCCTTTTGTCACGTTCATGCAAAACGGGTCATTTACGGCTTTTGCAGAAAACAGTCCCCACAATACCCCGTCGCCCCCTGTCTTTACCTGTCCCAGAAACTGATCCATGCCGTTCATCGCAAGCAGGGCATTGGCGCTGGCTATCCCATAAGACTCCATTCCATGTTCCCTTGCTGTCTTTACGTCGGCAATCTCATTGTCCCCAATATGCAGTATTCTCCGGCCAGGATAACGGGAAATCAGGTATTCCCACATCTCCCCCCAGTATTTATCCCTTTTCACTTCGCAGGATATCAACAAATCATCATATTCTCCAAGGTCAGCTTTCGCCAACAGGTCTGTTAAGAGATCTGTGCCCAGATACATATCCGAGGTCAGTACCACGATTTTTCCCTGTGCTTTGGCGTACCTGAGTATTTGACACATGCTCTCTCTGGGAACAAGAAGACGTTTCTCTATCTCCAGTTCTTTTTGCATGAAGGCTTCCACCTTATGCCTCGTGACAACTCCCTCCCTGCATAAAATGTCATAAATCTGTTGTAGCTGAAAATACCTGGTCACATCCCGATAACAGGTTTTTTCCGCTTCTTTACGTTCCCTGGCAAAATCCGTTTCAAAGTCTCGCATACCCATCTCATATGCCACAAGCCAAAAGACATCTTGTGGCATTTTGCACCTGCGGGTCAATAATGTGTCAAAGATGTCAAAAGAAATAATATCATTTGCCAGGATACGTTCTTTTAACTTCTCCGCGTCTTTCTCCCAGTACGGGTTCTCCCCAGTAAAAGTGTGATAATCCGGCGGTTTCAGTCCGTTTAAAAAGTACACCTCTATGCAGTGCTCCCTGGTAAATCTTTCTATCCGCTGATAGATTTCCCCCGCCACAGATAGGTTGGCGACAATAATGATTGCCCTTGCCGAAACAGCAACCTCCTGCTCTGATAGCACTCTCTGACCATAGACCGACTGGCCGGTGGTCTTTGCATCCATTAAACCAATTATGTGAAAGTCATCCGCCTGCTCAACAATTTGCTTTGTAAACTGACCTACCCCATAGAGCACCACAGGTGTGTTCTTTAGAGAGTCAAAATTGGTGTGGAAATCCGATATAAATCTGTTTTGATCCCTCATTATATATTGCCGTTCTCACATTTTAAGGATTATCATCCTGTGCCGACTCCCTCCCCATTAGAAAATACTTTTTGGCGGTATGAATTGTTCCTATATCCTTTGACAATTCCAAAAAGAAATTTTTAGTCATAAAATACTTTTCACTGAATGTTTCCGCCACATTATCCTCTGGAAAGTGTCTGTAATAAAAATCCAGCGCCCGTACTTTCAGCGCCTCAAGATTCTGCGCATAGCGAAACAAAAACAAAATTTTTTCACATGTCAACTCCGCATGGCTTGTACATCCTGGTCGGACCAACTCGTCTCCAAAAGTCTCCAGAAATAGCGCATCCGATATCTGTTCCATGATCTCGATCCGAATATTACTCATTTCCTCCTGTCCTCTTACCACTGCCATTTCATTGCCTGAATAGCTGATCGCTGTGGCATGACTGCGCATCTTAACCAAAACTTCCGGATATAAATACAGCTGATTTCCTCCCAGCAGGAATCTCACCCAAGCATCCAGATCAAAAAGCTGGTAATATGGAATATTCTGTCCGAAAATCTCCAGATAATTTTGAGTTTTCATAACCATGGAAGGGGCGCAGAGACAATTACCGCGTTTCCAAAAAAGGCTCAACCATTCCGAAGGGGTTCTGTTCCCTTCTTTATAAAGCGTAAAAGTGTTATCGTACAATGTATTCATGTTTTCATCGCCGTACTCTGCCCATGTAAAGCACGCCTGATATTCCGGATGCTTCTCCAAAAAGCCTACCTGCTTTTCAAGTTTATCCGGCATCCATATATCATCGGAGGTCATGATTGCATGATACTTTCCTCTTGTCTCCTGTTGAAAAACCCTGCTTGACTTATCCTGGTCATTCACATCGAAATAAATCACTGTAGCCCTGTCTTCATACTCCCTGATTATATCTCGGCAATGATCCGTTGAGCCATTTTCAATAATAACTAACTCAAAGTCCTGATATGTCTGCGCAAGTACACTTTCAATAGATTCACGGATATATTTTTCATGATTGTAACATGGCAACGATATTGTTACCATTGGATTTTTTTTCATTTCTTTCCCCTTTCTTTGAAGGCTTTCCAGATCGTATTCACTGAATCCCAGCTCCAATATATTGGTTATTTACCCCCACTCCTATGCCATTACAATTATCACAAAAACTAAGATAACCGTCCGGCAAGAAACCTAATTGAAAACGCAAAAACTTCTCAGCTCTCTGCTCCCTGCCGCACTGCTGAATTCGTACCAAATCTATATAGTCCTGCTCTTTAGCGTCCTCATAAAGTTTTGTTTCCACAGCGCTCAATTCCATAACACAATAGTAATATCTGTCCTTATATACGGAAAAGCAAATTCCCGAACACCTGGAGAATCTCTCCTTTAGTATATTAGCCTCCTGATTCTTTTTTACTAAAGGATTTCCTAAATCAAACCACTGCTCTTCTGCTTCCTTTTGATTATATGTCGAAAAACTATTATATTTAATGTGGTATGATTCCAGCTTATCCTGAAATATACGGACATTTTCTCTCTGTCTTTCGCTAATATGACTACTATAATCACTAATCCAGATATGGAGTTTGTCGCATGTCCGTAAATCCGTCAGTACATTCTCTTGTGGGACAACAATACCATTGGTGTGTATCACCATCTTGTGAAAACGTTCCCCATAATTTTCTTCCATGTATCTGCATATTTTTCCAATATCTCTATTGATAAAGGTTTCCCCACCGAGTACATTAATCTGTATGGCATAATCCACTATAGAGAAATAATTATCAATCGTGTTCTTCACCGTCTCAAAACTGAGCATCTCTTTACTCTTATGATACCCAATGTACTCCGAGCAGCCTTTACAATTAAGGTTGCAGGCAAATCCCACTATCACGGCACAAAACAAGGTATTAATTTTATGTTGATAATGCCACCCCCATATGGACACCAACTCCTGGGCATGGCAGTATTCTGTTCTATCATATCCCATTGCCTCCAATCTGCCCGCAATTTCATCGGCATATCCCCCGTTTGTAGTAATTATTATTTTTTTCCTTTCTCCATGGTTTTTTAGAAAATCCGGTGAATGTACCTCAATTCCGTCAACTTTCTTTTCACAATCCATATCCACACAATAACTTATCTTTAATTTATCCCCAAACATTTCTCTGATCGCGTAAAAGGCATTACCCGCTCCATACGCAACATAATCAGCCTCTGCCGGAAAGCACTTTATAAATTCATGAAAATATTGTTCAAACTGCTTTCCCTGTGAATATTTCATCTCTTCCGGTCTCCTCTGTCTACTTTTATAATTGCTCACCCGCTCTTATATAATTTGAATTAACCCATTTACCAAATCCCGCACAATACGAGCAGAAATCCAAACTTCCATTTTTCATAAACCCTAAGTGCCATGCCAGCAGTTCAGCGTTTCGCTCTTGTCTGGATAAAAACGCAATCCGCTTTAAATCCAGCCAATCACGTCCTTCCGGGAAAATGTCTGTAATGCTCGCAAACATACTATTTGGACAATAGTAATATCTGTTTTTAAACACTCCAAACCCCGGCAAAGCGCAATTGGAAAATCGGGACTTCACATCTATTGCCTCTTTCTTTTCATTTGGATTTCCGCAATCAAACCATAAATTCTCACTGTCTGAGCGATAAAAATTCGAATTGATATTATATGGGACCTTTGCCTGCCCGCAGAGCTCGACAAGATGGTCAATGCTTAACCGGTCCTCATTTGTCTGCGAATAATCACTGATACTGACGACCAGATTGGAACACTTGCTCAGATTTTCCATCACTTTTACTTTGGGAACAATAGTTCCATTAGTTGTTACAAGCATTTTATGGTATCTTGTTGCATACCTTTCTGAAATATAAAGACAGATCTCATCTAAATCCCTGTGCAGAAAAGGCTCGCCCCCAAAGATCTGTATTTGATCGACAACATCGACACATGTAAAGTATAAGTCAATACTTTCCTTTATTTCGTCTTTCTGTAGGTAAAATCCTTTTTTATGATAGTCCGTATAATGAATGCACCCCCTGCAATTCAATGTACATGCAGATAAGATTGGGAAGCTGACATACATGGAAATAATATTTTTCCTGTACTCCATCCCCCAGGCCGTCGCAATTTCGAAAGCGCTGCACAGCAGTTCTTCGCTGTATCCCAGTTTCAGAAGGCTTTCCCTGATTTCAAAGTAGTACGCACCGTTTGCTGCTATAATAATCTTATTGCCTATAAAATTATGCAGTGTTTCCGGGGCAAACACTTTATCTTTTCCGATCTGATAGGAACCCGAACTGGCCCTTTTGTCTATACAAAACTTAATATTTATTAAATCCCCCAAAAACCGCTTCATAAAATGGTAACACTCTCCGGTCCCATAGACAATGTACTCCTCTGAGGGATTAAATCTAAGGATAACATCTCGGGTCCTGTCCTCTGCGCTATTACATGAGCAGTATTTCATTTTTCATTCCTTCCTATCTGTTCTCCTGCAGGGACCTCCCGGGCTTTGTAGGGAACCACACAGTATCTGCATGAATCAACATATTGCAAATTGATAAAATCAAACAATTTTTTTGACAACTCCTCCAGGGTATCAGCTTCCCCAATGTCTACACAATACTTCTCCTCTATTTTGATCTTTCCCAGGCGCATTGCTGCGTATTGATGAGGACATCTATATAAAACACCCTCATAGAGACGATGACAGTTTGCTAAATGGCAGTCCTCAAAATCCTTTTCCAACTCTTTTTCACTTTTATCGACATAATCAAAAGAACTGAAATCCAGCCAGGTTTTACTCATACTGTAAATGTATTCTATCCCCTCTTTCTCGAAAATTTCTCTTGTCCTGTTCACATTATCCAAAAGCGCGCCTTCCAGAACATCCTGATAGTTAGACCAGACAATAACAATCCTTGGGTTTTTTAATACTGCGCATAATTGTTCACTTGGCACAACGGTTCCATTTGTAAAGATCTTCACATATCCAACATCCTCTATCTTTAGCAGTTCCTGCAATATGTATATGATATCCGGATGCAAAAAAGGTTCCCCGCCGATCAGTTCTATATACATGGTAAACTGACTGGCATCCGCTATTTTTCTGCAATTCTCAATCACGATATCCGCTTCCACAAAGCCCTTCTCCCTATAATAGGGAACCATTTCACAGCAATGTTTGCATTTTAACGTGCATACATTACTTAATATATAACCGAAATATTTGTAATACTTCGTCTTAAAGGAAGTTTTATCTATCACACTCTTTGAGGCAATGTTCCGCAAATATTCATCAAATATATCACATCCTCTGCTCTCCGCTCCACAATTTATACAATCGGCAATACTGAAATTGGCGTTAGATAATCGTATATTTTTGCACATTCCATACTTTAAGGCCAGAATCAAATCCCTGCCATAGGGAATCACAAGGCTTTGAGGACAGTATTGGTTTATATTTTTTTCTATTTCGTCCTGAAATTCCAGAAACAGTTGTGTATCAATGGAAACAATCACCAAAACCCGCTCATTGCGATATTTCTGCAGGTAATCCACTCCCAGTACCTTTCTTCCGTTTATTTCTACGATGTCTCTAAATTTTCTATCCACAAAACATTCAATCTTTATATGCAATCGGTCTAAAACCGCTCCCAGCGCTTTGCCCGCCGCTCCCGCTCCATAAATAATTATTTTTTCTTTGCGCAGACATTGCTGTATTTCTTTTGAAATATTGTCTTTGGCTTCATTTTCCGTCTCTTTTTTGAATTGTTCGATTTCCTTCTGTAAAAAAAGTATCATATGCCCGCTCCTGTGCTTCTGCACTCATCCACCCATAACGCTACCGCGTTTATACTATCCTCAAAACTATGCTTGCTTTTAAAACCCGTCTCTTCCTGAAATGGCTGTACATCCAGCCATTCATAGGAAAAACGCAGTCCGTCATCCGGTCGTTCCCCGAATATCAACTTTTGTGTTGGTGAAATAATGTCTCCTGCACAGGTCAGATATTCTCTTAGCCGCCTCGGTGTTCCACTTCCAATGTAATATCTTCTCTCCCCCAGTCTGTGCTCCGCCGCAAGATATAAACCCTCTGCCAGATCCTCCACGGCAATCATATCAAAGGGATTCTCAGCCGTACCAAGCAGCGGTTTCCTCCCTTCCTTTAATTCCATCACCAGATATGCCATCAGTTGATTCAACTTTATATATCTTCCAATGGGCTGACAGAACAGACACCATGTCCAGTCCAGACCCGTTTTTTTACTTAACTGAAATAATGACTCATAGGCAAAATGTTTGGCCATGACATAGTAGGAAAGGGGACTGAAGTTCTCCGCAAAAAGAATCTGATCCATCAGCTTTTCATAGATTGTGCCTGCGGCTACAAACTTTTTACAGCCAATCTCTGCGGCGCACAGATATGCGTCGCAGGTATTCTTCACATTTGTCAGCTGAACCGTGTAATCGCCTCTTTTTTCTCCAGTTGTACCCTCCCAGGCAAGATGGAAGAAAGCATTGGGACTGTACCGCCCCAGTGTATTCTTTAATTTCATAAAGTCTGAGGTATCGCATTCCAAAATTTTTAAATTATTAAATTTTCTCAATCGCTCATTATGCGCTGAATCTGGACGGCATAATGCCACTACAAATATACCTTTTTCCTGAAGTCTTTGGACTAAGTGATACCCTACAAAACCTGCTGCCCCGGATACAATAGCCGTACTGATATTAATTTTCATTCTTGAATTATCTGCCTCTCCATCCCTGAGATTTATGTCGATATATTTATATATCAACACGGTCATGTTTGATCTGTATCACTCTGGAAATTTCTTCAATATCTCATCCCGGCAGTCATCCAGATACTCACTGTCATCATTTTCTGTAACACAGGCAGTAATGGACGAGCAATTATCACATACCGGGATTGCAGTATACCCTTCTATTAAATTTGTGCGAATCAAATCATTCCTTTTTTGGCCATCCCATATTTCTTTCAATGTCTTCTCCTTGGCATTACCCATGGAAAAGGAATTGGTCAGTCCGGGAGTCGAACAGGGAAATGTCTCCCCGTCAATGTTCACCTGTAGAAAGTAAAACATCACGCCGCAGACCTCTCTGGGCGCCACACATTCTCCCATCAGATTTTTCGTAGTGTCCACTCTCCCTCCATGGTCGCCCATCTGCTGCTGCATAACCACGAGATGCTCCACAAATATGGTATCGCATATATTTTCAAACATATCGAAAAAGCGTTTCCTGTCCTCCTCGTCCTCCAAAATGGAATCTATGATCTTGACATAGATGGTCGCCTCTTTCTCATGTTCATAAAAATAGCTGATATTGTCAAGAATCTGGCTCATTGCAATATCAACGCCACTGACTTCCCTGTATTTCTCGTCGGTGAGACCCTGAACGGAAATCTGTATCCTTGAAATTCCCGCTTCAATCAAGGCATCCGACATCTCGTGAGTCAGCAGAGAACCGTTGCTGATCACATCAATTCTTCCACTGAATCCGGCGCCGCGAAGTTTTCCGATCATCTCCGGCAGATTCTTGTTCGCCAACGGCTCTCCCAACCCGGAAAAGCAGATTCTTTTGGGCTGTTGTGGGAACTCCATGATATCCCTGACCAGCTTGTCGAACAACTCCATGTCCATATGCCCGATGGCAAATCCCATTTTCTCCAACTCGCCGCCTGCCACGCCCCTGGTACTGTGCATACAGTAAAAGCACTTGAAATTGCAGGCTCTGGTAGGCTCAATATACATGCTGAGCGGGCTGTCCAACGGAACAATGTCCGCAATTTTCTGTCTTTTAGTATCTACGCTTGATTTTACCTCTGCCATCCCATATACCTCTCTCTTTTCCGTGACGCATCCCCTCTGTAAGGGGTATCCGGTATTTCCGCAGTTCCTTCCCAGACTACAGATATTTTCCCATAAGTTCCTCTGCAACTTCGTCTATAATATCCTCTTTGTGAAGATCATATTGATACAATGTACACTGCCCGCATACCGCTCCCGCCTCCTGCCTGGAACAGAGCAATTTCCTGCGAAAACCGTTAAACGCAGGACCTTGCCAGATATCCCTGATATTTTCCCGCATGACATCTCCCAGCACCGCAGGATATTTCATGGAACAGCATGGAACCACTTTCCCGTCCGGATTCACCTGCATCATATAGAATCCCTGGGGACACACCCGGGCATCCAACAGCGTCTCTCCGTTCTGTCCCTTGTCCAGAACCATGCCTCCTGACACTTGATCATAATCAATCTCACGGATTGTGGGTGTCAAATGCTCTATGGCGATGGAATCGCTGATTGGCCTGAATATTTGAAAAAACTTCTCTTTATTCGCTTCTTCCTGTACCATGTAATCAATAATCTTTATATATACCCTGGTGCTGGATTTTCTGTGATAGAAATATGCCAGTTCCTGGACAAAACGTTCAAAGTCCAGCTTACAGTGACATCTTTTCTCATAATCTTCGGAACACAGTCCCTCTACTGATATCCGCAGCCTGGACAGCCCCGCCCCGATCAGGGCGTCTGACAGCTCATGTGTCAGCAGGGAGCCGTTGGTTACAATGTCCACACTTTCCGCAATCTGCTCTTCTCGGGCCAGCCTCACCATCTCCGGAATATCTTTATGCATAAGCGGCTCTCCTATCGCCGCGAAACGAAGCATTTTCAGCTTTCTTCCACTCTGCTTTATATCACGGATTACTTTCCGATAGAGATCCATGTCCATGACAGCCGTATCAGAGATATAGCCATGCCGCGACCTGTCCAGACCATGCAGACAAAATTCACACTTAAAATTGCACCCATACACGGGAAATATTTGAATCATCATAGGCATGTCAAGGGGTAAAATATCTTTCAAAAACACTCTTCTGCCTCCGGGTGTCTCCGTCATCTCCGCTCTCCCTTTTCCATAATATCTCTCCATCCCCGCAGCACTCTGTCCTCCGGATAATATTCCGCGAACTGAAATACGGAACTCTTGGATTTTGCCCTCAGAATCGGCATACATGTCCTTATATGCTCTTCCGCCGCCTCTTTTTTCCGTCCGCTCTCCAAGCTGTCCCGAAACCATCTCTCTTCCGCCGCGTCAAGTCCGGACAGGAACCACTCATAGGGCTGTTTACCACATTGCGCTTCAAAGTGCACAGAACGCTTTTCTTTCTGCCGGACACACTCCAGCCCTGTCCGAAAAGCCTCCACATTTCTCTGTGCGCTATACTTTTCAAACACAGCCGCCCTGGCCATTTCCCCCATCGTCTTCCGCAGTTCCGGATCTCGATAAAGCGCATGGATCGCATCCGCATATTCCCGCTTATCCCTGACAAGCATACCTGTCTTTAGATGTGAAACAATATATTTTTCCGTGTTCTGACGTAGCGCCACCACCGGCAATTTCGCCGCCATTGCCTCCAGAATCGCATTCTCCGTGGTTCCGAAATGTTTCTCATTAAGCGGATAACCGAACACATCCATCTTTGCAAGCTGCTTTCTTACATCCGTGCAATACCCCGTAAACGCAAAATATTCCTCTAACCCCTTGTGGGCGATCTCTTTCAACAGCCATTGGGCATCAGCCAAATCCCCCACCATAAGGAACCGCACTTGGGGGATCCTGCCGATGACCTCCATGCAAAACTCCGGAAACCTCTCGTTGAGTTTCGCGTTGCCCAGCGTTCCCACATATCCCACCACAAATTTTTCACCCGCCTGCCGCAGCGGCCATTCCTCCCTTAACGCCTCCAGATTTCCCAGACCATATACGATATCCGACTTTTTCCTTATCTCCTCTATCTCTGCGCTCTGCCACTCCGGATTCTCATAGGAACAGGGGGAAGTAAAAAAAACTCTGTCAAATAAGGCAACAAACGATTTGTGCAAAATCGGATAACCACACCCGGAAATGTGCGACCATAAGACAAGCCTACAGGGAATCTCAGGAAATCGGGCAAGGAACCCACACATAACCGGGTGATGCCACCAATGCATTATCACTACATCCGCCCGTCCAATTTCCTCTGCTTCCAGGGACGCATCAGGTTGTTCCAGGACACATATTCCCCTTTCCAGACAGCGGTCAATAAACTGCCGTTTCTCGCAGCCCTGCAAACAGATCAGCCTGTGCTGGTTTTTCCGGTCCAGAAGTATCATATCAGAGATCGCATTTCCTGCCCCGCCCCCCATATGCGTTGTAATATGCAATATTTTCATGTCTATTTCCATTCCCAAAAGGTCTTTAGTCCAGATTGTCCTCTGGATGCGCAACATCATCCGGGGCACAGCATCTCGCGCATCCTGCGTTGTCCATCCGCGCTTTCCGCAATTGCATCTCCTGAAACCGCTTCATCTTTTCGCCATTCCACATGCTGATCAGATGATCTGTCCACACATTCCCCAGCACCTCCGGTACATAAATCGTCTCACAGGGTGATACCGTTCCATCCGGCAAAATGCCCAGCATATAGAACGGCAGCGGACATACCATTCTCGGCTCATGCCTGCGGCCATACCGGTCCGTTCCAACCGCAATATTCTGTGTGGCCTCTACTCCGTCATAAACCGGCTTACATTTTTCGATATACATTCGATTGGCAATCGGTCCAAATAAATTGTAAAACTTCTCTTCCTCTCCCTCTTCCAGAGAGAGATCCATAATCTTTACAAAAATTTCACACTGTCCCCTGTGCCGG
>CANSPM010000073.1 GCA_947648875.1 uncultured Lachnospiraceae bacterium
TGATGCCGCAGGTGCCGCTGGTGCCGATGACCAGGATGGGGATGATCATTCTCTTTAAAAACTCGCCAAAGTTGTATAAATGAATGCCGTTTTGAAGCATCTCCTGGGAAAACAGGCCCACATTCGCGTTTCCGGTCCATTTGTAGGAGAGATACATCAGCACGATTGCCAGAATAAAGTTCGGTATTGCCGCTCCCAGAAAGCCGATGACCGAGGAGATATAATCTCCCACGGAATACTGGTGGGTGGAAGCGTAGACGGCGATGGGCAGGGACACCACATACTGGAACAGCATAATGATCGCCGTCACGGCGATGGTGAGTCCCAGCCGGTCGTCAACCACATCCCAGACATCCCTGCCATAGGCGAAGGAGTATTTCCAGTTGTGATGGGAACCGTATAACCGGTAATAGGTGGAATCCGTGGGAGTCCAGATGATATCTTTTATCCACTTGAAGTACTGCTCGTGGATGGGCAGATCCAGCCCGTAGTCAGCGCGCAGAGAGGCGGCATAGTCCGCGTCCACGATTTCCCCTTCCGAGGCGAGCGCCGCGATATGGGCGGACACATAGTCGCCGGGGGGAAGCTGAATGACAAAGAAAACCAAAACCGAAATCAGAAGCAATGTCGGGATGAACATCAGAAGCCGCTTTACGATATACTGGACCAGATCCTTTTTAAAAAAATCCTTCACGGCCTCCGGCAGGGTTTTCTTCGGGATGTTGTCATGCATGTCTTCGGATTTATACGCATTTGCTTCCATTAGAAATTCCCTTTCTTAAGAAAATCGGAGGTGGGAAACCGGGGTTCCCCGCCTCTGAAGGTGGTCGCGTATGTCCGGCTCCAGTGGGAGCCGGACCGCAGTGCATGTGGCCGGTGGCTGTCGGCCACAAATATGATAAACTATTTTACTCAGCTTTGAACAGGGTCCAGTAGTGAACCAGGTTCTGATACTGATACAGATCATCCCATACCAGGAGATCCGGGTGATTCTTGATCTTGGAACTGATCAGGTTGTAGTTGCCGACTGCTTTTAGGTAAGCTATGGTCCACAGATTCTCCTTGTGAACGGCATAGAGATCCAAAGTATACTGATCCCTCTCAGCCGAGTCGGGCGTGGAGTTCCACTTCTCATAGATTTCCACCAGTTTCGCCATATCGCCCTCGGGAGCAACGCCCTGGGCTCCGCCGGTTCCGTAGTAGGTGCCGTACTCGCCGTACCATTCCGCCGACTGCGCAATGGGGACAAAAGGCTGAACCCTGGATTTCAGGGAAACGCCGCCGATAGGAGTGTGAGGACCAAGTACTGCGTACCAGTTGTTGTTATCAATCTCGGTGTCAAACGCGGACACTTCGATATCCTTTGTGGCGCACTTGATGCCGGCCTTGTTGTAATACTGCTCCAGAACCGGGAAGGCCGCGTCAGCGCCAGAATCCGTATAAGTGTAGAGCGTGAGGACGAAGTCCGTGCCGTCAGCGAAATCGTAGAAGCCGTCGCTGCCCATCACCAGACCGCACTCTTCCAAGAGAGCCTTGGCACCGTCCACGTCGTACTCTGTCCATTTGGTTTCCCACTCAGGGTCATAGCCGAAGTTGCCCTCTGCCGGAGCGCACTGTCCGGGCTCCAGGAAACCTTCCGAAAGAAGACCGGAGACCTGCTCACGGTCCACGCAGATGGAAATGGCCTGGCGGAATTTGTTGTTGGCGAACAATTCCGCGTATTTTTCATCTGTGCAGGTGTAGTTGAAGGTTACCTGATAAGAACCCCAATCCGTACCTGCGAAGGTGCGCAGCTGCGCCTGGTCCCCAAGGTCGGCCAGAAGGGAGGCGATGTCCTGCATGGGCACGCCGATGATATCCAGTTCGCCGGAGCGGAACATCAGCTGATCCTGCCCATCCTCGGAGGTGGCGTTAAAGTGGATCTCGTCGCAGTAAGGAAGCTGCTGCCCCTGGGCGTCCACTTTCCAGAAGTAGGGATTGCGCTCCAGAATGCAGAGCTGTGCGTCCCGGGAATTGTTGCCTTCCTTGGTGGTAAGAACATAGGAGTTGAGACAGGGAATGCCATCTTCGTTCCACCAGTAGTAGGTGATGGCCTTGCCCAGATCGTTGACGGTGGCGGCGTCGATGCCCTTTGCCTGCGCGTTGAGAAGCACCTGCTCATCACTCAGGCCCGTCTTCTCCCAGTAGGGGTTTTCCAGATAAATGGAATCCGGAATCATATCCTGCAGGTAATGGGAGGGAGCCCAGCACCACTTGAAATCGCCGCTCTCAATAAAGTCGGCGGGGAACTTGGGATTGACAAAGGTCCAGGTCACGGTATAGTCGTCCACTTTCTCCAGGGTTGCCCATGCGTCTTCACCGTTTACCGTCTCCTTTAAGGCGGCCCAGCTCTTTTTGGTATCATAGTTGTTGAGATGGCACATATAGTACCAGAAGGTGATGTCGTCGGCGTTGAAATCGTCGCCGTCGGACCACTTCATGCCCTCTCTCAGATCGAAGGTCCACACCGTGTAGTCGTCGTTATGCTCAAAGCTCTTGATGACATTGGGATAATATGTACCGTCGGAGTTAAAGTGGATAATGCTTTCCAGCACCGGTCTGGATAATCCCCAGCTGCCGCCAGCGCCGAGAAGGTTGATGACGCCGCCGTATGTGCCGATTTCCAGAGGAGCTCCGGTGGCGTCAGTCTGTTCCACATAAACATCGTCCGCTGTGGGAATCCGGCTTTCAACCGCAGGAAGCGAACCTGCGCTTACCAGATCGGCCAGCATGGGAGCCTCGGAGTAACCGGCGACCTCGGCGGGAGCTTCCGGTTCGGCGGGAGTTGACTGCGCCGGTTCCGAATCAGGCGTCGTCTCCGGTGTGGATTCCGGCGCGGGCGTGGGTGCCTGTGATTGCTGTACATCGTCCCCTGAACCGGGGGATGTGCTGCCCTGATTGCCATCCTGTCCGCAGGCAGCCAGAGAGACAACCATTGTGCTCGCCAAAAGCAGGGCAATGAGTCTTTTTTTCATAAAATGATCCTCCTTAAAAAATTTAGAAAACGTTGATCTGCTTTGCGTTTTCGTTGAATGAAGCCGCATGAACATTTCTCCGACGCGTATGTATCATTGACAGTCACGTTTTTTCGGTAAAGCTAAAATATAAATGCGTTTCATGTGAAAGTAGTATAGCAATTGTGCCTAAAAAAGTCAACCCCCGGGCCTGGAAGTTAGAACAATTGCCGATAAGGGCCGGATAAAATCCCGTGAAACATTGATAAACCCTGGAATTTTGCTTAAACACAGATTGCAAAAACCGGAGAACAAAAGTGTCATTTGTGGAGCGAAACCCACGACTTTTCTCCGGGAATATCTTTTTTCGGCTTTTTTGCCATGTAAAATTTGCGTAGAGCAAGGAATGAATATGTGTAAAATACACAAAATTAATATAATATTTTTATAAATATTATGCAAAGAACGGATAAAATATTAAATGTAAAAGCAAAAAGTGCAATGTGACAAGTTAAAAAAGACAAAAGATGCGTGGTAATGGGAGCGGACCTTTGGTAATCTTTACTTATCAACGATCACGAAGGTTTGGGTGAAAAGGGATTTTCACCATCTTGATTTGAGTGTCCGCAGAGCGGGCAGATGGGAGTTAGGGTGGACTATGAACAAAAATCTGATAATATTCACTGACAGCGGAGATACCATTATTGACGAGAGCACACAGGTCTATGATGAGAGAGGCATTGTAACAAAGGCGGCATTTATCCCGGGGGCGGGAGAAATGCTGCGGGAACTGAAGGAGGAAGGATACCGTATTGCCCTTGTGGCGGACGGAGAGTGGGAATCCTTTCAGAATGTGTATCGTCAAAACGGATTGGGCTATTGCTTTGAGGAGTGGATCGTCTCCGAGGTGGTGGGGGAGCAGAAACCGGCCAGATCCATGTTTGATACGGCTATGGAGAAGATGAAACTGACGGACAGTGACAAACCCTTCATTGTTATGATTGGCAATAATCTGAAAAAGGATGTGGCAGGGGCCAACCGGTACGGCATTACTTCCGTATGGCTGGACTGGTCCCCCAGATATTTCCACAGTGTGGAGCAGGCGGACTGGCAGCCGGATTACACGGTGAGGACTCCGGAGGAGTTAAAGGTTCTCATAGGAGAACTGGAGGAAAAGTGCAAAGAGAAGCGAAAACTTTTAAACCGGATCAACGGTAAAATTGACCGCATGGTGGAGGCCTTCTCCAATATTCTGTATGAGGAGGACGATATTTTCCTGAAAAACATGGCAAGCCATAATCTGGCGGGAGATGACATCGCCAAATACCGGTTCTGGGAGTGGACCCAGGGTGTGGGACTGTTTGGGCTGTGGAAGCTGTTCTGCTATGAGAAAAAAGACTGCTATCTGGAAACGCTGAAAAAGTATTACGACCGGCAGATCGGGATCGGTTTCCCGGCGCTGAACATCAATACTGCGGCACCCTATCTGACTATGTCTTTTCTGGCGGAGCACACCGGGGAAGAGAAGTATATGAAGCCCTGTGTGGCGGCGGCCAGGGAGATTATGGATTCGTTTCCCCGCACCAGGGAGGGAGGATTCCAGCACAAGACCTCCGACAGTGTAAACGAGCAGGAATTATGGGATGATACGCTTTACATGACAGTGCTGTTTCTTGCGAACATGGGCCGTATTCTGGGAGACGACGCCATGAAAGAGGAAGCCCAGTACCAGTTTCTGCTGCATGACAAGTATCTCTGCGACAGAGCCAGCGGACTGTGGTATCACGGCTGGAGTTTTCTGGAAAAGAATAATTTTACCGGGGCATTCTGGGGCAGAGGGAACTGCTGGATCACTATGGCGATTCCGGAATTTTTCTCTGTCAGCCAATGCGGCGGCCCGGTGAGGAGAATGCTGCAAAATACGCTGGAAGCTCAGATTCGGAGCTTGAAGGAATGGCAGGCGGAAAACGGGATGTGGCACACGCTGGTAGATGATGCCGACTCCTATGTGGAGGCCAGCGCCACCTGCGGATTTGCCTACGGTATTCTGAAAGCGGTAAAGGACGGTCTGGTGGACAAATCCTATCTGGAGGTGGCGGCCAGGGCAGTGACTCCAATTCTGGATTACATATCAGAGGATGGAGTGGTGAATCAGGTGTCCTATGGTACGCCCATGGGACGTACCACCAGGGATTTCTACAAGGAGATTGAACTTCGGCCCATGCCCTATGGGCAGGCTCTTGCAATCCTGTTTTTGATGGAATACAGGCTGGTGCTCTAGCATCCCGTCCTGATACACCAGATGCGTCCTTACGGGACAGACAGAGTGGGGAGAGCGATAACACGGGCACAATGCGATATGCGGAAAAGAGGGGTTATGGAAAAACATTATCAGAAAATAATTCGGGATACCCAGGACAGAGTGGTTAAGTCGTTGCAGATACAGGTGCTGGAGGAGGGGAGTCCCCGATCCGGCGGCTTTGCGGATGATACGGGAATTGTGCAGGCAAAGTTTGCCATTTACCGGGTTGCCGGTATGGTGGCGGCTTACTGCAATGAAGATACCTGCTTTTATCACAGCGAGAGAGTGCTGGACAGTATTCTCAGGGGACTCGGTTATATTGGACGCGTACAGCATGAAAACGGGCTGTTTGATTATATCACCTGCAATTTCTTTTCCGCTCCCGACACGGCGTTCTGTGTAAAGAAGCTATTACCCGTGTACCAATATTTGAAGGGCAGAGCGGACCGGGGAGGGGAAGAGGGACTGACCTCGCAGGAACAGGTCATTCTGGAGAAGGTGGAGAACATTGTGCGCAGGGGGGCATACGGGCTTTTGGAGGGCGGTTTTCACACGCCCAATCACCGCTGGGCCATCGCCTCCGTGCTGATGATCTGTAGCAGGCTGTTTGACTGTGGGGAGATGGAGCGGGCGGCATACTCTTATCTGAATGAAGGGATCGACTGCAATGAGGACGGGGAGTTTGCGGAGAAGTCCGCAGGGAATTATAACCGGATCAACAATGATGCCATGATTCTGCTCTCTGAGGCTACGGGAGATTCGTTTTATGAACTCTGCGCCGTCCGAAATCTGCGAATGATGCTGACTTACTGGGAGCCGGACGACAGTGTTTTCACTGCAAATTCCACCCGTTTTGACAAGGATCTGCTGATCTATCCGAAAGATTATTACATGGAGTATCTGAAAATGGGGGTGAAATATGATATCCCGGAATTTTTGCGGATGTGTAATACGATTTTTGACATTGTAGACAGACGGCATATTTCATCTCCGGATTTTCTGATCTGGTTTATGTTGGAGCCCGCGTACCGGAAACTGGAGTTCCAGGGTAGTTATCGCCGGCCGGATTTCAGAAGTTTTTATCAGGAGTCGGGCATTGCCAGGGGACAGCAGGGGCGGTTTACCTACACGGTGATGAGAGGAAAATCCAATTTCTTCTATATACATAATGGAACCGTGAAAATGGAAATGAAGGTGGCCGGAAGTTTTTGTGAGCACAGAGCCTTTAAGAGCGAGAAGATGGAGAGGCTGTCAGAGAAGGAGTATCACCTGAGCCAGACCATGCGAGGCTGGTACTATCTGCCTTTTGGGCAAAAGCAGGATACCAGCGACTGGTGGAAGATGGACAATGCTTCCCGGGAACGGAAAACGGGTCCCGATATGCGGATCGACGTATGGGTGAAAGAGGTGGAGAACGGAGTGGACATACGGGTGAAGACCTCCGGTGTGGAGGGAGCTCCCTTCAGAATTGAACTTGCGTTCTCCGGGGTGAATCTTCTGACAAATGACTATATAGATATGCCTCTTACCGGCAGCGAGACATTGGTGGTCAAACAGGGTTATACGGAGGTTGGCAACGGCAAAGATACGCTGATTGTAGGTCCCTGCTTTGGGGAACATCATTTTATCGAGGGCAAGGAGGACAGCGAAGAAAAGACGCCCGGCGCCGCCACCTTGTACCTCGCCGCGTATACAGCTTTTGACCGTGAGATTCAGATACGGGATAAGGTGAGCTGTTACCGCCCGGCTTTATAGAGATATGTGGAGGTTCACCCGGTAAAAGCCTGATTCCGGTCAGGCGGATGGATGTATTATCCCGGGCGGAAGAAAATCGGATGGAAACGGGAGGGGAGAGGCGATATGGAACAGGAATGCGGACGGATGCAGGCGGATGAACTGGCAAGACTTTTTGTACCCCATTTGCGCTATGACAGGGCGGAGCCTTTTCCGCTGGTCGCCGTCGGGTATACCCTGTACTGTGACAGGGGAAAAAGTCCCTCCTGTAGGCGTGTCATAGAAGCGCCTCCGGGAGGAACGGCCATTGAATATGCTTTCTACTATGACTTTGATATTCAGCATCTCTATGATCTGGAACACGCCTTTGTGTATCTGGACGGGGAGAGGAAAGTCACGGGGGTGGAGGGGAGTTTCCACGGGAAGTTTTTAAACAGTCTGATAGAAGGGGTGACGGAGTTTGAAAACGGGCATCCGGTGTTGTATGTACAGCCCGGAAAACATGCGGTTCTGCCTGCGCCGGAATATTTTAAGCTGGTGATTGACAGGGATACGGCATGTGACAGGAACGCGGGAGAGGCGGGATTCCTCATTGGCCCCATGTTTGAAGGCAGGCTGTTTACTGACGAAGCGCTGGACCGAAAAGTGGAACGGTACATCCGCGACCATTATGCTTTTGCGCCTGTCTGGGAGTTTACGGCCCAAGGCCCTGGCGGGCGCTGCACAGAGGAGCTTCTTATGCCCTATGAGGAACTGGATGTTCTGATTGCGCGGCGTATGGGCGAATGGAGCAGGAAAATAGCGGCGGAATACCCGGACAGCATCTGAACGTTTGTGAGTACAAAATAGAAGGAGAAAGCCATGCAGTATATTTCATTTGATCCGGCAAAAGAATACGATTTGATTTTACTGGGAAGGGTTGCCATCGACTTTAATCCGGTGGATCTGAATCGTCCTCTGGAGGAGAGCGGCAATTTCAATAAGTATCTGGGAGGTTCGCCTGCCAATATTGCGGTGGGTATGGCCCGTCTCGGCAAGAAGGTAGGGTTCATCGCCAGGGTTTCTGACGATCAATTTGGGGATTATGTGACTCATTATTTTGAAAAAGAGGGCATTGACACCAGTCATATTACCAGGTGCCGAAACGGTGAGAATCTGGGTCTGACCTTCACGGAGATCTTGAGTCCATCGGAGAGCCGGATACTGATGTACAGGGACGGCGTGGCGGATCTGATGCTGGAGCCGGAGGATGTGGACGAGGAATATATTAAAAAGGCCAAAGCGCTGCTGATCTCCGGCACCGCTCTGGCCGCCAGCCCCTCCAGAGAAGCGGCGCTTAAGGCGATGATGCTTGCCAAAAAGAATGGGGTGGTGGTGATATTTGACATAGATTACCGGGCCTACACCTGGAAAAACATGGATGAAATTTCTGTATATTATTCCCTGGTGGCAGGGCAGAGTGATCTGATCCTGGGGTCCAGGGAGGAATTTGACCTGACGGAGCGTATACTGGGGGTGTGCGGGGATGACAGCGGAAGCGCAAGACGCTGGCAGGCTTTGGGATGCAAGATTGTTGTCATAAAACATGGCAAGGAAGGTTCCACAGCCTACACCTGCGACGGTAACCATTATGCGGTGAAACCTTTTCCCACCAATGCGCTGAAAGGCTTTGGCGGTGGAGATGGATATGCGTCCTCCTTTATCAGGGCGCTTATTGACGGCTGCTCGGTACCGGAGGCGCTGGAGTATGGCTCTGCTTCGGCTTCCATGTTGATCTCCGCCCACAGCTGCTCGGCAGCCATGCCCACGCTGGAGGAGGTGGACCTATTTATTAAGGAAGAAAAGGAAAAATATGGAGAGATGGTAGTGCGACAGTAAGGAAATCTTACATGGGTAATAAAGAGTATAGCAGGAGGTTTGATATGTACGAGAATCCGGAGTACAATGGGCAGGGTGAAAAGATTTTCTGCCAGGAGAACGGGAAGAACAGTCACATGATGATGGATGTACGGGTGCAGAAGCTGGCGGCGGGACAGAAGGTCAGACTGCTGGAGCAGGAGAGGGAGACGGCGGTGCTGCTGCTATCCGGTAAGGTACTTTTTGCCTTTGAGGGAAAGAGGGAGACCGGGGAGAGATGCAGTGTCTTTCTGGATAAACCGTATTGTCTGCACTGCTGTCGCAGGAAAGAGATGATCGTCACGGCCCAGGAGGACAGCAGACTGCTGATTCAGCAGACTACAAACCCCGACGGGTTTGACACCGTGTTTTACACGCCCCAGATGTGCAGCCTACAGGAATTTGGGAAAGAACAGTGGGACGGTACGGCCCATCGACAGGTATTGACGGTTTTTGACTATGAGAACGCGCCCTATTCCAACATGGTGATGGGAGAGGTGTTTCACAAGCCCGGTTGCTGGTCCAGCTATCCGCCCCATCATCATCCCCAGCCGGAACTGTATTACTATGAGTTCGATAAGCCCCAGGGCTTTGGCGTGGGATTTGTGGGGGAGCAGTGTTTCCGGGTACAGGACCAGGGATGCCTGATGGTAACGCCCATGCATGCTCATCAGCAGGTGGCGGCGCCGGGCTACAGGATGTATTACACATGGCTGATTCGACATCTGGAGGGAGATCCCTGGCGTAAAACCCGGATTGTGGACGCGGAACATGAGTGGCTGGATCATTCGGATTATAAAGTAACGGATACGAAACTCTAAAACAGTATTTGCCCCAAAGGAGCGCTGATGGATGCGCGAGCCGGCAGGGGGAATACAAAACTCTAAAGTAAGAAAGGTGGGGTAAGCATGGCATATATGACAACCGCTCAGGCGCTGGTCCGGTTTCTGGATAACCAGTTTGTTTCATTTGACGGTCGGGAAAACAAATTTGTGGAGGGGATCTTTACCATATTTGGGCATGGAATTGTCTGTGGCCTGGGAGAAGCGCTGGACAGCAGTTCGAGCGGCCTTAAGGTCTATCAGGGAAAGAACGAACAGGGGATGGCCCATGCAGCCATGGCTTTTGCCAAGCAGAACAATCGGAGGAAAATCATAGCCTGCGCATCCTCCATCGGACCGGGAGCGGCGAATATGATCACGGCGGCAGCCACGGCTACGGTAAACCATGTGCCCCTGCTGCTGTTTCCGGCGGACGCTTTTTCCAGCAGACAGCCGGACCCGGTATTACAGCAGTTCGAACAGGTTAATTCTCTGGCAACCACCACCAATGACGCTTATCGGGCAGTGTGTCGGTACTGGGACAGAATCGCCAGGCCCGAACAGTTGATGTCCGCGATGATGAATGCCATGCGGGTGCTGACGGACACGGCCGAGACAGGGGCCGTATGTATTTCCCTGCCGCAGGATGTGGAAGGAGAGTGTTATGATTTCCCGGAGGAGTTTTTCCGAAAGAGAGTGCATCGCATCGTGAGATGCGTGCCTGCGCAGGAAGAACTGGAGGAGGCGGCGGCAAGGATCCTGGAGGCGAAGAAACCTCTTGTTGTCTGCGGCGGCGGTGTCCGTTACTCGGAGGCGGGGGAGGCGCTGGAACAGTTCTGCCAGGAGTTTTTCATTCCCTTTGCGGAGACGCAGAGCGGCAAAACAGCCTGTCTTTCCTCGCATTCCTGCAATCTTGGGGGGCTGGGGGTTACAGGAAACAGCGCGGGAAACGATATTGCCGGCCAGGCAGATCTGATATTGGGCATCGGTACCCGGTTTTCCGATTTTACGACCGCTTCCAAGTCTCTGTTTGGAGAGGGGACAGAGATCGTTACCGTGAATACCTCCCGCTTTGATGCCTACAAGCTGGGGGCTGTGAAAGTGGTGGCGGATGCGAAGCTGGCCATTTTGGAACTGGGGGCAAGACTGCGCCGGGCAGGTTACCGGTCCGGCTACAGCGAAGAGATCGCAAGGGCAAAAGAGGGGTGGGAAAAGGAGATGGCCTGTCTTTCCGCCTATTCTTTTGGCGAGGATTTCAGGCCGCTGATCGGAGCGGGCGACCCCAAGACCATACCGGAGTTTCACAGAATGACAGGCAGTGTTCTTACACAGACGGCGGTGGTGGCCAGAGTGAGGGAACTGATTCCGGCGGATGCCATCTGCGTGGGGGCGGCGGGCTCTCTGCCCGGGGATTTGCAGCGTATGTGGACCTCGGATGTCCGATATTCCTACAATATGGAGTACGGCTACTCCTGTATGGGGTATGAGATTGCGGGGGCGCTGGGTTCAAAGCTGGCGCAGCCCGAAAGAGAAGTGTACGCCATGTGCGGTGACGGGAGTTATCTGATGCTGCACTCGGAGTTGGTGACTTCCATACAGGAGCGCAGAAAGATCAACGTGCTGCTCTTTGACAACAGCGGTTTTGGCTGTATCAACAATCTGGAGATGTCCAACGGTATAGGGAATCTGGCCACGGAGTTTCGTTACAGAGACCAGGAGGGGAAACTGCTGGGAGATCTGATGCCCATCGACTTTGCCGCCTGCGCCGCAGGCTACGGTGTCAAGACTTACCGTGTCAAAAATATGGAGGAGCTGGACGCTGCTCTGAAAGACAGTCTGCAACAGGAGGTATCCACCCTGATTGACATAAAGGTGTTGCCCAAAACCATGACTGACGGATACGGAGCGTGGTGGCATGTGGGTGTAGCGGGAACCTCCGAAAATGAAAAAGTGCGTGGCGCTTATGAAAATAAGCGGAAGAATTTGGAGAAGGCGAGGAAGTATTAATGTTAAATAAGGGAAAAGTGCATTTGGGCATAGCGCCCATCGCGTGGACAAACGACGATATGCCCGACCTTGGGGCAGAGAACACTTTTGAACAGTGCGTATCAGAAATGGCTCTGGCGGGTTTTACCGGCTGCGAGGTGGGCAACAAATATCCCCGGGATACGGCGGTGCTGAAAAAGGCGCTGAAACTGCGGGGGATGCAGATCTGTAACGCCTGGTATTCCACATATCTCACTACGGCTCCCTACGAAGAGACGGAGAAAGGCTTTATAGAGCACATCACCTTTTTAAAGGAGATGGGGGCCAGGGTGGTAGGTGTTTCCGAGCAGGGGCATTCCATACAGGGAACGGATAAGTCCATTTTCCGGGATAAGTATGTGATGGATGACAGGGAATGGAAACTTCTGTGCGAGGGGCTTAACAGGCTGGGCAGGACGGCAAAAGATATGGGAATTTCCCTGACTTTCCATCATCATATGGGGACTGTGGTACAGACTGCGGCGGAGATCGACCGGATGATGGAGCACACGGACCCTGAACTGGTGGGACTTTTGTTTGACAGTGGTCATCTGGCTTACTGCGGGGAGGATTATCTGGCGGTGCTGAAAAAGTATGCGGACAGAACCAGACATGTGCATCTGAAAGACATCCGCCCTCAGGTTGTGGAGAGGGTGAAGGCGGAGAATCTGAGTTTTTTGCAGGGCGTGCGTCTGGGGACTTTTACGGTGCCCGGGGACGGAAGTCTGGATTTTACTCCCATTTTTGAGATTTTGGCGGACACGGGATATGAAGGATATGTGCTGGTGGAAGCGGAGCAGGACCCGGCGGTAGCCAATCCGCTGGAATATGCCATCAGGGCCAGACAATATATAGCGGAGAAAGCAGGGCTGTAGTGGATTTGTGTCGTGAAAAGCGACGAAATGGATTGATATGGCTCTTCTGGCGGAAAAGCGAGCAGGTTGTGGAATTGCCCGCCGAAGCGGGCGGATGGAGGATAAGAAAATGATCAATATTGGTATTATCGGTGCGGGACGCATCGGCAAGGTGCATTTGCAGTCCATCACCTATCATGTGCAAAATGCCTGCGTGAAAGCGGTGGCAGATCCCTTTATGAATGAGGAGACTGAGGACTTTGTACGCGGTATGGGCGTACAAAAGGTATATAAGGATTACAGAGAGATACTGTCAGATCCGGAGATTAACGCGGTGTTGGTGTGTTCCTCCACGGACACGCATGCGTCCATCTCCATAGAGGCCATAGAGGCCGGAAAGCATGTGTTCTGTGAGAAGCCGGTGGATCATGCCCTGGACCGGATCAGGGCCGTGGAGCAGGCGCTTGCCGCGCATCCCGGGTGTAAATTCCAGGTGGGCTTTAACCGCCGTTTTGATCACAATTTTGCGGCTGTGAGAAAGGCTTATGACCAGGGGAAAATCGGGGAGGCACATGTGCTGAAAATAACCTCCCGGGACCCGGAACCGCCTAATCCCGCATACATCAAGGTGTCCGGAGGCATGTTCCTGGACATGACCATTCATGATTTTGATATGGCATGTTTTCTAACCGACAGTGATGTGGAGGAGGTGTATGTCCAGTCCGCAGTGTTGGTGGACCCTGCCATAGGAGAGCAGGGGGATGTGGACACTGCTGTCATCACCATGAAGATGGCCTGTGGGGCGCTGGCTGTAATCGACAATTCCAGACGCGCCGCCTATGGCTATGATCAGAGGGCGGAATTGTTCGGTTCAAAGGGCATGGCGTCCACCTCCAACGACACCCTTTCTTCGGTGGTTATCTCAAATGCGGAGGGGGTAACCGGAGAAAAGCCTCTGTTCTTCTTTCTGGAGAGGTATATGGAGTCTTTCTCGGAGGAGATGCGGCAATTTGCGGATGCCTGCGAGAACGGCAAAGAGGTGCCGGTGGGCATTCATGCGGGTATGCAGGCAGTAAAGATCGGTCTGGCGGCTAAGAAGTCTGTAAAAGAGCACAGACCCGTAAGAATTTCGGAACTGGACTGAGACTCAGGGTATGTGTTTTCCGAAATATGCGGAACTTTATACAGCAAATCCCGGAAAACGCATTGATCAATATACGGACGCCCAAAGCGGTCGAATATTGATCACCGGGTATGTGTTTTCCGGGATATGCGGAACTTTATACAGCAAATCCCGGAAAACGCATTGATCAATATACGGAC
>CANSPM010000074.1 GCA_947648875.1 uncultured Lachnospiraceae bacterium
TCATTTCCCGTGATGCACATCCGGCCGCTTCTGGCGTCCGTATGTTCATCAGCGCCTTCCGCCGCGAAACAAATCCCACCTATTATAAGCCTAAACCTCGCACATTGCAAGGAACATTTAACTCCCGCTTTCTGTCTCCTGCGTCCGCTCAATTCCCATATAGGGAAGAATGTTCTCAAACAGCTGCCGGATAATGGGGGCAGCCACCTGCCCTCCGTAGTATATTCCCTGGGGCGTATTCACAATGGCCACGGCGATAACCTGGGGATCATCTGCTGGCGCAAAGCCGATAAAGGAAGAGATGTACCTTCCGCTGCCCCTGGGAAGCGTCTGGCTGGTAGCGGTCTTTCCTCCCACCCGATACCCCTCCACCTTGCCGTTTTTGCCGGAACCTTCCTTCACCACCATCTCCAGGATCTCCCGCATGGTGGCGGATGTCTCCTCGGAGACGATATTGTCCGTCACCGGATAGGCGAAACTTTCCACCAATTCCCCCTGGGCATCCATCACCTTCACGCCAAAATGGGGGGTAATCCGCCTGCCGCCGTTGACAATGGAGGAGGCGGTGGTGACCAGCTGTATAGGCGTGATCTGAAAGGACTGGCCGAAGGACACCGTGGCCAGTTCCACCAGGCCCATATTCTCTTTATTATGCATGATGGTTCCCGCCTCCCCCGGCAGGTCCACACCGGTTTTCGTCAGCAGCCCAAAACGGTCAAAATAGCCATAATATGTATCAATCCCCAGCAGCATCCCCACAGAGATCAGTGCCGGATTGCAGCTGTTCATCATACAGTGCGTAAAATCCTGCCCCCCGTGACCTGACACCTTGTGGCAACGGATTCTGCGGTCCTCCACCATGATAAAGCCCGGGCAGGAAAACTGACTCTGGGGGGTGATCACACCCTGCTCCAGCCCCGCCGCCGCAGTGATGATTTTAAAGGTGGACCCCGGCTCATAAGTGTCGTTGATGCAGCCGTTTCGCCACATCTGGTTCAGCAGATCCTGCTGCTCCTGCGGGGACAGGTTATCCCCCGAGCCCTCCGGCAGCGTGTAGGGATCATTTAAATCAAATTCCGGCACATTCACCATGGCGTAGATCTCCCCGTTCTGGGGATTCATAACCAGAATGGACACCCCTTTTGCCTGCTTGGTCTCCATAGCCTGATAAGCCAGCTGTGTCGCATAGGTCTGAATATTGCGGTCCAGGCTGATATACAGGTCATTGCCATTTATCGGCTCAATGCGCCTCTCACCTGCGGTTTCCACTTCGATTCCCCTGGCATCCGTCATCGTAAGAATCTTGCCTGGCTCCCCCTGAAGATACTTCTCATAGATCACTTCCAGCCCTATAATGCCCTGGTTATCCCCGCCGGTGAAGCCCAGCACCTTGCTGGCCAGCTCCCCATATGGGTAATACCGCTTGTAGTCCTCATCCACCTTGACGCCCGGCATCTCATACTCCCGGATTCTGTCCCCGATACTTTTATCCACATTGCTCTTGACGCGTTCCATGGAACTGTATTTCTCCACGCGCTTTCGCACATATTCCTCGGACAGTTCCAGTTCTTTGCACAGCATGGCGATGACCGCTTCCGGATCTTCGATTTGATTATGTATTACGGAGATGGTGCACACGGTCCGATTGTCGGCCAGTACCTCCCCATTGCGGTCCAAGATGCGTCCCCTGGCCGCCTTTATGCTGCGTTCCCTCTCATGCAGCTGCGTGGCCTTCTCCGCGTAGTAATCAGCCTCCCACACCATCAGGTAGACCAGACGGACGAACAGGCCCACCAACACCAGGCTACAGCCCAGAAATACCGTCAATATCTTCTTTCGGTGTGCTATCTTGTTGTGTATCTCCGGCATATCGGAAACCTCGTAACAACCGTTACTATACTGTATTCCTGCTATCATAAGGTTATTCGAAATATTTTTTCCGATGGGCAGATAAAAGGCCTGCGCCCAGGCTCCATGGGCCGCCGCTCCGGCTTCTATTGCTCCAGCGCCCCCCAGCTTTCGGAGAGAGAATCCCCTGTATTGGGATCATAATGCATCCCCGTGTCCGGGTCCACCCTGTGGCCCGTAACGGGATCTATGGGAAAATCCATCCAGACCGGCCTGCCCGCTGTCGGCGTCTGGGTAGGTTGCGGCTCCTGCCCCTGCATGCTGTCCAGTTCCTCCTCCTCCGGGGTCTGGGTGTACTGGTTTGTAATCGCCAACTGTCTCTCTTCCAGTTCCTTCCTCTCCGCCTCCGACAGTTCCTCCGTCATATAAATATTCAGATAAGGCAGCGCTTCTGTGAGAACGTTGCGTACAATACCCGTGGCAAATTTGGCATCGTCCTGCTTTGTCGCATTGGCCCTGTCCACCACCACATAGATGGCAATCTGGGGATTGTCCGCCGGCGCATGACCGATAAAAGATACCACATATTCCGTTTCAGAACGTTTCTTTGTGTCCCTGTCAACCGTCTGGGCCGTTCCGGTCTTGCCTCCGATGGCATAACCCGCAGGCCGGGCCGTCCGTCCCGTGACCCGAATGTCATCTTCCCGCATTACAACCGCGTTGCAGTATTGCCGTATCCGCTCGGATGTGGATTCCGATATGGGCTGACGCAGCACCCTCGGCTCGATATTTTCCACCGTGGCTCCGCTGGCGTTGGTGATCTTGTCCACCATATGCGGTTCGTAATAATATCCCCCGTTGATCAGAGAACAATATCCGGCGATCATTTCGATCATGGTCACATTGAACCCCTGTCCAAAGGAGTAGGCAAAAAGGTCTGTGGGCGTCATATGATCCCCGTCCAGAATCAGAGAAGCCGTCCTGGCTTCCCCTTCCAGGTCTATATTGGTTTTCAGTCCGAAGTTAAAGGCCTGCTGGAACTGGGAAAAACGTTCAATACCAATAACCTGAGCCTCCTTCATCAGCGCTACATTGCAGGACCAGGCGATGGCATCCTCCACTCCCACATCTCCGTCGCCCCACCTGTTATGACATCTGATTGTGTGTCCGCCGCTCATCAGAAAGCCTTCGCACTGGTAGACCTCGTTTCCGGTAAGCGCGCCTGTCTCCAGTCCTATGGCCGTGGTGAAAGGTTTGGACGTGGAGCCTGGCTCATAGGTGTCGCTGATGCAGAAATTTTTCCACAGGTAGTTCAGATTCATGTATAACTCTGTGTCGTCCATCTCCGCAATGCTCTCCGCCGTGACATACTCCTTGGTCTTGTTGCCCTCCGCATCCACCCGCACGCTGCCGATCAGGGCGTCCGTGTTGCGGGTGTCGTTGAGATCATAAACCGGATAACTTGCCATGGCCAGTATTCTTCCGGTGTTGACCTCCATCATGATGCATCCCACGTTCTCGGCTCCGTTTCCGATTCTCGCCGCGTCTTTGTGGGCATCGTCGAACTCTTTCAAATACTTTTCCACCATGCCCTGTAGATTGGCATCCATAGAAGTGTGTATGGTATAACCGTCCTCAGCGGGTTTAACCGTCCTCTCCAGCGTAGAGTCGCCGTTCAGATAACCGAACTCCCGGCCTGTGGTGCCGTTAAGCTGTTCATTATAATATGCCTCCAGGCCGTAGGCGCCCACATTGTCCGAACTGGTAAAGCCCACCACGTCACAGGCCAGGGTCCCCAGAGGATAATAACGTTTGTATTCCTTCTCGAACCAGACGCCCCTGATCATGCTGTCCTTCGCGTCCATAGCCTCCTGAAAAGCGCTGATAGACTCATAGGGCAGACGTTTGGCCAGCACATAGTATGCCGAATTCTCGTGGGTGGCCACATAGGAGCGAACGGCGGACATATCCAGTTCAAAGTGCTGCCCCAGCGCCTGTAGGGTGGGCTCCATATATTCCTTTTTATTCAGCTTCTCCGTCTCCCTGATCACCTTTATATCCAAAATGACATTATATACGTTCTCGCTGACGGCCAGCTGCGTCCCGTTGACATCCACAATATCGCCTCTGCGAAAGGGAATCGTGGTACTGTCATAACGCTGTTGAGAGAGAACCTGCCTGGTATACTCGTCTGCCTTGTCCCTGGCAATGCGGATCAATCGCAGGCTAAGACCTACAAAAGCCAGCAGTACCATGACATACAGTACCACCAGCTTTTTCTGCATCCTGCTGCCAAATCTTTTATCCTGTTTCCGTCTGGCCCGGGGATTTCCTGGCCGGGTACGGGCAGTTCCCGCTCTCCCGCCTCCTCTGGCTGACTTTGTCCTGCCTTGCGCTCTCTCTGACATATCGTTATTATCCTCTGCTTATAATACTTTGCCTTATCAAAACTATACATTTTACTTCCGGCAAAAGCTCGCTTTTTATGTGGCATTTGATAGCAGGAATATACTCCTAATTGCTTCCATCCACCTTGCGCACATAATCTTTACCCTCGTTGGAGTAGGTGATGACCTGCCCCTCCTGGGGATACACCATACCCAATTCGCCAATGGCAACCCGCTTTACCTCCTCCATGTCTATACTGCTGGTAATACGGCTAAGTTCCTCGTCATTGCTCACCCGCAGATTGTTCAGTTCCTTCTCCTGACTGGCTATGCGCTCCGTAGCCTCGGTGATATTGGCCTGTAGCTGAATGTAATGAATCAGTACATATCCTGCCACACACATTGCCAGCACCAGGAACAGCACATAGCCCAGACTCATATGTCTTGCCTTTTCCCTGTTCTTCCGCGTGGCATTGCTCAACGCGCGTCGAGGCTGCTGCTCCATCTCCTGCTGCACATTCAGCTTTGGTGCCGCGCTTCCATATACATAACCGCCGGTCCGCCCGCCTGAGACGGGGCGCGCTTTAGAACGTCCTGCGGACTGTGCCGCAGGCCTGTTATCTGTTCTTATATTTTGTCGGGTGTTTGTGTTTCCATATGCATTTGTAGGTCGATTTCCATAGGTTGTCCGTGCCATAATTTCCGATTGCCTTTCTTCGTTATTCCGCAGTTTCCCTGCTGTTTTCCGGAACGCGGTTATAATCCATTTTTCTCAAACACCCGCAGTTTCGCGCTTTTAGAACGGCTGTTTTCCTCTAGTTCTTCCCGCCCGGGCAGAACCGGTTTTTTCGTGATAATACTGCCCATGGATTGCCTGCCGCAGACACAAACAGGGAACTGCGGCGGACAGGTGCAGGGATTTTCCGCCTGTTTAAAAGCAGTCTTTACGATTCTGTCCTCCAGAGAGTGAAACGTGATGACGCACAGGCGTCCCCCGGGAGCCAGCAGGGCCATCATGTCCTCCAGGGCATCCCGCAGCACTTCCAGTTCATGATTACACTCTATTCGGATAGCCTGAAAAGTCTTCTTCGAAGGATGTCCGTTCTGCCGCATTTTGGCCGGAATTGCCGCTTTTATCACCTCATTTAACTGACCGGTGGTCTCTATGGGCTCCCTCTCTCGGGTCTGTACAATGTGACGGGCAATATTTTTGGCAAACGCGTCCTCGCCATAATCTCTGATCACCTGAAAAAGCCGCGTTTCGCTGTATGTGTTTACAATATCCCTGGCCGTCAATATCTGACGCCTGTCCATCCGCATGTCAAGCGGACTGTCAAAGCGGTAGGAAAATCCTCTCTCCCGGGTATCCAGCTGATAGGAAGATACCCCCAGATCCAGAAGAATGCCATTCACCAGCGAAACGCCCTTCTCCCGCAACATATCCCTGGCGTTTCGATAATTCCCGCGGATCAAGGTCACCTTATCCGCAAAATCCGCAAGACGCCGTCCGGCTGCCGCTATGGCGTCATCGTCCTGGTCAATCCCGTAGAAATGTCCCTTTTCAAGCCTGCTGCACACTTCCCAGGCATGTCCACCTCCTCCCAGCGTTCCATCCAGATAGATTCCGTCCGCCCTGATATTCAGATATTCAATGGTTTCCCGCAGCATGACGGAATAATGTTTAAACTCCATACAGTTTCTCTCTTCGTTTCCTCTAAATTGTCAATCCCAGGTTCTCCATGGTGACGGCAATATCGTCCATATCGCTGTCCGCGTCCATGTTCTCCCAGTTTTCCAGACTCCAGATCTCGATGCGGCTGCCTACGCCCACCAGTACCACATCCTTCTCCAGCCCCGCAAACTGCCGCAGATTGGTGGGGAGAAGGATTCTGCCCTGTTTGTCCACTTCCACTGAAGCCGCGCCGGCCAGGAAAAATCTTGCAAATTTTCTTGCCTCCTTGTTGATCAGCGGCAATGATGTCAGCTTCTGTTCAAAAGCGTTCCAATCGTCGTTGGCATACACAAATAAGCAGCCATCCATACCCTTTGTCACTACAAATTCATCTCCTAATTGCTCTCTGAACTTGGAGGGAACGATTAATCTGCCTTTTGTATCCACCGTATGATTGTACTCGCCCATGAACATCCGCAATCACCGCCTTCACACCGGAGAACCGGCTCAAAAGTGATCTGCCACAAAAATGAATGGCTTTGACTCTACTTCCTACCACTTCGAGCCACTCGCCACCACTTTCCACCACTTTTGAACTAATTCTAACCTAATACAGATGATTATGCAAGCAGATTCCATTTTTTTTCATCAAAAAAAAGCGCCCTTCTTCTCAGAAAAAACGCTTTTTACTACATCTTGTGTGTTCATTTTCAGAGGGGCACTAACTATGCTTTTTCGACTTGTGGCGCTTTTGTCTCGTCGCCTCCACCCCCCTTATGCCTTCCGTGCCTTATAAGAATCCTGATTCCCCCGTCGGCCACTACCGCTATAGAAAATAGAATTATACCCAATACTTGTGATACCGCAATATTGGTTCCCGCAAATTTGAGCTGGTCCGTCCGTATTCCCTCCACAAAAAAGCGAATGATACCGTATCCGCCAAGATACATCAGGCAAATCTCTCCCTGAAAACGCTTATGCCGATAGTACAGCAGTATCACTGCCAGAAGCAAAAGATTCAACGCGCTCTCATAAAAAAAAGTGGGATGGACCTGAATATAATTGATATCCTCCGTGATATGCGCCGCAATGCTCTCTGTGATATCCGTGCGGTCCCGCACCGCCTCCAGGGGAATCCTCATGGCCAGAAGCCCCTCTGAATACTCGCCAAACACTTCCCGGTTGGTAAAATTTCCCCACCGCCCGATGATCTGTCCTGTCAGCAGCCCCGCCATGGCCGTATCCCCAATCTGCCTGGGGTTCTTTTTCTTAATCCGGCACCAGATAAACAGGGTGAGAAAGGCGGCAATAACGCCGCCGTAGATCGCCAGCCCCCCGTTTCGGACATGAAAAATCTCCAGCAGGTTATCCCTGTAGCTGTCCCAGTCAAACACTACATAGTATATTCGGGCGCCCACAAGGCCAAAAAGCACGCCATAAATGGCAAAATCCCAGTAATCGTCCGGATTCTGTCCCGTCTTTCTGGCAATACGGGCCGCCATAGAGATGCCCGCCATCACGCCCGCCGCTATAATCACGCCATACAGGGAGATATAAAAGCCGAATATGGTAAAACCCCGGGGAACGTTTCTCAGATAAAGTCCCAAATAGGGAAATGCAATGTCGTTCACTCCCATGATATCCTGCATAATTTGTTTCCTCTCTTACATTAGAGCAGTTCCCGTTTCACAAAAGAGACGATATACAATTCCCTATTCGCGTTCCGTCTCTCCAAACCGCTTATTTTATACATTGAAGCGGAACAGGATTACATCACCGTCCTGAACTACGTAGTCCTTGCCCTCCATGCCTACCAGACCTTTTTCCCGGGCAGCTGGCAGGGAACCCTGTTCCAGAAGATCCTTATAATTAACTACCTCCGCCTTGATGAAGCCCCGCTCAAAATCGGAGTGGATTTTTCCTGCGGCCTGGGGCGCTTTGGTTCCGATCTTGATGGTCCAGGCCCGGGTCTCGTCCTCCCCCGCAGTCAAAAAGCTCATAAGCCCCAGCAGGCGATAGCTGGCTGCAATTAGTTTGTCCAAACCTGACTGGGCAATACCCAGATCTTCCAGAAACATGGCCTTCTCATCGTCATCCAGCTCCGCAATCTCCTGCTCGATCTGCGCGCAGATCACGAAGACTTCGCTGTCTTCTCCGGCGGCAAACTGTCGTACCGCAGCCACATGGGCGTTGCCTGCGCCGTCGTCCGCCAGATCCTCCTCCGCCACATTGGCAGCATAAATGACCGGCTTATAGGTCAGTAAATTGTAAGAACGCATCAACTCCCGTTCATCCTCGTCCTCTATCTCCATGCTTTTAGCCATCCTGCCGCTCTCCAGATGTTCTCTGATCCGCGAAAGCAGAGCTTCTTCCTTAGCCAGAGTCTTATCCATCCTCGCCGCCTTGGCCACCTTGGCATAGCGTCTCTCCAGAATCTCCAGATCCGAAAAAATCAACTCCAGATTGATGGTCTCTATATCTCGTATGGGGTCCACGCTTCCATCCACATGGATCACATTGGAATCCTCAAAGCACCGCACCACATGGACGATGGCATCCACCTCCCGGATATTACTCAGGAACTGATTGCCCAGCCCCTCTCCCTTGGATGCCCCCTTCACCAGACCCGCAATATCCACAAACTCGATGACCGCCGGGGTCACTTTCCTGGATTGATACATATCCCCCAAGAGCTTAAGTCTCTGATCGGGCACTGCCACAATCCCCACATTGGGATCAATGGTACAGAAAGGATAGTTGGCCGATTCCGCGCCAGCTTTGGTCAGCGAGTTAAACAGTGTACTTTTTCCCACATTGGGAAGTCCTACTATGCCCAGTTTCATATTATATCTTTCCTTTCCAAAAATCCTTGATTTTCAAGGGTTTCTGCCTTTCTCTATATTTTTACTACACAATCTGCTACACAATTTTCAAGGCACTTTCGATTCTTTCAACCTCTTTGACCTTCTCATCCTCGGTAACATGGACATACAAGTTCATCGTAATACCTACATTAGAATGACCTAAAATCACTTGCAATGTCTTAGGACGCATCCCACCTTCAATACATCTGGTTGCCATTGTATGTCTTAACACATGCATTGAAAAGTGTTCAATACCAGCTTTATCACACAGTTTAGATAATGTAGAGTCATAAGCAGAATTTTTGGTTGGTTCACCCTTCCTACATAAAAACACAAAATCTTTAAATTGTAGATTGATCACCTTGATTTCCCGTAACTTCTCCTTTTGACACTTCAAGATAGCAATGGCTTCTTCTGTCAAAGGTACATCACGATAGCCTGACTTACTTTTCGGCTCCCCAATTCGCCATTCACCAACGCTGTATCGGTACTCCATGCTTCTTTGTATGTGTATGACACGCTTTTCCCAATCAATATCAGACCATTTCAAGCCTATTAACTCGCCTGTCCTTAATCCCGTCTGCAAAATAAAAGCGAACTGATTATAGTTGCTACTCTTCTCTGCAACTTCAAGGAACTTCTTTTGTTCTTCAATGGTTAATGCCCTGACTTTCTTAGGCTCTGTCCCAATGTTATATTTTACAGCTTTTGTTACTGGATTTTATAGATCACATCATTTTCAACTGCATCAGAGAACATACAATATAAAGTGATTCTTGTTTGATATATAGTAGATGACTTATAATCATCCTTCATCTGGTTTAGAACATTCTGACAATGCATCGGTTTTACCTCTGACAGTATCATATTGCCAATACACTTCTTTATATTATGCTCAAACCGCTCCTTATAATTTCTTATTGTATTTGGTCTTATGCTGTCACCTTTGATGTTTTCAATCCAGTAATCAAACCACGCCGTCACCGTCATATCCCCGGATGCATTGATACCACCATGTTCATCTTCAAACCTTGCATCCGCATACCACTTACGGCATTCCTGTAGCTTGGGGAAATATCTTTGAACTGATTTACCAGTTCTCTTACTTATAAATCGTGCTGTGTATAAACCGTCCTTTCTTTGACAGATACCGACTCCAAGTTCCTTGCCCTTTAAGTCTTTACCCATAAAACCAACTCCTTTCTGCTGTATTCCAACAAAAAGAGTTTGATATGAACTAATATTATAGCATATCGTTGATAGTTTGGGAATAATCAAATCTAATTTTCTGCCTAAATCCTGCATTAAATTTCCAAACTTTTTGATATGTATTGCTCAAACTCTTTCCTTTTTACCAATTTTTTATTACCGACATATAATACAAAATTACATTGAGGCTGCTTTAGCAAAGTCTCTATCCTGTTAATCCCTATATTTGAATAAGCAGCCGCCTCTGAGATTGTCAGGTTCAATTTAAGCCAGAAGGGTATTTCTAGTGCTTTTGTTTCTGCCATTCTTAATCATCCTCCACTTCATAGATGTTTCATCAAAACTTCTTTATATTTTTAAGAAGACATTGAAAATAACTGCGTCCTTATATTCAATATTCTCTTTTTAAAAATTTATCACTTTATAACAGGAAGGACATGATCAAGTAACCCTGCCCTTGCCTCAACAAAATTAGCAAGTTTCTCTACAATTACTTTATATGTGAAAATCAAACGTTTATTCAAAATGCATTCACGCCCATATTTCAGAGTGTGAATGCATAGTTCTAAAATATTACCAAAGAAAAATCCATTTTTTACAACTCAATACCATTTATAGTTGTTCTTAGCCAAACTACTCTTGCCAGCCAATTTCCCAATAGTCATATCTTCAATCATTTTTTCAAATTTCCCGTCTTTTTGCATCTGGGTAACAAGATCATTGTAATCAAGTACACGATCTATGGCAAAAGTGATAGTGTTGTGAACTTCACCAATAGAATTCCCCATATTTGTTACATTAGAAGTTTTAGGAAGAGTAGATAAATTTGGCTGTGGCACATTCTTTAGATTAAAAATGGTACTTAAATCTTGAGAAATTGACTCTAATTCGGGTGTATCACTTACAATAGCACCTCTGGCTCTGAGTTCAGCTATATATTCCCTCATATCCACAGGCACAAGTTCGACTTTTGTTCCCTTTTCGGCAGTATTAGAAACCACTTGCTTTGCATCCAATAAATTCAACCAGAAATCTCTTGACAGAAATTCATCAGAATCTAAAAACCCATGAGTGCCAATCTCACTTAGGGACATTCCCTTGCGGTATTGCTCCATCCAGTGGTTAAATCCTTCTGTCTCGGCTTCACGTCCA
This sequence comes from uncultured Lachnospiraceae bacterium, assembly GCA_947648875.1. Taxonomy (GTDB): domain Bacteria; phylum Bacillota; class Clostridia; order Lachnospirales; family Lachnospiraceae; genus Acetatifactor. The sequence continues at coordinate 11,133 of CANSPM010000074.1, forward strand.
AGAAGACCTTTATAGAAATCAAATATGGTATCCTCTGAAGACTTATTCATAGATTTGTATTCATCTGAATTTAGGAATCCTTCTAACATCTCTTGTACAGTTGCGCCGTTCATTAGCCGATCCATCCAGAAATTAAGCCCATCCTCATCAAAATGTCTGCCAAGCATCCCCTGATAAAGCCGTTCTATGAAGTTTCTAGCGGTATCTTCATCGGAGATAGTAGTTTCCAGTCCATAATCTGTTACTCCCAAGTCTGCTAGGTCTGCGGATACCTTATACATTCGTTCGTTTATCTGATACAAACGCAGAATCTCTTCATAGATATTCTGCCCTATGTCGGTCATCCCGTTTATGCCAGGTTCCAGCACGGAATCAATGCCGTGGCTGAACACATATCCCCATTCCTGTGCTGTGGAAGAAATAGTATCCTGAATTTGCTGTGCGTTGGTATTGGTATATTCGATCATTTCCTGGAATATCTCTTGCTCATTCTGACTCTGCTCGGAGATAAGTGCTGCATACTCCTCCGCAAGCCTGTCCAGCATATCCTGTTGGTCGTTATACCACTTATCATATTGTGTATCTTCCAGATCCTTTTGTGCATCCGTGAGATCAACTTTTAACTTTTGTATTTTGGCCTCATTTTCCTCTGAGTCATCATTGGCAAGAGCAGACAATTGTTTCTGAATATCTGTGATATTTTTTGTCTTTTCCGCAATGCTTTTCTGATAGTCATACAGTGATTTATCCGCTTCAAGCTGTTTCTTTTTTGCATCAATTAGTTCCTGAATAGAATCTATCTGCGCCTGATATCCTTCTTTCCCGAGTTCTATAACCGCTTCATATTCATCATATGCTGCCTTAGGGACATTCTGGTATGCGTCAATCAGGTCGTTCTTACGGTCAATCAGGGTGGTGTTAGTAGGATCGGCTTTCAGTTCCTTGTTGATTTTATCAACTTCGTCTTTATATGTTTTGGCTTGTTTCTTATAAACAAAATAGTTCTGGGCATGCAAGCCAATGACCGCGCTTCCTTCTTCTGTCAGTTTCCCATCATCACCATAGGTATCATCCTTATCAAACAGGCTCGCCCGTAATGCGTGATAGGCTTTTCTGGAACCTGTCAAATTTATCCCATTCCAAATCACGGAGAGCATTGTTCAGCTCAACCATGCTGTTTTCAAGTTCCATGACTGAAATAACATTTTCGTCAATGGCAGATTTCATCTCTGTCCAGTCATCAGAACCGATCTCCATACCTTTTGAGAGGGCATCCTGCATATTTTGTTGTAACTGATCTGCCTGTGTGGACCTATGTCAATACTTTAGACAAAAAAAGTTGAAAGATTATGCTGATTTTTTTAGTTCCTCATCCTCCTTTTGTTGCGGCGTCATATAACCAATAGCACTGTGTATCCGCTTACGGTTATACCAGCCCTCTATATATTCAAAGATTGCCTTGCGGGCCTCTTTGGAATCTTGATAAGTATGATGATAGATTTCTTCCTTTTTCAGTACAGAATGGAACGATGGACCTATGTCAATACTTTGGACAAAAAAAGTTGAAAGATTATGCTGCTTTTTTGAGTTCCTCATCCTCCTTTTGCTGAGGTGTCATATAACCAATTGCACTATGGATTCGCTTGCGGTTATACCAGCCCTCTATATATTCAAAGATTGCCTTGCGGGCCTCTTTGGAATCTTGATAAGTATGAAGATAGATTTCTTCCTTTTTCAGTACAGAATGGAACGATTCGATACAGGCATTGTCATAAGGATTTCCCTTTCGGCTAAATGAATGCCGTATCCCCCTGCTGTTCAGGAACCTCTCAAATGATTGGCTTGTATACTGGCTTCCTAAGTCGCTGTGGAGTATGATCCCCTTTGTCTCCCTGACATTCAGACAGGCGTTACTTACAGCTTCTATCGCCAGTTCTGTGCTCATGGATGTTCCATACGCATACCCGATGATCTTACGGCTGCACAAGTCCATTACCGAAGCAAGATAGGTCCATCCCTCTTTTTGTACATGGATATAGGTAATATCAGTACACCATTTCTGGTTGATGGTTTCCGTCTTGAAATCACGCTTCAGAATATTCTCTTTGGCATCGGGAACGCTTCCTTGATTGGCATGATGGTTGTATTTCTTTACTACAACAGAGCGCAGTCCCTGCTCTGCCATATGCCGCTGAACCCGTTTTATGCTGCAGGCAGTCCCGCTGTCATTGAGCGTACGGCATATTTTAACCGCCCCATAGCGCTGCTTGGAATCTTCATAAGCTCCTTTTACCTTCTGGCTGAATTCCTCATATTCCTTCTGCCGGTTTGAGGGTACACAAACCAGAGCTTTGTAATAGGTGCTCCTTGAAAATTTGAGGGCGCTGCAAAGCTGGGATACCGTATAATGGGCTAAGTTTTGCTGGATAAAAGAAACAATCTCAGCTATTGTTCTTTTGCGAATATGGCGGTGGCTTTTTTTAAGATTTCATTTTCAATTTTAAGGCGCTGGATCTCTTTCTGGAGAGCCTTAAACTCTTTCAATGTAACGGTTTCCTCCTCAGACACTTTGATTGGAGAAAGCTGCTTTACCCAGTTGCTGAGTGTGCTCCGATTTACGCCATATTCACGTTCCAGTTGTGGATACGAGGTTCCTCCGGCATTGTACAGATCTACGATCTGCTGTTTGAATTCCGGAGTGTAAGATTTTTGGTTTTTCGCCATGTTGAACATCTCCTTTGCTCTTTCACTTGATAGTATAGGTTGTTCAACTTTTCCTGTCCACACTTATATACTAACACCA
>CANSPM010000075.1 GCA_947648875.1 uncultured Lachnospiraceae bacterium
TAAGAAGCCGGGAGAATTTGCGGATGCGCATTAAGCAGCAGGAAATTCTCCCCCTTTATGGGTTCTGTAATGCAGAGACGGTACTTTAAACAGTCTCGAAACGTAAGAAGCCGGGAGAATTTGCGGATGCGCATTAAGCAGCGGGAAATTCTCCCCCTAATGGGTTCTGTAGTGCAGAGACGGTACTTTAAACAGTCTCGAAACGTAAGAAGCCGGGAGAATTTGCGGATGCGCATTAAGCAGCGGGAAATTCTCCCCCTAATGGGTTCTGTAGTGCAGAGACGGTACTTTAAACAGTCTCGAAACGTAAGAAGCCGGGAGAATTTGCGGATGCGCATTAAGCAGCAGGAAATTCTCCCCCTAATGGGTTCTGTAGTGCAGAGACGGTACTCTAAATAGAAAGGATATACTATGCAGACAAAAAGAATCGGTTTTATCGGATTGGGCAATATGGCGACGGCCATGATCGGCGGTATGCTACAGAAGGGTGCGGCCAGCCCGGAGAACATAATCGGTTCCGCCCGCACGGCGGCCACTTGCAGGCGTGTGGCGGAGCAATACGGCATTACCACTTACCCTTCCAATGTGGAAGTGGCAGCGCGGGCGGATATTCTTTTTTTGGCTATAAAACCCCAGTTTTTCCGGGAGGTAATCGAGGAGATTCGCGATGCCGTGCCGTCGGAGAGTCTGATTGTAAGTATTGCGGCGGGCAAGACGCTGGGGGAGATTGCCGGGCTGTTTGGCGGAGCGCGAAAAATTCTGCGCTGTATGCCCAATACCCCGGCGCTGGTGCTGGAGGGCTGCACCGGCGTGTGCTCCAGTGAGTCGGTGAGCGGGGAGGAGACGGAGGAAGTTTTGATGCTGCTGCGCAGTTTTGGCGTGGCAGAGAGCGTGCCGGAGCATCTGATGGATGCGGTGGTGGGTGTCAGTGGCAGCTCTCCCGCCTATGTATTTCTGTTTCTGGAAGCCATGGCCGACGGGGCTGTGGCGGCGGGCATGCCCCGACGTCAGGCATATACATTTGCCGCCCAGGCCGTGCTGGGCAGCGCAAAGCTGATGCTGGAGACCGGCAGACATCCCGGGGAGCTGAAAGATATGGTATGCTCCCCAGGCGGCACCACGATCCAGGCAGTGAAGGTACTGGAGGAAAAGGGGCTGCGGGCGGCGGTGATGGATGCCATGGAGGCCTGCGTAGAGAAATCCAGAAATTTGTAATCACCGTAATAGATGGAAAATTTACGTCCATGCTCCGCAGTTTCGCTCTCATGCCAGTGTCAGAGGGAAGCGTTCAAATATTGGGGGATGGAAAGCCTGTGAATGGGGGGGTTGACAAAAACGTCAGATTCTGCTATATTTGCCTTGTAACAAAGTTAACAATATTGTAATAATTTAGTTAAGAAAGGGAAAAAATTATTACAAAATTTGTTGGAGGTAAAGGAAATGGCAAAAGGCAAAAGGCTGTCTGTTTTCCTGGCCGGGGTGCTGCTTATGGGCGCGCTGGCGGGCAACGCAGACATGACCGTGGAAGCTGGCGGCAATTCAGATTACCTGAATTCACTGAGCGGAGGTATGGCGGCGCTCCTGGATTCCAACACGGGGAATGCGGAAGAGCTGATCAGCACCACTCAGAAAAGCCTCGACCTGAAAGCGGCGAAGGAAGAGGAACAATGCACATTGGTGATGGCCAATGTGAGAAACGCTCTGAATGTAAGGGCGGATGCCAGCGAAGATGCGGAAAAAGTAGGAATGATATACAAGGATTGCGGCGGTACCATCTTAGAGCGGGCGGAGGGCTGGACGAAAATTCAGTCCGGAGACCTGGTAGGATGGGCCAAAGACGAGTATCTGCTGTTCGATGAGGAGGCCATGGAATTGGCTGCGGACGTGGGAATCACCACAGCCACCGTCGACGCGGAGATGTTGAAGGTCCGTACGGAGCCCGATAAGGATGCGGACGTTTACGGAGTTTTGGCCAAAGACGAGATCGTGGAGGTAATGAACACGGACGAGGAAGGCTGGGCTTGTATTAACTTTGAGGGAGAGGATGGCTATGTTTCCTCCGAATATATCACCATTGATTTCAAGATTGACTTTGGTGAGACCATGGAAGCCATAAAAGAGCGGGAAGAGGCCGAGAAGGAGGCGAAGCGCCACAAAAATTACGGCGAATTTACCACCGACGCAGATACCACGCTGCTGTTGGCGGCGCTGATTCAGTGCGAGGCCGGCGGCGAGAGTTATGAGGGTCAGCTGGCGGTGGGCGCTGTGGTCATGAATCGCGTGAGGAGTGGCGCGTATCCCAATACCATTCACGGCGTTATCTATGCGTCCGGTCAGTTTACGCCGGCGCAAAGCGGCAAGGTAAACAGGGTGTATGAGTCGGGTAAGATCAAGGAAAGCTGTATTCAGGCGGCACAGGAGGCGCTGTCCGGCGTATCCAATGTGGGCGATCTCACGCACTTCCGCCGAAACAATGGCCGTGAGGGCCTGGTAATCGGCAATCATGTATTTTACTAAAACGCTGCGTCAAAAGCACGATGGATTCGTCTATCGTGCTTTTTTTACGAATAGGGAACAATGCATTTTCCACATAAAGGGATTGCGAAGGCGGCGGGAGTGTAGTATATTATTAATAAGCTCAATAGCAGAGGGAAGAAAAGAGCAGTAAAGGAGAATGTGTATGCAAGAGGTTATTTTTTGGCTGGTTCTGCTGATTATATGTATCGGTATTGAAGTGGCCACCCTGGGCCTGACTACCATCTGGTTTGCGGGCGGAGCCCTGGTCGCTATCTTCGCGGCAGTAGTGGGGGCGCCGATCTGGTTACAGGCGATAATCTTTATTCTGGTATCCCTGGTGCTGCTTTTCTTTACCAGACCCATTGCCGTCAAGTATTTTAACAAGGACCGCGTGAAAACCAATGTGGAAAGTATGGTGGGGCGTCAGGCCATCGTGATCAGCGAGATTGACAACTTGCAGGGCATAGGGCAGGTAACGGTGGCGGGGCAGGAATGGAGTGCCAGAAGCGTCGACGAGCAGGTAAAAATCGCTGTGGGAGCAGTGGTAGTCGTAGTGGCCATCAATGGGGTCAAATTGATTGTCCGGGATATCTCCCGTGAGCAGCTTATGGGAAACGGCACACAGGCTGCTACAGCGGAAGGCAGGTAGGCAGAAGGAGGAAGAAGAGATGCCGGCATTAATTTATGTTTTAATTGCATTAGTAGTATTAATTTTAGGTATTTTTGTATCCTGTATTAAGATTGTACCCCAGGCACAGGCATATGTGATGGAACGTCTGGGTGCGTATCAGGGTACCTGGTCAGTGGGGTTTCATGTAAAAACGCCTTTTTTGGACCGGGTGGCCAGAAGAGTTAATCTTAAGGAGCAGGTGGCGGATTTCCCGCCTCAGCCCGTGATCACCAAGGATAATGTTACCATGAGGATCGACACGGTGGTGTTCTATCAGATTACGGATCCCAAGCTGTTTACTTATGGTGTGGAGAATCCCATGATGGCGATTGAGAATCTCACGGCCACCACGCTGCGAAATATCATAGGTGATCTGGAACTGGATCAGACGCTGACCAGCCGTGAGACCATCAATACCAAGATGCGCGCGGCTCTGGACATCGCTACAGATCCCTGGGGCATCAAGGTAAACCGTGTGGAACTAAAGAATATCATTCCTCCCGCAGAGATTCAGAACGCCATGGAGAAGCAGATGAAGGCGGAGCGTGAGAGACGTGAGGCCGTCACCCGCGCGGAGGGTGAGAAAAAGGCCAAGATTCTGGAGGCTGAGGGCGCCAAGGAGTCCGCAATTCTGCGCGCGGAGGCCGATAAGCAGTCCGCAATCCTGCGCGCGGAAGCGCAGAAAGAGAAAATGATCCGTGAGGCAGAGGGTGAAGCGGAGGCGATTTTGAAGGTGCAGCAGGCCAACGCGGAGGGTATTCGATTGCTGAAGGATGCGGGGGCCGATGAGGCAGTGCTCAAGATCAAGAGCCTGGAGGCCTTCGAGAAGGTGGCGGACGGTCAGGCGACTACTATTTTGTTACCCGCAGAGTTGCAGGGGATTGCCAGTATGGCAGCGGCGTTCAAGACAGCCAGCCAGAACCCGAAGGTATAAGAGAATGCTATTCAGGATCATAGAATTTACAGAGGGTGGATTCGATTGATTGTTCCTGATAACGGAATCATCGCAGAGCGTGGATTGTATATGTATGAGACGGGAAGCAGACCGCATATGGCCTGCTTCCCTTTTTTGGCGGCAGAGCTGCCAATGCGCTGTATTCCCCCTCTTGAAAAATGGCAGAAAATGCAGTATAGTAATAACAAATACTTATTTTGAGAGAATAGGGCATGGGGCGGACAGGCAGGAAATGTAGCACAGCCCGTCTGCCATGTGCGGAAAGAGGGAAAGATGGATTTAAAGGGACGGGATTTTTTGAAGTTATTGGATTATAGTGCCGAGGAGATTCTATATCTGCTAGATCTGGCTGCGGAGTTAAAGGAGAAGAAAAGGCAGGGGGTTCCGGTGGATCATTTGAGGGGAAAAAATGTGGCCCTTATTTTTGAGAAGACCAGCACCAGGACGCGCTGTGCCTTTGAGGTGGCGGCTCATGACCTGGGGATGGGAAGCACTTATCTGGACCCCAGTGTGTCCCAGATCGGCAAGAAGGAGAGTATCGCGGACACGGCCAGAGTGTTGTCTGGTATGTTTGAGGGCATTGAGTACAGGGGATATGGGCAGGAGATTGTGGAGGAACTGGCCAAATATTCCAAGGCACCTGTTTGGAACGGTCTGACCAATGAGTTTCATCCCACGCAGATGCTGGCGGACGCGCTGACAATCCGGGAGCATTTCGGATATCTGGAGGGAATCAGACTCACTTATATGGGAGATGCCAGGTACAATACAGGTAATTCATTGATGGTGCTGTGCGCTAAGTTAGGGATGCATTTTACCGCCTGTACCAGCGCAAAGTATTTCCTGGAGGGAGAGTTGGTGAAGCAGTGTGAGGAGATTGCGTCGGCCAGCGGCGGCAGCATAACGTTGACGGAGGATGTGGAGAGCGGTACCAAGGGTGCGGATGTGATCTGCACCGATGTATGGGTGAGCATGGGTGAGCCTGACGAGATATGGGCGGAACGAATTGCGGATTTAAAGGATTATCAGGTAAACAGGAAGGTTATGGAGAACGCGGGACCCCAGGCAATCTTTATGCACTGTCTGCCTGCCTTCCACGATCTGAAAACCAAGATTGGCGCAGAGGTGGGAGAGAAATTCGGCATTACTGAGATGGAAGTGACAGATGAGGTGTTTTCCTCCGGGCAGTCGCTGGTGTTTGAAGAAGCTGAGAATCGTATGCATACCATCAAGGCCGTTATGGCGGCCACTCTGGGTTGGAGTGACAGATAGATGAAAGCAGAGATACTGGCATTGCTTCGGGGGAGCGATGATTACATTTCCGGGCAGGAATTGTGCAATCGTTTTGGGGTGACCCGTTCGGCCATTTGGAAGGCCGTGGGGCAGTTAAAAAAAGAAGGCTATGAGATAGAGGCGGTGCAGAACCGGGGATATAAGCTGGTAAAAGCGGAAGTTTATGGGGAGAACGAACTGCGCAGCCGCATTCATACCACCTGGGCCGGAGCGGAACTGCATTTTTACCGTACCACCGGTTCCACCAATCTGTTGGCCAAACAGGCAGGGGAGGGGGATGCTCCACACGGCGCGCTGTTTGTGGCGGAAGAGCAGACTGCGGGACGGGGCAGGCGGGGCAGAAGCTGGCAGTCGCCTCGGGGAGCCAATATCTATTTTACCATCTTGATGCGGCCCGATTTTGTGCCGGACCAGGCCTCTATGCTTACGCTGGTGATGGCGCACAGTGTGGCCTGTGCCATACGCAGACTCACAGGCATGGAACCAGGTATTAAATGGCCCAATGATGTATTGCTGGAGGACAAAAAAGTCTGCGGTATCCTGACCGAGATGAGTGTGGAACGGGAATATATTCACTATGTGGTCTGCGGCGTGGGAATCAATGTGGCCGCTCAGGATTTTCCGGAGGAAATACGCGAACATGCCGTCTCTGTGGAGGCGGTTTATGGACAGGCTGTCTCCAAGGGAGCGTTGTTGCAATATGTTATGGAAGCCTTTGAACGGGACTATGACGCATTTGTTTCCGCCGGGGATCTGACGCCTCTGCTGGAGGGTTACAATAAGATGCTTGTGAACAGGGGCCGTAGAGTGCGTGTGCTGGACCCCAGAGGAGAATGGGAGGGCACCGCCGGAGGGATCAACGTCAGGGGAGAGCTTCTGGTGGAGAATGCTGTAGGGAAAACGCAGGCGATTTATGCGGGAGAAGTGTCGGTCAGAGGGATTTACGGCTATGTGTGATGCCGCGTATGCTGTGGGATATGTTACCGACCGGGCGCGGCCTGGCAAAGGGACATAACGCGACAGGCTGAGTGTAACCTGGCAAAGGGACATAACGCGGCAGGCTGAGTGTAACCTGGCAAAGGGATATAGCGCGGCAGGCTGAGTGTAACCTGGCAAAGGGACATAACGCGGCAGGCTGAGTGTAACCTGGCAAAGGGATATAACGCGGCACAATGATTGCGCATCAGGCGGTAAAGTCGGCCTATTTTGCCATGTGTATCAGATGCAAGAGGAAAGAAAATAATGGAACAGGAACGGGTGGTGCTATGCGGTGCCAACGCCTATGAGCGGAAATATTATTTCAATCAGGCATTCAAGGGTATTCCACAGTCTATTCAGGAGGAACTGCATATTATCTGTGTGTTGTTCACCCAGGAGGTGGGGGGCGTGTTTATCATTGTTTTTGAGCCCGACGGCTCGGTATCTATGGAGACCAACGCAGAGGACGATGATATTTATTACGACGAGATCAGCAGCGGGCTGCTGGTGTCAGAAATCCGCAGGAAGCGTCAGGAATTGCTGGAATCTCTGAGTTTGTACTATAGGGTGTTTATTCTTGGGGAAGACTTGTCGGAGGCAGCGGAATCGTGAAGCGCGTATTTAGAATCAGGCGCGGCGATACAGGACAGATTATAATGCCCGCAGCGGTGGGCGGATGGGAGGCTAAGAATGATCTTAGTAGTAGATGTGGGCAATACCAATATAACCTGTGGTATTTACGGGGAGCGAGAGATGAAAGCCACTTTCCGCATGACCACCAAGACCCTTAGAACTTCCGATGAATACGGTGTGATGATGACACAGATGCTGGCGGCCAGAGGGGTTAAAGCCCAGTCCATTGAGGGCATGGCGGTGGCCAGCGTTGTGCCGGATGTAATGCATTCCCTGATGGGGGGGATCACCCGCTATGTGACCGGACAGGTGCTGACCGTGGGGCCAGGCATCAAGACCGGCATCAAGATTGTCACCGAGGACCCCAGGAGTATTGGCGCGGACAGAATCGTGGACGCGGTGGCGGCTTATGAGAGATATGGCGGGCCAGTGCTGGTGATTGATTTTAACACCGCCACTACCTATGACTATGTGACGGGACAGGGGCATTTCGCGGCGGGTATTACGGCTCCCGGCATCCGCATCAGTTCGGAGGCACTGTGGAAGGAGACGGCCAAACTGCCCAACATAGAAATCAAAAAGCCCAAGTCCATTCTGGCCCAGGAGACCATCAGCAGTATGCAGGCGGGACTGGTGTACGGGCAGATTGGTCAGACACAGTATATTATCAACAAGGTGAAGGAAGAGACGGGCATTCCGGATATGAAGGTGGTTGCCACCGGCGGTCTGGGAAGGCTGATTGCGGAGGAGACGGATGCCATAGATTTCTACGACCCCTTTTTGACTCTGGACGGTCTGCGGATTATTTACGAGAAAAACAGAGGAAAAGCATGAGCGTATTACAGATAGGGGATGTGACCCTGGACAACAATGTAATTTTGGCTCCCATGGCAGGTGTAACAGACCTGCCATTTCGCGTATTGTGCAAGGAGCAGGGCGCAGGTCTGATCTGTATGGAGATGGTCAGCGCCAAGGCGATCTATTATCAGAACAAAAATACGGAGAAGCTGCTGGAAATCCATCCGGAGGAAATGCCGGTATCCTTACAGCTGTTTGGATCGGACCCGAATATCATCAGTGAGATGGCTAAGAGAATTGAGGACAGGCCCTTTGCCATCCTGGATCTGAACATGGGATGCCCGGTGCCCAAGGTGGTCAACAACGGAGAGGGATCGGCACTGATGAAGGACCCCAGGCTGGTGGAAGAGATTCTGACCAAACTGGTGAAAGCGATCCGAAAGCCTGTGACAGTGAAGATTCGCAAGGGCTTTGACGAGGAGCATGTGAACGCGGTGGAAATTGCCCGCATTGCGGAGGACTGTGGCGTGGCGGCAGTGGCGGTGCATGGCCGCACCAGGCAGCAGTACTACAGCGGCAGGGCGGACTGGGATATCATCGCGGCGGTGAAAGACGCGGTGAGGATTCCGGTGATCGGTAACGGGGATGTGACAGATGCAGCGGCAGCGGAGGAGTTGCTGAGATACACGGGATGTGACGGGGTTATGATCGGCAGGGCGGCGCAGGGCAATCCATGGATCTTTCGGGAAGTGAAAGCGTATCTGGAGACCGGCGCGCTGCCTTCCAGACCGGATTCCCGTGAGATAAGGGAGCTGGTGCGCCGCCATGCGGCAATGCAGCTACAATACAAGGGGGAATATACGGCAGTGCGGGAGATGCGAAAGCATCTGGCCTGGTATACGGCAGGATATCCCCATTCCGCCCGCTTCCGGCAGACCATCAATACTATGGAGACCATGGAGGAACTGCTGGCAGGACTGGAAGAGATATTTGCGGAACCCGGGGACAGCGATTCTGAGGGATAACAGAATAGGTATATTATGGAAAGCGTATGCATGAGCGGGCAATAGCAATGTCGGATAGGAATACGAAATGGACAATGTATATTAAGTCGGGCCGGATATTTTCCGAATGTATATTTTGGATGGTTACCACATAAATTATGGCATGGAACATGTGGTTTATCTTATCGTAAAAAAAGGAAACAGAGGAAACAGGGAGCCGGTGGCCGTGGAATGCCTGCGGCTGGGACAGATGCGTTTAAGTCGGGTGACGCTGCTGGAGGCCTACCTGGAAGCCTGGGAACAGCCTTCTCATGTGTGCGGCGTGATATGGGACAAGATAAAGGAGCGCTGCATGGAGGAGCGCAGACGCGAAGAGGACAGAGACACCCAGTATCTTGGGACAGAAGAATCCCCGGATGCGTCCTGCTTGTCTCAGGCGGATGCAATATGGCAGGCGGACGCAACAGCTCCGGCGGGCCCAACATGGCAGGCGGACGCAACAGCTCCGGCGGGCCCAATATGCCAGGCGGACACAACAACTCCGGCGAGCCCAACATGGCAGGCGGACGCTACATCTCAGGCGGACCCAATATGGCAGGCGGACGCTACATCTCAGGCGGACCCAATATGGCAGGCACAGTCTGCGGTATGTAAAAATGGGGAAGGCCCGGAGGAGAAATGCCGGAAAACTGTTATGTCTAATATGGCAGGGAAATCCCACGGGAACTATGGGGAGAAAAGTGCAAAAAGGGAACGAACTCAATCCGGACAGTGCAATGGAGCAGGACGGTCAGCGATATGTGGGGAGGGGGCAAGTCTGCGGGAACTGCACAGATATTTTCCGGATTACCAGGTATGGGACAGGAGTTTTCAGGGATATCTGCAAAGGCATGGTATGGCCGCAGAATGGCTGCGGGTATGGCGGGTTCCTGTCTATGACCAATATGGGGAGCCTGAACAGTTACAGTTTCTGTTTGACAATGTGGAAGGCTGGCGGCAGTTTTCTCAGATTCTGGTGCTGGGGTATGATCCGGGTATGGCTGTCTGGCTGCCTGAACTGGCCAGAAGGGCCAGAGGTATTGACTTCTATCTGGATTATGAGCCCCGAGGTATGGAGGATATCCGGGAGTGGATTTTCGAAGAGTACGGGTTGGTGACACAGTGGCGAATACTGGGGAACCAGGCACAGGAAGCGGTGGGAGAGGGAACGCAGGAGAATGGGAAGGCGACTGGGAGAAGGACTTCCTACCCGGGGCTTGGCCAGTATCTTCGCAGCTATGGGATGCCCTGCCTGGTGCTGGATTTCACTGATGCGGAGGATGTGAATGTGACAGGTCTTAAGCCGGGCAGTATGTGGTGGGACATGGGGGCCAAGGAGGAGAAGAGGCATTTGCTGGAGGACCGGCCCCTGGGGGTGCAATATGTTTCCATGAAGACTTTGTGGAGGGATCTGGTTACAGCAAGTGGTACTTGACACTACATGGAAAATTCAGTATAATACGGGTTGCTAAATGGGAAGACAGAGTGTTGCTATAAATAAAAGAAGGAAGGGTATTGTAGAATGCAGGAAAAGAAGAACATTCTGACCTATGAGGGTCTGAAAAAGTACGAGGAAGAACTTCATGAGCTGAAAGTGGTGAAACGTCAGGAAGTAGCGCAGAAGATCAAGGAGGCAAGAGAACAGGGAGACCTGTCCGAGAATGCCGAGTACGATGCCGCCAAGGACGAGCAGAGAGATATCGAGGCCCGCATTGAGGAATTGGAGAAAATTTTGAAGAACGCGGAGGTAGTGGTCGAGGAAGAGGTGGATCTGGACAAGATCAGCATCGGCTGCCGCGTTAAGCTCCTGGATATTGAGTTCAGTGAGGAATTGGAGTATAAAATTGTGGGTTCCACCGAGGCCAACAGTCTGAAAGGAAAAATTTCCAACGAGAGCCCCGTGGGCAAGGCGCTCCTTGGCAGAAAGATCGGAGACACTGTGGAGGTGGAGACCCAGGCAGGCACATTTGCTTACAAGGTGCTGGAGATTCAAAGGAGTAACTGACAGGAGAAGCAGCCGTTTTGCAGGCAACCGCAGAAGAGCGCCGGGCAGGCCATATCCATCAGTGGGAATGGCCAGGATGGACACATGGAATATGGCTGACTGTAAAAAGGTAGCCGTATCATTTGGATGCAGTATCAGGAACACGGCGGCAGAATGAAAATATAGGAGACGGACAAGTGGCAGAACAGAACAATCAGACAAAGCAGGAACAGCAGCAGGATATCGGTCAGTTGTTGAAGGTGAGAAGAGAAAAGCTGGCCAATCTACAGGAGGCGGGCAAGGACCCTTTTCAGATCACCAAATATGATGTAACGCATCACAGCGTGGAGATCAAGGAGCATTATGGGGAGCTGGAAGGCAAGACCGTGCGCATCGCGGGGCGCGTGATGTCCAAGCGCATCATGGGCAAGGCTTCTTTTTGCAATATTCAGGATTTGCCCGGCAATATTCAGTGCTATGTGGCCCGTGACAGTATTGGTGAGGAGGCTTACGCGGACTTTAAAAAGTATGATGTGGGCGATATCGTGGGCATTGAGGGTGAGGTATTTACCACCAAGACGGGAGAGATATCGGTACACGCCGTTTGTGTGACGCTGCTAACCAAGAGTCTGCAGATTCTGCCGGAGAAGTACCATGGACTGACCAATACGGATATTCGCTACCGCCAGAGATACACGGATCTGATCATGAATCCCGAGGTGAAGGATACCTTTATCAGGCGTTCCCGAATCATCAAGGAGATCCGCAATTTCCTGGACGGCAGAGGTTTCATGGAGGTGGAGACCCCCATGCTGGTGTCCAATGCGGGCGGTGCGGCGGCCCGGCCCTTTGAGACGCATTACAATGCTCTGGATGAGGATGTGAAGCTGCGCATTTCTTTGGAACTGTATCTGAAAAGGCTGATTGTGGGCGGTCTGGAGCGTGTCTATGAAATCGGACGTGTGTTCCGCAACGAGGGTGTGGATACCCGCCACAACCCGGAGTTTACCCTGATGGAACTGTATCAGGCTTACACGGACTATGAGGGTATGATGGAACTTACGGAGAGCATGTTCCGCTATCTGGCACAGACAGTGTGCGGCACCACCATTATCTCTTACAATGGCATGGAGATTGACTTTGGGAAGCCCTTTGAGCGTATCACCATGAATGACTGCATCAAGAAGTATGCGGGAGTGGACTTTGACGCAGTGGAGGGGGATGAGGCGGCCAAGGCGCTTGCGGACCAGCATCATATCGCCTATGAGGCTCGCCACACGAAGGGCGATATCATTAATCTGTTCTTTGAGGAGTACTGTGAAAAGAATCTGGTGCAGCCCACGTTTGTGATGGACCACCCTTTGGCCATTTCTCCGCTGACCAAGAAAAAGCCGGATGATCCGGAGAAGGTGGAGCGGTTTGAACTTTTTATCAACACATGGGAGATGTGCAACGCCTATTCCGAGTTAAATGACCCGCTGGATCAGAGGGAGCGCTTTGCAGCTCAGGACGCGGCTTTCGCCGCCGGGGACGAGGAGGCCAACCACACGGATGAGGACTTCTTGAATGCCCTGGAGATTGGTATGCCCCCCACTGGTGGGATCGGTTACGGCATCGACCGGCTGGTGATGCTGCTCACGGACAGCCCGGCCATCCGGGATGTGCTGTTGTTCCCGACAATGCGAAGTACAACCTAAAAAATCAGTATTTATGCGGGTTTGAAGGGTGTAGGATGGTCATCTGACCATTATTTTGACCATCAAAAGCAATAGTCATAACAAAGAGTGTACAAGGATATACAATCTTATTGAAAAGCAAAATTAAAAGATAAGCACTACTTAGAGGATATTTTCTAAAGAAATTTAGAAAATATCCTCTTTTTGCGTTATGGAGAAAAAACATGGAAAGGAGACATGGGTATGACAGGTAAAGAAGTACAAAAAGAGGGATGGACCTATCTTGCTTCGGTAATGGACTTGTGCAGCCGTAAGATCATCGGGTATGCGTATGGAACATCCATGAGCACAGAACTGGCGATAGAAGCTGTTAAGAACGCCTGTCTGAATGTCAGGGAGACAAAGGGGATCATACCCCACAGCGACTTGGGATGCCAGTATACAAGCCAATCATTTGAGAGGTTCCTGAACAGCAGGGGGATACGGCA
>CANSPM010000076.1 GCA_947648875.1 uncultured Lachnospiraceae bacterium
CTGTCCTATGCCAACGGGAAAATCGAGGAACTGGACGCCAGCCGTCAACGGCTGATAAAGGAAATCGCGGCACTGAACGCGGAAACAATCTCTCCACAGAAAATTGAGTTTCTGTCTGCCCATCTGGAGAACTGGAACACGATTGACTTTGACGACCGACGGCAGGTGACGGACATCATTCTCTCCCAGGTCCAGGCCACCAGCGACCGCGTTTCGTTTGAGTGGAAAATCTGAAAATCTTTCTCTCTGCACTTTATACTATGGCCTGTGTGCCCTTGTTAAGCGTTGCTATAATCCAAATATAAAAACTTTCAGGAGCTATTCAACGCTTATGAATGAGCGTTGTAATAAATATATAAATGAGAGGACGGATTCTTTATGAAAAATAATATGTTATGTTGCTGGAGAATACATATTAAATAATGTTCCAATATTAAAATTGCGGAGGAAATAAAATGAAAATAATCTATAATGATTTGTGTATTAGAAACGCAGAGGAAAAGGATTGCAAGCAGCTTGCAACTTGGTGGAATGACGGGAGTGTTATGGCTCATGCAGGGTTTCCTAATGGACTTGGAACAACAGCTGAAAAGATTAAAGAGCAGATTTCTAATGATAGTGATGACACAAGAAGACGACTTATTATTGAATATAGAGAAACATCCATCGGTGAAATGAGCTTCTATGTTTATGAAGGCAAAAAGGTCGAGATAGGAATCAAAATCTGTAATTCCGATTTCCAAGGGAAAGGTCTGGGACGAGTAATATTAAGTATGCTTATCGAGAAACTGTTCAGCATGGGTTATGAACTTATTTTTTTAGATACCAATCTAAAGAATACAAGGGCGCAACATGTCTATGAATTGTTGGGTTTCAAAAAAATTGCCATAAAGGAAAATTCATGGAAAAATCAGTTAGGAGAACTACAGACTTCGATTGATTACGAACTCAGAGCATCTGACTTTTGCAATGCTAAATTGAGTGGTTAAAATAAGTAAAGGTTTTCTAGCTACAAGGGAGTCATTTCAGATTAGGCGGTATAGCCCGGTTACAAGGGCTGCACTGCCGTTTCGAGTTTCTATATGTCCGGCCGCTTCGGATGTGGGGCAGAAAGGATTATCAGGTGGAAGAAGTAAAATTACCATATCCATACCCTTGGAATTATGCTATAATAGCAGCGGTTTAAAGGACAAATCGGAGCAGGAGGACCATTGATCATGAATAATGCATATGATAATGATACGTTTTTTAAAGAATACGGGAAAATGCCCCGCAGCAGAGAGGGGTTAAGCGCTGCCGGAGAATGGCACCTGTTAAGGCCCTTATTTCCTCCACTTCAAGGAAAAACGGTCCTTGATTTGGGGTGCGGTTATGGCTGGCATTGTTCCTTCGCGGCAGAACAGGGAGCAGTACAGGTATTGGGGATTAATTTGAGCAAAAAAATGCTGGAAGAGGCAAAAAGCGAAACACAAAAAAACAGATTGAGTATCGTGTCTGCGGAATAGAGAAATATGAGTACCCGGAAAGCATGTGGGATTGCGTCGTATCTAATCTGGCTCTGCACTATATTGAGGATATTGAGAATATATTTCAAATGGTACATAGAACCTTGAAGAAGGGCGGAGTATTTCTTTTTAACATGGAACATCCGGTTTTTACTGCGGGAGTCGGACAGGATTGGATTTATACGGAAGAGGGGGCTCCCCAATACTGGCCGGTTGACAACTATTTCATTTCGGGAGAGCGAAATACACACTTTTTAGGGCTGGATATAGTAAAACAGCATCACACTCTCACACAGATCTTGATGGGACTGTTGCATAACGGTTTTGAACTTGAGGCCGTGGTGGAAGCGGAGCCGTCCAAAGAAATGATGAGTATTCCGGGAATGAAAGACGAATTACGCCGTCCAATGATGTTACTGGTGAAAGCCCATAAAAAATAGTTTTACGCAAGCAAAGGAGAGGAAGAGGGGGCTTTAACAATCCAAGAACGCTTAAAATGCCTGTATGCAAAGCGTAGTTTGGCAGCACGCATTGATTTTCCCGGCTTATGGCCGCCTTGCAATCCAGGGGACAAAACGGCGGCCAGACAGGTACAGGGCGCACAGGCCATATTGAACGCATAGCATTGGGGGATGGAGTTCGGAAAAACGAAATAGCTGCTTTGGATGGAATGGAGTCCTGATTTGGTCTGGCTTTGCGATGTCGGGGATTTATATCCTGGGACAGATGTGGAAGGAGGACAATGGCAATGACCTGAAAGCCATAGCAGATCTGCCCAGATACAAAAGAAAAAAATGATTTGAAAAAAATACAAAATATGGGATTCCAAGAAACCGGAGTATATGCTATAATGTAACGTGTGACACATTTTGCGTCACAGATATCATTTTGAATAACGGGGGAACCAAGGATGGAAAAGGTCCAAACGCAAAACGGCGAAAAGAGAAAGAAATACCTGAGCATCGGCCTGAAAGTAGGGTGCATTGTGGCTATTCTGGAGGCGATATCGGTCACTGTGGCTGTGGTGATCTGTGTCAATATGTTCACTTCACTGGTCACGAGGATGCAGACAGTACGCTGTACGAACGGCACAAACATGCTGGCCCGGGAACTTGCTCAGATGTCAGAAGATTCACCACAGGATATGAATGAACTGTTGGATGATTTGAAAGCCAACATGGGCTGTGAGTTTACAATTTTTGAGGGAGATACCCGGGTATACAGCACTGTGGTACAGAACGGACAGAGGGTGGTGGGCACCAAGCTGGCGCCGGAACTTGTTGAGATTGTGCTGAAGCAGGGAAAGTCTTATGTGGGTGAGGCGAGTCTCAATGGGGTTACTTTCCTGTGTTCCTATGTCCCCACAAGGGGAAGTGACGGACAGGTCAACGGTTTGATCTTTTCCGGTATATCCAGGGCCGAGGCCAAGCTGGAGAGGGCTCATGTGATACAGTATTCTGTGATTACAAATGTCATCATTATTCTAATCAGCGTCATGTTGCTGGCTATTTATCTGAGAAAACGGATTATACTGCCTCTGGGAGAGATCACTCAGGTGGCCCAGCGTCTGGAGGAGGGTGACTTGGGGCTGGCCAGCGGCAGAGAGATTCGGGTGAGTTCTCGTTCCAACGATGAAATCGGTGAGCTGGGCAGAATCTTTGAGGGGACTATACGCAGTCTGAAAGCATACATAGGTGAGATAAGCGGTATACTTGGTTCTATTGCAAACAGTGATCTGACGCAGGGAACGGTTCAGGATTATACGGGTGACTTCCTGTCTATCAAGAAATCTCTGGACAGCATACTGGACGCTCTGAACAATACCATGGGACAGGTCGCTAAAAGTGCCGGACAGGTGTCCACAGGGTCCAGTCAAGTGGCCTGTAGCGCGCAGGCGCTTGCGCAGGGCGCGACTGAGCAGGCCAGTGCCGTAGAACAGATTTCTGCCACTATTTCCAACATTTCGGAGAGCGCGAGACAGACTTCCGAGGCTGCGGCGGAGGTGGGCAACTATGTTAATCAGGCGGGTGCCCAGTTGGGCATCAGTGTGGATTATGTAAAGGAACTGAATGAGGCGATGAAGAATATATCCGTATCTTCAAAGCAAATCAGTACCATCATCGCCACTATTGAGAACATTGCGTTCCAGATCAATATCCTGGCTCTGAACGCAGCAGTGGAGGCCGCGAGGGCCGGTGAGGCAGGAAAAGGCTTTGCCGTGGTGGCCGGGGAAGTGAGAAGTCTGGCATCCAAGTCTGACGAGGCGGCCAAGGCTACCAAGGAGCTGATAGTGGACTCCATTGCCGCCATTACAGAAGGTGGAAAAGTTGTGGAGAAAGTGACAGAGTCTCTGGATCTGACAGGTCAGCTGGCCAGCAAGGTAACCAGTGGGATGGTATTTGTTGTGGAAGCTGTGGAGAGGCAGCATGAGGCTATCTCTCAGGTTACCGGGGGAGTGGAGCAGATCTCTATTGTGGTACAGACAAATTCCGCTACCAGTGAGCAGTGCGCTGCTGCCAGTGAAGAATTATCATCTCAGGCAGGCCTGTTGAAAAACCTGATGAATTCATTTAAAATATTAAGAAAATGACAAAAGAACACTTGCGGCGCATAGATTCTTTTGCTTCGACAGCCGACTGCTTTCCGTTTTGAGAAGCAGTCGGCTGTTTTCGATTTAAAGACCTTCCGTGGTAAGCAGTTGAAAGTGGGCGGATATGTTTCGAATACAGGGTGAACATATTGGTGAAGGGGTTGCAGAAAAATATCCGCATTGGGATATACTACAAAAGAGATGACGAAATTGAAAGTAAGCCGAGGAGGAAATAAATACAGGTTTGAGGTGATATTAAATGATTGTGGGAAGCATAATAAACAGGGTGGCGCAGGCTTTAGTCTGTATATCTGTGCTGGCTGGCATAACGGTTTGCGCCGGAACTGCTGCGCGGGAGATTTCGATTATAGCGCATGTTTCGAAGACACAGGGGGGGCGTGGGGGGCATGTAGTTTCCCCAATGATTTCAGTATCCGGGGAATACTGTACCGCTGCGCAGATGCACAGCCCCCACGGATATCCAGAGACAATAGAAGATTTTTGGAAGGCTCTGCATAGGTATTTGGAAATACACAGCGAGGAGAGTTTGGATGTCGCATATACACAGGGCGAGTGGAATGGCATAGACATTGCCTGCGCTATGAGGAAAGAGGAAGGTCTGAATGTCGTAGAAGCAGCGCAGAGGATGTTGGATCAGCAGGGAGAACTTTATTTTGAAAATTATCGGGAGGAGGAAATAAAAGTTATTTCCAACATAGTATATGATGATATTGAGGGGCATGAGTACAGGCAGTATGGCTTTTTTCTGCCGGACCAGCCGCAACCGAGAGCACAGATCTATATAAATATGGATGGACATATATACGGTTGTAGAGATCGTTATTTTTGGACTAATAATGCCCAGGCGGCACAGATGCCCGGTTTTCATTCCTGTGTGGAGGAGGGGAAACGCAGAATCTCGGAGTATCTGGAAATTGCCAGTCCGGGTGTATCATATGAGATTGTCTATAAAGGGCTGGGGCGAAAGGAAGAGCTGGATGAATATATGCAGGTATTGCATTATTCTGTGTGGGAGAGACAGGCGGATGGGGGGAGCAGGACATGGGAAGCCTATGTGGAAAAGAGGTTGAATCATGGCTATGATGACTGTTTTTATGCGGAACTGGAAGAAAACTATTATGAGAAAAGACAACTCTGCACCTGGGAATCCGAAGATGGGCATTTTTATTCTTTTGCTTTTTCTATTGCTTTTCAAATAGAGCAGGACGGGGGATGGCGGTGCAAAGGAACCTGGGAGGCGGTCATGATGAAAGACGGCACATCATGGGAAAACTTTGATTTGGATACGGGATCGTGTGACTGGCACGAAGTGATGGTAATTGACGATTACAACTTTGATAACAATCCTGATATCGCAAACATATGGGGTATGCCGGCAAACTGGGGAGGGCGGAGCACAAGCATTTATGTCAGGGATGGAGAAGGAGAATATCATGTGGCGGGGATTTTTCCGGATGTTCCAAGCAGAGCGGCAGACATCCGGACCATCTATGATTTTTCGAGAGGCGGATATGGGGATTATTTTCAAAATGCTTATCGTTATAGAGACGGCCGCTTTGTATGCATCGGATCTTTGGAGGAGAAATTTATGGAAGATAACTCCATTGAATATACAGTTAGAGACGAGGCGGGAAACGAGGAAGTTTACAGGGATGAACTGCCCGACAAATGGAAAGAACTTTGGAATTGAGCAGTCAGCGGCTGCCGGATTTTTGTGATCCGGCAGCCCGCGCTTTTAATTTTCGGCTCCAGCGATCAGTAATTTTTCCACGATATCATTGTAGCCGCCTTCAGTGGCGTAGTACAGGGCGGTATGCTCCATGGCATCTACATAGGTGACATCGGCGCCGTTGTCCAAGAGGTTTCCCACCATATAGTTATTTCCGCGCCGGGCGGCGATGATCAGCGCGGTCTCGCCGTCTTCGTTGCGTTCGTCAATTCTGGCCGTGTGTGCCAGAAGTTTTTTTACTAAATGTTCGTTTTCATTTTCCGCCGCAATGTGCAGGGGGGAGTTGCCGTCATCGCCGCTGATATTGGGATCTGCCCCGGCATCCAGCAAGAGATCCGCGATCAAAAGATTATCCCTCATGACGGCGATGAAGAGTGGGGTCAGTTTTTCGTCATTGCGGGCATTGATATCTATGTCTCCCCTGGCCAGCATTGTTTTTACCACTTCTCCCTGTCCGGCTATGCAGGCCTGGTGGAGCGGTGTATTACCAAAGGCGTCGACATTACCGGAATTGTCTTTGGAGAGACTATCTACCAGCTGGATCAGCCCCAGCGCATTGGCGTAATCCAGGGCGGTGTGATTCTGGTTGTCCATAACAGAACTGTCTGCGCCCAATTGTATCAAATAT
The DNA here is from genome assembly GCA_947648875.1 of uncultured Lachnospiraceae bacterium. GTDB lineage: Bacteria > Bacillota > Clostridia > Lachnospirales > Lachnospiraceae > Acetatifactor. The sequence goes on from CANSPM010000076.1 coordinate 6,474, forward strand.
TTTGCGGCCTCGGCCTTTCTGGCCTCCACGGCATAGATCAGGGCGGTTTTGCCTGCCTTGTCTGTGGCGTTGAGATCGGCTCCCGCTTCCAGGAGCAATTGAATAATTTCTTTGTTGCCGGATTGTACAGCCATATGCAGGGGGGTGATGCTGGTGTTGGAAATCTGGTTCACATCTGCGTCCTTGCCTATCAGAAGTTTTACGATGTCTCTATAACCCTTCTTGCAGACATAGTGGAGCGGGGAAAAGCCTGACTCGTCCACGGCGTTGACATTTATGTTGTCTTTTTTCAGGAATGCCATGACCACGCCTTTTTGCCCATTCTGACATGCGGTTAATAATAGTTTATCCATGTTATACCTCCATGTTTCCGATTATTTTCACTGGAAATATTATATAACGAATTGCGGACAGTGTCGAGGGCGTTTAAAGTTTTTTTGTTTTATGGATAATGGGTTAAACCCGATGGGGAGAAAAATAGATCTTCTGTTTTTTCGTTGATTTGTTCATATTTAGTTCCCTTTTGTTTTTATAATAGTATATTTGTGTTACGTCATATCCGTAACTTTGTATCTCAAGATTGTTTTTAGGTTAGCTTTTTCTGTACGGTTGGCATTATTCAAATATATTTCACGGTGTTCTTTTCCCATACGCTTATAACCGTGTTCCATACAATATCTTTCCATAATCTCAAATGACGCGGGCTCATCATCAAACGCTCCTTTGTGCAATACTTGCATGCACCTGCCATCGCAGATTGTCTCAAAAGAAACATCTGTGAGATACGGATTGTATTTCTTGTTCCGAACTACCTCTAATGCATTATCAAACATTTCTCTGGTAATAAAATCTGGTTGCCGTATCATGATGCGGTACTGTAATTCTTCTTTTACCAAATATTTTTTTCAGAATCCATGCTCCATATTCCCTCTAAAGGATATACGGCATAATCTGTTATTTTGTTGTTTTTTTCGGCAAGTGCTTTATAGGTCATTTTTATATTGTAAGCCATCGAAAACAGAGCGGCAACCTTATCTGAAAAGATTTCATCATTAGGATTTCCGCTGCCAGAGAGAATGATATATTTCCAGGCAGGAATATCAATTACGCAAGGCTTCGTTTCTATACCATATATTTCGTTCTCCTGTTTTTTCCATTCATGTTTCATTGTAAGCCCCCGCTTTCTCAAATAGAATTTACAGGCAAATAATATCACACATATACTGACACCCTATGTCAAGATTTATAGTGCTCATAGATTTTCTTTGCCTGTTTTGCTACGATGTCCTTGCGATATACAGGCTCTTGACAATAAATACCCTATAACCAATCATCTTCCGGCATTTCGATGACAATTTTTATAATCTGCTTTTTGCGTTGCCAGTTCCTCCTTTGATAATAGAATATCGCCCAGTCTGTAATAGCATCCTGCTCACTCCGGATCAGCGCCTGCCGGCAATTCTTTCTCTAAAAACTGCTTTATATATGGATTATTTTCCTCATTCAATGTAGGCTGAAACGCCATGTAACGGCATTTCTGATACTGCACACCGTCCAACACAAAGGTAAATCCCATTGCACATTTCGAATTACAGTCATCAGGATTGACAAGCCGTTTACAGACGGACGATTTCTTTATTTCTTTTTTTACCTTTTCGGGCAGTGTGTCCAGAAAGCTCTGGTATTCCTGTATATGTTCGGGATAAATGCGGAGCTTCATTCCCGATTTTCGAGACACGAATGTTGCCAAAGTCCTTTTGCGGCGGTTTAACACATAGGACACAACATAGCCGCTTTTTTGCAATTTAATGTCGCACTTACAGCCGTTTCCTGTCAGATGCTCGTTGATTTGGTTTACAAAGCTACGAAAACGCTCATCAACTGTCTCCATAAACATATTATATTTCTCGTCCATAAGTCCCTCCCTTATCCTTTTTCTTTGATTCAAATATCCATACCTCATATTGTGCGTTCTGAGGGTCTGAATTGGCCCATTCCATAAGACGCTTCCCGATCCGTTCATATTGTGCTTTATGGACATAAATCTATTTTATTATTATAAGGTATATTTTCAGACTTTTCCTCTCTATCCTTGCACAAAAAAGAGAGGTGGTTACTCAATAATTGATATTTGCTTTTCTGGCCTGGCTGCATAAGTCACGAGTAGATAGAGTATAGCTTTTTCCGTCCTTGATAAAATGTGTCCCACACTGCCGAAACGCAAAATGTACTTTGCGGGCGATACATTGCTCCCGTATGGAAAGTACCCACGCATAGTCAAGCGGTCTGGCGTTTCTGTCTGATTCGCCGCCGACTACGACTAATTCAACATTATCAAGATAGGCGGTAAGGTTTATTTCCTCAAGCAAGGGCTGACAGATGATATTTTTATGTTTGATGGGCAGTTGATTAAAAATGGAAAGCCTGTAATCGGCCCTGTCCTGATTTTCTACTGTGCAGCCAACCGTAACGTTATCGTATCCATCGTTCCAGTCCGCTGGGATACAATCCATAAACCGCTCAATACGCTTTGTCAAGAAAAGAAAATGCAGGTCAAAACGCTCCCGGATCATCCGCCAACATGCAGAGCGCCATTCATCGGCATCCTCAACCAGAAAATCCGTGGAGAAGCAGAGATATACGGTCTGTCCGGATTTGATTTTGTATGTTCCCAATTTATTTTTAGCGATAGGAGCATAGAAGTTATCCGTCTTTACAATATTGTTCGTATCAATCCCACGCTTATAGTCACCTTTATGAATGTAACAGTATTTGCATCCCTCGCTATGTTTGTGGCAGCCACGCCACGGATTCCACATTGCCATAATTATAACCTCTCATTTCCGCAGACAGGGCAGAATATTCATTTTATTTTTTCCTTGTAAACTTTATCCCTTGCACTTAGAAAAATGTATATACGATAAAATACTGACAGGGCAAAAATATATACACCAAAATTCCAATACGGCTACGCCTATCCATGTTGGACTATTCGTTGTGAATAATCCAAGCATGGGAAAAATCAGACAAGATATGAAAAACACTCCATGTAGCATGAGCAGATATTTCAACCATCGGTCTGCTTTCGTCTGTGGAGGCACTGTCAAACCCGCGAATAATGTAGCCAATGACATTACAGCATAGCCCAGCAGGTCATAGTTGAACAACAATCCGCATTTCTGAAAATCAAGAAGTATGGCAGCTTGCTCTGTCAGTTCATTTTGTTGGACCGTCGTTAGCTGTGCAAAATAAACTAAACATATGATGGTTGTGTATATGGCCGAAAAAGCCACTGAAACATAGCCCGCTAATTTTGCTCCCTTTTCGGAAAAATAAGCATATCCGCACATCATTGGGACGAAACTGAACGCAATGAACATTGAAGAAAAGTAACTGCCATAATCAAATCCAAATAACATAGACAGGGCAAAGCAGATTACCGCAATAACATTAACAGCAGAGCCATATACTCCTATTTTCTTATTCACCAATCTGTACCATCCCTTTAAAAAGAATATGGACCAATTTATTGATATATGCGGCTCTATCGCCGGGTTTTGTAAAATCATATCCAAGTAATTGTTTGACTGTTTCACTTCCTAAAAATGCTGTCTGCATTGCTGTAGTAAGAATAAATACAAACATGGATTTATCCTCATTGGACATTGAATTTTTCAAAGACAGCAAAAAGCCCTGTTGAGTAAGTACAGAGTTGCTATTTTCAGTATAATTATGGAAATCTCCCAAAATAGAAACGCGGGAAATTGCAGGATTGTCAAATAGAAAATCAAAAACATAAGTAGCACAAGCCGTTAAGCGCTCTTTAGCAGTTTTATATTCCTTCGTCATCTGAAATTTTGTAACTACTTTTCCAATAATACACTGCACACATTCCGTTATCAAATTTTCTTTACTTCCAAAATGATAGTTGATTAAACCTAATCCTACATCTGCTTTCGCCGCAATCATTCGAGCCGTAATGACTTTCATGTTGCCGTTGTGCTGTTCAATCAATTCGGTTGTTGCTGCAATTATGCGATTTTTTACATTGGCATTTTTGTCCATAGCTGGTCTCCTTGAACATCGTTCAAGTGCATTATACTGAACAATGTTCAAAAATGCAAGTCTATGAATGTTTTTTTCGGCATTTTTCTATTTTGGTGTTTAGATATCTTGGAATATGAGAATATCTCTCCTATCATGTTCCTTCCTGTTTCCTGCCCTCCATGAGCCCTTTGAAGCGTTTCTGTGCCTGCCTGTGATGTAGGTAAGGCAGACGTTTAGTCTGCCGCTTGTTAGAAGATTGGTGTATTTTCTATTTCTTCCGGATCAAATAGGCACTCCATATTCTTGTGCGGGCTGTTTTAAACGCAATTAGGAGTTTTCCCCTGATCCGGGTTCATTCATGTCCGGAGATCTTAACGCAAACTTTAGGTACGACCGCAAAATGGTAACGAGGAGGATTAACTATTTACGCATGTAATCCGATATATGAATTAAGAGTTATTATTGGAAAGTCAAATGTGAGACAGAAATTTAGCAGGGGGAAGCTATGGGAATAGGTATCGCGTCGGGATATGGGAAAGTATCGGACAGTAAGGTATCCAGGGATAAGGTGTCCCCAGGAAAAACGCCTTGCGGCACGGTTTCTGGTTGTACCAGAGAAGTGATAAAAAGTGGAAATAATGTGACTGTTCGAACCATTTTACGCCGGATGGACGGAACGTATGTGGGAACCATATCTGTTACAAAAACAGTTCAGAAAAAGTCCAAACAACTGAATTATAATTTCAAAGAGATTTCGGCCATGATCCTTCAGACTAAGACTTCCGGCAGTGCCCGGCAGGTGGCGGTGCGCGCCAGAGGAAAGGTTGCTCTTCTCAGGCAACGTCTCAAGAGCGGGGAATATGACGACAAAGAACTGGAAAGCGCGATTATTCATGCGGAGAAGATGGAACGCATTGCCAGAAAAAGAATGCGTCATTTGCAGGAGGAGGAGACGGCAAAACGTGGCGGTCCCTGCTTTGGAGAGCTGGAGGAGGAATGCGAAGCGATTCAGACAAGGCAGGAGGAAGAGGGGGAGGAGGTCTCGGAATCCGACCGTGAAAAGCAGGAAGCCATGCTGGAAAAGCGGCAGCAGGAGATCCAGCGGATGATGCGGGAGATGGAGCAGGCCCAGAGGGAATTTGAACAGGAGATGGCGGAGCTGTCCAAGATGGATGAACTCTCGGATGCTTTGGGCGGTGGCGTTTCCGGAGATTTGGACCCCAAGGATCTGGAAGAACTGAAGAAAAAGCATCGACTGGATGAACAGAGGGAGATTATGGAGGCGGATATGGCATATCTGAAAGCGCTTTTCTATAAGCTGGCCCAGGAGAAGCAGCAGGGAAGCGGATTTGGGGGAGATTCCGGCGCTACAGCAGGCAGCAGTGACAGCGGCGCGGGCCTTGGCTGGGACGGCGGGGCCGGCGTGTCACTGGAACTGAGCGGTATGGAGATGCCGGTGGAGACTGCACAGGTTCCTCCGATGCCGGAGGGCGGCGGCATAGATGCCAGGGTCTGATTTACAGTCTGATTTGGGACAATATCTCTCTGTTTACATAGAGTGTGTTGTCTCTTCTGGTATCGCAGGCCCATTTTACCAGAGTGACCTTGTCTCCCACAATCTCCAGGCAGGTGATACAGCGGGGATGGACGCAGCTGCCGGTGTTGAAATAGGGGGCGTCCGCACTGAGTCTGGGACGGTGGGTGTGTCCCGTGATCAGAATGTGCCCGGTTTTTCTGGCGTAGTCGGTGAGGCGCTGTTCCACTGTATCCTTATGGGTGTAGTTTTTGGCGGCGCTAGTGGGGTCGAGGACCCCAAAATGCTCCAGAGGCTGCCAAAAATACCGCACAAGAAAGCGTGCCAGCCGCCAGAAAGTGGAGTTGAGGGGGTCCGCCTGGTGCCCGTGGGTGAGGTAAAGGCGTTGCCCCTCTCCGCGCTGCTCCAGAATGACGCCTTCATAAAAGGTGAGTCCGGGGAAAAGGGACTGATGGCATTGGGAATCCGTACAGAAATAGGAATTACAGACCTGGTCGGAATAGCCAGGTCTCTTTTTTTCCATGTCGTGGTTCCCATACAGCAGATAAAGTCGCCCCTGACGGTAAAACATAGAGAGGAGCCAGAAAACGTTGCTGTGGATCTCAATAATCTGGCTCATGCGTCTGTTCTCCCATAATTCATCTCCATCCCCCAACTCGATGTAGGTGTATCCTTGGGCGTAATAGTGTTTTAAGGCTGTAAAATAGAGATTCTGGTTTTTTAAAAAGTTATCGCCCCAGGTGCCGCTTCCTCGATGACAGTCGCTGATCAGTACATAGCGGCTGCAAGGACCCAGCGGAAGAACGGGGGCGTTATGAAAAGCGTGGGTAAGGCGGGAAGTGTAACTCATACGCAGATAATTCCTTTCTTTATTTGAGTTCCGCAAATTCCCTGCAAGCACACAGACCGGATGCTTCCTATCAGTCCGCGTTGGGCGTCCCGACAGGA
>CANSPM010000077.1 GCA_947648875.1 uncultured Lachnospiraceae bacterium
AGCGGCCGGAAATGACTCTGTGTGGAAGGCACTGGAGGGGGACAAAGCGGGACTCAAAACAGCGTGTCGCCCTCCAGAGCCCAGAGAATTTGCGGACGCCACGAGCGGCCGGAAATGGCTCTGTGTGGAAGGCACTGGAGGGGGACAAAGCGGGACTCTAAATCGGAGGAAACAATGGAAAATACATATAATTTTAAAGAGGTCATGAGCAGGGAGGAGCGTCTGGCTCCCGGACATAGAATGTGCGCCGGATGCGGCGGTACAGTGACGGTACGGGCGGTACTGCGCGCGCTGCGTCCCGGGGACAGAGCAGTGGTGGGCAACGCCACCGGATGCCTGGAGGTATCCAGCTTCATGTATCCCTTTACGGCCTACGAGGACAGCTATATCCATAATGCCTTTGAGAATGCGGGGGCTACCCTGTCGGGGGTGGAGACTGCCTATCGGGTACTGAAAAAGAAAGGCAAGATTAACGATACGTACAAGTTCATCACTTTTGGAGGCGACGGCGGTACCTATGATATCGGCTTCCAGTCTCTATCCGGCGCCATGGAGCGGGGACACGATATGGTGTATGTGTGCTATGACAACGGGGCTTATATGAACACGGGAACCCAGCGTTCCTCCGCCACCCCTCAGTATGCGGATACCACTACCACTCCGGCGGGAAAGGTCAGTGACGGCAAGATACAGGTGCGCAAGGATCTGACTGCCATCATGGCCGAGCACCACATTCCCTATGCGGCGCAGACCACTTTTACCGGCAATTTCAAGGATCTTCACACCAAGGCGGAGCGCGCCATCTACACTCCGGGCGCGGCCTTCCTGAACGTAATGTCGCCCTGTCCCAGGGGATGGGGATATGACCCTTCCGAACTGATGACTATCTGCAAGCTGGCTGTGGACACCTGCTACTGGCCGCTATATGAAGTCATAGACGGCAAATGGATGTTGAACTACATACCAAAAAAGAAACTTCCCATAGAGGATTTTCTACGGCCCCAGAAGCGGTTCAAGCATCTCTTCAAGCCGGGCAGGGAGGACTTGCTGGCCCGGTTCCAGACGGAGGTGAACAGGCAGTGGGAGGCGCTGCGGAGACGTTCTGAACTCTAGTTTACTGACACATTTAGCTGAAAGTAAATGTGTCAGTACGCTAATGTCCTGATAAGCTGGACAAATGCTTCAAAAATTGTTACTATAGTAAGGAGAGATCCGGAGAAAAGAGCCGGATTTATACTGTCAGTGACAGGATTGGAGTGAAGCGTGATGATAGAACAGGAACGATTGCAGGATGTTTGGGGAAATTGTGAAAAACCCGTTATGATTTATGCCCGGAAAGATCAGGTATGTTGTCTGGTTTACAGCAATGACAGCGCGCTTAAGATATGCCCTGATGGTACCCCGCCGGAGATGATTAAAGAGGCGTTGTGCGCTCCCCTGCCGGAGAGCGCACCGCTTTTTTGCCATATAGGGAAAAAGGTGTATTCTCTTATCATTTTTTTCTGGGATGCGTACAGGGTCTGTATGCTGCATGACGTGACTACCCACTATCAGAACAACAGGCGGGCTGTGGATGAGGCCGTGATGGCCAGCCAGGCCAAGACCAGTTTTCTATCGGAAATGTCTCATGATATCCGGACGCCCATGGGGGCCATTATCGGCATGACGGATATCGCCCTGATGCAGAAAGACCTACCCGGCAAAGTCCAGGAGTGCCTGACCAAGATCAAGGTTGCCTCCGGCCATATGATGTCTCTTCTCAATGAGGTGTTGGACATGTCCAGGATCGAGAGCGGCAAGATTCTGCTACAGCCTGAGCCCACGGATCTTGCGGATTTGCTGCACGAGGTTCTGGTGGTGGCAAGACCTCAGGCGGATGCGGGCAAGCTCCACTTCCGCCTGGACATGGGGCCTGTGGACAGGGAGAGAATACTGGTGGACGGTCTCAGATGGAAACAGGTCTGTATTAATCTTCTCTCCAACGCGATCAAGTTTACTCCGGCCCGGGGGCATGTGGAGCTCTATCTGGCCGTGGAGGATACAGAGCAGCAGGGGCGGGCGCTGATGACGCTGCGGGTGCGGGATACAGGCATGGGCATGAGTCCGGAGTTTATGAAAAAGCTGTTTACCCCTTTTGAGAGGGAGGAAAAGTCCACTACCAACAAGATTCAGGGAACCGGTCTGGGCATGGCAATCACCAAAAATCTGGTGGAATTGATGGACGGAACCATACAGGTGGAAAGCACCCCCGGGAAGGGTACTTGTTTTACTCTGAAAATTCCTTTTGATGTGGCGGACAGTCCCCTGGATGGGGCTGTGTTGGCGGGCAGACGGGTATTGGTTCTGACTCCGGATGGCGGACTGGGAGAGCAGATTCAGGACATGTTGGAAAAGCTGGGCATGGAGGGAGATCTGGCGCTGGATGCCATGGATGTGGTTTCCTTCCTGAACGAGGCCTTGCTGGAGGATGTGGAGTACTATGCGTTTTTGACGGCGGACAGGGTGCCCGGAGTGGATATCATGCAGCTTCTGGCGGACGTGCGCAGACGCATGGGGGTGAACTTTCCGATTTTATTGCTCTCCGAGAGTGACTGGAGCCAGATCGAGTACCTTTACACCCGCTCCGGTGTGGACGATTTTATACCGCTGCCCTTGTTTTTGAGCAGGCTGTCCGCAGCGCTCTACGCGTTTACGGAGGAAGGAAAGCGCGAAAAAGAGCAAAATGGCGCCGGTATGCGGTGGGATTTCAGCACAAAACGCTTGCTCCTGGTGGAGGACAACGAGATCAATCGGGAGATCGAACAGGAGATCCTGCATATGTCGTGCGTCAGGATTGATATAGCCGAGGACGGGCAGCAGGCGGTGGACAGATTCAGAGAGTCGGAGCCTTTCTATTACGATATGGTTCTGATGGATATTCAGATGCCGGTGATGAACGGGCTGGATGCCACAAGGGCCATCCGTGCCATGGACAGGGAGGACGCGCAGGTGGTTCCCATAATAGCCATGACGGCCAACGCTTTTGTGGAGGATGTGAAAAATTCCATGGACGCCGGGATGAATGCCCATCTGCCCAAGCCTTTTGATATTGAACAGGTATTTTCCACCATGGGCATGTTTCTGGAAAGGGGGCAGGCATGAGACCCTATCAGGAGCAGTACATTGAAAATGCCAGGAAAGTCATGGCCTTGTCTGATATTTCGGGGGAGCGGTGGGAGGATGTGAATGCTTTTATGGCGGATCACAAAGAAAAGACAGCGCGAATCCGGGGTATTATCCGGGAAAATACAGAACTTTTACGGGCAAATCTCTTTATTGTGCTGGATGATATTGTATACGCTGACGAGGAGGAGATTGGGCATCTGGAAGACTTTGCGGCTCATCTGGCGGAGGGGGTCCGGCATTTGGACCTGTACCTGCATTACATGATTCATAATGCCCTGACTGCCTACGCCAGACATTGGGAAAAGAGAGATATGCTGATACGGGAACTGTACCATACGGCGTTGGCCCTTTTTTATCTACAGGACAATATGGACTCCACGGGAGAACGAACCTACAGCTGGAAGATGGGCATGCTTTTTGGTGAGGCGGCATCCTTTATCAAAATATATGATGAGATCCAGGACCCGGAAACCCGGGGCTATATTCATTGTTCCATGGGGAACATGGCTCTGTCTTACAGCATCTTTACCGAGGGTGAAAAAAAGTTGAAAGCGTTGAGGCGTTCCATTCAGATTCTGCAAGACCCGGTATACCGGGCCAAGACGCCTTCTCTTCCATGGGATACCTACCTGTACAAGAGCCACCAGGAGCGCTCCACTGCCATGGGGCTTCTGCGCCGGGGAGACACGAACGGGCAGTTGATCCGGGAGGTGATGGAGTCGGCGGAGTATGTGTGGGAGCGGCAGATGGAGAGCAGTCGGAAAAAAGGCACAGCCCCCGGCATGCGATGGAGGGTGATATATCAGGAAAGCCAGTATTACTGCGGTTTGCGTCCCCTGTCCTATCTGTTTACGCAGCTGGAAAAAATATATATGGATTGCGGCAGAGACGACTTTACCAGCGAGGGAATGTATGGCAATATTTTTCTGCCCGCTCTCTATGGGGTTTACCTGGAGCGCTATCCGGAGTACAGGGAGGGGAAAAAGGATATCATATGCCATATGAACCGCAATGTGGTGGACTATGTGCACAGGGTCCCCAACAATCAGCTCAATGACCAGCTGATGCGCAGCCTCCTCAACTTTCTACAGGGATTTGTGGAATACCCCGGGGAGATGCAGCAGAAGGATATCATCATCAGACTCATTGCCTGCCGTAATCCCGATGCCTATGTGTTCAGCAGGATGACGGCCCAAATGACACGGATGCTGATGGGAAAGGTGATAGATCTGGCTCCGGAGCTTCTAGTGGGAACATTGTCCTGCGCCTCGGCTGAGGACGTGAGAGAACGAAGGGAGGAACTGCTGCAATTTGCCTGGGACGGCGGCATGCTTCACGATGTGGGCGCGCTGTGCCTGTACAGGATGCTCCTGATGTCCGCACGGAACTGGATGGCCGAGGAAGCAGCCATGTATAAACGCCATGTGGCGGCAGGTGTCAGAATATTGGAGCGCTGCGACTCCACCCGACCTTTTGCGCCCATTGCGGGGGGGCATCATGTGTATTATGACTGTGGCGGCGGCTATCCGGCGGAGTATGACCGGGCGGAAAATCCGGTGCAGATTGTTACGGACATGGTCTCCATCGCGGCCTATGCCAGTCGCGTGACGGAGCAGGCCACCCATGACACCATGCCCATCTATACACCCGGGGAAGTGATGGAACAGGTCAGGCAGGGAGCGGGAAGCCTGTTTCACCCGCAGCTTTCGCGGATCTGGCTCTCTATGGAAGCGGAACTTGCGGAATATCTGCAAAATGGCAGGAGAGAAGCATATCTGGAGGCGGCCAGACTGATTCGGGAATGGGAAGCGGACGGGTCTTGACGCAGTCAGGAGCGCGGTTCATAACTCTTATAAAGGCTGCCGGGAAATCCCGGCAGCCTGTTGTTTTGTGCTATCACTTGTGACAATAAATTACTTGCGGAGCGTGGGAGCTATTGTCAGAGAATTGCTGGCTTTACCGGCCAAACAGCGTGCCTATAAGGCCCCGGCCCAGAGCGGCACCCACGTTTCCTCCCAGTTTTTTGCCAAAGGACCCGCCCACGGTCTTGCCGATGGCGTTGCCCAATTCCCGGCCCACGGTACCAGCGGCGCTGTTGGCTACGCTTTTGGCGGCGGATTTGACAGCTCTCTGTCCGGCGGCCTGCCTGCGCTCCTCTTCCCTCTGGGCGGCGGCAAGTTCCTTCTGCCGAGCCTTCTCGGCGGCAGCTTCCTCTTTCAGCCTCTGTTTTTCCTCAGCGGCAGCCTGTTTGGCCTTTTCGGCGGCTTCCGCGTTGGCAATGTGCAGGCGCTCCAGAAACTCGTAGGCGGAATCCCTGTCAAAATAGTCGTTATATTTGGTATACAGAATATTGTTTTTGATCTGTCGCTCTCTCTCGGTGTCGTCCAGCGCCCCCATCTGACTCTGCGGCGGCAGAATATCACATTTCTGGACCACTGTGGGCACGCCGGACTCATCCAGTACGCTCACCAGAGCCTCTCCGATTCCCAGGTTGATCAGTGTGTCATAAGTGTCAAAATCGGGGTTCACCCGGAAAGACTGCGCGGCGGCCTTGGCCCCTTTCTGCTCTGAGGGCGTGTATGCATGCAGGGCATGCTGCACTTTGTTGCCCAGTTGGGCCAGCACGCCGTCGGGGATGTCTTTGGGGCTCTGGGTGATAAAATAGATGCCCACCCCTTTGGAACGGATTAATTTAACCACTTGCTCAATTTTAGTCAGCAGGGTCTTGGAGGCATTGCTGAAAAGCAAATGTGCCTCATCAAAGAAAAACACCATCTTGGGGGCGTCCAGATCTCCGGCTTCCGGCAGGAGTTCAAACAGTTCAGACAGCATCCACAGCAGGAAAGTGGCGTACATGGTAGGTTTGTTGACCAGAGTCTGGCAGTCCAGAATCTGAATCACGCCCTTGCCTTCCCGGTCGCGGCAGAACCAGTCGGAGATATTCAGGGCAGGTTCGCTGAAAAACAACTCGCCTCCTTCGCTCTCCAGAGCGATGATGGCCCTGGTGATTGCTCCCAGACTGGGTTTGGCGATATTACCGTACTGTAGAGTCAGTTCCTTGGCATTCTCTCCCACATACTGGATCATGGCCTTCAGATCCTTGGTGTCAATCAGCAGCAGTCCCTCGTCGTCGGCAATTTTGAAAATAATGGTTAATATATCGCTCTGTGTGTCGTTCAGATCCAGAATCCGGGACAAAAGCAGCGGTCCCATCTCGGAGATGGTAGTGCGCAGGGGCAGCCCCTTTTGCGCGTAGACATCCCAATAGGTGACGGGGAAAGCGTCAAAGGCGAAGCCTTCCCGGTCCGGCCCCATGGCGTCAATACGCTTCTGCAGGTTTTCGGATATCACGCCGGGCCTGCACATGCCTGCCAGATCTCCCTTCACATCCGCCAGAAATACCGGTACGCCGCAGTCGCTGAAGGACTCGGCCAACACCTTTAAGGTAATGGTTTTGCCAGTGCCGGTGGCACCGGCGATCATGCCGTGGCGGTTGGCCATGCGGGGATATATGTACACTTTTTCGCCTCCCGACATACCCAGCCAGATTTTATTGTCCTGATACATATGCATCCTCCTCCAAAGTATGATTTTATATCCTATCGGAAGCGCACATTCCACATCCGATAAAAATACGTCTCTTCGCGCCGCGTTTGATTCCCGCGACAAACATTCCGGTCATGTGACCGGACGGATTATCCTATATAATAGCATATATTTCCGAAACGCGCAATTTCCAAAGCCGGGGCCTGGAATTTTTATCCGGGTTAATTGAGAATTGTCAAAAAAAACGGATGCGCGTATAATGGTATTGACAAAAGAGAGTCGCGTTAAAAAAGTCCGCAAGAGGAAGAAGGTATATGTCTATGGAACAGTCTGTTAAAAAGAAAAGAAAACACGGAGTATGCAGGATATTGGGAATATTGTTTCTGTGTATCCTCACTGGGGCAGTTATATTGGCGCTCTGGCTTTTGCCTAAAGCGCTCCGCCTACAGAGGGCAGTGACGTCCCAAAACTGCGGGATTAACGCGGAGGTGTCTCTGAACCCCCGGGCGCTGAGCGCGGACGGGCAGAAGATTCTGCAAAGCCTGTCCCTGCTGACCGGAATGGGTGAGACGGAGTGGAAAAGTCTGAGGCTACAGGGAGGATATGATGTGGACACGGTGGAATTGTCCGTATATGGGGGAGGGGAGGATAAGCCGCTCACACGGCTGCATCTGACACCAAAATGCCAGGCTGTGGATCTCCATGTCATTTATGACAGGACATATGAACATCTGACAGAGCATGTGGAACTGCTGTCCCATGTGCTGCCGCAGTGGACTATGGGAGATTATGTGGCGTTGCAGCAGCTGGAGTACGCCTTCGGGCTGGACCCATTGACCTCTGAACGGATTTCGGACTTGCAAGGTATGGCAGAGCGGTTGCAGGACCGACTGTCCCTGCCTGTGCTGTGCGGGGTCGTACTTGCCGCAGATCAGTGGGACAGAGAAACCCAGACGCTGGTTTATCACATTACAGACACAGACTGGCGGCTGGCCATGGCGCGGCGGTTGGCAGAGAAAACGGGGCGGGCGCCGCAGGCGGCTTTTGAACAGTGGCCGGAAGGCATGGCACTGGATATGGTAATCTATCTGGGAGCTCCCCGGGTACGAATGGAGGTTACGGGAAATCTGCCCGGTATAAAACCGCTTTCGGACTGGTCCGTGGAACTGGTATGGGAGGACTATGCTTCCGGCAGTGATGAGATCTCTCTGATAGATCAACAAATGATCAATGGTCTTGCGGATCTTTTAAAGCTGCTGGAAACGCTGATTGCCTCATAGAATAGCGGCCGATACGGTTCCGCTTTCAACGGACCATCTTTTTATACTGGCTGGGCGTGCAGCCCACATGCTTTCGAAACAGTCTTGTAAAATACCCCAGATTGCTTTTCACCACATACATCTGCAATTTCCTGGAGGAGGCTATGGCGGAGGCAAAAGCCGGCATAAAGTCCACATTCTCCCATACCATGTCCCGAAATCCCCAGTCTATTTTATGAATATTCTCATAGGGATGGGAAAAATAGATTACATCCACGTGAAAAGCGGAGGAAAGTATTTTCTGGATAAACGGAAAAGCGTCTCTGATATGTTTTGACCGGAACATAGCACCCTCTCTGTTCTCTTGCAATATGGCAACCGTAAAAAATTTCCCCACAAAATGGATTTCTTTGTTTAAAAAAAATCTCTTATAAGCCCCTGCATGTGTTTATAGGTAACGTTTGCTAAGTGGCTTAGATAGAAGGTATGGAGCCTGAAATCAACACAATAGTTCAGAACTCTGTTGTCATGCAGAGTAAGGTTCTCCGCTTCATAGCTACCCGGCGCAGACTCGGAGAGGAGGGTCCGCTCTGCAAATTGGTCCGGCGTCGGCCCACGCTTCACACCCAGGTCTTTCAATGATTCCTGTATGGATCGTTCCATGTTGCTACCTCCTGATCCATTTGATAATGGGGAAGCCGTTTATACATCAACATCAAGTTTGTATGAAACTGCAATAATGTTGTAAACATCGTCGTATGTAAACAGTCGGTAGTGCTGATAGATGTCTTTGCCATAGTCCTCCTGCACTGGAAAGGACTTCAGCCAGGAACTGTCCTCAATCAAATCGAAGGAACTGCCGTCCGGACGCCCCGTTCCAGCCAGATTTTCATAGGTGTCCAGTTTGCAGGCAAAATAGGCCAGCACTCGCCGGAAGGTGAGAGTATAGGGAAACCACCTTTTCTCGTTCCTGTGCTGGGAGATTAGATGGCCGTTGATGTCCCCCGTAAAAGTCAGATTATCCGGGGCGTCTTGTTGCATCTGATCCAGATAGACACAATCCCGCCCATTCAAAACACCTAAACAGGTATCTATTGCAATCGCTTTCTCCATGTGTTCCTCCCGGTATAACAATTTCTGCTCTTGCTTAAATATTGCAATAAAGCTCATATAAATATAAGCTGGCTCACCGTTGTCAAGGGCAGGTGGGCTGGAAACCACTTCCCATATTTCACATAGGCCTTCGGATTACCATCAATCATGGAAAGCAGATCCTTGGAAGCGTCCCCACCATCCATGGGGGTGCAGTGTCAAGTGATGTCCTCTTCCGTCCAGACGCAAGAGGTGCTTTTTATCTTTTGGACCTCTCGGCTATTCATGAGCTTTTGCAAAGCGGAAGGCATCCCATTTGTCAAAGCCTCTATATGGGGGAACTTATCCAAGGCCCATCTGCCGGGACGGCGCGTCCTTGGGGAGTTCCAGGAAGGGCAGCTCCCGTCCCGGCAATCGCTGCCGGGATGTCTCCTGAGTCAAAGCCCGCGCCGAGGGTGGATGCCCGGAGCCGGGTGTGCTTGTCCTGCCCCGGCGTAAGGAACGACACCACGCCGCCCCGCCCGTGCCTGACGGCAAAGCCGGACTTTTCCGTCAGCCAAAGGAACGCGGCGAAGTCGGCGGACTTTTTTCAAGGGCCACGATGATTGCCAGCCGTACCCACTGCCCTGCGAAGGGCGGCTTTCTCCCACCCACTGGCCATAGATAGAATTAAGTATAGCACATTCTCGTGTAACCGTCTATTCTTATTCCTTTGGGACAAAATCGAGCTGCTGTCAAACCCCAGGTTATCCCGTCCGGCGTTGGGGCGTACGGCATCCCATTTATCATATCCAAAATCATATTGGAAATAATCCTGACATATTGTGATGAGGGGCTTGGCCTGATGTTTTTCAAGTAGTTTATCCAGCATATTGGCACATACATCTACACCTGTTACCGCAATGTCCGGATTTTTTGCCCTATAGAAAAATCCCAATACTATTTTTATTGTATGCAAATATGAGAGAAAACATGAACAGGGACACAAACAACGGGATTCTGGAAAAACTGAAGACAGGAGATCACAAATGAAAGAACTGCCAGAAAGAATCCATGACGGTACCAACGGTCTTGATTATGCTCTTGTGGGTGATTATTACATTCCCGCCTTGCGGCTTACGGAGGAATCCCGCCCTTTCAGGCATTGGGGGTGCAGGCGTAAAGCCGATCTGGAAGAAAACCGCCCCGCCCTTTATTGCAGCCTGCTGTTATCCGGGATACTCTGGACGCACCTTGCCGATGTGAACGAACAGGCGGATTAGCAGCCGCATGGAGCGGCGGTATCTGGCGGACGCTTCGGAGGTGGAGGACGAACTCTTGACAGCCGTTATTTTTTGTGGTATAAATTAAAAAATTGAACACAAAAGCTATGATAAGAAATAGTAAGCATCTTGGATTTTCAGAGAGAAGGCGGCTGGTGCGAGCCTTTATTGAAAAGATGCCCAACCCATCTTTGAGCTGTAAGCTGAAATAACAGTAAGCCTCGCCGGGTTCTCCCGTTACAGAGATATGGCATCAGATATTTTCTTGTGCCAGGGAGTGCGGATTGTTCCGAATTTAGGTGGTACCACGGACTTAGTTTTAGTTCGCCCTAAGCTGATGTAATGTCGGTTTAGGGTTTTTTGTGTTCAAAAACAAAATACGGAGGTATCTTTTATGAAATTGGAAAAACTTGTTGGAGATCGTTTTCGGGAAAGACCATCAGACTGTAACATTGACAGCCATGCTCTGATGGTGCGCGGCGGCTACATGAAGTATGTAGCAAACGGTATTTTTTCATCCTATATGCCGCTGAAAAGAATTACACGGAAGATAGAGCAGATTATCCGTGAAGAAATGGACTCTATTGACGGGCAGGAAGTTCAGTTTCCTGTCGTTATGCCGGCTTCTATCTGGCAGGAATCCGGTAGATACGAGAGCATTGGTAAAGAAATGGCCCGCTTCCATGACCGCAGTGGAAGTCCTCTTGTGCTTGGTATGACACATGAAGAAGCCGCCGTTCATCTTGTACGTGATTACGGACAGAGCTATATGAAATATCCTTTTATGATATATCAGATACAGACTAAGTTCCGCGATGAAGCAAGACCGAGGGCGGGACTGATTCGTGTTCGTGAATTTACAATGAAAGATGCCTACTCTTTCCATACCAGTCAGGTAGATTTAGAAGATTATTACGACAAGTGCCATAAGGCTTATGAGCGCATCTATGCAAG
Source organism: uncultured Lachnospiraceae bacterium (assembly GCA_947648875.1). Taxonomy (GTDB): domain Bacteria; phylum Bacillota; class Clostridia; order Lachnospirales; family Lachnospiraceae; genus Acetatifactor. Next base: position 11,279 of record CANSPM010000077.1, read on the forward strand.
AGTAGGATTGCCGGAGGTTATTTCGGTCGCTTCCGATTCCGGTATGATGGGCGGTAATATTTCCCATGAATTTATGCTGCTCACTCCTATTGGGGAAGATTCTATCGCTAGCTGCACAGAATGTGATTACCGCGCGAATATGGAGGCAGCAGAGTGTATTATCCATAACGAAAGAAATGATGCCTCCCAGGAACTTGTTTTGGTACACACTCCGAATATGCATACCATTGAGGACGTTTGTAAGTTCCTGCATTGTGATAAAAAGACTTCCTGCAAGGCGGTTGTTTATCAGCGTAATTCGGATGACCATTATATTGTACTGTTTATCCGTGGCGATCTTGAGGTGAATGAAACCAAGCTCACAAATTATTTGGAGTATGACATCCATCCGGCAATTATCACCGAAGAAAGTGGACTTAACGCCGGTTATATCGGGCCTGTTAATCTAAGCGGCGATTTCACTGTTCTGTATGACCGCTCCCTTAATGGAATGAACAATCTTTCCTGTGGTGCAAATGTTTACGAATATCACTATACGGGACTGGATATGAAACGTGATATAGAAGGTGCTGAATACCATGATTTTGCTAAAATACAGGAAGGAGGTATCTGTCCGCATTGCGGTAAACCTGCGGTTACAGTATCCCGGGGTATTGAGGTGGGCAATATTTTTCAGCTCGGAACCAAGTACACCAAATCCATGAATATGACCTATATTGACACGAATGGAGAAGCACAGTATCCGGTTATGGGATGTTATGGTATCGGTGTCGGCAGACTTGCCGCTTCCATCTGTGAGGCTCACCATGATGATTACGGTCCGATATGGCCTTTGGCGGTTGCGCCTTGGCAGGTACACCTCTGTGCTGTTCGTGCTGACGATGCCGAAGTTCAGGCTTATGCCAACAAGTTGTATGAAGAATTGCAAATCAAAGGTGTTGAGGTTATTTATGATGACCGCAGGGTTAGTGCCGGTGTAATGTTTTCGGATGCTGACCTTATTGGTGTACCGTTCCGAGTAATTGTCAGTCCCAGAAATATAAAACAAAATATCATTGAAATTGTTTCGAGAGATAAGAGTTTATCTATTAATGTTTCTATGACTTCGGTAGTAGAAGAAATAATGAAAAATTTGTCAGCGGCAAAATAAAACATATATGATAAAATAGTTCATTATATCGAACAATTAAAAACAGAGGCTAAGAAAAGCAGAGATTCAAGAGAGTCCCTGCTTTTTTGCGCGCAAAATTAAATTCATCACTTGGTGATATATGCTCTAAATGACTTCTTAATCACGAGATTTTCTCATGGTTAGTGAAGAACTCATTTAGAGCATATTTCATGTAAGGAGGCAGACGCTATGACGAAAACCAAAATCA
>CANSPM010000078.1 GCA_947648875.1 uncultured Lachnospiraceae bacterium
TAAGGCAACGGACTCTGACTCCGTCATTTCAAGGTTCGAATCCTTGTAGCGCTGTGAGATGGGTCCCGGTGGAGAGATTCACCGGGGTTTATTTTTTTTAAAATTAAGGTGTTTAGTGCTGTAAATCATTCTGCGGGCAGTTCCTATATTGGGAGTGTATGAATCATATTTCAGACTTCGAATACCGCTAGCGCTGTGAAGCCATCTCCGAGGAGAAGTCTTTGGAGGTTTTTTGTATAGCAAAAGTGATTTCAAACGACGAGTGTAATATAGCCGGAAATCCGCCAAAGAGTTTGTAAACTATAAGCAAGGATTAGAGGCCTGGAATCGTTATTATGCAGCAAAGCTGGATGATCTTCCAAACAGAATGTTTTTTCTGCATACTGTTTTCCGCTTCTCTTTGACACTGTAGTGGTCAAGTTTTTTGTAACAGTTACGGTTAAAAATGTATTGGATTGATGCCAAACCGGAATTTTCATTCTGCAATATATTTTTCCCATACCTGTGGCATTTTTAATTTTATAAAAGAGGCATAGGAGCAATCAGGGGTTTCTATCATGCGCTTTTCCTTTAAGTATTCGACACAGCACGAATACCACCATTCCAGCTGCCGTTTCGATTTGTCTTCATAATGGCCTATTTTCATTTTGCCCTGCCTTACATAGTCCATAAATAAAGCATACGCATTTTCTACCCTGACACAGTTCGTTACCCTAATAGGCTCTGTCGCCAGTCTCGCGCATGGAATATTTCTAAATGGAATAACTTGATTTTCTTCTGCAAAAACTTCATAAATATATCCGCTGACACCCTCCGATACTTCTTTTAACGCGTTCGGGTACAATTCGTGGTAAACCGGTATGTCACTGCCGCTTTCAAAACCATAAGGGAACCAATAATATGGCCTTTCTACAGCATTGCATAAATAGAACGCAGCAACCACATCCATTGTGGTCATATATACATATGGCCGGTCATGATCCGCTTGATTGGGTTTTAATACTTTTATATTTCCGGTGCTGCTTCCATGGTATAGCTTCATAACGGTTTCTCCTTAAATTGCGATCTGTCACTGCCCCCATTATATCGCAATAACTTTCCTGATGGAACAGACTTTACAAAAATTTCTTTGGTTGCAATAGAGATTTTTCCACGGAATCTGCTCTTGCGTTGTCTTTTGTAATAACAAGCTGCCCCTGCCGGCATTTCACGGTGATTTTTTTGCGGAGAATCCGGCTTGTTCCGGCCAGTTCCCCTGTAAAAGAATCTGCGCGGGACAATAGGATCCTGACGGAGAGCGGATTCTGTTGTTGCGCAAATGCTTCTCTGAGGTTAAAATAGGAATCAATAAGAGATTGTGCGTTGGATTTGGAAGGGGAGATATTATATGTTGCTATCAGGACGAATAAAGCAGATCATGGCGGCGGGCATTTGCCTGGCGCTGCTGGGAGGATGCGGCACGGCCTACAGGAATGAAGGTACTGCTGTGATAAAGGGAGCGGAACAGAGGGAAGGAATAACGCGCGAGTGGGAAGAGGGAATGCCAACATTGGGAGCACAGGCGGATAATTCCGGCAGGGAGATACAGGAGGCTGATTCCATGGAGCTTGATACACAAAACGGACAGCCACAGCCGTCTACGGAAGCGTCTGAACAGGAGTCTTACTTATCAGAACTGTCCTCACAGGAGTCGCCGGAACCGGAAGAGCCCCTGCCGGAAGGGACCACACCGGAGCAGCCCATGCCGGAAGGGACCCCACCGGAGCAGCCCCTGCCGGAAGGAACCCCACCGGAGCAGCCCATGCCGGAAGGGACCCCACCGGAGCAGCCCACGCCGGGTACATCCACACTCGAACAACCAGGGGCGGAGCCATCCCTTCCGCAGCCGGGACAGTCGCTGCCCGCAGTTCCGGCACCCGAACTTCCTGTCCTGCCTCCCCTACAGACGGTGACGCCTCAGACAGGCGGGCACATCATAGCCATTGACGCCGGACATCAGGCCCGGGGTAACAAGGAGAAGGAACCCCTGGGCCCGGGCAGTGAAGAATGGAAGGCCAAGGTGTCTTCCGGAACCCGGGGCGTGTCCACAGGTGTCTACGAGTATGAACTGAATCTGACCATTGCTCAGGCCCTACAGACGGAACTGGAAGCAAGGGGCTATACCATCGTAATGATTCGCGACAGCCATGATGTGGATATCAGTAATAAGGAGCGGGCGGAGACGGCCAACACTTCGGGAGCGGAGATATTTCTGCGCATCCATGCCAACGGCTCGGAAAACAGCAGTGTCCACGGTACGCTGACCATCTGCAACACGGCTTCCAGCCCCTATAATCCGGGGATTCACGACGAGAGTCTGCGCCTGTCTCAGGAAGTGCTGGCCCATATGGTAGCTTTGATGGGGTCCAAAGACAGAGGCGTATGGGAGACGGATACCATGAGCGGCATCAACTGGTGCGCCATCCCGGTGACGATTGTCGAGATGGGCTATATGAGCAACAAGGAGGAGGACGAACGGATGCAGACATCTGATTATCAGGAGCGGATTGTGCAGGGGATTGCGGACGGTGTGGACGCGTATTTTGCGGGGGCGGAGATTTCCGACTGATTGACAATTCCAGTCGGTTATGCGATAATCAGCTTTACACTGTCTAATCAATTATGTGAAAAGGATACGTCAGGAAACCATGTATACATTTAAAAGCCAGATACGATACAGCGAGTGCGACAGCCAGGCCAGGCTGACCCTGGCCTCCCTGTTAAATTACTTTCAGGACAGTTCCACCTTTCAGTCGGAGTTTCTGGGCGTGGGAGGGCAGTATTTAAAAGAGAATAACCTGGTGTGGGTGCTCTCATCGTGGCAGATCGTGGTGAATCGTTACCCCGAACTCTGCGAGGAGGTGGAGACAGGGACTTTCCCCTATGGGTTCAAAGGCTGCTTCGGATACCGCAATTTTTTCATGCGAACTTCCGGGGGGGAGATGCTGGCCTGTGCCAATTCCCTGTGGACTCTGCTGCATCTGGAGCGGCAGACCATGGCGCATCCCACACAGCGGATGAAGGAAGCCTATGAGATTGAGGAAAAACTGCTCATGGAATATGCCCCCAGAAAGATTGATGTGCCCGGGAACGGTGTGTATGAGGAAACCATCGTGGTAAAGAAGCACCATCTGGACACAAACCATCATGTGAACAACGGTCAGTTTGTAGACATGGCCATGAGCAGTGTGCCGGAGGATTTTACAATCAGGCAGATGCGGGCAGAATACAGGATGCAGGCTCATTTGGGTGATAAATTATGCCCCTATGTGGCAAGGAGACCGGGGCTGTGTACCATATCCCTGCAAAGCCCGGAAGGAAAGCCCTACGCGATCGTGGAGTTCGCGGAGTCCGGAGGCGGTTCGGGAGAAGAAAGGACAATATGAAATTAGGAGAAAAACAGACATTGTATGTGGTCAAAAAGGTAGATTTTGGCGTATATCTGGCGGAGAGTCCGACCAGCGGGGAAGACCGGGTGCTGCTGCCATCCAGACAGGTGCCGCCGGACACGGGCACCGGGGACGGACTGGAGGTTTTTTTGTACAAGGATTCCAGGGACAGGTTGATTGCGACCACCCATACCCCTAAATTGATGATGGGGGAGGTAGCGGAACTCACAGTGGCCCAGACCGGAAAGATTGGGGCGTTCCTGGACTGGGGGCTGGAGAAGGATTTGCTGTTGCCCTTCCGCCAGCAGGTGAAAAGAGTTAAAGAGGGAGAAAAAGTACTGGTATCCCTCTATATAGATAAGAGTGACCGCCTGTGCGCCACCATGAATGTGTACCACAACCTGCGCTTTGACAGTCCCTATCATGCAGAGGATCAGGTGGTAGGGCGAGCCTATGCCTCCAGTGATGAATTTGGCGTGTTTGTGGCGGTGGACAATCTGTATTCCGCCCTGATTCCGAAGAAAGAACTCTACGGGCAGGTGGAGCTGGGAGAGGATCTGCGGGCCAGAGTGTCCAAGGTACAGCCGGACGGCAGGCTGGTGCTCAGTATTCGGGAAAAAGCCTACCTACAGATCCATGAGGACGCAGAGAGGCTGCTGGAGATTATAGACAGCTACGACGGTGTGCTTCCCTTCAACGACAAAGTATCACCGGCTATCATCCTGCGGGAGACCGGCATGAGCAAGAATGAGTTCAAGCGAGCGGTGGGCAATCTGCTCAAAGCCGGAAAAATACAGATCACGGAAAAGGTGATACGGAGAATATGAATACAAAGAAAGCAAACTGGCTGTTTTTCGTTATAACGCTCTCCCATGTGAGCTTAAGCCTGTTGGTGGCATTCATACCGTCTTTTCAGGTGATGGCAGGGAATATGGCACTTAACATCCTTATGTCAGAAATCACAATATGGCTTCCCACTCTGTTGTTTCTGGTGGTCACCAAAACCAGGCCCACCGCCTTCTGCCGGATAAAGCCGGTCCACATGTCCACGGCATGGATGACGGTATTGTTCACGATGCTGATGAATCCCCTGATAACGGTGGTAAACGCGATCTCCATGCTGTTGGTGGAGAATACGGTCGCGGGCCTTGGAGAGCAGATCACCCGGTTGCCCTTTTGGGGAATGCTGCTGGGAATAGCGGTATACGGTCCCTTTGCGGAGGAACTGGCTTTTCGGGGTGTGATATACCAGAGCCACCGGCAGCAGGAGAACCGGTGGAAAGCTCTGTTGCTGGGCAGTCTTCTGTTTGGCCTGATGCATATGAATCTGAATCAGGCAGGTTATGCTTTTGTGATGGGCATTGCGCTGTCCCTGCTGGTGGAAGCCTCCGGCAGTATGATACCGGCTTTTATCGCTCATTTTTGCGTGAACGGTCTGTCCACGGCTCTGATGTATGTGGTGGACAATATGGCGGGCGGAATGTCGGAACTTGTGGAGACGGCGGAGAACAGCCTGAGCGGGCAGGAACTGTTGCTGACCATCAGCCTGTATCTGTTGATTGCCACCCTTTTCACCCCCATGGCGGGCTGTGTGCTGGCCTGGATTGCCCGGAGGGAAGGGCACGAGGAGGATCTGAGGAGCCTGTGGCGCAGCCGGAAGGTAAGAGGAACCCGGTTGATGAGTGTACCTCTGGCGCTGGGAATCCTGGTCTGTGCCGCAGTGATATTTATGGATGTTTTCATGTCTTTGCGGTCCTGAACCGTCTTTGCGGATGCCTATAGACTGTTACAGGCCAAGAGCGAAAAACGGCCCGCCGCTCCCGGTCGGGAGTAGGGCATTTTTACTGTAAAATGGCACTTGGCAAAATACGGCAAGTGTGTTAAGATAAAATTAGAATCATGTAGATACCTCGTTCGCAGCGGTGTCTGCGGGGCAAGTGCGGAAAACAGAAAACGCGGGGAGGTGAAGATATGGATATTGCGGGACTTTCCATGAATATGGCGATGATGGATGTGCAATCTCAGGTGGGAATCAAAATGTTGAGCAAGGCGATTGACCTGGGCGAAGAGTTGGGCGCGGGTGTGGTGGACATGGTGGACGCAGCGGCTCTGGAGCGTAGTGTAAATCCGGCGGTAGGTGGCAATATTGACATCCGTCTGTAACGAATTGGTTATTTTTTCCGACTGTAGGGGTGGTGAGGCGCATAAAATAAGCCTGCCACCCTTTTTGTGACTAAATATCCATTAAAATTTCACAAAAACCTATTGCTTTTTCTGCGATTTTTTTGTAAATTTGTGTTAAAAGGAATTTTCGTCATTTTTACTATACGGATGAGCGGTTCGTCAGTATGCTGTCTGGTGAAAGTTGGAGGAAAATACCTTACACAGGAAAAGGAGTAGAAAATATGATATCAAATCAGATCTTGCAGAGCACCATAGAGGGTCTTAAGGGGATTGCCAGAGTCGATATCAGCGTGATGGATGTGGACGGGAAGCCCGTGGCCTATACGTCCGACATGTCGGGAAGCAGCAGGGCCGTGGTGGAGTTTGCCAAGTCTCCGGCGGACTCACAGGAGATACAGGGATATCAGTTCTTCAAGGTATATGACGAGCAGCAGCTGGAGTATGTGCTGGTCATTGCGGGTACCGGTGAGGATGCGTATACCATCGGAAAGATGAGTGCCTTCCAGGTCCAGAATCTGCTGGTGGCTTACAAGGAGCGTTTTGACAAGGACAATTTTATCAAGAACCTGCTGCTTGACAATCTGCTGTTGGTGGATATATACAGTCGGGCTAAGAAGCTGCGCATTCAGATGGATGTGAGCAGGGTGGTGATGATCGTGGAGTCTGAGAACGGCAAGGACAACAATGCTCTGGAACTGGCCCGGGCCTATTTTGGAGCCAACAGCAAGGATTTTGTGACCGCTGTGGACGAAAACAATGTGATCGTGGTCAAGGACCTGTCGGAGTCCGACAACAGCAGGGAGATTGAAAAGGCGGCCAGAGGACTCTGCGGCGCTCTGCAGAAGGAAGGCCTCAGAGGGGTGCGCGTCGCGTATGGCACAGTGGTAAGGGAGATCAAGGAAGTCAGCCGCTCTTACAAGGAAGCCAAGATGGCTCTGGATGTGGGTAAGATTTTCTTTGACGAGAGGGATGTCATCGCCTACAGCGCTCTGGGCATTGGAAGGCTGATTTATCAGCTGCCCATTCCTCTGTGTAAAATGTTTATCAAAGAGATATTTGGCGGGAAAAGCCCGGACGAGTTTGATGAAGAGACTCTGACAACCATACATAAGTTTTTTGAGAATAGCCTGAACGTTTCCGAGACCTCCAGACAGCTTTTTATCCATCGCAACACGCTGGTGTACCGTCTCGATAAGCTACAGAAGAGTACAGGACTGGATCTGCGGGTATTTGAGGATGCCATCACTTTTAAAATCGCGTTGATGGTGGTAAAATATATGAAGTATATGGAAAACTTTGAATTTTAGAGAGAAAGTCAAAAACAGACTTTCTGTTGACGGTTATGCCTGCGGCGCGGGCGAGGAGTATATACATGAGGAGAAAAGAAGCAATTAGAAAGCAGCAGGCCAAGTTCATTGAGGAGAACGGGGTGATCTGCCTGAACAATGTAAGCAAGTCCTATTCCAGCGGTTCACCGGCGCTGAACGGCATTTCCTTGAAGGTGCGCAGAGGCGAGTTTGTGTTTATAGTCGGGGACAGCGGTTCCGGGAAATCCACGCTGATAAAACTCCTGCTTCGGGAGCTGGTGGCCTCTTCCGGCCAGGTCAGCGTGATGGGAAGGGATATGGCGAAGCTGCGCAGGCGGGAGATTCCCAGGCTGCGCCGCAATCTCGGCGTAGTGTTTCAGGATTTCCGGCTGCTGAATGACAGAAACGTATATGAGAATGTGGCCTTTGCCCAGCGGATCGTCGAGATTCCCGGGCGGGAGATCCGCCGCAATGTCCCGGCTATCCTTGCCACAGTAGGGCTGGCGGGCAAATACAAGGCCAAGACCACCCAGCTGTCCGGCGGCGAACAGCAGAGAGTGGCCCTGGCCAGAGCTCTGATCAACAACCCTTCCATCCTGCTGGCGGATGAGCCGACTGGCAACTTGGACCCCAAGAACTCCTGGGAGATTATGAAGCTGCTGGAAGAGATCAATGAAGCCGGCACCACCGTGGTGGTGGTCACCCATAACCGTGAGATCGTCAACGCCATGCAAAAGCGCGTGGTTACCATGAAAAAGGGCGTGATCATCAGCGACGAAGAGGAAGGGGCATATATAGACGATGAAGATTAGTACATTTTTTTATACCATACAGCAGGGCTTTAAAAACCTGTTCCGCAACAAATGGTACTCTCTGGCGTCCATAGCCACAATCTCCGCGTGCCTGTTCCTGTTTGGTATATTTTACGCAATTGTGGCAAACTTTCAGTATATAGTAAAGGGGCTGGAGGAGAATGTCTGCGTCACGGTTTTCTTTGAAGAGGGCATAACGGATACCCGGATCGAAGAGATCGGCAAGATGATCAGCAGTCGGACAGAAGTCGCAAGGGTGGATTATATCTCTGCGGAGGAGGCCTGGGAGAGTTATCAGAAGGTATACTTTGGGGACCGCGCGGAGGAGTTTATCGCGGGATATCCCTCCAATCCTTTGTACAGAGATATGAATTATGTGGTATATTTAAGCGATGTGTCCATGCAGGATACCCTGGTGACATATCTGTATTCTATCGCGGGGGTGCGGGAGGTGCGGCACTCCGCTCTGCTGGCCGGTACCTTAAGCGGCGTGAATCTGCTGATCGGCTATGTGTCTCTGGGAATTATTTTGGTGCTGCTTGCGGTATCGGTTTTTTTGATCAGCAATACCGTGACCATCGGCATCTCAGTGCGCAAGGAGGAGATCAACATTATGAAATATATCGGTGCCACGGATTTTTTTGTGCGGGCGCCCTTTGTGCTGGAAGGCATGCTGATCGGTCTCATCGGGGCCGCTATACCGCTGTGGGTGGTTCATTATTTTTATGTAAACGTCCTTCTCTATACTACAGAGAAATTCGCTATGCTGAGTCATCTGCTCAGATTTCTGCCCGCTGAGACGATTTTTGGATTCCTGACACCGGTGTGTCTGGGCGTGGGTGTGGGTATTGGATTTGTGGGCAGCATCTCCACTGTCAGAAAACATCTGCATGTGTAGGGAGATTGAACAGTCATGAAGAGATGGAAAATTATGGGCAGCCTGGCCCTCCTGGCAACGCTTCTGTGTATGCCGGGAAAATCCCAGGCGTCCGGTACAAATCTGTCCAATATCACATCGGATTCCATCAGGGAGATGGAGAACCAGATTGATAATGCGCAGAATGAGCGGGATCAGTTGAAAAACGGTCTTTCCGATATCCGGAAACTGGTGGCGCAGCTGGAGCAGGAGAAAAAGGATCTGAAAAGTTATGTGGCCAGACTGGACGAAAGCATGACCCAGATCGAAGAGAAGATCACGGAATTAAAGCTCCAGATCGCCAACAAGGAAGCGGATATTGTGGAGGCGCAGAAACAGTTGGAAAATGCCCAGGAAGTGGAGGCGGGACAGTATGCCGCCATGTCCAGCCACATAAGATATAGTTATGAGAGAGGGGAGAACTACTTTCTGGAGATGCTTCTGGGTGCCACCAGCTTCGCGGATTTTTTAAACCGTAGTTACTATATGGAAAAGGTGGCGGAATACGACAACCAGATGCTGGAATCCTTTATTCAGACCCGGGAATATGTGGAGTTGTGTAAGGCCCAGCTGGAGGAGGATAAGGCATTTCTGGATGATGCCAAGGCGGGAGTGGAGACCGAGCAGGCGGCGCTGGAAGAGCTGATGAACCAGAAGGAGAAGGAACTGAAAGCCTATGACCAGCGAATCAACACAGGAGAACAGTCCATAGAGGAGTATGAGGCGGACATCAAAGCCCAGAATGAACTGATTTCAGCGCTGGAAAAAGCAGTGGAGGATGAAAAAAAGCGGATTCTCGCCAGCAACGGCAAAGTGCTGATGTACGACGGCGGCACCTTCAAATTTCCGCTGGCCTCCTACACCCGTGTGTCCGACGATTATGGCATGCGGATACATCCCACTCTTTTTGTAGAGCAGTTTCACAACGGAGTGGATCTGGCCTCCCCCAAGGGGACGGCCATCTACGCGGCCTATGACGGAATTGTGGTTGCGGCGGATTACAGTTCCACCATGGGAAATTATGTGATGATTGATCATGGAGGCGGGCTTTATACCATCTACATGCACGCTTCCAAGCTGTACGTGAAGAAGGACGATGTGGTGGCCAGGGGCAACACCATTGCGGCGGTGGGGTCTACGGGCCGCTCTACCGGCAACCACCTGCATTTCAGCGTACGCCTGAATGGGGAATATGTATCCCCCTGGAACTATATTTCGCCGTAACGGAATGCGTTTCAGCATAATGTGCTCCGCGTTCGATTATGGAAAGCAATCGGAGTCTGGTTCAGACCAGGCGCCGGCTATGCGGAAAAGAGGTAGACATGGAAGTTTTTGAACAGCAGAATAAGCGTCAACTCAGTGACGGAGGCAAGTTTTTCGCAGGTCTGATTGTGGGCATTTTCTCTTCTGTATTGGTGGCGTGTGTGGGATATGTGGGGTATCAGATCCAGCAGAGGGTGGAAAGCGGCGCGCGGGACAGCTGGCAGGTCAATGCGGGCGGTTCAGGCCTGGACGGCAAACTGAGCGATATTGTGTCGGATAAAGTCGACACGCTGGAATACATGATAGAGAAGTATTATTATAAGGATGACATAAGCCGTGAAGAACTGGAAAACGGTATCTATCAGGGCCTGATGGACGCAGTGGGCGACCCTTACACAAGTTATTTTAACGCCAGCGATTTCAGCACGTTCATGGAGCAGACCACCGGCGCTTACTATGGGATCGGTGCCTATGTGGCCCAGGATACGGAGCGCAATTATCCGAAGATCAACAGCCCCATCCCGGGATCCCCGGCTGAGGAGGTGGGGCTGCGGCCCAACGATATCATCTACGAAGTGGAGGGAGAATCCACCTACGGCATGGATCTGGACAAAGTGGTGAGCCTTATCAAGGGGGAGGAGGGCACCACCGTGAGAATGACGATCTACAGGGACGGAGAATATATGGAGATGGCCGTACAGCGCAGGCAGGTGGAGATTCCCACAGTAGAGCAGAAAATGCTGGAGGACGGCATGGCCTATATTCGAATCATTGAGTTTGACGAAGTAACCCCGAGTCAGTTTGAGCAGGCCCTAGAGACCTCCCGGGGCAGCGGAATGAAAGGCCTGGTGCTGGATTTGCGGGGGAATCCGGGCGGGAGTGTAAACGCGGTGGTGGACATTGCCAGAATGTTGCTGCCCAAGGGCCTGGTGGTTTATACCGAAGACAAATACGGGAAGCAGGAGCAGTACAGCTGCGATGGCAACAATGAGTTTGAACTGCCCCTGGTGGTCCTGATCGACGGCAACAGCGCCAGTGCCTCCGAACTACTATCCGGTGCCATTCAGGATTATGAAAAGGGTACGCTGGTGGGCACTACCACCTTCGGAAAGGGTATTGTGCAACAGATGCTGACTCTGCGGGACGGCTCCGCCATCAAGATCACGATCAGCAGTTATTTCACACCCAAGGGACGTAATATTCACGGCATCGGCATAGAGCCCGACGTGGTCTGTCCCTTTGACGGTGAGGCGTATTATGGCAACGGCTATGACAACCAGCTGGAAAAGGCCAAGGAAGTGCTGCTTGGAAACATGGAACAATAAAGGGATGGGATTATATACGTATGAGTAAAAAATGAGTTAATCACATAACTGCATTTTACACCAACTGCCGGATTCTTTTGAGGTCTGGCAGTTATTTTTTCGCAGAGATCGCGTTGCGTGTTCCTTCATGTGACAGCCTATTTTTGGCGCGCGTGAAATAAGCAGGACAGGAATTGCATGCGGCTAAAAATTGGGAACGGGCATTCGGAACAAATGTTCTGAAACTATCTGTACAAAAGAATTGAAATATGGTAGAATACATAGGAATATGGAAAGGGCAGGCTATAGGAGAGAATATAGGAAGATGTTTCTGCCGTTCCGGTACAGGGGATTTTTGCGCTGTCTGATCTTACTGTGACCGAATTGCTTGAGGAGGATTTTTATGGATCACTTTAAATTGGTATCCGAATATCAGCCCACCGGTGACCAGCCGCAGGCCATAGAAGCGCTGGTGGAAGGCTTTAGACAGGGGAATCAGTGCCAGACCCTGTTAGGAGTCACCGGTTCCGGTAAGACCTTTACCATGGCCAATGTGATTGCGGCGCTAAATAAGCCTACCCTTATCATTGCGCACAACAAGACACTGGCAGGACAGCTCTACGGCGAATTTAAAGAGTTTTTCCCGGAGAACGCAGTGGAGTACTTTGTCTCCTACTAAGCGAAAGGACTTTTGAAACTACATCTAGTATTATTTGGTTTCATTTATACCATATATTGTGGACTAAATGGACTGTATGGAGGGAAAAAACAGGGTGGAATCATAGGAATTGTGAACAAAATTCGTCGTGGAAAGTATTTAAAAGAAGAATATAGGAGCTAAATGATGATCTACAAGGCATAGGAAATTTGTCTTGTAGATTTTTTTTACAGAAAACTATGAGAAATGAGGAAAACATTATGTCAGAATATCAATTAGAGATCAAACAGATTGTGGACTATCCACGTTGCCGGATCTACCGGCAGTTTATCCAGAACTTAATGGCAGACCGAAGCATTCGCACAAGCGGGGGCTCCGGTCTTTTTTATTATACGGTACTTTGCAACTATGCAAATTTCCGTACCTCCTATCTCCGCATAGACGGTATCGGCTATACAGTATATCCCGGAGAATGGATCTGTACCGTGAAGGAACTGTCCGCATGGTTCCGTACCCGTTTTCAGTGCCAAGCAGTCTCCATTCTGGACGAACTGCAGAAACGCCACCTTATCTCCTATCTTTTTC
>CANSPM010000079.1 GCA_947648875.1 uncultured Lachnospiraceae bacterium
ATTGGCCGCTATATACAATATTGAAATTGAATAAAAAACCTGCCGCATGGTTTCCCACACAGCAGGCTTCTCTCTACAATTTAGTTTCCGCTTCCCCGTCTTTTGTCTCGATTAGACCCACGGGGCTTTTTCAATACCACAAAGGCCATCACCTCTATGGCAACTACAACCAGTACCGCAATCACCGCTATGATAACAAAGATACTGACTCCCTTGGACTCCTCCTCCGATACGTTCCCGTCAACGGGCAGTGGAGAGGGCAGAATGTTATCCTCTTCCAGCGAAGGTACGTCTTCCGAAATACTTTCCTCCAGCGGCTGCGACTCACTTTCCGGCGGCAGCGAATCAGGCGTTTGAGAACTCTCTGCGGAACTGTCCGCAGGCGCCTGAGTGGGGCTGGGACTCTCCGTAGCCCTGGGTGTCTGCGCAGGTCTCGGCGTAGGTAATACCACAGGAAGCTGCGGTACTGCCGTGGGTACAACCACAGGCGTCTGGGGCACGGATGGAAGTTGCGGCTCCGCCGGAGGTTGCGGCTCTGCCGGCGGCTGCGGCTCTGGCTCTGCTGGCGGCTGTGGCTCTGATGGCGGCTGCACAACAGCGGGTCCAATCTGCACCGCTTCCGGAAGTTCCACTCCCTGCATGGTCTTTAGTTCCGTACCATACACGTACTGTAGGGAATTCTCCACAGCGCTGACAGTAGCATTCGTCTCATTGCCGTTCCCATCCAGCACTTTTATTTTTCCCACTGTCAGGGAATCCGTCCCTGACGCAAACAGCGCTTCCGTCCCTGCCAGATACACTTTCAGACTCCCTGTAGCCTCGTCATAGCGAAAGTCCTTTATTTTTGCCCCGCTTTCTCCAAACTGAAATTCCACTCTGGCCGCGTTTGCCGCTTCCACCGAAAGGCAAAAGCACAGGGAAGAAACCCCTTCTTTAGCCGCATGTTGAGAGACGATTGCGACAGTACCTCCCTCGTCCAGCCGTAGCCCATCTCCGCTGGCCGCCTGTACCCGCAGGGGAAACAGAAAAACCAGCAGCAGAAGGAAAATCATTACATTATATATTTTTTCTCTCATGAAAGTTCCTATCTGTGCGTGATCACCGCACATACATTTAATATTCGCAGAAATACATATCGGACTTTGCCGACTCACGAGCGAAAACGCTATAGAACAGCGGTGAAATTCTTCGCTCGTAAGCAGGCATATTTAACCATCGTTTATGTCATCATTTGCCCAGTTCAATATTTGGAAGCGTGGCGGGCATGTTCTCAAACAGGGAATCACTCACAAGTCTCTGTCCCTCGTTTGTCATCGCGTTGTTGACACGGTACAGTTCCGCCCGCACTCTGGCAAGTCCGGTGAGGTCGGTCTGCTGCCCGGGTTCTATCCAGTAAATCCATGTGCCATCCCACACATTTTTGATATCGCCTTCCGCAGGTACATCCGCAAGCAATACCTGCTGCGCCTGCATTTCTCCCTCGGCATTGGTTCCGCCAACGATATTGCCATCCTGATCATACAGAATCAGCACGTTATAGGCGGGGTTACCCTTATAGGAGCCGCTAAATACGATGGAGCCCTCCGGTATCACATCCGTGTCTCTGTCTCCGAATTGATAGGCTGAGGCCAGACGTCCAATCACTACCGTTCCATCTTCTGTCCGCCTGAAATTTACATTATCTCCGGTGACTCCCAGCACATCCAGTTCCGCTATGGAAACCTGACTGCCGTCAGCAGCCCGCAAAATCAATTTCACGGCAGTGGCCTCATAA
This sequence comes from uncultured Lachnospiraceae bacterium, assembly GCA_947648875.1. Taxonomy (GTDB): domain Bacteria; phylum Bacillota; class Clostridia; order Lachnospirales; family Lachnospiraceae; genus Acetatifactor. The sequence goes on from CANSPM010000079.1 coordinate 1,775, forward strand.
GTGCTCACATATTCCTGCGCCTCATTGGAGAAGTATACGGTTCCTGTTCCGGACGCGTCCAGATTTCCCTCTGCCACCCTGGACCAGCTGCCGTTGCAGCATACCTGTACTTCGTAGCCTGCGCCGGGAATCCCGTTTACAGCGGTATATTTCAACCCCGTAACCGTGAAAGTCCTGTTAAATTCCATGGTGATCTCTGCGTCACCGCCTGCCGTTGCCGTATAGGCAGTCGCCGTATCGTTGTCAATCATTTTGTATGCCGGGTTCTCCGCCTCCGGTTCACAGGGAGAGTCATCCGTTCCCTCGCCCTGGGTCACGCCCGTCGCCGTCAGATTTTGTGTACCGACAGTCCAGAACTCCTTGTTCAGACTTCCGTCATCCCCGATCTTAATGGACTCCAGCGCCCTGACCGCAGAGCGGTTTAAGTACTTGTCAATGACTGTCACCTCGTACCAGACCACCCGGTTGTTGACAGGAACGGTGTCGCTGAAAGTAGTGTCCGTGGTGAATCCCACCGCCTCTTTTACAATGTCCCCGCCGTTAATCATACATCTTACAATCTCATATCCCAGTACATCCGCCTCCGGAATGCCTTTGGAACTGAGGCTGATATCCACCTGGTTAGGCCTGCCCTCATGTACCGAGGCTGCGACATTATCGCCCACGGCGTCCACTGTATCGTTCAGAGAACTGGTTCCTCCCTGTAGACTGTAAACCCGCGCGTCATCGTTTGCATAATAGATGGCCCTGGTCTCCTCAGCGAACTGGCCTGCGTATCTGCGAGTCTCCTCATCCGGAGTCATGCCCCACCTTTCAAAGAACTTCAATATGTTTTTCTCTGCCGCCGCGCAGGACAGACGCATCAGATCCTGCTCCCTGTCTCCCGCCAGTGTCAACGCTATATTGCCCGGCGCAGGTGCCTTTGCCGCATTTCTGGAGTAGGTATCCACTCTGGCAAAGAACAGGTTTTCAAGCTGCTGGGTGTAATCCGCGTATGTTCTGTAATTGTACCCCCTGTCATATGCCAGGTGAAGCTGCCAGTACATACCCAGCTGGGTAAACACATTGGATGCCATGCCCTTTGCCCCAGACGTAACCTTTTTATATACATTGTCATATTGGAAACGTACGCTTCCATTATTATCCCGGGCCTGCGCCAGTACAGCAAAATAATTGTTGGTGATCTCGGCCACGGCGTATGTTCCCTGATTGATACAATGTCCAATCTCGTGGGCGATGCCCCAGCCAAAGTATGCTCCGCTTACATATCTGCCCTCACTGTCAGCCGTCACGGGCGTAGCGCTCACCATTCCGGGCGCGGAACCCCACTCAATGCCGATGTGATTGCCGGAAGCATACATGAATGCGCCCGAGAACATTCTCTGGTAACGAATGTTCAGGTGTCCCTTGGGAACCTGATTCAGCGCCTCCGGCGCGGACGCGTTCAATCCCTTGTGCTGGTAGAACAGATACATCATATCTTCCATGGCCCGCATGGAACCCAATATTTTCTGTGCCTTCTGCTCCACACTGCCGCTGCCTGCACCTCCCAGAATCTGCTTGGCAGGAAGCGAGAGCATCATGGTATCCAGCAAGATATCGGTTGCCCCCAAAATGCAGTCGGTTTCACTGTAAGCATACTTCACCTGACTGTTCTGGGAACTTTCATGAACCGTCCCGTGGGTCGCCTGCATCTGTGCCACATATGTCTCCAACTCTTCCACATACGTTTTGGCTCTTGCCAGCCGTTCGCTCTCCTCAGTCACCTGATACAGATCCAGTCTGGGAACCTGCGTTCCACCGCTGACCCTCACTGCGTACTGTCCGTCATTGCCGTTCCCTGTGTACTGGACATACAGCGCGCCGCCGGATTCTATGCCCGTGGTGCTGCCAATCTTGGGAACCGTTATCTTGTTGGCACCCACTTTCAGCGATGCCACCACCGTAGCCACACCTGCCGCCTCAGAATGGTACTGTGTGGACACAAGCTGGAGATTGGCGGCATCTCCAGTCTTCTTGCTGTTGTGGCCCACATACACCATAATCTCTTCCTGCGCCGCTGCCACAACGCCCAAAGGCTGCCATGCGTTCAAACCGCCGAACCCTCTGCCTACATCCTTGGTGGTAATCCCACTGTGAATCCTTACGGAGGCATTCAGCCTGCCGTCCCGCAGAATGGCCTCGGCCGTCTGCAACTCCCGCTCCAGCAGTTCCCGATCAGGATGATACTCACCGCTCACAGGATCCACCGTGTTGATTCTGGTCCGCAACGCGTCTATGTCTGCCTGTGTCACCTCCTGACGCAGCACTGTGTGCAGGTCATCCTGGTACAGGGACATGATATCCTCCATCAGCGTATCATAGTAGTAGAAATATACCTCAGCTATGGATATGGTTCCAGAAGCCGAGTAGCGGGCGATACCAAACTGTATCTTCTTCGCGTTTACGGCCTGGGGCAACTTGATCACATAGTAAATTCTGCCCCCTGCGTCAGTCTTTCTCTGCATGGAGATACCAGCCACATCCGTCTGGGTGCCGTTCTCATCCCAGTACCGTACTTTGGCATAGGTATATCCTGTATCTTGAGAAGTCATATCATAGAAAGCAAACGTATCCATCTTATACGCCTGATCAAATTCAAATATAAGACCGTGTTTGGCTCCCATAGGGTTAAAGCCTCCCACATCCCAGGTGTTGGCAAAAAAGTATGATGCCGGATCATGGTCCACAGTCCCCCAAGCCGTGCCGGCCTCCGTGTCCAGAGGGCTGTTCTGCATCGTGGCGTACATGGACGCGCTGATAATATGCGCGCCTTTTTCCCCGGGATTGCCCACATTGATCAAATTGTATTTGGGCATAACCGCAGGATTTCTGTCCGTGGTAGTCGCCGCTGCGGACAGAGAAGGACCACTCTCTCCAAACTCATTGACACCCGTCACATATACCGTATACTCCGTAAGATCCTTGAGGTTCGTGATGGTATAGCTGTTTTCCTTGATCCCCTCGATCTTCTGATACTCTCCGGCAGTACTCTCTTTATAATACAAATTGTAGGTCAGAGTATCCTTCATATTCTTCCAGGACACCGCTATGCTCTGATACTGTCCCTTTGCCGACACATTGTCCGGCTTATCCGGCTTGCCGCTTGGCAGGGGCACCGCCGTCACCTCGTCGCCGTATCCGCTGCGCCAGGTACCGTTGACCGACTGCACCTGGATTCGATACTCCAGATAATTGGTCAGTTCTTTGCCGCCGAAAGAGGTGATATCCAGGGCATTACCGGTGACCATTACCGTCTCCTGGCTGTCCCCCTGCTTTACCAGTACCTCATAACCTGTGATGTTGACGCAGGGGTCCCAGGTCAGGCTGATCATCTTGTTTCCTGCCTCTGCCTGCAGATTCTGCGGTATGTCCATCTCGGGTTCCGGAATCCTCTCCTCCATGCCGTTTACAAATTCCACTCTGGATATCTCGGCAAGATTATTGTTCTTCCGCATCCCCGTAATCATCAGCGTCACTTTTTTCACCGCAATCTGGGACCCCAGATGCAGCCGGATATTGCCGTTGCCGTCCCGCTCTGCTCTTATGGAGGAATCCATCAGCAGGTAATGTACCCCGTCGTCCACAGGGATCTCCTTTTCCTGTTCTGCCCCTGATTCGTCCGTGTACACAATTGTGATCATACCGTTGCTGATTGGATTATCCCCGCCAGTCTCGATAATAATTCCGTCGGCCAGATTTGCCTCCCCCGCATCCGCAAGGTAAAATTCCAGAGAAACAGGATTCTCCCTGGAGATGGTTACAGCGCTCCCGTCCGATTTCAGGGCGGTGAGGGTAACGCTCTCCCTGTTTTCCAAAAGGCCCTGCAAATCTCCTTCTACCCGGGTCCCTTCTCCCTGAACAGGCTGTATCATTTCTCTGGGAATGAAGCGCTCCACTCCCGCCTGCGTATCTCTGGTATCTTCATACCCCTTCGCGAAGTATTCCAGGTCCACCAGATCCACCACACCGTCGCCGTTTAAATCCGCTGCCAGTCCCTGAGTGGCACCTCTGTCGATGGCATCCACCAGGGCCGCCCTGTCAGCCGCGTCCATCCTGCCGTCCCCGTTGACATCGCCCACCAGCAGCACCCCGGGATGCATTGCTCCCTGGGCATAATTTACCCCGCCCAGAAACCCTGTCATAAGGTGGACGGCGTATGCTCTGTTTTTCACGGAAATAGTCTGTGTATATGTAGCGAAGCCCTTCGCCGTTACGGAAAGGGTATAATCTCCCTCCGCAAGCTGGCCGAAACTTACCCGGCTCTCCCGAGTCCCACTTCCCTGAGCGTCATCCGCTCCCAAGACAATTTCGCCTCTCATGGCCTGCCCCCAGGGGTCCGTCAATTCCACCGCGAAAGTAACCGGACTTTTCAGGATCAGCGCCGCACCAATACATACGTCTACCTGGCCCACAGGCCCCTGAATCCTGGGAATTAACATTTGGTCCATGTCATACAAAGCATTGTCTCCCGACACAGACCCCAGGTTATCTCCTCCCGAGACAGCGCCTCCGATCCCCGTGGCATAAGCCGTCGTCCCGCTGCCCAGCACCAGTATCGCCGCCAGTAGGAACGCCAATAACCTCTTCATACTTTTTCTCCTCCGTTTCACTTGTTTTAAGTCTTCTATGTATACTCTTGACTTATCTCTGTAGGCTATATATTTATGTCGCTGAGAAACGCATATTCCATCTTCCTGAAATTTCCTGTACGCAAAGCAGGACTAAAAATGTCGCAAACCCTTGGTCTTCCGGAGAAAGCCCAGATCTGCGACTATTTTGGCGGAGCATAATCTCCTTTTTGCCGAACTGCTCCTGTGTTCGACTGGCATTACTTTGAGTGGAGCATACGGGACTCGAACCCGTGGCCTTCACACTGCCAGTGTGACGCGCTCCCAGCTGCGCTAATGCCCCATGGAGACAGTATAACACAGCCTGGGAAAAATGCAATCTTTTTTTTCCATTTTTAGAAATTTTTTTAGGAAAATCATGCTATGGCATTAAATGCCTCTTTTAAATCCTCCAGAATGTCCTCAATGTGTTCCGTCCCGATGGACAGCCGTATCGTGTTTGGCCTGATTCCCTGCTCCTCCAACTCCTTCTGACTTAACTGGGCGTGGGTGGTAGATGCGGGATGAATCACCAGGCTTTTTACATCCGCCACATTGGCAAGCAGTGAAAACAATTCCAGATTGTCAATAAAATCCTTAGCCCTTCGGGCATCCCCCCTGATCTCAAAGGTGAAGATGGAGCCGCCCCCGCAGGGGAAATACTTCCGATACAAAGCCTGCTGCTTTGGGTCTTCGGACACGGAGGGATGATGCACCTTCTCCACCTGCGGATGATTTTTCAGAAACTGCACCACCTTTAAAGCATTTTCCACATGACGCTCCACCCGCAGTGACAAGGTTTCCAGGCCCTGCAAAAAGAGAAAAGCGTGGAAAGGAGACAGAGTGGCCCCGGTGTCCCGCAACAAAACGGCGCGAATCCTGGTCACAAACGCGGCCGCTCCCGCCGCCTCCGTAAAACGCACGCCGTGGTAACTGGGGTCAGGCTCCGTGATACAGGGAAACTTGCCGCCAGCCTCCCAGCTGAATTTGCCGCTGTCCACAATCACACCTCCTAAGGTTGTTCCGTGCCCTCCGATAAATTTGGTGGCGGAATGTACTACAATATCCGCGCCATATTCTATGGGCCGCACCAGATAAGGTGTGGCAAAAGTATTGTCTATCACCAGCGGAATCCCATGCGCATGAGCGATGCCTGCGAGCTTTTCGATATCCGCCACGTCGGAATGGGGATTTCCCAGGGTTTCTATAAACAGAGCTTTCGTGTTATCGTGAATCGCAGTCTCCACTTCTTCATAGTTAAACGGGTCCACAAAAGAGGCGGTGATGCCGTACTCCGTCAGAGTGTGGGCCAGCAGATTATATGTGCCACCATAAATATTCCTGGCCGCCACAATATGATCTCCCGCGTGCGCCAGGTTCTGAAAGGTGTACGCGATAGCCGCCGCGCCGGAGCTCACGGCAAGAGCCGCCACGCCTCCCTCCAGGGCCGCAATCCTCTTCTCGAACACATCCTCCGTGGGGTTGGTCAGCCTGCCGTAGATATTGCCCGGCGCGCTTAGGTCAAAACGAGACGCCGCATGGTCGCTGTCCCGAAACACATAGGAGGAAGTCTGATAAATGGGCACCGCCCTAGCATCCGTCACCGGGTCAGGCTGCTCCTGTCCCACATGGAGCTGTAATGTCTCAAATTTTAAATCTCTGTCCGCATACCCTTTTTTGCCCATAAAACATCCTCCCTTTCAATATACAATTCCTACCGGTTTACAAGGGATTCTAAACCTTTTATGCCTGCTTGTCAACCGCTTTTTATGTAGGCAAAATCTTTTCGGCTAAAAACGCGCCACACTCAAACGGCTATTGTACTGACGCATTTACTTTCAGCTAAATGACGCGGGATGAATTTTCAGTCTGCAAGGCGGCGGAGGGAGACGATGCGGTGGCGTCGTTGCCCGACGACAGCGCAGCAGACGGTAATTCGGCAAGTCCTTTGGCGAAATGTGAATGGGGCAATACAATAATGTACCGACAGCGCCCGGATCGGACACTATTCCCGCCGCTTTTTTCGTTCTCTCTTATTCTCGTACATACGCTGGTCTGCCTGCTTTAACAATTCCCGATGATCCGCTTCCCCCTTTGCCATGACACATCCGAAGGAAAATTCCAGCTTCACGCGCAGTTCGTCACCCAGACAGGCCAGATAATGTCTTTGTATAAATTCCAGCATTTTGACGGCCTCGGCCAGCTCTTCCTCTTCGTAGCGGTACAAAAACAGAACAAATTCATCGCCTCCCTGTCTGGCGGCAACACTGTTCTCAGGGGCAAAAGTGTTGATGGTCTCGGCTATTCTGCACAGATACACATCCCCCTTTTCATGCCCGTAAGTATCGTTAATGCCTTTCAGCCCATCTGCGTCAATCATAATCACAGCGTAATGTCCCAGCTTCTCCGGCTCGGCAAACAGGCGATCCAGACGCATATCCAATCCTCGCCGGTTATACAGTCCCGTCAAGGAGTCAATATCCCGCTGTACCTCGATCTCCCTGCGCCTGGCCACTCCCGCCGTCATGTCGATGACCACGCCGAAAGTCTCATTGTTCTCCTGAACTTCCTCAAGCCTGACATAGCGCTCGCAATTGTCATCGAGCTGAAACACCCCTTCCTCCCCCGGGACAGGATGCTTTCGGACGCGCTCAAGATAATCCCGAAACAGGCCGCTGTCCTCCGACAGTCGCCGAACCGCCTCATCATCCATCGAAAAAATCCGGGGAATGTATTCGGTAAAACGTACTTTGGGACTCTGCTCACTGTATTCATATACACCTATGCACATATTGGTCTTGCTGAGGACATAGGACATCTTCCGGTTATTGGCAAGCAGGCTGTGCACCATCTCATTGATATAACTGCCCAGTAAGGATAACTCCACGCTGCTGTGTATGTTGATTTTTTCCTCAAGATCGCCCGCAGCTATCATGCGCAGTTTCTCGTTTACGCCATGGATTCCTTCCACCACATAACGGTTCATGCACCAGATCACGGCGTAGGACAGGAATATGGCTATCAGGATCAGGCATATGGCCAGAGACATCATATTGGCGGGGAGCCGCCTGTAAAGGGTCCGGCATGGTATCGCGCGCCCGACATAATTCCCCTCAATTCGAGTGAAGACACAGTAGGATTTCACTCCGTTTATCTTCATGTGAAAGCCGTTTTGGCCATTTTGGACAGCGGCAAAAATAAGCCCTATGTCCTCAAGATTTTCCCCCACGCTCCCCGAGTCCGTAGATCCCACAATTTTCCCGCTGTCCGTATCAATCGCGTAGTAATCCGCTTCCATGTCTATCCGCAGCATGGAAAAAATGTAGGAAAGTTCATTTTTCTCTGTGGCTTTCATCAGTCGCACAGGAGCCATGCCCACCTGAACGATAAAAAGTCTGTCATTACTCCACAATGCGGAATACTGCATCATTTTACCCTCTGCGGTATTGGGCGTAACCTCCTGGACAATCTTTAGGGATTTGTCCGTCAGCATGGGCTTGAAGAAGCGCATCTGCTCCCCTGAGTCAAAGGTAAAACCGAAATATTCCGGGTGTGTCCCGGCAATGATACAACCGCTTGCGTCAAAGATATGAATCTCATCCACCTCCATAAACTCCGCGATCCTTTTCAGTTCCTCCGTGCTCTCCTGGGCAGAGGGATTGTTCTGAATCATGTACGCAATGGCCTCCGCGTTGTACAGGCAGGTCTCACTGTATTCAAGCCCAATCTCCCGCAGTTCCTCCTCATTCCGCCGCAGGGTCTGTTCAATCTGGCGGAAAGCCCCTGCGGCATTCTCAGACGCGTTCCTTTGCTCTTTGGCGATCTCCATGCTGCCAATAATAATTAATAGAATGAACACCAATGTCAAAGTGATAATCCGCATATATCTGCTGATAATTCTATTTAATGTCTGCATCTGTCTCTCCCTGGTCTGCCTACAGTTTCTTCTGGCTTTCGCAAGCTGAAAGCAAAATACCCCGCCAAACACGGCAGGGTAGTAAATCCTTACAACAAATGCCAAAATTTCACAAACTACCTTTGGCTTATTAAAAATAAAAAAAGCGCGAGACGGGAATCGAACCCGTTCCCACTGGCGTGTTTTAAATTCAATTTAATAAGCGCAAGCGGAGCGGTCCCTTTACAGCAGGGGCGGCCATGGCAGCCTGCTGTTTGGGGCGTGCCGCCAGCGAAGCGGGCACGCCCCTGGCGGCGGGCCGCCGTGGCTGCGGGTTCCTGCTGTCAAGGGTGCGCTAAGGCTTATATTACCCTTAGCGCACTTCTGTCGCATGTCGCAAATAGTGTTTCTGTCCGATTCCATCAGGTAAATTTGCGATTTTTGACTGTCGCAAAATGCCTTTTTGTCGCAAAACAGGAGGTTTCCCCGCCTCTTCGTTACAAGTTACAAATGGCCTAAAAACGTTGATTTTATGCTTAAATATTTAGACGGTTACCCGGTGGAATTTCCGGCGCGTTATGCAAACCGTCACGCCTGTTTTACCAAAGTTTATATCGCGACTAATATTGATCTCAGGAACCAATATCCCAATATACAACAGGAGCAGCCGATTACATGGCAGGGTTTTTTGCGCCGTATACATCATGTCAAGGTTTATACTGGCAGTGATATTGTTGTAATGGATACGGGAAAATATTTGAAAGAGTATTTTCCCTTCTTTGGCAAAACGCCTTTTGATAATGATAAAGAGGAGGAAAAATAATGGAACAATGTAAAGGATATTGTGGTGTATCGTGTGTGAACGGTATGTGTCCTATTTCCCTTGCAGATGAATATCAGGAAATGGGTTTTGATGTAATAAGGGACTGTAGCGACTGTATTTATTATAAGGGCTGTGAGGATTGTGCTTTTGAGGGTACTGAATATTGTCAGAAAGAGGGTGATATATAGTGAAATGCATGTTTGAATGCGCTACCCTTAGCGCACTTCTGTCGCATGTCGCAAATAGTGTTTCTGTCCGATTCCATCAGGTAAATTTGCGATTTTTGACTGTCGCAAAATGCCTTTTTGTCGCAAAACAGGAGGTTTGAATTGGAAAACGATAACTTTGACCTACAAGAATTTGAACCAAAGACCGATGTGCAATCCCGAAAATGGATGGTGACAATTAATAACCCGGATAAATGGGGGTATGACCATCAGAAGCTCCGGGAAACGTTGAATAACATGAGAGGACTGGCTTACTGGTGCATGTGTGACGAGATCGGGAATAAGACCCACACCTACCACATACACCTTGCCCTGTACCGCACATCTGCATCCAGGTGGTCTACCCTGTGCAGAAAACTTCCTCATACGGTGATTATTCCGATGCGCGGTACTGTATCCCAGGCCCGTGACTACATCCGCAAGGAGGGACGGTATAAGGACAGCCATAAGTCAGAAACCAATCTTCCCGACACTTTTGAAGAATCCGGCCTCTGCCCGGTGGAGACCCAAGGGGCCAGGAATGACCTGGCCGCCCTGTATGACATGATCAAGGACGGAAAAACCAATTATCAGATTCTGGAAGAAAACCCCTTTTACCTGGACAAACTGGACAAGATCGACGCCACCAGGGAGATTCTGAAAGAAGAAAAATTCAAAAACATGCTGCGGGACGTATCCGTGGAGTACTGGCAAGGCGATCCGGGCACCGGGAAAACCTCCGGCGTGTACGCGCTGTATCCCAATTACTCTGATGTGTACCGGATCTTTGACCCCAAAAATCCCTGGGATACCTACTCCGGGCAGGACGTGGTTGTGTTTGATGATTTCCACTCTGGCATGTTCGTCCTCCCGCTGATGCTCAACTGGATCACGGGCTATCCCGCTACTCTCCGTTCCCGGTACCGCCAGAAAACAGCCTGCTTTACCAAAGTCTATATTCTGTCCAATGTACCCCTGGAGCAGCAGTATGCAGGTTATCAGCGGGATGATCCCGTCACCTGGCAGGCGTTC
>CANSPM010000080.1 GCA_947648875.1 uncultured Lachnospiraceae bacterium
AAACTTCAAAACCATCACAACAATATGGGCGCTGTAAGTTCCCCGGCTTTCCGTAGATAAATCCCATTTATCCCCATGGTACAGAAACGCAGGTTTAACCCTCCCATGGCGCCCGGTTCACCTTAAACCCGGCCGAAACCTGTCAACCAATATTACAACGCCCCCGTTGCAACCCGTCAGCATTTATAAGGACTTCGGACCTTCAAATCCATCACCAGAGGATGGTATGGTTGCTTTAATCGCTATCAGACTTTCATACTGCTGGCCAGCAATATATGTACGGCTCCCGGACGGAAACCAGAAATGCGGTGATTCCGTTTGCCCTTTTAAGGGCAAAAAAATAAGGGGACAAGTTAGTGCAACCCCTTGATTTTACTGGGTTCCTCTAACTTGTCCCTATTATAACACGGTCATCTATATAACAATCGGATGAAAGTTTCTTACATTACGTCCTCCGGCTCCTGCCCATAGTATGCAAATTTATTCTTTCCGCTCTTCTTTACCAGATACATGGCCTTGTCCGCGCACACGATCAGCTGCTCCATGGAGTCCGCGTCTCTGGGATAAGTGGCAATGCCGATACTGCCCGTGACCTTCCGCCTTACGCCCCGGATCAGGAAATCATCTGAGAAAACCTGCCTGCACTTATATGCAATCTTTTCAATCATTTTCTCATGTTCACTGAGAAGGATCATGATAAACTCATCCCCCGCGTAGCGGTACGGCGTCAGGATCTGGGACTGCATGGCTTTCATCCGGTCCGCCACCTGCTTCAGCGCCTCGTCTCCCGCCGCATGCCCATAAACGTCATTTATATTTTTAAAATCGTCTATATCGAGCATAAACACTGTGCAGGGAACTTCCTGCTGCGTCAGCCTGGTCAGATCCTCCACAAACTTGCTCCTATTGTGAAGCCCTGTGAGAAAGTCATGCTGGGAAGCGGATTCCAGAATATTCCGGGTTCCTTCCAGTTCGGCCATGAGCTTTCTGCGACGTAGATTGTCATAGAGCGCCAACAGCGCAATCACCACCATCGCAACCGCAAACACCGACATGGGCACAATTACATTTCTGTATTTCTCCAGAAACGTGATCCTGTGGTTAACCATCTCCGTATCCCTGGGCAGGTTTCCCATGTTCAGATTAAACTGCAGCATGGCCTCCTCATTGATATAATACATATTGGGACTGTCCGCCACGGAAATTCTGAACGGCCCCATTCCTCCGATGATGGAGGTGGCCATCTGCCCGGCCAGCATACCGGACTTCCTCATGGAAACCACATAACCGCCCAGCAGTCCTTCCTCAATGCCGCTGTCCACCATGCGCATCACAGGAATCTTAGAATATTTCACCAGTGTCTGAACCGCCTCCAGATTCGTATAATGCTTGCCGCTCATATCCTCCGTCATAACTATAAAGAGCAGCATCGTGTCCTCCTGCTGCTGCCAGAGCCGGGTCCGCAGATCCGCTGTACTGCATTCGGAGACGTTGATCTCCCCGAAGGTCAGATCAGGAAACGCGTCCTGTATACTATAGAAATTTTCCCGCTCTGTCTGCCCCGTCAGGGAGTCATCCAACACCGCGACGATTCTCTTAATATCCGGTTTTAAACGCAGTGCCAGCTCAATATTCTTCACCAGGGACAATTCCTCCACCACCCCGGTGATGAGGGGGTCCTGCGCCGCCAGTTCCCTGGCATACTGCACATTGTTGATCCCCTCGAACACAATCGGAATCCCGTCAAACAATTCTTCCCTGTACTCCATGGCAAACTGTAGAGCCGCGTCGTCCCCCACTACGATCACATCATAGGGCTGCACTACAGAGAGAGTATATTTCAGCCGTTCATACAGCATCTGCTGCGCCACATCGGCATCCAACCGCTTGGTATCCATAAACTCATAATCCGCAGCGATCCCCGGCGCCAAACCCTCAATGAAGCCCTCGATCTGTAGCTGCACCGTGTCCCATCCATAAGAATAGGAGCTGATAAACAGCACTCTGCCCTGTTCCCCCGTTGCCCTGACCGGCAGGCCCTTGCCGAGAAAGAGAACCATACCCATTAAAAAGATCCATACCCCATACCATTTTTTCATGTGTATATCCTATTCCTCCCACGATATACTTGCTATATAATTATATTTATTATAGTATATCGTCTGGATTTTTGCAAGATTTGATCATCGATATTCCGAAAATTCCATAGGGCATCCTTTTCAATCCGGCTACCCAGTTATATCTCCCTGCGGTTACGGCCTGAGTCCCAGACCGCCCTCCAATGTGATGGTCTCTCCGGTCATGAATTTAAAATCGGGAGAAGCCAGCTGCACACATACGCGTCCAATTTCCAGTTCCGCGTCTCCCAGATGTCCCATGGGAGGGACATGCACATTCTTCTCATAGGCATCCGGATACGCCTGCTTAAACTGCTCCAGCTGCGCGGTCCATGCCAGGGGGCACACCACATTGACATTGATCCCGTCCTTGCCCCACTCGTTGGCCGCCACTCTGGAAAGCCCTCTGATCCCCTCCTTTGCCGCCGCATAGGCACACTGCCCATAATTGCCGAACAGGCCCGCGCCGGAAGCGAAATTGATAACAGATCCCCTGCTCTTTACCAGGTAGGGATAGCATGCCTGCATATAATAGAAGGCGGCGTACAGGCCGGAATACAGCGCCAGATCAAACTGCTCCGTGGTATGGTCGGCCAGCGTCACGCCGGAGGCGGAAGCCTGCGCATTGTTAATCAGGACATCGATGCCTCCAAAAGTATCCACCGTCTGTTTTACAACGTTCTCCACCACGGCTTTATTGTCGGCTCCGGCACAGACGTCCGCCTGCACCCACAGGACCCTGATGCCAAACTTCTCCTCCAGTTCCTGCTTTGCGTCCTCCAGCTTTTTCACATTGCGCCCCGTGATAACCAGGTTCGCTCCCTCCTTTGCGTAGGCCGTGGCGATACCATATCCGATGGAACCGCATCTCCCGTCACTGAGTACCGCTCTTCCCGCGCCCGTGATAATGACTGTCTTTCCCCTAAAATCTCCCATAACGTTCTCCTTTCCGTCTTTGAACGGCAATAAATTGATAGATTAAATATACCCTTTTTATGCAGACAAGTCAATGCAAAACCTATTCGAAACTCTCATTCCCACAGCTATTTGGACACCTTCTTACCCTTTTTCTTCTTATTTTTGGGCGGTTTTACCTCTCTCTCAATGTCATAGACATCACAGTCCTCCACACTTCGGTTATATTCCAACAGTTCCGGCAGCACCGCCGCGAGCTCCTCTTCCTCCGCCGGTTCCGCGTCCTCGCCCGGCTCCTCCTCACCGGAAGCCCTTTCACTCACGGCGCTGACCTCCGCTTCCGGGACAGCGTTTTCCTCCAAAACGGTCCGGGATACCGGTTCCCGTTCCGTTTCCCCGCTTTCCTCCGCCCTGTGGTCTCCTCCCGGTTCCTCTGCTCTCTCCTGTTTATCCGCCGCTTTTCCATAGGGAATGCTGCCGGACAAAAAAAGTGCCGCCTTGGCGCTGACAGGCCCCACCATCTCATATAGTACGGAGGAGGACAAAATGATGGTCAGCACCATATTGCCCGTGTCCGGCGGCAGCATTCTCTGCCCCAGAAATGCCAGACCGATGGCAACGCCCGCCTGGGGAATCAGAGCCAGACCCATATAATTCCTGATCGCCCTGCCGGTTCCCATGAGCATACAGCTCAGATATGTACCCATATATTTTCCGATAATACGAATCACAAAATAGCCCACGCCGATAGCCCCCACAGTGCCCAGCGCGTGCAAATCCAGATTCATGCCTGACACAATAAAGAAGACGGACATGACCGGAGGCGTAAAACTGTTGATCTGCCGAAAGAGCTTTTTGTCCCTGGTGAGATTTATGTACACCGCTCCAAATACCATACAGGACAGCAGAGGAGATATATCCATGGCCGCGCAGATCCCGTTCAGGCCCAGCAACATGGCAATTGCCAGAATCAGCCGGTTGTCCCGGCTTCTGGCCGGAATCAGCAGACGGCTCAAAAAATAACCGCAGAAGATGCCCAGCACAATCACCATAATATTGTAAGCTACGGGTACCAAAACATCATGCACCGACAGCCTGCCTGCGGCGTTGCCGTTGATAATGGCGGAAACGATGCTGAACGCCAGCAGACATACCACATCGTCCAACGCCACGATCTGTAGCAGCGTGTCCACAAACTCCCCCTTGGCTTTGTACTGGTTGATGGTCATCATGGTACTGGCCGGGGCCGTGGCTGTGGCGATAGCTCCCAGAATCAGCGCAAACTCCCAGTTCAGACGGAAGATAAACTTAAGCGACAACGTCACCAACACCCCTGCCGCCAACGCCTCGCTGAGGGTAATGACGACAATCTTCCTGCCGGTTCGCATAAGCACTTCTTTCTTGAAAAACTTACCCACCCCAAAGGCGATAAAGGCCAGCGCCAGATCACTGACGAAACTCATCCCCTCCATCATGGAAGACGGGATAAAGTTAAGACAGCAGGGGCCGATCAGGATACCTGCCAGAATATAGCCGCTGACCTTGGGCATGTTCAGCGTGTTCGTCAGCCTGGTCAGGATAAAGCCGGAAAACAGAATGATCGACAAAGTCAGCAGAACTTCCGTCTCCCCATTCAGTCCATTTAAAAATTCCAACATACACATTACACCTCTCTGCGGCCGCTCAGTCTCCGCTATATGCACTAATGTTTATTCCTCTCAAAAGGAAAAAGACACAAAAAAAGCAAATCCACGCACATCATTTTAGTACAATTTACAGATAAAATCAATGGTCCTATCTCAAAAACCTCCCTTCATATGGCAAAATGTATCCTTCCAATCCTGCCACCCCTGTGCTATAATAGACATAATTCTCATGTACGAAGCATGCGCATTCGTGGGATCATGGGAAAATTCGGAAACTATGAGCAAGGAGGCCGTCATGGACCTGAAAGAACTTACCGATCTTCTGGTGACATCCAGCCAACGATTCAACCAGACCAAATTCATCCCCTGGTGGGATGGCAATCACGAAGACTTTACCTATCAGTACGAGATTCTGCCGCAGGAAACCGTACAGGACGCGGAAAATATCATAGCGGCATGCAGGCAGGAGGAACTCCTGTCGCCAGTAGGCGACATGGGACTTACCCTGTTTCACCTTCTGGTATGGCACCATTTTTATGAGGCCGTGGAAAAAATGCTCTGCGACGGAAGGGTGGATGGCGGGAATGTGAATCTGCCAGACTACAAGGGCCATGGCCTTACACCTTTCCTGCTGGCCTGCTCAAGAGGAAATCTGGCCATGGTAAGACTTTTGCTGGAGCATGGAGCCACTGACTCTCTCTCTGACAAAAGAGGCATGAACGCTTTTCATTTTCTGGCATATCCCCGGTTTGAGGGATTGGCCATCGAATTTGACTCGATGGAACAGAGTGCAAATCAGAGAGGAGAAATCGCCCGCCTGTTGACCTGTGATATCAATCAGAAAAACGAGAATGGGCTCACACCACTGGAATTGCTTCTGTCCACCAGCTACTGTTCCCGCTACACCTGGCCGCTGACGGAGGTCTTTTTGGATAAAGGAGCAAAAACCGATTATGTGGACCAGACAGGCAACACTCTCCTGATGCTGGCCAGGATTAACGGTCACAACACGGCAGCCCTTCAGCTGATGAAACATTGCCCGGAGTTGCTGGATGTGGCAGGTAAAGACAACATGACTCCTCTCCAGCATGCCATTGAATACAGAAATCAGGCCATGTACCTGGCGCTGTTGGATCATGGAGCTACGCCTGTGACGGACCAGGCCATAGACCTTTTTCCCCTGAGTCAGATCACCAGCAATGTCTTTTGCGACAGCTCCAGCAGCGGCAAGGATAATCTGAGCATCGCGCTGTATATGACACAAAAGCTGATTTCTCAGATCGACCCGGACGACGACGACGAACTGGGGGAACTTACATATATCTTAAACAACGCCCTGATAACCGACAGCGAAGCCCATGTGCTGGATCTCTTCAAAGACGCGCGGCTGGACTTCACCATTCCCATCCATTACCACGGCGATCTCCTCTGCCTGCGGGACGAATGTCTTCATTCCAGCTACGGTGTGGGCGTGGTCAGAAAATTGACAGAGCTTGGCGTGGACATGGATAAAGCGGTGGTGAGGGGGCGGACCCCCGCCTATATCATCGCCTCCGGCGAAAGGCATGATGACCCAAAGAGAGAGGCATATTTTGAAGAGGCGGCGCGGCTTCTCTCTGTGGAATCCATGGAACGGATTGCCAACAGCGGGGAGGCAGCTGTCCATATTGCCGCCAAATACGGCCATACCGGCATGTTGAAGGTGATGATCGAAAAAGGAGTGGACGTCAATTTGACCCAGGACGAGCCCGCAGAGGCGGGGATAACCGCTCTTCACTGCGCCTGTGACCAGGGACATGTGGACGCGGTAAAACTGCTTATAGCCGCCGGCGGAGATGAAACCCGGAAAAACCTGAAAGGCGAAACACCCGCCCACTTTGCGGTAAAAAGGAAAAATTTCGGAAGAGATATAGATTCCGAGCAGCGGGCTAATCTGCTGAAGGAACTTAAAAATCTGGATCTACCCAGAGAGGACGGAAAGACTCCTCTCCTGTTGCTCAATATCTGGGACGCCCCAAAACTCCTCCCTATATTCCTGGAGCGGGGCGTAAATGTTAATCACGCGGACAATGCCGGGAAGACCGCTCTGATGCTGTACCCCTCAAAGGATATAGCCAAGGAACTGTTACGGGCCGGGGCCGATTTGCATATGGCTGACAACGAGGGGAACACAGCCCTGCATTACGCCCTGAAAGATGGCGCTATTGATAATGCCCGTTACCTGATCAAGAAAGGTGCCGATTACAACCGGGCAAACAACCGGGGCGTAACGCCTGTACAGATCGCTGTGGAAGAAGGATATGACACGGTATTGGAACTTATGACGGATATCCGATGACAATTGTATTGTCATGGACTGTAACTGAGAGGGAGGCATAACGCCTCCCTCTGCTTATGGAAATCAGCGCTTTCTCGCAGTCCTGAGAATCAGGTCCACCGCCGCCTCGGCATGTGTGGGCAGATTTCCGGATGCAGGCACGGCCTCCGGTTTTTCCGTACCGGTTTGAAAAGCATACAGAGCATATCGGGCCAGCAGGCCCGACACGCGCCCCCTCTCTATGGAATCCTCTGTGCCCAGGACTATCACCACCAGATCGTGCTGTCTGATCCCGTCGTCCGCCGCCAGTGACGTGACCAGACAGGCTCCGGCTTTGTTGGTAGTTCCGGTTTTCAGCCCGGTGACCTGGGGCAGATTGCGCAGCAGCGGATTGCTGTTGCGCACTTCAATGTCAAGAGATTCCAGAGTGGCCTCTTCCAGAGAGGTTATGTCCGTAACCTGGGGATAGACTTTCAGAAGATATGACACAAGCCTGAACATATCCTCCGCACTCATACGATTCTGCCTCTTTGCGGGAATGGGATCTTCCGTGTAACTAGGCAGACCATTGCTGTTATAAAAGACTGCCTGAGAAAGTCCCAGGTCCAGCGCTTTTTGATTCATCATCCGGACAAAAGCCTCCTCCGAACCGGCTATCCTCTCCGCCAGGCAGAGAGCGCATTCATTGCTGGAAGGAAGAAGAGTTCCCAGCAGAAGTTCCCGCACGGTAATCTGTCCCCCCGCCTCCAGGGCAATCACCCCGTCAGCCGAAGCTGACAGCGCCCTGGCCGCATCGGAGACTGTGACCGCCTCCTCAAAGCCGATCTGCCCCGCAGCAATTGCGTCCATGGTCAGCAGGCAAGTCATCAGCTTGGAAGTGCTGGCTATGGGATATGGGACATCCGACTGATATTGATAGTAGAGTTCTCCTGTGGTGGCATCTCCCACCAACACACTGTTGACTCCGTAAAAGTAACCGGCCTGTTCCAATGCGGCCGGGGAAATGCCGAAAGGCTCCCGGGTATTGATCTGCACGATTCCCGCCTCGGGAACCGTGATATCCACATCCAGAATCATAGCCAGATCCGCCGCCGTTATGAAGCAATCGTACGCTCCTGAGGGCAGCTTCATAATAAGCGTATAGTAAAACATCGTCTCACCGCTGACCTTAAACTCGTTCCGTCGCAGAGAAATGTCCGGGTTCTCACTGCTCTCCCATAAAACACTTTCCGTTCCCACAGGCACATAGGTATTCCCCGGGTTCAGAGAAACCGTATTCTTTGTAATCTCCAGGGAAAAAGATTTATCTGTATCCCGCAGAGCCATGGCTATGTCCCGCAGGGAGAGATATGTGTTGTTTTCGTACCCATAATCCAGTGTTTTCGCTGCGCATCCGGCGCCGGTATCCGTCTGTACCAGAGCGCTCCCGGGAATCTCGTAGGCGGCATCCGCCTTGACGGGCATAATGCAGCCTGTCAGGAAAACGAACAAAATCAGGAAACTTATTTTCTGCGATATGGTTTTCATGGAATCTCCCCTCTCTCATTTGACGCGCCCGCCCGTTAAATGTCATTCTTGTCCATCGGCAGCCTGCGTTTGACTTAATGTGTAAACCATGGGATACTGATCCGACAGGAAATCGGAGGAGACGGCGTCGGCAGGCTCTGACAGAATCAGGCAGGCATCCTCCCGGAGATAGCGTTCCACCCTTGCGGCTACAGGGCGCCCTGCGTCAAACTGTCTGGTCAGAATGCCATCTACCGCCTGGTAACTGCCCCTGCCGTCATATTGAATCTGTAAATCTTCCAGGGAGGGCAGCAGTTCGGGACCATATGACATCAGATAAGATATAGTGGACATTCCAAAAGTGTCCGTTACCAGGGATTCAATGGCATCCTCTTCTGTGCTTCCCGTATAACCTGCCATGCGAAGCCGCTGGGTCAAAAGATCCCTGAAAGCTGCGGCAAACGCCTCATAGGCTGTCTGTCTACAGGCATCATAACTTTCCGGCTGTACATGACAATAGAAAGTGCCCTCTGCATGAGCGGTGGGTTCAAAAATCAAATTGACCTGGACAGTCAGGTCCTGCATATAGTTTTCCATGTCTTCAAGGGAGACCGACACCGCCTCTATATCCTGTAGCCAAAGGGCCGCCGTTGCGACAACCTGTTTTGTCATGTCCAGATCTGCGGTCCACTCTCCGGAAAGCGCCTCCCTGTCCCCCGAAAAAAATTGTAGATACGCCAGATAGGCGGTGGAAACGCTCAGGGTCAGAAACAATAAAATGCATATGACATTTCTTATGATCTTTCTCATAAAACATCCTCCATAGAAACATTCCCGGCGGCTCCCTCTGAGACACGCTGCCCCGTGTTTCTCATTATATCACTTTTCCCCGCGCGTGCATAGAAGCAGAATGCCAAAGAGAAAATTCCTTTTATGCTGTTTTCCCGCCGCTTTCGTCTCCCGCCCCCGGCTGCGGAAACTTTTGTAATAACGGGCAGGTTTTTGTCCAAAATCCGACATATCTTCGGTCTGTGTATTGCGTCATACAAAGATATGTGATACAATAGGCGACGCGAAATCATGGGAAACTGCTGTTAATGCGTTGTATCCGATCCATCTGGGAAGGACCCACAAGTCATGTAAGAGGCTTTCCCCACAATCGGAAGAAAGATACAAAAGCACGGCGCGGACATCCATACCGTTAACTAAAGGCAGACAGTTGCTCAAATTCGTATTCAATTAAAGAAGGAGTGGCAAAATGATGAAAAAAAGAAGTATTTTATTGTTGGCGGCTGTGGGACTGATGCTCACGGCCTGCGGAGGTCCCGGAATCACAACCGGCAGCGCTCCGGAAGGTACAGTGCAGGAAGAGTCCGTAGAGACAGAATCCAGCGTTACGCAGGAGGAGTCCTTTGAGGAGTCTGTGGCGGCGCAGGAATATGTTTCCGGGGACGGCGCTTTCAAGGTAACCCTGCTTGAAGGCCTGACCCAGACGGACATGCCGATCCAGGCAGGGACGGCTATGATGGGATTGGACGGCGGAACCGACCGGACCGGGTTTTCCGGTGTTGCTCTGGGATGCTCCAAATCCAATATTCCGGGTAATCCGGGGGATGTAAACAGTCTGGAGGAATATGCGGATTATATAGCGGAACTTATTCTGGATGGTTCCGGAGTGACAGTGAGCTGGGAAGATACGGACGCCCCTTCCACAGAGGGTGCCACGCAGTGTCTGGCCAGGGAAGGCGTAGCCAGAAGCGGAGTCAGCAAGGGACAGGCATACGGCTATTACGTGGAATCGGCGGACAGCTATTTTTGTGTAGTTATTGTAGGGAACGACGATGATATAGAGGAGGCCAGAAAAATTATCTCTCTGGAAATCCTGGACGGCGCTTTAAGTCAGGGGGGTACCAAAGATTTTATAAACGGAATGACGGCGGTTCTGGATTCCGTGAACGGGGCCAGTATCCGGGAGACCTTCAAGATGCTGGAAGATATGGGAGCCGACGAGAGCCAGCTGGAATTGGTGGCATCCCAGGCCAGGCAGAGTCTTTCCTCCAGCTGGGGTGTAGAAGATGCCGCAGGTCTCATAGAGATGGCGGATTGGCTGATGAATGAGGGACATAATAAAGATGCTCTGGATTTTCTGGGTGAATGCGGCGGCAACGACGTGACGGACCGGGATGCTTTTGACGCCAGCCTGAAAGAACAGAATCTGGACGAGGGAACTTATATCAGTCTGCTGGCGGCTTATGACGCGAAATCTGCTTATGGGGACGGAGCCATCGCCGCCTGGGATTTGAGCCGGGTCGGAACCATCATGGGCTTTGGTTACGCCGCCGGTTACTGTTCCTATGAGGAGGCTATGGATAAAATACTGGAGGCAGCGGAAAAATCACAGGAGATTTATGATTCCTGGGAGAACTTTAATAAGAGTTATCTATACGGTTATTCCTATTGGGCGGAGGAATCTCTGGACGATGAGACAAGCGGCGCCGCAGAGCGCGCAGAGCTGATCAGCGGCATGGAAGCCCAGGCAAACGGGCCCTTTTCCATAGACTGGAATATGGAACTCGAGAAGGAATGGTAACAGAAAAGGATTTGATGAATGAGGGGCTGCCATATTGGTAGCCCCTTGTTTCGTTTATGGCGAGGATTCCTGTGTTGAACAATTTACTAATTTATACTTAGCCCGGCGCTTGCGTATCCTGCAACGGTATTGAGCAGGGACAAGCCGCTGGCCGATGCCGAAAATACCAGCATCAGTCGGGTCTGTGCCGTTACCGGAATATTGAGACCTGTAAGCGCGCCGTTTAGCAATGTTCCGATGGAAATAACCCCGGAAAGTGAAGGCGTCAAATTGATCAGTGTTCCCGCAATGGGAGTGAATACATTGTTAGGTGTTGCGGATTGATAGATCTGTGCATTGACCGTTACTGTGGAGCCCACCAGGGAAAGCGCCGCAGTAGTGCTAAAAAACGCGCTGAACGAAGTAATAACCCCCGCCCTCGGCACCTGGAACGCAAAGTTCGAGAGCGTTCCGCTGGCATTGGTGATATCTATTGTGGCCCCCAGCACGGTAAGCCCCTGCGCACTGTTTCCAAAACCCACAAAGGCTGGAAGTCCCGCAAGGCCTCCGGCAATTGTTGTCACAGATATGGGAAGCCCCGAGGCAAACGGGATTATTGCTCCTGTACCTGCAACGCCGGTTGGGCCCGTCGGACCGGTTGGACCCGTCGGGCCTGTCGCCCCGTCGGCTCCCGTTGCTCCTGTCGCTCCCGTCGGGCCTGTCGCTCCGTCGGCTCCCGTTGCTCCTGTCGCTCCCGTCGGGCCTGTTGCCCCGTCGGCTCCCGTCGGGCCTGTCGCCCCGTCGGCTCCCGTTGCTCCTGTCGCTCCCGTCGGGCCTGTCGCTCCGTCAGCTCCTGTTGCTCCCGTCGCTCCCGTCGGGCCTGTCGCCCCGTCGGCTCCCGTCGCTCCTG
>CANSPM010000081.1 GCA_947648875.1 uncultured Lachnospiraceae bacterium
TAAGCTAAGAGATAAGAAGAATGGTTCAGTGTTCGGTTTTGAGGGTATGGGAGAAAGACGCGGGTATATAATTTAAGAGGATTGTTTAAGATAAAGAGTAGGTTTTGCCTGCTTTTTTTATTTATCTGCATTTTGAGTGCGGGCCATACGATCGCGGAAGCAAAAAACAGTTGTTGACATATACCCTATGAGGGTATATTATATACCTGTAGGGGGTATGTTGTACAGGAGGGCATTTGCATGTCAGACAGAGAGGAATGCGAGCACTGTGGGAAAATGACCGACCGTTCCGAAGCGGAACGTAAAAAATTGATTCATCGCCTGAATCGCATTGAAGGACAGATTCGGGGAATCCGTGGGATGGTGGAGAAGGATGCCTATTGTACGGACATCTTAATGCAGTCCGCAGCGGTTAATGCGGCGGTAAATGCTTTCAACAAAGACTTGATTGCAAGTCACATCCGCAGCTGTGTCGCCAGAGACATACTGGATGGTAAGGAGGAAGTTATAGACGAACTGGTTATCACATTGCAGAAACTTATGAAATAATCCATAATTCCCAACACATATGCGGTCATATTATTATCAATGGTCTGGGCCTGTGGGAAATATGCATATTTATGGAAAGGAATGTGAAGACACTATTATGAAGCAATATGAAGTAACGGGGATGAGTTGTGCGGCCTGTTCCGCGCGGGTGGAAAAGGCGGTTTCAGGGATACAGGGAGTCACGTCCTGTTCCGTGAGTTTGCTGACTAATTCCCTGGGCGTGGAGGGAAACGTATCTGCAAAAGCCATTATTGAGGCTGTACAAAATGCAGGATATGGGGCGTCCTTAAAGGGGGAAAACGGGAATCAGGATGCAGGAACTACTTCGGAGGAAAATGCGTTGCAGGACAGGGAAACGCCTGTGTTAAAAAGGAGATTGACTGCCTCTCTTGGGTTTTTGATAGTCCTGATGTACTTTTCCATGGGGCATATGATGTGGGGATGGCCTTTGCCGTCTTTTTTTGCAGATAACCATGTAGCTGTGGGGCTGGTACAGCTGCTGCTCACGGTGATCGTCATGGTGATCAATCAGAAGTTTTTTATCAGTGGCTTTAGGAGTCTGGTGCATAGGGCTCCCAATATGGATGCCCTGGTGGCCCTGGGAGCCACGGCGGCATTTGGCTACAGCACCTTTGCGCTGTTTGCCATGACTGGCGCGCAGGTCAGGGGAGACGCGGAGACGGTCATGGCCTATATGCATGAATTTTACTTTGAGTCTGCGGCCATGATACTGGCCCTGATCACCCTGGGAAAAATGTTGGAGGCCCGATCCAAGGGAAAAACGACCGATGCGTTAAAGGGATTAATGAAACTGGCTCCCAAAACGGCTACAGTCCTGCGGGATGGGGCGGAGGTCACAGTGCCTGTGACACAGGTGGCTAAAGGGGAATGCTTTGTGGTTCGTCCCGGAGAAAATATCCCGGTGGATGGTATTATTCTGGAGGGAAACAGCGCAGTGGATGAAGGAGCACTGACGGGGGAGAGCATTCCCGTGGATAAAGTAGTGGGAGACAGAATCTCCGCAGGCACGTTAAATCAGGCAGGCTTTATCCGCTGTGAGGCGGAGAGAGTCGGGGAGGACACCACTCTCTCCCAGATTATTCGCATGGTCAGCGACGCGGCGGCGACCAAAGCGCCCATCGCCAAAGTTGCGGACAGGGTTTCTGGAGTTTTTGTTCCCACGGTAATCTTTATAGCAGCAGTAACCGTGATTGTATGGCTTATTGCCGGACAGACGGTAGGTTATGCGCTAGCCAGAGGAATATCGGTGCTGGTGATCAGCTGTCCCTGCGCGTTGGGCCTTGCCACGCCGGTTGCCATTATGGTGGGCAACGGAGTGGGGGCCAGGAAGGGTATTTTGTTTAAGACCGCCGTATCACTGGAGGAGACAGGGAAAACCCGGATTGTAGCTCTGGATAAGACAGGGACCATTACCCAGGGGGAACCGAAAGTAACGGATATTGTGCCCTTTGATGGCTATGACAGGCGGATGCTTTTGGGGATTGCTTATTCGCTGGAGAAAAAAAGCGAGCATCCGCTGGCCAGGGCCGTCTGCCAAAAGGCGGAGCAGGAGGGAATGACGGCGGAGGAAGTGGCGGACTTTAAGGCGCTGCCGGGAAACGGACTCACAGCTTGTATGCAAAACACTGTACTGTACGGCGGCAGTTATCATTTTATCAGCGAACAGGTCTTTGTATCCAAAGAGATGAAAAGCAAATCCGAGCAGTTGTCAGAAGAGGGTAAGACACCGCTGTTCTTTGCCTGCGGGGACGCGCTCTGCGGTATTATCGCGGTAGCGGATGTGATCAAGGAGGATAGTCCCGGGGCCATCAGCGAGATGCGGAATATGGGCATTCATGTGGTAATGCTGACCGGTGACAACGAGCGTACCGCCAGGGCAATCGGGGCTCAGGCCGGGGTGGATGAGGTAATTGCGGGCGTGCTGCCCGACGGAAAGGAGAATGTGATCCGCAGGCTCAGGGAAAAAGGCAGGGTCATCATGGTGGGGGACGGTATCAACGACGCGCCTGCGCTGACCAGCGCGGATATAGGCATTGCCATCGGAGCAGGTACGGATGTGGCCATTGACGCGGCGGATGTGGTGCTGATGAAAAGCAGGCTTTCGGATGTTCCGACTGCGATCCGTTTAAGTCGCGCTACTTTGCGCAACATTCATGAGAATCTGTTCTGGGCCTTTATTTACAATATAATAGGTATACCTTTGGCTGCCGGGGTATTTATCAACGCGTTTAACTTGCAGCTGAATCCCATGTTCGGGGCGGCAGCCATGAGTCTTTCCAGTTTTTGTGTAGTCACGAACGCTTTGCGTCTGAATTTTTTTAAGACACGGGATTTCTCGAAAGAACACGGCAATACTTTTACGCAGGAAAAAGCCGTTCTGGGCGCGACTGATACGAACAGAGACGGCACAGTGAATTTGGAGCCGATTATTCCAGGACAGACGGGTAATCATCTAGTAGGCAATAAAGAAGAGGAGGAAACAACCATGGAAAAAACATTGAAAATCGAGGGCATGATGTGCGGACACTGCGAGGGCCATGTGAAG
Source organism: uncultured Lachnospiraceae bacterium (assembly GCA_947648875.1). GTDB lineage: Bacteria > Bacillota > Clostridia > Lachnospirales > Lachnospiraceae > Acetatifactor. The sequence goes on from CANSPM010000081.1 coordinate 3,116, forward strand.
AAAGCATTAGAGGCGCTGGAGGGCGTGACGCAGGCCAATGTAAGTCATGAGACCGGTACTGCGGTGGTAGCGATGACAGCAGATATCTCCGGAGAGATTTTGCGGCAGACGGTTGCGGATCAGGGGTATAAGGTGACAGAGATTCGGTAAGTGCCTGCGTACACAATATATGCGGTTATAAGGCATCGCATTAGTGTAAAATGATTGGGGGATAAATCTTCGGATTTATCCCCTTAAACATTGCTCCCATTTGTACGTTTCACTTGGCGGGAGATGTGTGCCAAATCGTGTCGCATATCCCGAAGGGAGCAATTTTCATACGCATGCAGGGAAGTTCCCCCGAAAGAAAGCAGGCGCTACTTCGTAAAGTGCGCGAAATTTCTGAGGTGAAAAATTTTGTGATACCGGGGGCGTATAGGTTGACGAGAAGATGGGGTTGGCGGTAGAATTGTGACTGGCGGCATTTTGGACGGTATAACGGCACATTCCAGGAGGCGAGTATGAAAATACTTTTGGTAGAAGACAACGAAGCGATTATCATGGGGTTACATTATCTGCTGGAGCAGGAGGGATACACCTGCCTGGTCGCCAGACGCAGGCGGGAGGCGGAACGTATGGTGGCTGGGGAACTGCCGGATTTGATGCTGTTGGATATTGGTCTGCCGGACGGAGACGGCTATCAACTGTGTCAGATTCTCCGGCAGCAATACACTTTTCCCGTTATTTTTCTGACTGCCAGGGAAGAGGAGGAGGATGTGGTGAGGGCCTTTGATCTGGGAGCGGACGACTACATCATTAAGCCGTTCCGCAACCGGGAACTGATTTCCAGGATTAAAAACGTAATGCGCAGGGGTAGCAAAGAGCGGGAGGTGCTACAGTGCGGCAACATCGCGCTGGAGGTGGAGAGCGGAAGAGTCCGGGTAGCCGGGGAAGAGGTGACGCTTACCAAACTGGAATACCGGATTCTCAGCAGTATGATGGCATATCCCGGCAAACTTTTCACCAGAGATGAGATTTTGTCGGATATATGGGATATCTCGGGGAATTTTGTAAATGACAACACTCTGTCCGTCACCATCAAGAGGCTGCGGGAGAAGCTGGGGGACACAGAGGGCAGGGTCATCAGGACTGTACGGGGCATGGGATATCGGATGGAGAGCCACAGCGTCTGATCTGTGCGGGAAAGAGAAATTATGAGACTGAAATGGAATGGAGAACTGAAAAAACTGATCCTTTGGCTGGGCCTGTTCCTTACTGTGGCCATACTGCTGGCAAATTTGGGCCTGATTTTTTTCCGAAACCGGATGCGCAGAGAATATACCATATTGGCTGCGGGGATTCTGGAGAATGTGCAACAGGCATATCCCCAAGTGTCGGAAGAAGAACTGCTGGAACTGCTGGATGCGCCGAAGACTACAGGAGAGGGACAGGTGCTTCTGGCGAGGTACGGTATTTTTTCGGAATACGGCAGCCAAACGTTGGAAAGTCAGGAGAGGCGGCTGCTTCGTTTTCAGCTGGGCATGAACGCGTTTTTACTGCTGATTCTTTTTCTGGGAAGCCTGGTGATAATCGCGTACCTATATAAGCGACAACGGCGGATCGAAGAGCTGCGGCTTTATATGGAGAGATTGAGCAGAGGTGTCTACAGCCTGGAACTGGAGGAAAATATGGATGACGAACTCAGCGGTCTGCGCAATGAGGTGTACCGACTCACGGTGCAGCTGCGGGAGTCCGCTGCCCTGGAACAAAGGCGGCGCCAGGCGCTGGCGGACTCTGTGGCAAATATTTCCCACCAGCTGAAGACGCCTATGACATCCATGACTATTCTCCTGGATAATCTGGCACAGAATGAAGAGATGGATCAGATTACCAGGCACCGTTTCCTTTCCGAGGTGAGCAGGCAGCTAACGGGGATGTCCTGGCTGATCGCCACCATGTTAAAACTCTCACGGCTGGAAGCCGGGGTGGTGGATTTGCAGCGGACGCAGACAGAGGCGCGGCGTCTGGTGGAAAAGTGCGTTTCCCGGTTACAGACAGCGGCGGAGTGGAGGGAGGTTCGCATGGATGTGGCCTTGCAGCCGGAAGCGGCTCTGTACGTGGATGAGAACTGGACGGTGGAGGCGCTCTGCAATATTGTCAAAAATGCCATTGAGCATAGTCCTGCGGGCGGCACTGTGCGGATTTTCGCTGCGGGAAACGAGATTTATACCGAAATCCGCGTGGCGGATGAAGGCATTGGAATATCCGGGGAAGAACGGGAAAAATTGTTTCAGCGGTTTTATCGGGGAAGCAATGCGGCTCAGGACAGCATCGGCATCGGCCTGGCGCTGGCCAAGGAAGTGGTGGAACAGCAGCACGGGCATGTTCAGGTAGAGTCCCGAGAAGGGGAGGGGACGGTATTCTCTCTGAAATTTATGAGGTGAGATGTAGCGCATCTGGTTTTTCTTCGAGAGCACCGGGGGCCATCGGAGGAAAAGAAATTTCCAGTGGAGTATTTTATAAATGTCACGGAAATGTCATTTCCATTTTTTATACTTGAGAAAACGGTAGCCGACAGAGCGGCTATGGATGATAAAAAGCAAAGGTATGGTGATGACATGGAAATTTTACGGACAGAACATTTAAGCAAAAGATACGGCAGGGGCAACAATGAGGTCCTGGCGGTGGACGATGTGTCTCTCTCTGTGGCAAAGGGGGAATTTGTGGCGGTGGTGGGCAGCTCCGGCAGCGGAAAATCCACGCTGATGCATATGCTGGGGGGGGTGGACCGTCCCACTTCCGGCAGGGTGCTGATAGAGGACACGGATATTTATGGAATGGACGATGACAGACTGGCCATATTCCGCAGGAGACAGGTGGGGCTGATCTATCAGTTTTATAATCTGATCCCGGTGCTGAATGTGGAGGAAAATATTACCCTGCCCTGTGAACTGGACGGCAGACAGCCGGATCCGGAACTGGTGCGGGAACTGGCGTATACTCTGGGGCTGGAAAAACGTCTGGGGCATCTGCCCAATGAACTATCCGGTGGACAGCAGCAGCGGGTTGCCATCGGCAGGGCGCTGATTACCAGGCCGGCCATTCTGCTGGCGGACGAACCCACCGGCAATCTGGACAGCAGAGCCAGCGATGAGATTATGGCGCTTCTCAAGGAGGCGAACCAGAAGTATAAGCAGACGATTATTATGATTACTCATAATCCGGAATTGGCCAAGCAAGCCCACCGGGTGCTGACCATAGAGGATGGTCATATGTACGAGGGGAGGGCAGCGAGATGAATGTATTGCGGAAATGTTGTATGCGTTCCCTGAAAGAAAACCGTAAGCGCACTCTGGTGACGATTGTGGGCGTGATCCTGGCCACGGCTTTGATCACGGGTGTGGCCAGTCTGGCTGTAAGTTTCCGGGCCAGCATGGTAGAATATGAGAAAAAGGAAAACGGGAACTGGCATTATAGTTTTCTGGGAGTAAAACCCCAGGATCTGAAATATTTTGCGGGAAACAGGTATATTGAAAGGATCGTGCTAAAGCAGTCCCTGGGGTATGCCGTCCTGGAGGGAAGCCAGAATCCCGACAAGCCCTATCTCTTTCTCAGCGCCGTGGGCGAAGAAGCCATGGAGGCATTCAGCCTTGAACTGATTCAGGGGAGGATGCCGGAAAACGGATCGGAACTGCTAATCAGCAGACACATACTTTACAATGCCATGGTGGACCTACAGGTGGGGGACAGCATCACGCTGGACGTGGGACAGAGAGTTTCGAAGGACTATCCGTTGCATCAGAATAATCCCTATCTTTACGAAGAGGAAATGCTGACAGGACAGGAGAGCAGAACCTACACAATTGTAGGTATGATTGAAAGACCCAATTTCAATGTGGAGGATCGCATCGCGCCAGGATATTCCGTGTTCACCCGGTTGGAAGATTCCATGGAGGGTGCGTTTGATATCTATGCCAGTTACACGGACTGGGGGCTGAAACATGTGGATCAGGTGAATGGGGGATTGAAAGAACTGGCGGATTCGATTAAAGATAATTATTATTTGTTGAAATGGATGTGCTTTTCCTTTAATTCCGCAACCATGAATATGATTTATGCCATGGCGGCGGTGGCTCTGGCTGTCATCATTGTGACCAGTGTGTTTTGCATTCGCAACAGTTTTACCATTTCGCTGACGGAGAAGATGAAACTGTATGGAAGGCTGGCCTCGGTGGGAACTACCTCAAAGCAGCAGAGGAAGATTGTATATTATGAGGCGAGATTTCTGGGAGTGGTGGGTATTCCCATGGGGATTTTCAGCGGGATTCTGGCATCTATGATTTTGGTGCGGTCCGTCAGCGGCCTGATGGAGAACGCTTCGGATATTCCTCTGGTATTTGGCATTTCCTGGGAGGCGGTGATTCTCTCCGCAGGGCTGGCGGCCGTCACCATCTTTTTCTCGGCACAGCAGTCGGCAAGGCGTGCCGCCAGGATTTCTCCCATCAGCGCCATAAGGGCCAATACAACGGTGAAAATCCGAAGGAGAGAACTGAGGTGTCCCCGCTGGATTTCCAGGTTTCTGGGCATAGGAGGCAAGGTGGCCTACAAGAATTTGCGGCGTGCCAGGGTAAAATATCGAACTACGGTGCTCTCTATTGTAGTGGGAGTGGCAGTGTTTATCGGCATGACCACGTTTATGTACGCAGTTCAATATACATCCGACATTTATTATAAGAATATGGATTATCAGCTGCGTATTTCCTGTTATGATACGGATGCGTATGAGAAGCTGCTGTCTGTGTCCCGGATGGAGGGAGTGGAAGAAGCGGAGATTGTGCAATTCGGGTATTTTTCCGCAGAGCAGCAGTCCCTTCCCCTGACGGAGGAATATCGGAAATCTTATTATACAGAGGAGAATATGGAGGAAAATCCGGAGGAGATCGTGCGGGTGTACTCTCTTGGGGAGGAAGCTTTTGCCCGGTATTGTGACCAGGTGGGCGTACCGGTAGACTCTGACCATGCCATTGCGCTGGCGGAATATGAATGGGTCTCTTATGACGAAAAGGGCCGTTTTTGCGGTAATAACGGATTGGTGGCGCAGTTCCGTCCAGGTGATGTGATCACGGGAACGGGGAATGAGGAACTTTCGGTGACGGTGGCGGTACAGACGGACCAAAAGCCCCTGTTTATGAATAACCGGGTCTACTATAATGGGGTGGTATTGTTTGTAAGTGACGAGTGGATGGAAAAACATCTGGAGGTATTAAGCCGGAACAGAGACACAGTGGAGGCCTATTTGAGATGTGAGAACGCATCTCAGGTGGAAGAGGAAGTGCGAAGAGGAGCGGATTTACTCAATTATTCCATCACCAACCATGAGACTGCATACCGGTCCGAAAAGAGTATGCATATGCTGATCTCCATCTTTCTTTACGGGTTTATCACGGTGGTGGCGCTGATTGGCATTACCAATGTTTTCAATACCATCACCACCAATATGGAACTGCGGGCGCCTGAATTTGCCATGCTGCGGGCGGTGGGAATGACCGGCAGAGAATTTCGCCGTATGATCTGGCTGGAAAGTCTTTTTTATGGCGGGAAAGCGCTGCTATTTGGGATCCCCCTGGGAGTGTTGATCTCTTATTGCTTTCATCTGGCTCTGGAACAGGGGATAGAGACGACATATTTCTTTCCGTGGAAGGGTATCGGCATTTCCACGGCTGCTGTGGCGGTGTTGCTTTATGGGACTATGCGCTACTCCATGGGCAAGATCCGGAAGAATAACATTGTGGAGACCATACAGAATGAGAACTTATAGCGTATTGTTACGTTCAGCTTTTACGCAAGCCATATAGTTAAGTTTTTGTAATATAGCCCGCTATTCGCCCGATTTTAAGTGGTCCGCCGGAATGTCCCAATGGCGATTTATACTATGTGCAGACTGGGGGCAGGGTATATGTCTTTGGGGCGAATGCGATCTGAAAGCAGCGCTGCCCCGGAGATTTGGCGGCAATAGGAGCAGGGGCAATCTGCATATGAAATGTTTATGGTCTGTCTCATATGAAATGATAGTAGGCCAGGGCTTGGCGTATGCCGCCCTGGCTGGCGGGGGCCGTCACATATTCCACCTGGTCAAAAAGGCTGACAGGGGAGGCGTTCCCCATGGCGATGCTGTGGGGAACATAGGAGAGCATGGGCAGATCATTGTTGCTGTCCCCCAGGGCATAGGCATCCTCCAGAGGCAGGCCATAGTGATTGAGCACAAACTGAATGCCAGTGGCCTTGGAGTAGCCTCTGGGCACAAACTCCCGAAATGTCCCCCCTCTGTCGATGCAGTCGAACCACTGGTCACTTACCTGGCGAAAAGCGGCCAGCTGAGACTCCTCCTGATACCAGATCACAAATTTGTCCGAAAAAAAATTGGGATTTTCCAGATCCTCCGGCATCCGATAGCGGTGATCCAGAAAAATCCGGTACTGGCGGACTGCTCTGGGATGGTGCAGGGGGCGGTTTAAATCAAAGGCAACCTGGGCGCGGGACTCAAAGAGGATGTCCACATCCGTCCTTCTGGCGGCATTAAGGATACACATGGTGGTGGCGTGGGTCTGGGGCACATAGAGCACATCCCTGCCGTCGCAGTAAATATTGGTGCCGCAGCCGCACACATAGCCGTCCCAGCCTATGCGGCGAAAACAGGGTTCCACATTCTGAAAGCATCTGCCCGTATTGATAAACATCAAGTGGCCGTTTTTCCGGGCCTGGGCGATGGCCGCCGCCGCGTCCTCCGGCACGGAATTGTCGATTTCGGAGGTCAGGGTTCCGTCTATGTCGAAAAAAGCGATTTTTCTCATAATTACCTCTCATCTGTGCATCCGGAATTTCATGAATCAAATCCCGGGATCAATACGTGATATTGCGATTAATTGTATTGGAAGGCGCGTCTTCCAATTCGGCGTTCCCTCCGTCACAATGCCAAACTATATTTTATCACTGTGCGGGGGGGCTGATTCCTGCTGTGTATCTTTCAATTTGAGGTGGTCAGCGTCAAGTCCTGAAAACGGACCGCGTGGAGACTTTGTCTTCATACCTGTGCGCGAACTTCTGCCAGTTTATTTTACCACAGGCACGGGAGAGAAGACAAGGAGGAACTGCCAAAGGTCTGTCTTTTTGCTCTTTTGGGCAAAAGATTGCAGTTGGAAGGTGCCAATGCAATCATCGAAACCGTCAACCGGAGCTGTACTCCAAATTTTGAAAAGGGAGTAAAGAGAGCCAACAGAAGGCAAAATTAGAATTTTCCGCCATAAGGTTAAAATCCCCAAAGTCAACCGTAGGTAGAATTTGGTGGATTTTTGTGAATACGCCGTCATTGTCTTAAAGTGGGTGAACTGCTAAAATGAATGCAGTGAGGATATGCAATAAGGCAGTCACATTGATAAAACCCGCAGGATATTGCATGTCTGTGGGAGTTGCGGCGGAAGTTACAGCATGGGACGCCACAGGGGAGCGGGCGGTAGTGGACAAAATGGATTTTGGTTTGTATTCACAAGGAGGGCGGCATGAGCACAGTAGGCGAGATGATCAGGAAAAGAAGGAAGATTTTGAATTTTACGCAGCAGGAACTGGCGGGGAGGCTGAATATTTCCTCGCAGGCAGTGTCCAAATGGGAGAATGACGTGGCGCTGCCGGACCTGGGGCTTATGCCCCGGCTGGCGCAGGTACTGGAAACCACGGTGGATGGACTTTTAGGCTATCAGGGAGCGCCCCTGAGTAAGTATGACGAGCGGTATCAGAGGGAAGAATTTTATTGGGGGCTGAATCCCAACCAATTATGCTATGATCTCATGAAACTCAAGCCGCCCGCCAGGCCATACAGAGTGTTGGAGATCGGCTGCGGGGAGGGAAAAGACGCCGTTTTCCTGGCCCGATGCGGCTATCGCGTGAGGGCGTTTGACGAGTCTCAGGCAGGCATTGACAAGGCGATGCTGTTGGCGGAAAAAAATGGGGTGCATGTGGATTTTTTCAGAGCCAACGCGCTGGATTACCATATTGAAGAGACCTATGACATCATATACAGCAGCGGCTTTTTTGACTATATTCCGGACAACATGAAGGAGGAATTTACCGCTATGCTTAAGAAAAGCACGGTGGCGGGGGGGCTGAATGTGCTCAATGCCTTTGTGGATAAACCCTTTATGAAAAAGAAAGAGGGCCAGCAGCGGACCCCATGGAAATCCGGTGAACTATTCACCTGTTATTATGACTGGCTCATTCACAGATGCGACGAGGTTATATTTGACTGCAACAGTGGGGGTGTGCCGCACCAACACTGCATGGATGTCTTGATTGCGCAGAAGCAGTAAGTGGATGAAATGCAGGAGAGATCCGGCTGATCAATTGGGAGATGTGTGCGTAGGACAACCTGCATGGATACCCACAATATTGACTGTGTTATGCCTTTTTCTTACATATATCCCGTCAATTACAGAGAGACGGCTGTATTTGGCAGAGAGGGCCGGCCCGGTTTTTTCAATAAACAGTCTTGATTTGACTTGGAGAAGAATGATTCTGCGGAAGTAGAAAAAGCCTTTTTACTTCCGCAATCAAGAATGGGATAACATCGGATAAAGAATTTAAAAAAAATTTCCAAAAAGGTGTTGACAACCGAGAAAGTGTGTGGTAATCTAATAAAGCTGTCGCGGTGATAATAAAACAGAGCGGCAGACAGAGTACAGATTGTTCAGAGCAACAGCTAGATGAAACAAAGAATGCTCGAGACAGATGCACTCGGAGCATACATGCTTGGAGCATGCCTACTCGGAGCACACATGCTCCCCGGACCTTGACAAATAAACAGCAATGCAACCCTGAAAA
>CANSPM010000082.1 GCA_947648875.1 uncultured Lachnospiraceae bacterium
AAAAAAGCAGCATAATCTTTCAACTTTTTTTGTCCAAAGTATTGACATAGGTCCAGGAGGATGATAGCATGAAGATTGAGAAACTACCGTCCGGCTCCTACCGGATCAGGAAGATGTATAAGGGGGAAACATACACGATTGTGTTTGATCACAAACCCACGCAGAAGGAAGCCATGCAGGCCATGGCTGCTGAGTTGGATAAAATCCAGCATAAGAAAGATGAGGGGCTTTCTTTTAAATCTGCCGGAGAAAAATATATTGATTCCAAAAAAATGTTCTCTCCCCCAGCACGATACGGGGTTACATTACTATATTGCAGCAGACTTCCGAATCATTTCTTGGTAATAACGTACACGATATTACCGCTCTTGATGTCCAAGCAGAAATAAACCAGCTTGCCCAAAAATGCAGTCCTAAGACTGTGCGCAACCACCATGGCTTCATATCGGCGGTTCTGGGTATTTTTAACCCGAATCTGAAACTCTGTACCACCTTGCCTCAAAAGATTAAAAATGAGCCTTATATCCCCTCAGACGATGATGTCAGGAGAATACTTGACTATATAAAGGATACGGAGTATGAGATTCCTATTATTTTAGCGTGTTATGGACTGCGCCGATCTGAAATATGTGCCCTTACATTGGATGATGTAGACGGAGACGTGGTTAGCATCAACAAGGCCAAAGTACTTGGGGATGCTAACGAATGGAAATTAAAAACTACAAAAACCACAGCAAGCACCCGTGATGTCATAATTCCGCTGGAGATAGCTGATAAGATCCGGGACCAGGGGTATATCTTTAAAGGGCATCCTGGAAAAATAACCGAATTTCTCCACAGGGCACAGGATCATCTTGGCATCCCACAATTTTCCCTTCACAAACTGCGGCATTATTTTGCGTCAAAAATGAGCGCCCTGGGAGTACCGGAGGCCGATATCATGCGGGCCGGTGGGTGGGAAACGGATTATGTCATGAAAGGTGTATACCGACATGCCATGGAGGATAAAAACAAAGCCGCCCAGAGGGATGCCGCCAGAAAACTTGGTAATACCCTCTTTTCTTAGCGGTTTCCATGACAAATGTTGTGACAAAAAACTTTATTCTTTCACCAAGTTTGACACTTTTATGATAAGTGATACGGAAGCAAAAAATAGCGGATTCCATTGATTTTTCAATGAAATCCGCTATTTCTGGGATAATACCGTTCCTGCTGGTGGTGGGACTTGAACCCACACAAGGTTGCCCTCGGCAGATTTTGAGTCTGCTGCGTCTGCCATTCCGCCACACCAGCAAATTTCTAACTCTTTACAACAAATTGATTCTATCACAGAAAGACAAATATTGCAAGTACATTTTTGTATTATTTGCCCTCAGAAAATGATCTATATTTTACTTTATTGTCTGCAAAATTGTGTCTCATCATAAAATTTTCTAATTATTTACTAAATCACTTGAAATTATCCGCGTTTTATATTATAATGTAAACCATAAGAAAAACGGTTATGGTAGACTTGAAAGGAGGTTATTATAATGGGTGAAATTTCTCTTGGAATTGCAGTGGGTGCGGCGGAAGCACTTGTAGAAACATTTGTTCCACAGGCAAAGGGGATCATCGACAAAGGAAACAAAAGCATGAAAGATGTCGCTGCTGGCGGATACATGGCAGGAGAGATTTCAAGAGGACTGGTAAAAACTATCCTGACATTCATTATTTTATAATACCTTTGTATTTCCTTTTTGTAAACAAAAAACACATTATAAACAGATCAGATGCCTTCAAATTCAGGCCTCTGATCTGTTTTATAATGGCTTCTCCTCCTTTTCATTCACTCAGTTTCAAAGCCACGCCGTCCATATGGACTCTAGCGATATTCCATCTCCACTTTCACATGATTTCCTTCCAGGGTCACCGTAGCTACACTGCCCACCACCAGAGGCATCATGGGACTGAGATGTCCGATATCCAGATCCATGATCACAGGGACATCATATTTGGAAGCCACTGCCAGTACTGCCTGATAAACATCCAAATCCATCCTGTTTTCACCATTGAGCGCTCTCCCAAAGAGAAAGCCCCTGACATATCGAAACCATCCCGCCTGCTCCATCTGCCACATAGCGCGGCGAATTGCCATCACATTGAGATCACAGGCCTCCAACATCCACAGAATCCCATCTTCCCTGTACCTCTCGCAAAATGCCGCCGTGCCGTCAAACCTGGTGCCCAACAGATTCACCAGGCAGTCCATACAGCCCCCCAGCAGTCTGCCGGTGACGCTGCGTTTGATGCCCGCCCGGCCTGGCTCCATGATAAGCTCCCCCTCCACATAGGCCTTCAAAGCCAGGGGCTCCGTCACATGATACGGCTGTAGGGGATTCTCCTCGTCCCGCAGAGACTCCTTCTCCCACAGAGGATAACTTTCCATCCTTCTCTTTTTACCCGTGAGCAAATCATACGCGTCCTGAATTGACGCATGCCAGGGTTCCATACCGAAAGCTGCCGCGCAGGGACCGTAGATCGCCGCTGTATCACACAGCGTCACCAGCGTGTAAACCAGATTAGTATTGTCGGAATATCCCATGAACCACTTAGGCTGCACATTGGCCAGTTGCCTGAAATCCACATACTCCAGAATCTCACACATGAGTTCGCCGCCGCCGCAGGAGATCAGTACATCCGCCTCCTTCCCGCAGAACATCTCCATCACTTCCGCGCCACATTTCTTGGGCGTATTGCTGATGCCAATTCCTTCGCCCACATAGCAGTTAGGGCCTGTAATCGTCTTATACCCCTTTCCCCGCCATCTGTCCAGAGCATGATTAAACGCGCTTTTATAAGGTTCTATATTGCAGCCAAAGGACGGCGCCAAAAAACCGATTGAGTCCCCTTTGGCTAAATCTTTCGGATATCGCATATCTAACCTCCTGCACTGGCATATAAACCGCCAACAATTCCGATCCCTGCAAATCCGCTGACACAGTCAGCACAGACAACTATTGGAACACTTATATACCGGCCTGAAACAGGATTCACTCTTTATCAAATAACTTATCATATATGGCGAATCCATCAAATGTAGCAAAATAATCTCGCTCCGTCTCTGCCCGCCGAATCAACTGTACACTGCCGTCCTCTTTGAGCAGCAGTTCTGCGGACTTAAGTTTGCCATTGTAATTATATCCCATGGCAAAGCCGTGTGCGCCGGTGTCATGGATTGCCAGATAATCTCCTATTTCCACCTTCGGCAGCATACGGTCTATGGCAAATTTATCATTGTTCTCACAAAGAGAACCCGTCACATCATACATATAATCACAGGGTTGTTCCTCCTTCCCCAGCACAGTAATATGATGGTAAGCTCCATACATGGCCGGACGCATCAGATGCACGGCGCAGGCGTCCACGCCAAGATACTCTTTATAAATATGCTTCTCATGAATCACTCTGGTCACCAAATGTCCATAGGGAGCCATCATAAAGCGACCCAGTTCCGTGTAAATCGCCACATCTCCCATTCCTGCCGGAACCAGTATCTCCTCATAAACTTTTCTGACGCCTTCGCCAATCACCCGGATATCATTGGGAGCCTGTTCCGGGCGATAAGGAACCCCAATGCCGCCGGACAAATTGATAAATCGGATGTCAGCCCCGGTCTCTTCCCGCAACTTTACTGCCAATTCAAACAGCTGCCGCGCCAACACCGGATAATACTCGTTGGACACCGTGTTGCTGGCCAGAAACGCATGAATGCCAAAGTATTTTACCCCTCTGTCTTTCAGCATTCTATACCCCTCAAACATCTGCTCTGTGGTAAATCCGTACTTGGAGTCACCGGGATTATCCATGATATCTGTCCCCAGAGAAAAATAGCCCCCGGGATTGTAACGGCAACTTACCGTTTCAGGCAGATACCCCAAAGTTTTCTCCAGAAAATCAATATGCGTAATGTCATCCAGATTGATGGTGGCACCGATTTTCGCCGCATAGACAAACTCCTCCGCCGGGGTGTCATTGGAAGAAAACATAATATCCTGCCCGCGCAGTCCCATGGCATGACTGAGCATAAGTTCCGTCATGGAAGAACAGTCCGTGCCGCATCCGTACTCTCTCAGAATATCAATTAAAAAGGGATTGGGCGTCGCCTTTACCGCGAAAAACTCCCTGTACCCCGGATTCCATGCAAAAGCCTCCCTGAGCGCTTTTGCATTAGCCCGAATCCCCTTTTCGTCATAGATATGAAAGGGAGTGGGATATGTCTTCACTATCTCTTCAATCTGTGCTTTGGTTACAAATGCCTCTTTCCTCATATTCTCCTCGTTTCCTATGTTTAAATGGCCTTAGATTATTTGTCCTTAAAGTTCCCGCTATACCCTTTACGTGCAGGCATATAAACCGATAATGGATATCCGGCCGCTTCAGACTTTCGGATATCCATCTCCTATTCATATGTCCGATATAGGGTGTTTGAATACACACCGTCCTAAAGCAAATGTGCCCGCATCTCCTCCGGACTCATGGAACTTAAATAAGCCGGAGCCACATCGAACACAGTCTTACAACCTGCCATACCCTCACGGTTCATACGGTATGCCGCCCGGGCATAGGCCGTCAGCACACAGGCCGTAAACTCCGGATTGGAATCCAATTTCAGGCTATATTCAATCACATGATTATTCTCGCCGTTTATTCCTGTCTTCCCCGTGCGCAGTACCAAGCCTCCATGAGGAATCCCCGCATGATTCCGGAGAAGTTCCTCCTCACTGATAAAATGCACTGTGGTGTCATAATCCGCGAAATAGTTGGGCATGGTTTTGATCTCCTGCTCTATACGAGCTTTATCCGCCCCCTCCTGAACCACCACAAAACACTCTCTGGTATGCTTCTGACGAGTAGTCAGATCAGGATTCTCACAGGCCCTTACGGAGGACAGCGCCGACTCCACCGGAATCGTATATTGTTTTGCGTCCTTTACCCCGGGGATACGCCTTATGGCATCGGAATGTCCCTGACTGATCCCTTTTCCCCAAAACGTGTAATCCCTGCCCTCCCGAAGAATTGCGTTGGCATACAGACGATTTAGGGAAAACATCCCCGGGTCCCAACCCACGGAGATCATCGCCACCTTGCCGCCCTCCCTGGCTGCCTGATCCACTGTAGCGAAATGCTGTGGGATGTTGGCGTGAGTGTCGAAACTGTCAACCACATTAAAATATCTGGCATACTCGGGCGTCTGCTGGGGCAAATCCGTGGCAGAGCCTCCGCAGAGCATCAGGACATCAATTTCATCCCTCTTCTGTAACATTCTGTCGACACCAAATACCGGCACGCCGTACACTGTCTCCACACTGGAGGGATTCCGTCGGGTAAACACCGCCGTCAGTTCCATATCCTCATTCTGCCGGACAGCGCACTCAATGCCTCTGCCCAGATTGCCGTATCCCATAATTGCTAATTTGATCTTATCCATCACTGTTCTCCGATTATAAACTCCGCATGTTCCCGCTCTGCACACAAATCTGCCGATCAATATATCGCCGCTCCGGTGCCCCTGCACTGATCGGTGCACTATCCGGTAATATGCTGTTTAAGAATTCTGCTTATCTTCACTCCCCGCGCCACAGACCAACAGCCGCCGCTACGGCATCTGTTGATCTGCCAGCCCTGCGTATGAGATTATACTGCTAAATATTCCGCACATTATACGTCCTCAATCTGCCAGTCAATGGGTGCCACCCCATGCTCCTCCAGAAAACGGTTGGTCTGGCTGAAAGGTTTGCTGCCAAAAAAGCCATTGTGCGCCGACAGGGGACTGGGATGGGGCGCTTTCAAAATCAGATGATTGGGATTTTGCAGCATCCTCTCCTTCATCTGGGCCGGTCTGCCCCATAAAATAAATACAATGGGCCTGTCTTGTTTGTTCAGAGCCGCTATGGCGGCATCCGTAAATTTCTCCCAGCCCTTTCCCCTGTGAGAATTAGCCATATGGGCCCGAACGGTCAATACTGTATTGAGCATCAGCACGCCCTGCTCGGCCCACTTCACCAGATAACCATTGTTGGGAATTTTGCAGCCAAGATCATCATGCAATTCTTTATAAATGTTCACCAACGAAGGGGGAACAGCCACCTCCGGTCTCACGGAAAAACACAGTCCATGAGCCTGTCCCACATTATGGTAGGGGTCCTGTCCCAGAATCACCACCTTCACCTGGCTTAAGGGCGTCAGATGAAACGCATTAAAAATATCATCCGACGGAGGAAAGATCTGTGTACTGTCATACTCCTCCTTCACAAACTGAAACAACTTTGCGTAATATGGTTTTTGAAACTCCGGTTCCAGTTCGGCAAGCCAGTCATTGCTAATCATTGCCATGATTTCATCCCTCCATTCAATAGAATCCACACCATTTGTCTTCAGTTCAATCTCACAGAAACACCACGGGAGCGCAGATATTCCTTCACCTCCCGGATTTCCAGTTCCTTATAATGGAACAGGGACGCCGCCAACACAGCCTCGGCCCCAGCATCCACCAGCGCCTCATAAAAATGTTCCAGCTTGCCGGCGCCGCCGGAGGCAATGACCGGAATCTTTACAGCCTGTGATATGGTCCTGATCAGTTCCAGATCATATCCAGCCTTGGTTCCGTCGCCATCCATACTGGTAAGCAGGATCTCCCCAGCTCCCAACTGCTCTGCCTTTATCACCCACTCCAACGCATCCAGTCCCATGTCCACACGTCCGCCGTTTTTAAAAATGTTCCAACCGGAACCATCCGCCCGGCGCTTTGCGTCGATGGCCACGACCACACACTGGCTGCCAAACTTGTCCGCCGCGTCACTGATCAGACGGGGATTCATGATGGCAGCAGAGTTAACCGCAATCTTATCCGCCCCCTCCCGCAGGATGGCCCGAAAATCCTCCACTGTGCGGATTCCTCCGCCCACCGTGAAGGGAATAAACACCTTGCCAGCCACCTGTCTCACCCAACTGAGCTGCGTAGCCCGACTGTCCGCAGAGGCATTGATATCCAGAAATACCAGTTCGTCCGCCCCCTCCCTGTCGTAAGCCGCCGCTGTCTGGGCCGGATCTCCCGCATCCCGGGGATTGAGGAAATTCACACATTTTACTACCCTGTCATCCTTCACATCCAGACAGGGAATGACTCTCTTCGTATGCATATATTGACTCCTATCTTGCCCGCCGGACGGACTATATTCCGGGTCATCTCATCCCGTAGTCAGAGGAACCATATCTCAGACTTCTCAATCGCGCGCTAACTGACGTCATAGGTTCCGTTTACTACCGATACAAAATTCCGCAGTATCTGCATTCCTACCCCCGAACTTTTCTCCGGATGGAACTGGCAGGCAAAAATATTGTCCTTCTCCACAGAAGCATGAATCAACGTTCCGTACTCCGTTGCGGCAGTGACCATACTCTCCTCTTCGGCTCGCAGATAATAGGAATGTACAAAATATACGTAAGAATCCTGATGCACCCCCCTGAACAGCCGTCCTGAATTGGGAAATTTAAGGCTGTTCCATCCCATATGTGGCACCTTCAGTCCTCCCTCATCAGGAATCCGAAGGATTCTGCCCGGCAACAGCCCCAGCCCTCTTACTCCCGGGCTTTCCTCGCTGCTCTCAAACATCAGCTGCAATCCCAAACATATCCCTAAAAAGGGAATCCGGCGCTCTGCCACCTGCACTATGGTTTCTACCAGCCCATAACTCTCCAGCCGCTCCATGGCATCTCCAAAAGAACCCACTCCGGGCAGAATTACGCCGTCTGCCCCTAAGATCTCCCTGGGATTCCTTGTCACAATCGGCTCTTCCCCAAGACGAACCAGCGCATTTTCTACACTTTTTATGTTTCCTGCATCATAATCAATAATCGCAATCATCCGTATATATTCCTACCTGTTTTCTGATACTCACAAAGCGTTAGATTTTCCTCCCTGCCCTTCGCATGTTGTCCGATTCCGGCACAGGCACCGGGCCAGAATCGGAAAATGTCAGCGCCAGTGAGTGAAATCATCCCAAAGTGTCAATAAAAGATGAAGCCGTGTCTTCCTCCTCCTCTGGCAGTAGATCCTCGTAAGAAACCGGCTGATCCTCCTCGCCTGTGGAATCAGAGCCAATTTCATCCAGTACCTGCAAAAGCGCAATCGTATAATCCTCATCTTTCTTCAAGGCGGCAATCTCAATAGCCTGCCCTTCTGTCAAACCATAGTTGGCATTCAGTAGCCCCATCATACCCGCATATGCTTCCTCCACCACATCCAGACTATTCCACTCCTGTCCCCGCAGATAGCAATCTTCCCTGCGGCAGATACACTGTATCAGATAATCCAGCGCCTCCAGTTCTTTCCCTTCCATCACCAGTCTTCGGTAATTTCCTTTCATACGCTCCATCTGCAAGACCAATTCTGACCTGTGATACATCACTTCCTGACTTTCATTCAGGTCCTGTCCGTAAAACAGACTGTAGCATTTCACATAATCTCCCGCATAATAGGCATTCTCCGCCTCTTGCTTATTAACATAATTAATATACAGATGGCTGACCATTATGAAAGCAAGGCACAGTACAAGGAACACTGCCACAAGAGGCAAAACCTTTTTCAGAGACAATTTCTTGCCGGGAACCGATTCCTCGGCAGGAGCAGGCAGCTTTTCCTTCTTGGGCTTTTTCTCCTTTTTCTTTTTCTGCTTGGTTTCAGCCCCCTCGTCAAAATCTTCATCCTCATCGGATTCGGCAGCTTTTTTGTCTTTTCCCTTTTTCTTCTTTTTCCCTTTGGATTGCTTCTTTTCCTTGTCCAGTTGTTTCAGAATCTCCCCGTTCTCATCGCTGACCAGATCGGAAGGGTCTTCCTCCTCATCCTCTTCCTGCGTCAGCGCATTCAAAAGCCTGCCCCAAAATCCCTGCTTTTTCTCTCCTTCCGAAGATCCTTCCGGCGTATCCCCCATGTCCTGTATGGATTCCTCATTGTCCTCCGACAGGTCAGCAGCAAGCTCCTCCAATTCCTTTTTCTTCTTACTACGGCGGGGCTTTTTCTCCTTCTTTTTCTTCTCCTTTTTCTCTGTCTTTTCCTCTGTTTCCTGTCCACCCAGCAAAGCGTCTATGGCATCCTCGCCCAGGAAATCATCACCGGAATACCCTACCTCCGGGAAAACTTCCTCATTTAATCCCTGCATCAGCGAGTCCACCATATTGCTTATGGGCTCATCACTGTCTGCCTTATCCAACAGCTCGGAAATCTCCTTCGCGTCCTGGTCCCCATCTGCCCCCAGGCTATCCAGCAGGCTCCCCAAATCATCATCCACATCGTCGGCAGATGCCGACTCCGAGTCTGCGCCAAAGGCCGCATCCGCCCCTAAATTATCGGTTTCGGGTATCTCAAAAACAGCCTGCCCCGCTTCTTCCATATCGGATTCCCGGATGGCACTGTCTTCCACTGGCTGTATCCCCCCCGAAAAAGCATCTGTCTTATCCGCTTCCTGGAGGTCGTCTCCCATCGTCATATTCTGCTCCTGTAACCCGTCCCCAGCCGTCACATCCTGTAATATATCGGAAAGTAGCGATTCATCCACAGATTCATTCCCCTGCTCGGCATTCACAGGTTCCGCAAACGAATTGTCTGAATCCCCCAGCAATCCGCTGAACAGATCCTCAGGCACATTATCCGTATCATCCGAGAACTGGTTGAGCAGATCTTCCAGCCCGTCATCCTGGTCCAAACCGTCCATATCCCCCGCAGCCCCGGAGGTATTACCTTCTGTCAATGATTTCAATAATTGGTCTAAGTATTCTTCATTGGAATCCATTTTGTCTTGACTGCGCCTATGGCGCTCCTTTCTCAATTTTCGTCCCACAAATTCCCGATTGGCAAGCACATTAGATCTTTATACACCGGGAAGTCGTCAGTCAGATATCTTTATAATATAACTCCCCCAAGGAGCAAGTCAATAGAATTCTTTGCCATTGACTTGCCTCTTCCATTCAATTCCTTTGTCAAATAATGTAGTCTTTCATTTATCCGAATAAAGAACGCTTTTTGATTATAAAAACCCATCTTCTCAAAGGGAAAGCGGATCACTGAGGGATAATCCAGTCCCACCCCCAGTTCCAGAATGCAGACGCTCCGGTTCAAAGTACCCTGTAGCCATTTGGTATAGCGTCCCCAGTCCTCCCTGTAACCGCTCTCCAGGTATTTTTCCACAAAGATATTGTTGAGCGCCATTTTGCCGTGACAATACGGACAAGTCCCCAACGCACCCAGGTCTGGATTTTCAGCCAGAATATCATGGTATAACGCTGCCAGTTCAACTTCCCCCACCTCTGTAAGACTCTGCTCACAGCCACAGGCACATTGCTTCTTTTTCAACGTACCACAGGGCATCGCCACACGATTTTCCGGAAATCCGGCCCGGAGCAAAACATCTGTCTGGCAAGTGCTGATTATAAAATAATTCTTATCTGCAACCATACCGTACAGTTCCCGGAGTGCCCTCACCGCCCGGCCTCTGCCATTCAGAATCCCCTCCGCCAGCAGCGGCAACAAGTCAAAGCGCTCTGCCTTTTCCAGATATGCAAGACCTCTTTCATACTCCGGCTGTGCTTTGAGATAAGACCTTTCCTCAAATTCCTCACCAATACCGATCAAAAGCATATCCGATTTCTGTAGCTTCTCCAATATCCATTCTTCCACACAATACCTGCCTTTTCACGAAAAAAGCCGGGAACCCCGGCCTTTTCCTTATTCACGACAATAGAATACCCTCACAGAGTGTTGTCTATTGTTTTGAACCATTTAATAACTCGTCAATAGCATGAACCAGGTTGACAATTTCCGGTTTTGACAGCTGCCTGTCTGCACCCAGCGCCTCACCCTTTCTCTTCATCTCCTCATTCACCAGAGATGAGAAAATGACAACGGGGATATGCTTTGTTCTGTCATCATCCTTTAATAATTTGATCAGGCGGTGTCCATCCATCTGCGGCATCTCAATATCCGTTATCAGACACCTTACTCTCTGTTCCAGATTGCCGGCAGCCACTCCGGCCATAATATAATCATAGGCTTCCTGTCCATTGGCAGTATGGGTAATATTTGTATATCCCGCCTGATTCAGACAGTCGACAATCAATTTATTCAGCAATTGTGAATCTTCCGCAATCAAAACAGGAACCGTACTCCTCTCACGAGGTCCCATCTCCGCAATCTCGGATACTTTCAGACCGGTCTCAGGAGAAATATCCGTCACAATCTTCTCAAAGTCAAGAATTACAATCAATCTGTCATTGATCTTGACAATACCGCTGGCCACGCCGCTCTCTGCGTCAGACAATGTCGCATTAGGCGTGATGATGTCCTTCCATGTCACTCTATGTATACCGATTACCTGTTCCACATGAAAAGCAATATCCAGCTTATTGAAATTTGTGATAATAAATAAGCCTTTCTTCTTCTCCATCTGCCCTCTCTGCAGACAGTTCATCAGATCAATGGCCGTGATCATACGATCTCTCGGCATAAACACGCCCTCAATGCTGGGATGTGCGTTCGGAATCGGCGTCGGCTCCAGATAAGGAATAATCTCCTTTACTTTCGCCACGTTGATGCCGTAATAATTTCCATCAACGATAAACTCCAAAATTTCCAATTCGTTTGTTCCGTTTTCCAGTAAAATTTTTGAATCCATAGTATCCACCTCACATTTTATGCCCATAAGTCCCTTCGACATGAGTCAGTAGAGACATTATAACATATATTCTCGAAAAAACATACTGTTATCTGAAAAAAAATCATTTTTTTTACAAGAAAAAAGCAGGCATGAACCCGCTCACAAAACATTCCGCATATTAAAAAACCATACCCTCAAAACCGAACACTGAACCATTCTTCTTATCTCTTAGCTTACTCGC
>CANSPM010000083.1 GCA_947648875.1 uncultured Lachnospiraceae bacterium
ATACTGCTTAAGCCTCCTTTCCTCTTTTTCAGGACAACACTATACCATCTCTGCCTGAAAAAGCTATCCGGAATAGTCCACAAACATCCTGGCTCACTTTGTCTGATTCAGGCAATAAAAAACGGCTTCAGGGCTATGCCCTTCCACCTGCTTCTGCTTTCTTATATGCTTATGACGCTATACACATTTTTTAGTTCCTTTTGTGTATGCTGTTCTTTTCTCACTCTCTTTCTGAACGCTATGCACACGATACACAATTAAAACGGTACTCCATTTTACGTCCAAGATCAGCAAATCCGGGTTCCCCAGCAGGGCCAGCGCAACGCCCAGCCGCTGCTTCATCCCCATGGAAAAATGCTTCACCTGCTTTTTGCCGGTGTCCGTAAGCCCCGTCAGTTCCAGTACCCGGTCCGCACTTTTCTCGTCCGCAAGGCCCATGCATCTGGCTTTCATCACCACATTCTGCCTGGCCGTCATATTGGGATACAGGCCCGCCGCTTCAATCAGCACACCCAGACGCCTTCGCACTGCCGGGTCGTTGATAGGTTTTCCAAACAGACTGACCTCCCCCCGGGTGGGACTTGCCAGTCCGCTGATCATTTTCAGAGTGGTGGATTTTCCGGCACCGTTTCTGCCGATAAATCCATAGATCTGTCCCTCTCCCACTCTCAGATTTAAATCCTTTACCGCCGCCTTACCGCCATAGATCTTTGTGAGCCCCCTTGTCTCCACGGCAAGTCCATTCTCTTTTTCTGTATTCACGCTCTCTCTGCCCCTTTCTGGCTCTACATTCCCGTCTGCCGGTGCCTTTTCCCTGAACGCAGCCCGGAAATATTCGCGCCCTCTACTGTTTGTTCCTTACAATGAACAGTATAAAACAGCAGGTTTCAAAAAGTGTTCAGAAAAGTTTAAGAAAGTTTAAAGCCCATTCCCCACACAGTCTGGATATAAACATCCGTTCCGCTTTTCCTTAATTTAGAACGAATATTGCTGATATGTACATTGATGGTTTTATCCTCTGCCAGGTATTCTTCTCCCCAGGCATATTCGTAGATCATCTGCTTGGTAAACACCCTCCTGGGATTGCGGATCAAAAGTTCCAGAATTAGAAATTCGTGCCTGGTCAGTTCCACTGGTTGCCCGCAGGCGGTCATCTCCTGGGTATCCGGGGTCAATGCCCAGTCACGGTACGTATAAGTCTTTCCCACAGGAAAAGTTCCTTCCGATCCCGGGAGAGTATTCAGTCCCGGGGAAGCATCCGATGCCGGGGGAACATCTGATCCTAGGGGACCAGATGTTCCCCTGAAAGTTTCCCCCCGCCGGAACTCATCACGCTCCTGTCTTTTCTCGACAGCATCTTTGCCCCCCGCCCTGTTTCGTCTGCGCAATTGCACCTGTATACGCACCAGCAGTTCCGGCAAATCAAAGGGCTTGCAGAGATAATCCTCCGCCCCGGAGGATAATACCTCCACCTTGCTGCCTGTCCCGCTCTTGGCGGAGAGCACGATCACCGGTGTCCTCTGCGAGAACAGGGACACCAGTTCCTCCCCCGGAATACCCGGCAGCATCAGATCCAAAAGCACCAGGTCATACTCCTCCATGGAGAATAACAGTCTCCCCTCACTTCCCGAATAGGCCTGGGCGCAAACATACCCATGGCTCTCCAAATATTCCTTTAACATCTGGTTGTTGGAGGCGTCATCCTCCACGATCAAAATTCTCTCCATACCCTTTTTCGCTCAACTCCCATTGAACGCCTCAAAACGTTTCAATGCCCGCTTGATTCCTCTTTCCATCTTTTTGGTCTCTCTCACGCCCGATTCATACCAGATGTTGGAGACATGGAGTTTTTGCTCCTTTTTTTCATATGCCATCTCGATCCGCCCCACCAGTCTGTCCCCGTAAAGAATCGGCAGCACATAGTAACCATACTTGCGCTGAGACTGCGGCGTATAAATCTCCCATTTATAATCAAAGTCAAAAATATCCTTCACCAAATTTCTGTCCCACATCATATTATCCAGAGGAGCGATAAACTCACAGCGCTCTCTGGCAGGAACATCCCCCTTGCAGTACTCCGCAGTCTCCGCGTCCTCCTCCAGGCAATAGAAGGTTTGGCTTAACCCTTCTACCCTGACAGGCCGGATACTCTCCTCTGACAGGAGCTTGGCAAAAATATCGTTTCGCTCCGGGGCTTTCAGCCCCGGAATGCCCAGCCAGGCATCGGAGGCACGATTCCACAATAATCCCAGGGAACCGATTCTGCGCAGTACGCGCCATTTTCTGTGAGCAAAATCATCCGGATATGGGTCAGGGGCTTGCAGGATCTCCTCCGGAATACAATTCTCAATGAGATCATAATACTTATTGTTTCCCCACCTGCCCGGGACATTGCCCGTCCCGGCCTTTCCATGGGGATCTTTCCCGCCCTTGTGGTGGATCGCCAGTTCCCCGCTGAAATACATATGCTCCAGCGCCGCTCTGGATAGTTTTGTCTCGCTCCAGTACCAGTCCACCTTTTGGGAAATATCCAGGTCGGCGGAGCATTGGGGGCCCTTCTCGGAGACAGCGGCAATGATTTTATCATGTACCTGCCGGATTTCCTCATGGCTCCTCTCCCATCTGCGGTGGTTCTCCCGCTCCCGCGCAAAATACTTCCAATCCTCTATCGGCATGATGGCAAGATTTTTGTCAAAATAATCCAGAAGTTTCCTGTCCACATACAGCAATTCATACAGCATGACCCTGGTAAACCCGCAGACTCTGGATTGCAGCACAATTTCCGGGTTCTTCCCGCACACGTCAATGGGATCAAACTGAATGCATCCCGCCTGCCGTACAAAATCCAGCACGCCGGTTTTCCCTTTAAATCTGTACTCCCCCAGCAGTCCCTGCTTATACAGGATAAACTTCCGGGCTTCCTTTCTGGTTAAACGGATCTCAGACATACTGTACTCTCCCCTCCGTAATCACTCCGCGATTTCTCCCTGCCTTCCCCTCGCGTTCCTCTCCCCAAATTACTTGGCTGTTTTCCCTGCTCATACGCAATGTCACCCCTCTGGTATCAGGTATATTGGTCATCGGCATGTAAAACATAATAATCTTCGTAAATCCTGTGATCATCTCCGCCAATCATTTTTTCTTCCGAGGCAGTAAATCCCCTCTGCTGTGCCGCCGCTTTCCGCGCCGTGGCAAAAGACGGAATCTTAGTGGCAATCATCCCACAGGCAAACAGTTCAAAAGTGGGCGGCACGATCAAATCCAGAATTTCCCCGATGCTCTCCTCTCGCTCATAATCGCTCCGCAGATCCAGCCGCAACAGACCGCAGTTCTGAAAATAATCCCGCTGTCCGCCCTGATGGTCCTGTTCCCGCGCATTTCCCCCACGGTTAAACAATTCAATTGTACCTATGGCATGTCGCGAGTTCCTGTCTATGACCACCCATCGCACAAATCCTCTGCCCCCATAGGCTCTCAGCCAGAACTCGATGGCGCTCTGCATCCGCTCCGGAGTCGTGTAGTGGAAATCGTCCCCGTTACAGTTGTCACTGTTAAAATAGGGCACAGCCTTTTCATCGGAATAGACCAGCAACAGATCCGGTGCGTCTGACGCCTCCACCAGCCTTAACAGATAGTTTCTACTTTCATAGATCGGACATTTGTCGTATGGACTTACCATTGTGATACCCTCCGTTTATACTATAATTCGCGTCTTCCCAGCGAGTCCCTCTCCAAAAAATCCCGGGCATCCGGCTGCATCCGCAATCTTCCCACCGCTTTGAAGCGTACAAAGCGGTCATTGAAGACCATCCGGCTACAGATGGCGCATATCGCCGGGTCGATACTGTTTATACTATAGCACGGCATATACGACAACTGGATGTCATACATTTCCGTACAGATTGACAATTTTTTCAGCGCAGTCCCGCAGCCGGTCACGAATCCTTTTCGGAGAGACCACCTCCACAGCATCCCCCAGAGACAGCAATGTTCCGACCCAGAACTGTTCATTGTCCACCACCGTCACTTTCATCAGTACATCCCCTCCCGAATATTCCCGGATTACGGTTCCTTTCAGGTATTCCCGAACCCTCGCTCTGGCTGTCTCCCTGCACCGAATCTGGATTTCTGTGTACTGACGGGAATCCGTTTTGTCAGATTCCCGCAGAATAACTTCAGCGGACTCATGCTCCTTTTCAAAGGGCTTGGACGTAATGGTTAAATCCCGCATACGCACAAGTTTGTAGGTACGGTAATCCTTTTTAACCCCGGAATAGGCCAGGAGATACCAGGCGTACCATCTGTAGATCACCGCCACCGGTTCCACCTTGTGGACACGGGTTTCTCCGTTATTATTCGTGTATAAAAATTCCACTGTATGCTTTTCCAGCACTGCCGTCTGCAACCTTTGCAGAGTAAGCTGATCCCCTTCCCGCAAAACCGAAAAATCCAGAATGATCCCATTGTCACCGGAATCCGACGCATGGGTGATCTTCTCCAACGTGTGCCTGGCTCCCTGGTCGTCGGTGGCCGACACCAGCCCCCGCAGCGCCGTCAAAATATGGGTATAATCCTCGGCAGTGGCAAAGCCCTTTTCCATGGTAAAACGATCCGATATCTCATAGCCGCCCACAGCGCCATTTACCGCCACAACAGGTATTCCCGCCAGACACAGCGAATCCATATCCCGTTGTATGGTCCGCGTCGAAACCTCAAAATGCTTTGCCAGTTCACTGGCAGAAGTCCTGCCATGATTCAGGAGGTAAACTGTGATTGCATAGAGACGTTCTGTTTTCATTTATTCCTGCTCTCCTCTTATCAAATGCCCTGCCGCGCAGCCGTTTAAGGCTACTTCTGCGGGAACCGCGCCTCTCCCGTCTACAGCCCATCGTACAATTTTCCTCACATCCCCGGGCGTAACAATCCGCAGAGGCTCCTTATCCGGGATATCATATACCTCCCACTTTCCGGAGGTACTATGTCCCTCAAACATCCTCCCTTTGCTGATTCCCCCAAAGCCGATTCCCACCCGATAAGACAAAATGACCCTTTTATCCTCCGAGACAATATTCAAATATATCTCATTACATTGATCACCGTCCGCGCCCACCCACCACAAAAATTCCATTTCTTTATAACGCAGTTTCCTACGCCCTTTTCCCAAAACTGCCATATATTCCTCATGAAAAATGCTGCCCGTCTGATCGTGTTTTGACTGACTAAATTTTAACACATTTTTCATGTATTATCACCTGTGAAATTTGATTTTTTATATTGCGGACAATAAGTTGTCACTCACTGTTTCTGAAATGATGGAAAACAGGTTAAATGCGGAATAGCAACCACTGGAAATGACTTGCAAAACAGGAATGATGAAGTATATGGAGCACAGCGTAAAGCTACAGAAATCAGCATAGACAGGCCATAAATAGAAATAGCATCTCACACAAAGTGGATGCTATTTCTATATACCGGTATTTTTGCCAGGGAGCAGTCTGAAGCAATCTTCCGCTTCCTTACTGTGCCTTTTCCTCTTTCTTGTCTTCCAGTTTCTTTAACGCCTTGGCCGCAAATTCCTTGCCGCCGATGCCAAAGGCGATGGCAAAGGCCACGGCGATAGCCAGAACTGTCAGATGGAACGTATCATTCACAATGGAAGAAGCGATGCCCAGTTCGCTCAGAATCATAAACACACCCGCAACAAGAATAGCCGCTTTAGCCACTACCGCATAGGTGTTCATGCCGTTCTTGCGCAACGCCTTCTCAGCCATGGAACTTACGATCAGGGCAGCGGCCAGAATCAGAACCGCAGCCAGCGCTTTTGGCATATAAGCGATAACAGACGCGCCAACCTCTGTCAGCACATCCAGTTTCAGCACATTCAGACCCTCCACTACAAAGAAGATCACCACCACGGCATATACCACACTGCCGGTTACCTTGGACAGCACAAATTTCTGGCTCTTTTCATCCAGCAGTCCCTGTAGTTTGGCATCCAGCCCGGCAGAGGCAATCAGTTTGGTCACAATCTGACCCACCAGCTTGCCGATCATGCAGCCGATCACAATAATTATCAGACCGATCACAATGTTCGGGATAAAGCTGATCACGCTGTTTAACATGCTGACTGCGGGCACGGAAATAACCGTGATGTTCAGCACATTCAAAGCCATAATCACCGTGGGAATCAGGATCAGCACATACACTATGTATGCCAGAGTGTTGGACAGCTTGTCCGCGTTCTTTACCTCGATGCCTGCCTTCTCCTGTAGCTTGTTAATGTTCAGCTTGTCAAAGACCGGCACCAGCAGCTGACGGACCAGTTTGGCGATCAGGTTGCCAACCATCAGCACGATGGCGGCCGCCACCAGGTTGGGCACATAGCCCCAGATAGTGTTCAGAATGTTGCTGATGGGCGCCATCACGCTGCCCAGCCCCAGTGCGGAGAAAATCCCCGGCACAAACAGCAGGAACACCAGCAGGTATACCAGCTTGCTGATAAATTCCTTGGCGCTGCCGGGCTTGTCCTGCGCGTCAGCCTTGGCCAGGATGCTTTGCAGCCTGGTCTTGTCAATCAGCTTCAGCACAAGAGATTTCACGATAGCCGCCGCAACAAAGGCAATCACCAAAGTCAGCGCCGCAGCAATAATAGAACCCACTCCTCCCAAAATGCTGCTAAGAAGATTTGTTAAATAGTTCATTTGTTTCCCTCCTGAATTAATTTTAGAATCATTTTGATTCTATGTATATCGTATTATATCATACTCATCTGGAAATGAAAACCTGTATGTTTGTAACTTTTAAGTTTTTCTGTTATTTTTTGCCTCTTCCTGCTATAATGGGTATTATAGATCCGGAGACAATTGTCAAAGCTGCCGAAAATTCCCCGTGCCGTTTCAGCATGGCCCAAAATCGGTTTTTCACGCTGCGCGCATGATTTCAGGCAACACTTTGAGAGAAATCCCGGGAATCTTCCGCAGATTGTTTTACGGCGTTTTCCATTTTATTCAATTCAGGAGGGATTTAAAATGAACGAAAATCTTCAAAAAATATGTGACAAATACATGGATTATATCCTGGAGCAGCTAAACGCGCTGCTGTCCATCGACAGTCCCACCGGTTACACCGGGCAGGTAAAGGAATACCTGGCTGCGGAATACACCCGCCTGGGCTATATGCCCCTGATCACCAAAAAGGGCGGTGTACTGACGGATCTGGGAGGCAGCGGCAATGCCGTGATGGTGATGGCCCACGTGGACACACTGGGTGCCATGGTAGCGGAAGTCAAGGACAATGGTCGTCTTCGCCTGACCCCTCTGGGAGGACTGAACGCCAACAATGTGGAGACGGAAAACTGTGTTGTCCGCACGCTGGACGGCCACAGCTACGAGGGCACCATCCAGCTGATGGATGCCTCCATCCATGTCAATGGCAACTATCAGGAAACCGGCCGCAGTTTTGACACCATAGAACTGTTGCTGGATGAACCCGCTTTTACCAGGGACGCGGTAAAGGCGTTGGGAATTTCCAACGGAAGCTATGTATGCTTAAATCCCCGGCCCCGGATCACCGATTCCGGTTATATCAAGAGCCGCTTTCTGGACGACAAGCTGAGTACAGCCATCCTGCTGGGGTATGCCCGCTATGTGAAGGAAGAACGCATCCCGCTGCCCCGGAAAATTTACCAGCATATCACCGTGTTTGAGGAGGTAGGACACGGTGCCTGCGGCTCCGTTCCGGAAGAGGTGGAGGAAGTGTTATCTGTGGATATGGGCTGTGTGGGGAACGGGCTGGAGTGTACCGAGCGTCAGGTATCCATCTGTGCAAAAGACAGCCACGGGCCCTACCACTATGAGGTAGTGCAGGCACTGGTACAGGCTGCAAAAGAAGGCGACATTGACTTTGCCACGGATGTTTACCCCCATTACGGTTCCGACGCGGATGCCGCCCTGGATTCCGGCGCGGATGCCCGGCACGGTCTCATCGGCCCTGGCGTCTACGCCTCCCACGGCTACGAACGCTCCCACAAGGACGGTGTCCGCAATACTTTCGCGCTGTTAAAAACCTACCTGGGATAATGCGGTTCCAGTCATTCGGCCGTGTCCGTCGCCGGCGTTGCCGCCCATCACGGTCGTGGCGCAGGAAAACAGCATCCCTCTGTCAATGAGCGCATTGATGGTTTGAATGGTATATTCCGAGGTTTGGGCACTGCCTTGTAACAGAGTGCCGTTCAGGGCGGAAATGTACAGGGTTTCCGCCGGAGAACCTCCTCAATCCGCCGTCCAACGGCTCTCAAAATCGTCCTTTGACATTTGCAGGCTTCTGTTCAAGGTTTCAATAACCTGTTTGCCGCCCTGAACCGATTTGGTCACTAACAGATATTGCTTTATTGCGGTACGGATATCCTTTAAGGATGCTTTGGCCTTACTCCAGTTCTGTGGACTGAAAACCCGGTTGTTTTGCCCCGCATCTTCCACCGCCGTCTCAAATGCCATATTCAGACATTGGCCGGTAAGTTCAATCACACTTTCCAGTTGATTGCTATCTTTGAGCTTCTTTAACACCACCGCCGGATTTGGAACCAGATCCTGCATTCTGTTGATCTCGCAGGCCAGCACCGAGACCGCATACAGGTGATGATATGGCGCATATGCCTTCATGGCCAGAAGCGCGCTATTCAGAGACAGCGGATTGTCACTGTTCCAATTTCTGTGAACGGCAGAATATAGTTCCGACAGAGCCTGCGCCTTTTCCGGGCTATAATCTCTGTGAAAAAGCTGATCAAAGTACTTATCAAAAATTTTACTCTCACTGTATGAAATCGTAGGTCTTTGCGAATGCCATGCGATCAACTGCTTTCCGAGGGCAGTGAGATCCACCGTGTGAGCGCTATTATATTTCACCGGATCTGCCTGTTCTCCACGCTTAGTCACAAAATAACCGTCTGTATAGAACTGTTCATATGCCTTTTTCATCTGTAGCACATACTTGTCATTACTTCTCAGATCCCTGGCCTTGACGGCGCTCTGTGAGTTCGTCGATGTGCTGATATTGTCCGCACGTTCCGGATCACCGATTTCATAGAACCGAAACATCACATATGCGTCGGACACATTTCTTACCGACTCACTACAGCTGAAAATAGTGTTCAGCGACTGACATCCGTTTACTACATTTAATTCCTTAACACTCATAACCCTGTCATCAATATGAATAGAAGAACAGATGGCTGTAATCCCGTTATGCAGGAAAAAAAATTCTTCCGGATTATTGCGCAGAGTCCGGGCAATGCCTTTGTTCACTTTGTTCCCGATCCCCAGTGACTGGCGCACATTCTTCCTGAACAGAGTGCCGTCTTTGACGCCTGGGATCTTAATGCACTCCCTAAGCGGAATAGCCGCTATCACCGCTCGGGTCGCGCCGATCCGCATCTCCATATATTTACCAGGTTCCACCGTAAATTCATGGTTGATATACGGACGATTTCTATTCAGTGCTGCGTCATATCGGCCACGTAATGTCTCGTGATCCACCAGTACCAAATTTGCGCTCAAGATATTGCTCTCCGCCAGGGTTTTCTGAAACACGGCCAGATCCTTCTTCGCCGCCTCCGTCAGTTCGGAGGTTGTAATCAATTCAAAGCAGATTTCATAATCATCATCCAAAGCGGAAGCAATCTCGCTTATTTTGACTCTCAATCTCTCGTTCGCATCGTTTTGCAGCTCAGGCAGGTTCTGAATAAGTACCCAGGAAGCCAAAACCTCCCTTAAAGGTTCCCCGTCAACGCTGTCACTTTTATAAAATTTTCCCTGTATAATATAAATCGTTGAAGATTGATCATCTATATAAACAGCATCAATCTGTTTGTCACCGGCACCATCGGTAATACAGTTTCTGGTCTCATAAGTATCCAGATTATGTATGTTGCGGAGATACCACGCCACAAAACGCTGTCCGTCATCCGGAAAATTTTTTAAATAGTACTCTTGCGCAATTTCTGCTTTAATCTTTTCATACATAAGTTTTCTACTCACCTTTCTCTCTCATATTATACAGTATTAACAGCTACCATTTTGTCTGACTATTAATGAATCATACAGCTTATTTTGAATCTTTTTATTACCCAATGTAAATCTTCTTCCACTTTTCCATTTGATTATTTGAACTGCTTCGTCGTTTTCGCTGTACCGACATAATCAAGTGCCATGGCATAGATATCTGTAATCTTTTGAAAAACTGCGCTTATACAGACGAATTTCCCGAATCTGCTCCGATGTTGTCGTGTAATCTCCATAACTGTCCGGACAATGCAATTATCAATGAGCTTACGCATATCCGGTTTATATGCCTTATCTTCAATTGTGTATAAGTCCTCTTGTGTGTTCCCCCACCCAAGGTCAAGTACCACTGAGCCATTAATTTTCGTAATGAGACATTTATTGCCTCGAAAATAACCGCCGCCGTCAAATTCAAACATGGTCACAAAGAGCGTAAATTCAAGGACTTCTACATATCCCGCCTTTGTAGGCCCACAACCGTCTCGACATGTGTCTAAGCTACTATATAAACACAATTTTTCAGCCTCGTCACTCGTATAGGAACACGATTCTATGTTATTACTTCTTCACTTTTTTCTTTGCCGTACTATGTATGTTTTTAATACTATCTAAATAATCTTCTTCAACTGGTGATAAGTTCTGAACATGATATTTTTTATATTCTTCTGTTGCTTTTTCGATTGCCTGTGCATGGCTAACTGTTCCTGCTCCCT
>CANSPM010000084.1 GCA_947648875.1 uncultured Lachnospiraceae bacterium
AGTATGCAGCTGATCATTACTCCCCGGAAAGGGTCTTGTAGAGAAGAGACGGAACTCTAATATAGAAAGGAAATTGAAAAATGGAAGACCTGTTGGAGATTTTGAGAGATTTGCACCCGGAGGTGGATTTTGAGACCTGTGATACTTTGATTGACGACAAGATCCTGGACTCCTTTGACATCGTATCCATCATTGCGGAGATCAACGACTGCTTTGACGTGACAATCACGGCGGAGAAGATCACTCCTCAGAACTTTAATTCTGCGGAGGCTTTGTACGCTCTGATTCAGGAATTGGAAGACGAGGAATAATCGGTTATGCTTTTTACATCCTACGCGTTTCCGGCATTTATAGCGTGCCTGTTTCTACTTTACTATCTGATTCCCGGACGCTTTCAGTGGAAGTTGCTTCTGGCGGCTTCCTACCTGTTCTACTTTATTGCCGGGCCATCCTGGCTGCTGTACATTCTGACCACCACGGTGACTGTTTATTTTGCCGCCCTGCGGATTGAGAATATGGGACTACAGCAGAAATCCTACTTGAAGACTCACAAAGATCAGCTCTCCAAAGAGGAAAAAAAGGCTTATAAGGACAGGGTGAAGACCGGGCAGTGGAGATGGCTGCTGACCTGCCTGCTTCTTAATCTGGGTATTCTGGCCGTGGTGAAATACACCAATTTTGCCATATTTAATGTGAATGGGTTACTGCGGGCAGCGGGCAGCGAAAAGCAGCTTGATTTCTGGGACATTGCGTTACCTATGGGGATCTCCTTTTACACATTCCAGGCTCTGGGATATCTCATTGATGTCTACAGAGGCACAGTGGCGGCACAGCAAAATCCCTTCAAACTGGCTTTGTTCGTCTCCTTTTTCCCCCAGCTGATCCAGGGCCCCATCAGCCGTTTTGGCGATCTGGCCCGGAGCCTTTACGAGGAACATGCCTTTGATGCCCGGAGGTTCTGTTTTGGGCTGGAGAGAATCCTGTGGGGATATTTTAAGAAACTCGTGATCGCGGACCGGATTTTGACAGGGGTCAACACCATTATCCGGGACACGGAAACTTACAGGGGAGCCTATGTGCTTGTGGGAATGATGTTCTATGCTTTGGAGCTTTACGCGGATTTTACCGGGGGTATTGATATCACCATAGGCATTGCGCAGGCAATGGGGATCGGCGTGAAGGAGAACTTCAACCGTCCCTACTTTTCCAAGTCTGTCAAGGAATACTGGCGCAGATGGCATATCACCATGGGAACCTGGTTCACGGATTATATCTTTTATCCCATATCCGTCTGCAAGCCCATGCTGAGGCTTTCCAGGTTTGCCAGAGCCCGTCTGGGAGAAAATATCGGGAAAAGGATTCCGGTGTACCTGTCTTCCTTTGCGGTCTGGCTGGCCACCGGTATCTGGCACGGCGCAAGCTGGAATTTTGTGGTCTGGGGCCTGGGCAACTGGGTGGTTCTCATGATCTCTCAGGAACTGGAGCCGCTGTACGCCCGCTTTCACAGTCATTTTGACGTGCAGGGCAGAGGGGGGTATAAGCTGTTTCAGGTGCTCCGCACCATACTGGTGATGAGTTGCCTTCGCACCTTTGACTGCTACAGGGATGTGCCTCTGACCTTTCGGATGTTCGGTACGCTGTTTACGGAACACAACTGGCATATCCTGTGGGACGGCTCGCTATTGAACATCGGTCTCGGTATCGTGGACTACGGTGTGCTGCTGGCAGGACTGTCGACGCTGGTGGCGGTGAGCCTTTTGCAGCGAAGGGGCAGCATCCGGGAGAGGATCGCGGCAAAGCCTTATCCGGCACGGTTTCTTCTCTGGTATGGTCTGTTCCTGGCGGTGCTGCTTGCGGGTGCCTATGGAATCGGGTACGATGCCAGCCAATTTATCTATAATCAGTTTTGAGAAACATCTCCGGAGGAAAGAGGGATATTTTGAACAGGGTTTGGAAGTTAATGGGTACAGGGATTATCGTGCTGGCGAGCCTGTATCTGCTACAGCGGCTGCTGATGCCCAAATACGTTTCTGATGTGGTGGAGGGGGCGCTGATTGCGGAATATTACGGTGAGGAAAAGGACCATGATGTGATCTTCATCGGAGACTGTGAGGTCTATGAGAATTTTTCCCCGGCGGTGCTCTGGCAGGACTTTGGCATCAACAGTTATATCAGGGGCAGCGCCCAGCAACTGATCTGGCAGTCCTACTACCTGCTGGAGGATACTTTACGGTATGAGAAGCCCCAAGCGGTGATCTTTAATGTGCTGGCCATGCAGTACGATGAGCCCCAGCGGGAGGCTTACAATCGAATGACGCTGGAGGGCATGAGATGGTCCTGGTCCAAAGTGGACGCTATCCGGGCTTCCATGACGCAGGAGGAACATCTCCTGGACTATGTCTTTCCTCTGCTGCGCTATCACTCCAGATGGAGCGAGCTGGGAGTGGAGGATGTGCGGTATATGTTTGATACTCCCGGAGTTTCCCACAACGGCTATTATATGCGGGTGGATGTGAAACCGGCGGAGAATGTGCCGGAGGGCAGAATACTGGCAGACTATCGTTTCGGAGAAAACGCCTGGACTTATCTGGACAAAATAACCGCACTGTGCAGAGAAAACGAAATCCGGCTGATCCTGGTGAAGGCGCCCAGCCTCTACCCATATTGGTATGATCAATGGGAGGAGCAGATCGAGGAGTACGCAGCGCAGAACGATCTGCTGTATATTAATTTTCTGGAACTTGTGGAGGAGACGGGACTGGACTTTGCCACAGACACTTATGACGCGGGCTTGCACCTGAATCTGTCCGGCGCGGAAAAGATTACCGGATATCTGGGAGAAGTGTTGCGGCAGGAGGCGTGTCTTGCGGACCGCAGAGGCGAGGAACATCTGTCCCGGGTCTGGGAGGACAAGACAGAGGCATACGAGCAGGAAAAGGAGCGACAGTATGCGGATCTGGAAAAGGCGGGACAATAAACCGTAGGCGGGAAAGAGGCAGTGGGCTTGTTAAGGAGGCAGTGATAATGAGGAAAAAGATGTTGGCGATAACCATGGCAGCAGGGTTGCTGCTGTTTTCCGGTTGCGGGGACAGTGAGAAGGTGATTGACGGAGATGTGGCGAATGTGACCACCGGCAGTCGGTCCGGGGAGTCCTCCGGAGCGCCGGAAAATGCGCAGACGCAGGAGTCTCAGGCGGAAACGGCGGTATCCAGAGGCTATGTGCTGCAAGTGAACAATGTGACTGTGGAGGTGGACGCGGACGCGGCTCCGGTGCTGGAGGCTCTGGGAGAGCCGGTCTCCTACTTCGAGGCCGCCAGCTGCGCCTTTGAAGGGCTGGATAAGATCTATACTTACAATGGCTTCGAGATCGACACGTATCCGTCGAAAGACAGGGACCTTGTGTCGGCGGTGGTTTTAAAGGACGATTCCATAGCCACACCGGAGGGAATTTGTATAGGGGATTCCCTGGAGAAATTGCGGGAAGTCTATGGGGAGGCAACGCAGGAGAACGGCATGCTTATATATGCCAGAGATGGTATGAAGTTGTGCTTTATCTTGCAGGATGACAGTATTGTTTCTATCGAATACAGATCTACGGCATTGTAGTAAAGGGATATTTGCCCTGGTTATGCCCGCCCGCGCGGGCGTCTGATGGTCTTTAGCAGGGACAACCGTTCCGGAGGCTGTAAATCTCTCTGTGTCCATGGAAGAGGACCCTTCCGGTGAAATGCGGATCTGTATAGCGTGATGTCAATTTCCTGAAAGGATTGGATTGGAGGTTTATCTTCCAGACCAGCTGAAGTGAGAAGTTTATTTCCACCTTGTCCTGTTGAGAGTGGAGATAAATTTTCACTTCAGTTTTTTTTGAGGGAAACTTCTGAAAAGAATCGGATGGACATTTTACTCAATATATGTTAAAATAATCATTGTTTACGAGTCGTTACTTCTTACATATCAAACCGACAAGCCTAGCCACAGGATGGGCTTTCTTAAAGTTACCCTTTAATTTTCCAATTATTGATTTTACGGAAGTGTTGAGAAATCAAAAGAAAGCGCGGAGAAAAATGAAAACTCAGATTAGAGAGAAAAAAGTAAAAAAAAGACCAGTGAGCCAAAAACCTGCACACAGGAAAATGCCGTCCATGGGAAAACATTCTGGGCCGCGCAGGCTGTTCAGCCTGAGAAATAAGATATTTGTCAGCTTCCTTCTGCCAATCCTTTTTGTGGTAGTCATAGGAATCGTTTCCTATAATGCCGCTGCCGACGGATTGTCCGAAAAATTTAAGGATTCCAGTCTACAGGTATCCCAAATGGCCATGGACTATGTGGACGTGAGCCTGGCTTTTATAAAGGGAGAGGCTTTGCAATATATGGTAGATGGGGGACTGGTCAGCTATGCGCTGGGGTCCATGGAGGAGGATCAGATCGCCAAGACCAATTTTCTGAACGATACCCGCAGCGGATTGGTGGCGATCCAGCATATGAACAACATGATTCACAACATACATATTGTGACCAAAAAGGGGATCGACATGTGCAGCACCAGCGCGGCGGAGCGGCAGGACGGGATCTATGAGGAATACTGCGCGGAGATACAGGCCCGGTCCGGGGACGGCAGAACCATATCCCAGTGGGCGGAGGGGCATGAAGCCCTGGACAGCGCGCTTTCCCTGAACGCGGCGGACACATTTATGGTGTACCAGATACCCACCAACAAAAAAGCCGCGTATATTGTGGTGGACATCAGCAGCAGCGCCTTATATGACCGTCTCAAGGCCATAGATTTCGGAGAAGGCAGTATCTGCAGTTTTGTGACAGACAACGGAAAAGAACTGTTGCACGAAAGTGTGAAGGAGGGGGGAAGCGGCAGCCTTGTCCAGGGGGAGAGCGTTTTCGCAGACACAGACTTTTTTGCGGACGTCCTGGCGGGGGAGGAGATGTATGTCGCCCGGAAAGTGCGATTCCGGGGAGGCAGTTATCTGTATATCCATGCAAAAGGCGGGGAAGGGGCCGGGATCAACTTCTGCGCGCTGGTTCCTTATGGTGTGATTACCGGGCAGGCACAAAAAATTAAAGGTATTACGGTTGCCGTGGTAATCGTGGCCTGTATCGTGGCGGGACTGGTGGGTCTCGGTATCACTCTTGGCATCCAGAAAAACATGAAAGTCATATCTCTGCGGTTTAATCAGGTGGCCGACGGGGATCTTCGCACGGAAGTGAAGGCATATGGCAATGATGAGTTTCAGGACTTGGCGCAGGTGGCGAACAATATGATTCGAAATAACCGGAATCTGGTAATGGGACTGTACAAGACGATTCAGGTGCTGGAACAGTCCACCGATCAGGTGGACAACGCGTCAGGGGATATCAATACCTGCTCCCAGGATATCACCCGGGCCATCAATGAGATAAACGTGGGTATGGACAAACAGGCGGAACATGCCCAGGAGTGTGCGGCAAAGACCAACACATTGTCCGAGAGAATCAGGGAAGTAAGGGGGAGGGCGGAGCACACGCAGGAACTGGCGGACAAGACCGAGATGATGATTGGACAGGGTGCAAAGATCGTGGGGGTACTGGGTGATAAGGCCCAGGAGACCTGGGAGGTGACCCGGAAAGTGGGGGACAGTATCACACAGCTGCAATCGGAGTCCCAGGCCATCAACGAGTTTGTGGAAACCATCAGCAGCATTTCCAAACAGACCAATTTGCTGTCCCTGAACGCTTCCATAGAGGCAGCACGGGCTGGCAGCGCGGGCCTGGGTTTCGCAGTGGTGGCTTCGGAGATCCGTAAACTGGCGGAGGATTCCAACAGAGCGGCGGGAGAGATCCGCAACCAGGTGCAAATGATTACCCAGTATACGGAACAGACCGTGAAGGACGCGGATTATGCCCAGGAGATTGTGCGCATGCAGGAGAAAGCCGTGCGGCAGGTCATAGATGTGTTCGGAGGCATGAGCGGTCAGATCACGGAACTTCTGTCGGAACTGAATCAGATTGCCGCAGGAACGGAAGCGGCTGACAGAGAGCGCAGCGATACCATTGACGCCGTGGAGAATATCTCGGCCATCATAGAGGAGACGGCCAGCAGCGCTTTGATGGTCCATGGAATGGCGGAGAATCTGCTGCGCAGCGCGGAAAAGTTGGACCATATTTCTCATGCTCTAAGCGATAATATGGACGGTTTGAAAACGGAGATATCGGCCTTTAAGGTGGAGGAGTAGAGCGAAAACCGGAAGGGACGTCATGAAGAAGAGGAAGAAGGAAGGCTGTCTGGTAGCCTGGCTGAACAGGCTGAAATTGAAACAAAAGCTGCGGATCATGCAGATAAGCTGCGTGATCCTGCCCCTCTTTTTGACGGACAGCGTGGTGGCGGCCGTCATCATGCACGCGGAAGGGCAGGAGAATTTGCGGGAAATGAGCAATATCGCGGATTCCGTGGAATATACCATCATGAGTTACAGTGCCCAGCTGGTGACATTGATGCAGGATATCTATAAGAACCGGGAAGTAAATGAGTTCATCAGCAGCACCTACGCCTCCCCGCTGGATTACTATAATCAGCACCTGAACTTTGCCAAAGTTTCCCTGTTTACATTGCTGATGAACAACAATGATTGCAACGTGGTGATTTACACGGACGCGGAGGGCGTCGTCAACGGGGGGAACTTCCAAAGGCTGGAGAAGGCGGAAGGGGAAAACTGGTATCAGACATTTCGGAGACAGGACAAGGAAATTCTGTTATTTTCCGATTTTGCCAAAGTCAACTGGGAGAACAGAAGGACCATTTCTTTTATTCGACGCATGGACTATCTGAACAGCGGCAACCAGGGGGCCGTCCTGCGTCTGGAGTGGGACTACAGCGATATTCTCAGAGCCATCGTCAACGCCAGGTATGCTTCCACGGTATATGTCTGTGAGGGAGACCGGATTCTCTTTTCCAATGAGGGACGGGGCGGTATCTATGTACCCTTTGATACAATGTCTGCCTCTACGGCGGCCAAAGCGGGGGTCCGAAAGACCATCCGTATGTTGGACAACAGCTGGGATATTTATGTCATGTCCCAGAGTAATGTGGCCTCGGAAGCGGTGCGCAAAAACATGCCTCTGTTCTGTCTGCTGCTCTTTTTTAATATATTTCTTCCTTTCGTTCTGATGAACCTGATGAACCGTTCCTTCACGGAGCGGCTGTCAGAACTGGAAGAGGTGCTTCGGAAGGTGAAAAAGGATGAGATATATCAGCTTTCCGACGTCCGTGGTTCTGACGAGATCAGCCTGCTGATGAGGACGTATAACGAGATGGCGGGGCGCATGAATCATCTGATTCAGAATGAGTATAAGAACCGTTTAAAGCGTCAGGAGCAGGATCTGGCCAGACAGAGGGCGGAGCTTTTGGCATTGCACAGCCAGATAAACCCCCACTTCCTGTTCAATGCCCTGGAGAGCATCCGCATGCACAGTGTGATCAAAAAGGAGTATGAGACGGCTGACATGGTGGAGAAGCTGGCGGTGATGCAGCGGCAGAATGTCATATGGGGCAACGATTATGTGACCATCGAGGACGAGATCAATTTTGTAAAGGCTTATCTGGAACTGCAAAAATATCGCTTTGGCGAAAGGCTGTGTTATGAGATCAGCTCCTCGTGCGAATGTGGAATGTACCTGCTTCCCAGGCTGACGCTGGTCACTTTCGCGGAAAATGCCTGCATCCATGGGATGGAAAAGAAAGAGGCTGCCTGCTGGGTTTTTCTGCGGGTATCTCAGGACGGAGAAAATCTGGTGCTGGAGGTGGAGGATACCGGCCAGGGGATGCCGGAGGAGAAATGCCGTCGCCTGGCCGGGGACATGAACGGAGCCAGTATCGAAATACTACAGGACAGCAGGCATGTGGGTATGTTGAACGCGGCCCTGCGGCTGAAGCTGTTTTTAGACGGC
The DNA here is from genome assembly GCA_947648875.1 of uncultured Lachnospiraceae bacterium. Taxonomy (GTDB): domain Bacteria; phylum Bacillota; class Clostridia; order Lachnospirales; family Lachnospiraceae; genus Acetatifactor. Next base: position 7,936 of record CANSPM010000084.1, read on the forward strand.
CAGGTGCGGTTTGAGATGGACAGTGAGACTGGCGCGGGCACGCTGGTGACCATCCGGATTCCACTTGCGGCGGCCCGGCAGAAACGTCGTTTACAGGAGGGCGGGGAAGGAGTGTGAATATGCTGAAAGTTTTGCTGGTGGATGATGAGCCCTATATTCTACAGGGGTTGTCCGTATTGATTGACTGGGCCAAAGAGGGATTTGAGATTATCGGAAAGGCAGGCAGTGCCCGGGAAGCGCTGGAAGCCGTGAGGCGGGAGCAGCCGGATCTGGTGCTGGCAGATATCCGAATGCCCCAGATGAGCGGGCTGGACCTTTTGAAGGAAGTGCGGGGAGAGGGGATTTCCCATGCGTCTTTTGTCATGATGAGCGGTTACAGCGACTTCGAGTATGCCAGAACCGCTCTGAAATGCGGCTGTATGGATTATCTTTTGAAGCCCATCAGCTGCGAGGAACTGGTACATATGCTGGGGAGAGTCAAAGCGCAGAAAGAGGAAGAAAGGCGCAGGGAGAGAGACGATTCTCTGATTGCGAAGGAATTTTTTTCCCGCAACATGCTTGCTCTGATGCGGGGGAAATATGACGAGGAAAATATGGAATGCGTCAGACAGTATCTGGGAGAATGTCATGGCTGTCGTTATATCTGTGTGGAAGTAAATGACAGCGCCATAATTCCCGCTCCTTCAAGGGAGGAGAGAAGGAGGCTGCAAAAACAGCTTTATCAGAAGTGTCTGAAAGAACTGCCGGGGGAGGAGTTCAGATGCATTTTTGATATCTCTGTCCAGGGGGAGAACCATGATGTGGCCATTCTCTACAGCGAGGAACTTCTCACGGCAGCAGGCGGACTTACGGAACAGGAATATCTGGGACGGTTGAAGGAGCGGATCATCCGGGAAATGGGTTTCCCCGTTCGTCTGGTAGCGGGCAGCAAGGTGGAGGGGCTGGAACGGATTGCGGATTCCGTGGGAACAGTGCGGATGGCCAGACTGTTGCGGGGGGTGGAATCCGGGGAGGATCTGGAAAGCATAGAGGACACGGACTGGGGGCTGCTGGAAAAACAGGTGGACAGGGAGGGGGTGGACGAACTGGTCTATATGGTAAAACATAACCAGAAGGAGGACATCTCCGCCGCCGCAGAAAAGCTGTACAGCCTGGAGAGCCACCAGGTGAATATGGTTTTTCATTACCTGTTTATCAAGCTGTTATGGCTGGCTACGGGGATTGACGAGAATATAGACCAGCATGAGGTGCTGCGTTTTATCAGCCGCTGTGCGTTTGAGCAGACGGACATGAAAGATGGCGGAGAGGCCATGACCAAGATGCTTTTGGATTATGGGGACTATCTGATGCAGCTGCGCAAGAACCAGTCCCAGGCGGTATTGGGGCAGATCGAGAGCGATATGAGGGCAAACTACAGAGAGAATCTGACGCTGAAAGATATGGGGGCCAAGTATTTTATCAATGCCGCTTATCTGGGGCAGATTTTTAAGAAGCAATATGGAGAATCTTTTAAAGACCGTCTGAACCGTATCCGCATGGAGTACGCGGAGGAATTGTTGCTGCATACGGATCTGAAGATATATGAGATCGCGGAAAAAGTGGGGTATAAAGACAGCGATTACTTTATCAACAGGTTTCTGGCCATGGAAGGATGTACTCCCACCAAATTTAGAAAACAGAATCGGCAGTAGTGCAGGTTGACGAAAAAACCCCACAAATTATGAGAAGCATTGTGCATCTATAATTTGTGGGGTTTTTTCTATAGTTTCTCTGGTTGTGAAAATGCCGGTTAGACTCTACAATATTAGTGTAGGAAGTATACTGACTGACGAAACAAAAACAAAAGTAGGAGGGAGAGAAATTATGAAGAAGAAATTACTTTCCATGTTTCTGGTTTCCGTTATGGCAATATCTGCCCTGACAGGATGCGGAGACCAGGGAGGAGAGGGAGACAATGGAGGCGGCAGCGCAGGCGGCAGTAATACCGGCAGCACTGCCACTGAGAACAATGGAGGCTCCGACAGCACTGGCAGCGCGGGCGGAGGTAACACGGAGGTAACCGAGTTTACTTATTTTATCACCATGCCCGGCACCGAGAAAAATGATGACAATGAGATTGCCCAGATCATCGCCGAGAAGACAGGCGTTAAAGTAAAGGAGACTTGGCTTACAGGCCAGACAGCCTCCGAGGCCACGGGTACTTTGATCGCGGGCGGCGAATATCCAGATTTTATTGACAGTGATGATATGTCCATGTTGGTAGACGCAGGCGCGTTGCTGCCGCTGGACGATTATATCGACCAGTATCCCGAGTTCAGAGACACCTGGTTTACCCAGGAGGAGTGGGAGAAGTTCCGTCAGCCGGACGGCCATATTTATTGGATCAATCCCTTCGGCAACACCTATGGGGAGAGCAAGGCCACCACACACAATGACGAGGCGTTCTGGATTCAGGTGAGGGTTCTGGAGTGGGCGGGCTATCCCAAGATCCAGACCATGAACGAATATTTTGATCTGCTGGAAAGATATATGGAGGCTAACCCCACCATGGAGGACGGCACATCCAATATCGCCTATACCATTCTCTGTGAGGACTGGAGATATTTCTGCCTGGAGAACGCGGGCCAGTTCTTGGGCGGCTATCCCAATGACGGCTCCGTGCTGGTAAACAAGGAAACCATGACGGTGGAGGACTACAACACCTCCGAGGATACCATCGCTTATTTCAAAAAGCTGAATGAGGAGTATCAGAAAGGCTTTGTAGATCCCGAGAGTTTCACCCAGACCTATGACG
>CANSPM010000085.1 GCA_947648875.1 uncultured Lachnospiraceae bacterium
CATAAACACTGGGGTTGTGGGTGTTTTTTACCCACCATTACCCTTGAAGAGCCTCTTTTTTTCATAAAAACTATAGCGGAACAGTGCGGAGTGGTCAAGAAGAAAACGTGGCGTTTACCACAGCACACTCTTAAAGATAGTACACCGAATACATTGAGAGGTGTACGTGCGGTTCCGGGGCGAGGGTTCGGAAACCTGCTGTCATGAGACAGTAAGGCGCCGGATTCTAAGCCTACAACATCGGGCAGATAACAAAGTATGAGAAGCTGATTGCCACAATCCGGAGCCAGGAAATATCGGTTCCCATTTTCTGTAGTTGAGGTCACAGCTCAAAACGATTTAAAAGGACAACATCGACACCATTGAAAGGAATTGTGATATCACTGTATACAAATGCAGGATATTCATTAATCGCAAAAATTGATTATCAATTAGCAAGAAATAAGTAGAAATTCCATTTAATATAGTATAGCATAAAATATCTTGGATGTTTTTTGTTATTAAACCAAGCCAATGTATACATAATCGTATATTAACCCGTAAGGATATAGCGACGCTTGCTTTAAAAATATAATTAATAAAATGTTCTATTTGTAAAATGGAACCGTATTATTTAGGGGTGTGGAAATTTTGGATATTTATGAAGTTATTAAAACAAGGCGTAGCATATTAATGGGTGCTTAATTACACATGTCAATCATTTGTACGCATATTACAAAATCTCATTGAAAAATGATAAAATTATTGTTTTTATATCTGAGAATCAAATTGGATGGGAAGTAATAAAGGAAGAAAATATGGCTATTAACAATGCTCATATACGCATTGAATTGTTTTTTGGAGATAACCAATATAGGGCATGGAAAAATATGAATTATATACAGTTGTTCTTTAATGAACAGGATAGTAATACTGTTTTTCTTGATTACTTTATGTATCCCAGAAAAGGATGGGATGCTAGTTATAATTGTATGAGTAATTTTCTTGATACAGAGTACTTCAATTGTTCTTGCCTTGATGAAGAGGAGATTATTAAGTATGTTGTTGATAGCATAAATAATGGTTACTATCTTAACATCTCTTTTGATGAATTTTACATTGAGGGGAAGTATTCATATAATAAAGTCCATTTTGATCATTATAATCTTGTGCATGGATATGATGAAAATAAAAGGGTGTTCTATCTTTTTGGTTATAAGGGTGGTGGAAAGCTTGCAAAGACGACAATTTCATTTGAGAACTTCCTTAAATCATATGGAAAGGTTAGTGTTGTTAGATACAAATTAAGTTATAATTCTGTAGTGTACAAGTTTAATATTGCCTATGTGAAACTAGTTTTGTTTGAATATTTAAATAGTTTGAATTCAAGTACTCGTTTTTCAGGAATTTTGTCACAGAGAGATGGTACATATGGATTGAGTATTTTTGAGGCAATAAAAGAAAAAGGAAGAAGTTTGTTGGTAAAAGATCATCGTATCTCATATGTACTTTGTGAGCATTGTAGGATTATGAAAGAGAGGCTGGAATACCTACAGGAATATGGTTACACAGATGCTTCTTCGGCAGATATATTGGATGAGAAGTGCGAAGACATGCTTAATTATGCTAATTTGCTAAAAAACTTAGTGGTAAAGCATTATATAAAACCGCAATATGAGGACGATATTATTAAGCGTTTTGATAATCTTTACGAAAAAGAAGTGGCGTTCTATAGTTTGTTGCTTCAAAAAATAAAGGAATGATATCTGTGCTACGGAAAAGTGGTGAAAAATGACTGTATCTCTAAACACCATACCATTAGTGTACGGTATCCATCTCCGTCCAGTGGTCAAGCCCCCCCCCCCGAAGAAGTATATCAAGAATTACTAGGTAATGCTGGAACTGTATCAAAAGCAAGAAAATGCGAAATAAAGATGGTTCTAAAAAATTAGAAGATGCGTTTTGGTACTTAGGATTATCGAAAATGATTTCAAAAAAGTTATTTCATTTTTAGAGAGTTCTTTATTGAGATACATAGGTAACTTATTGATACTTTTATAAACAAAGAAAAATAAAAGGATTTTGTGAATCATATAAAAAAGAATTGAGAGAAAATGACAGATTATATTTCAACATTTACAACGGGATTTGCTGATATTATCCCGGCTATAGTTAAAAAGTTTTTGCCTGGTGCGAAAATTATAAGTATATATGATGGATTGGTATATTATTCATATATGGGAAAATACGAAAATATTAAAGAAATATTGGTCTTGAACAATACATTTCTTGTAATTAAAACATATCATGGAAATGCTAGTGATATTGATGATATGCTAAAAAATATTATGCGCTTGAAGGCTTTACCTAAGTCCAATGGATCGTTTAGAATTAGATACTCTGTGAATAATAAATTTGTGGGAGTAAATAAATCATACACACGACAGATTGAGGATAAAATAGCTAAAATTACCAAATGCAGTATAGATAGGGTATCGCCACAGACGGAGTATTGGTTCTTACAAAGAAGTGAAAATGTGGGATTTTTTTGTAGATTGTTAAGCAAAAGAAAGTTTACAGAAAAAAATCTTCACAAGGGTGAATTAAGGCCTGAGTTTGTCTACTTAATGTGTATGTTAGGGAAAACATGTAAAGGATCAATAGTTTTAGACCCTTTTGCCGGATATGGATCAATTCCAAAACAATTAATGCTGAATTTTGAGTGTGAAAGAGTCATTGCGTCAGACATAAACAAAGAATATATTAACAACTTAAGAAGCCAATTTAAAAATGCAAAAAAAGTTGAGTTATATGTTAGAAATGCATTGAACATGAAAGATGTTACTACAGCATCAATAGATTCAATTATTACGGATCCGCCTTGGGGATATTATGAAAAAATTATGGATATAGGCTCGTTTTATGTTGATATGCTAAAAGAATTTGATAGAGTTCAAAAAGATGAAGGAGTTACAGTTATTCTTTCTGCGCGAAAAAAAGAATTTGTCGATGCTGTAAATAATAGCAGATATCATATAGTTAAACAATATGATACATTAGTAAACGGAAAAAAAGCTGCGGTATTTGTTATTAAGAAATATATATTATAAATTAGCATGTTAGATTTAGAAGGCAAATATAAACAAAACTATTCATGAGGGAATTCCTGGAAGGATTTACCTTGATAAGCAGGTGAAACTGTAGTACTGGCTGGACGTAATCCGGCATGCAGAGCCTCCGGTCTGACATACCAGGCATGGTGCGATGGAACAAAATCGGAGAAGACATCTGCCCTCGAAATAGCGGGATCTGATCGGCGAAGAGTATGTCCGCCGTGAGCCGGAATTCATCCCGGCCACATGCAAAGTGATCGAATACTACAGCCAGAGTTATGGATGTCCGTGCTGTAAGGAAGGATTGGGAGACACGGAAAAACCTGTGATCGTAAAGTCTCAGGTTCAGAAGGCTCTGGTAGGAAAAGGCCCGGCGACCGCGTCTGCCGTTGCATGGACAATGTATCAAAAGTATGCCAATGGGCTCCCTCTTTATCGCCAGGAGAAAGACTGGAAACAGTATGGCGCCCAGATCAGCAGGACGACACTTGCCAACTGGATTATCTATTGCTCCAGGAATTACTTTCAGCCAATGTATGATTACTTCCACCGGGAACTGCTGGGGCGCAGCTTCGCAATGGCAGATGAGACCCGGGTCCAGGTACTGAAGGAAGAAGAGCGCCGGGCACAGACGCAATCCTTCATGTGGCTGTTCCGCAGCGGCGAAGACGGCCTTCCTGCCATTATTTTATATGGCTATTCTCCAACCAGGAGCGGCAGCCATGCAAAGGAGTTTTTGGAAGGCTATCATGGGTATCTGGAAACGGATGGTTATCAGGGCTACAACAGTCTGCCGGATATCAAACGGTGTTCCTGCTGGGCACACATCCGCCGGTACTTTATCGACGCCGTTCCCAAAGGGAAACAGTATGATTACAGCCTGCCGGCCGTCCAGGGAGTCCAGTATTGTAACCGCCTGTTTGCCATAGAGGATTCCATTCACAAAAAATATCCCGGTGATTATGAAAAACGTAAGCAGCTGCGTCTCGAGAAGGAAAAACCTGTTCTGGAGGCTTTCTGGTCGTGGCTTGAGCAGCAAAAGCCAGTCAGAAATACCCGCATGGATAAAGCGGTGAATTATGTTCTTAACCGGCGGGAAACAGCACATACTTATCTGGAGGATGGCCGCTGCAGCTTCACAAACAATCTCAGCGAGAACGCGATCCGTCCGTTTGCGGTCGGCAGGAAGAACTGGCTGTTCAGTGATTCTGTAGAAGGAGCCAATGCCAGTGCTGTAGTCTATACAATGGTTGAGATGGCAAAGGCGCACGACCTGAACATTTACGGATATCTGAAATTTCTGCTGGAGCATCGTCCAACGAAAGAGATGAGAGATGATCAACTCGCAGAGCTTGCACCCTGGAGTGAAAAACTCCAATCTATCAAAAATCGCATGTGAATTATAGTGAATTACTCCAACTCGCAAAGGGCTGGGGTAATTTTATATCGGACCGCATTATTATTTGGCGCTTACCTTACATGTGGGTGTACTGCAACATCAGGGATCATGCAAGACCTGCCAAGTATTTTGAGCATCAGCCGGGGAGGGGCGGGAGATATCCAGAAGCATTTTTAAAAGGCTATACCAGATATATTCATACGTATGCTTATTGCGAGTACAATGGGGGGAAGGAGATCACAAGATGCCTGTGCTATATCCATCTACGCCGCGCTTTCGTGGACGCGTTGCCCAAAGACATCCATGATCCGAAAGATTCAAGATCCGCGCAAGCACTCCTGCGGGGGAATAAGCTGTTTGCCGGAAGTCCGGGAGTGCATGCTTGAAAATCCGGAATATTTGAATGACTATCTGCCATGGGATCCCATGGTACAGGAAAGGTGCCGATAAGTAACCACTGCCCCTTTAGTATAAAAGGCTTGAGGTTATTTTTTTATCAACTATCTTATTTGACGCTTACGTTGAGACTTAACTTTTAATTCCTGTGAAAGAAATATAGTCTATTGTCACATACTGTGCTCCTATAGTTGAGGTACATATTATCTACCGTTTACGTGTGTTCCGTATACTTAAGGAAGAGTCAGGTATAGTCATTGATATTCGCGTTCGGACAAACGCACGGAATTTGGTACTTGTTCCTTTGAACGAAATCAAGTATGATAGAGAGGACTCAATGTGCAGAATCTGTAATATATATCAGCGGAGGGATATAAGCATGAAATTAATTTCCTGGAATGTAAATGGGCTGCGGGCTTGTCTGGATAAGGGATTTATGGACTTTTTCAAGGAAGTGCAGGCGGATGTGTTCTGTCTGCAGGAGATCAAATTGTCCAAAGGGCAGCTTGACCTGGAGACACCGGGGTATCACCAGTACTGGAACTACGCGGAGAAAAAGGGATATTCCGGCACGGCCATGTTTTGCAGGCAGGAGCCGGTCAGCGTGGCTTATGGCATCGGTGTCCCGGAGCACGATCATGAGGGGCGGGTAATCACGGCAGAATTTGCGGAATATTATGTGGTGACGGTATATACGCCCAACTCCCAGAGAGAGTTGACCAGGCTTTCTTACCGGATGGAGTGGGAGGCGGCATTTCTGGCCTATTTAAAGAAACTGGAAGAGCGTAAGCCTGTGATTTTCTGTGGAGATCTGAATGTGGCGCACAAGGAGATTGACTTAAAGAATCCCAGGAGCAATCGGCGCAACGCAGGCTTTACCGACGAGGAGCGGGGGTGTTTCGGCAAAGTGCTGGAGAGTGGTTTTGTGGACAGCTTCCGCCATTTTTATCCTGATCTGGAAGGCGCGTACAGCTGGTGGAGCTATATGGCCAACTCCAGAGCCAGGAACATCGGGTGGCGTATTGACTACTTTGTCTGCTCCCAGGCGCTTACAGGGAAGCTGGCGGATGCCAAAATTCATGCTGGGGTGATGGGGTCCGATCACTGTCCGGTGGAACTGGATCTGGCCTGATAAGGTATCCGAGAGCCGCTTACAGGCAGTTATGCGGTTCGCAGGTAAGCCGGAACAAAAAAATCCAGCCATTCTGCGAAGGAAAACGTTTTCGAGCGCTTAGATTATTCTATTCCGTAGGGTTGTCATGGGGCGGCAAGGAGATAGACATGAGTTTGCGGTTTTATTTTGGGCCTTCGGGCGCGGGAAAAAGTTATCAGTTATACCGGGAGATTATCTCCCGGTCCATGGGGACGGACGCGGAAGGCAGGACTGAGAAGAAGCTATCGGGAGCGGACAGCCTGCTTCAGCCTTCCCAGGGGCCTTCGGAAAAGGGCCGAAAAAGGCAGAATTTTATGATCGTGGTGCCGGACCAGTTCACCATGCAGACCCAGCAGGAACTGGTGACCATGCACCCCTGCGAGGGCATCATGAACATTGATGTGCTGAGTTTTGGCCGTCTGTCTCACCGCATTCTGGAAGAGGTGGGGGGAGAGGATATCCCGGTGCTGGACGACACGGGCAAGAGCCTGGTGTTACAGAAGGTGGCGGCAGGACTCAGGGATCAGTTGCCTGCCCTGGGTGGCTATCTGCACCGTCAGGGTTATATCCACGAGGTGAAGAGCGCCATCTCCGAGTTTATGCAGTATGGACTTTCCCCGGAGGATGTGGGGAAACTCACGGAGTTTGCGGTCAAAAGAGGGGCGCTGCATCACAAGCTAAAGGACCTGGGGCTTTTATACCAGGGCTTTCTGGACTATATCAGGGGACATTTTATCACCACGGAGGAGACGCTGGACCTGGTGTGTAAATCTCTGCGCAAATCCAGGATTGTTCCCGGCAGCGTCATTGTGTTTGACGGTTTTACCGGCTTTACCCCCATACAGAATCGGGTGATTCAGGAACTGATGCGTCTGGCAGATGAGGTAATTGTCACAGTGACCATGGGACAGGGGGAGAACCCCTATGAACTGGACGGGGAGCAGAAGCTGTTTTACTTAAGCAAGAAAACAGTGCATGATCTGTGCGCTCTGGCGGCCCAGGCCCAGGTGAAAAGGGGACGGGACGTGATGATTTCTCCCGGCCCCTGCCATCGTTTTGCCCAAAATCCAGCGCTGCAAAGTCTGGAACAGAATTTGTTTCGCAGCAATTCCGGGCCCTGTGGAGACTGCCAGGGACAAATTCAAATTTTCGAGGCGGACACGCCCAAGGAGGAGGCACATCAGGCCGGACTTTACATCCTGTCCCTGATCCGGCAGCAAGGGCTACAATATCGGGATATAGCGGTGATCACCGGCAGCCTGGAGACCTATGCCCCCCATGTGGAGGCGGAGTTTGCGGATATGGGTATCCCCTGCTACATAGACCGCACCAGGGGGATTGCCCTGAATCCCATGACGGAGTATATCAAGAGCGCGTTGCAGTTGTTTTTGCAGGATTTTTCCTATGAGGCGGTGTTTCACTACCTGCGCAGCGGGCTGGCGGCTCTGGAGCCGGGAGAGATCGACGATCTGGAGAATTATGTGCGGGAGACTGGCATTAGGGGATTTAGAAAGTGGAGTCAGCTGCTTACCCGCAAGACCCGCTCCATGGGGGAGGAGGAAGAGCCGCTACAGCGGATCAACACTCTGAGGCAGCGGATGATGGAACAGCTGTTGCCCCTCGGGGGGGAAAAGCAGGCTCCGGCGGCGGTCTATGTAAATCAGCTCTATGATTTTCTACATGATAACCAGGTACAGCGGTTGCTGGTGGAGATGGCCGCAGAATTTCGCGGCGCCGGAGATCTGGTGCGGGCCAAGGAGTATGAACAGATTTACCGGCTGGTGATGGAACTGCTGGAACAGATTCACGGGCTTCTGGGGGAAGAGGAGATCACCAGGCAGGAATTCTATGATATTCTGGAGGCGGGGTTTGGAGAAATCCAGGTGGGCACTTTGCCCCAGAATGTGGACCGTATTCTGGTGGGGGATATGGAGCGCACCCGGCTTAAACAGATTAAGGTACTCTTTTTCCTGGGAGTCAATGACGGCAATATTCCCAAGAGCGCTTCCAAAGGGGGGATTATCTCCGATATGGACCGGGAATTTCTGAAGGACTCGCAGCTGGAACTGGCACCCACGCCCCGGCAGCAGATGTTTATTCAGCGCCTGTACCTGTATCTGAATCTGACCAAACCTTCCCGGCAGCTGTACCTGTCCTATGCCCGCATGGGCAATGACGGTAAAAGTATCAGGCCGGCATACCTGGTGGGGGTTCTGAGGAGACTTTTTCCGGATCTGGAGATTGGATATCCGGCCCAGGCCCCGGCGCTGTCTCGGGTGATGACTCCCCGGGAAGGTATGCGTTATCTGGCCCAGGGACTGCGAGACTATGTGGAAGGGACCATGGACGGCCTCGGGGAGAGACTGTCCGGAGGGGAGAACAGCCGCGATTTTTTCACTCTGTACACGGCCTATGCCGGGCAGGAACAGCAGCGGGAAAAGGTGGAACTGTTGCACAGAGCGGCTTTTCTCCATTATCAGGAGAGCGGTCTGTCCCGGGCGGTGGCCAGAGCGCTCTACGGCCTGCGCCTGGAAAACAGTGTCAGCCGCCTGGAGACCTATGCGGCCTGCGCGTACAGGCATTTTCTGCAATATGGGCTGACTCTGCGGGAGCGGGAGGAGTTTGGTTTTGAGAACGTGGATATGGGCAATGCTTTCCACCAGGTGCTGGATGCTTTTGCCGGGAAGCTGGAGGAGAGCGGCTATACCTGGTTCGATTTCCCGGAAGAATGGGGGGAACAGTCTGTGGAGAAGGCCATGGAGGAATTTGCGGCGGAGTACGGGAGCAGTGTGCTTTACGCCAGTGCCCGCAGCGCCTATGGGATACAGCGTATGGCCAGGATACTCAAGCGGACGGTGCGGGCGTTGCAGCGTCAGCTGCAAAAGGGGAGCTTTGTGCCGGACAGCCATGAGCTATCCTTTCATGTGGCGGATCGCCTGGAGGCGGTGAATATCGCTCTGTCGGAGCAGGAAAAAATGCGGCTCACGGGGCGCATAGACAGGGTGGATATCTCGGAGAGCGAAGAGAGGGTCTATGTGAAAGTCATTGACTATAAATCCGGCGACAGGCGTTTTGATCTGGCGGCGCTGTATTACGGGCTGCAATTGCAGCTGGTGGTGTACATGAACGCGGCCATGGAGATGGAGGCCCACAGACATCCGGATAAGGAGATTGTGCCTGCGGCCATGCTCTACTACCATGTGACGGACCCCATGGTGGAGTCCCAGGTGGAACTCAGCCCCCAGGAGGTTAATGAGCAGATTCTGGAACAGCTGCGGATGAACGGCGTGGTATGCGGCGAGGAGGATATCATTCGGAGGCTGGATCGGGAGATGGGGGACAAGTCCACCGTCATCCCGGTGGAAAAAAAGAAGGACGGCAGCTTTTCCGCCCGCTCCAGCGTCATGAGCAGTCAGGAACTGGGGCTGGTATCCGCCTATGTGAGTCACAAGGTGCGGCAGATCGGCCGGGAGATCCTGGAGGGCCACAAGAAAGTCAATCCCTATGAGAAGGGAAGCAACGAAGCCTGCGCTTACTGCGCCTACAAAAAAGTGTGCGGCTTTGACCCCGGCATACCGGGATACCACAGGCGCCTGCTGAAGGAGCTGGATAAGCAGGAGGTATTTGAGAGCATGGAGGAGGAGCTTAGCGATGAGCATACAGTTTACACCGGATCAGCAGAAGGTCATTGATCTGCGGGAGCGCAATATTCTGGTGTCCGCAGCGGCGGGCAGCGGCAAAACCGCCGTGCTGGTGGAAAGGATTGTCCGTATGATCTGCGATACTTCCTGCCCCGTGGATGTGGATCGTCTGCTGATCGTGACTTTTACCAATGCCGCGGCCGCCGAGATGCGGGAGCGTATACGGCTGGGGCTGGAGAAACAGCTGGAGGAGCATCCGGATAACGCTCACATTGAGCGGCAGGTGACGCTGCTGCATAACGCACTGATCACCACCATTGACAGTTTCTGCCTCTATCTGATCCGCAATCATTTCCAGGAGATCGGCCTGGACCCGGCCATGCGGGTGGCGGACGAGGGAGAGAGCAAGTTGCTGAAGCAGGATGTGCTACAGGCTCTGCTGGAGCGGCATTTTGCGGCGGGCGATCCCGCCTTTGCGCGGTGTGTGGAATTTTTCTGTCCCAGCGGCCGGGAAAGCGTGCTGGAACAACATATTCTGAAACTTCACGAGTATGCAGAGAGTTGTCCCTGGCCCCGGCAGTGGCTGGAGGAGCGGAGAGAGGACTACATGGTTCAGGACGAAGCCGCCTGGGAGCAGTCAGCCTGTGGAAAATATCTGTGGCAGTATTTGGAGAAAATGATACAGGGGTGCGCGGATACGCTGGAACAGGTGCTGGAAATCTGCCAGGAGGCGGACGGCCCCTATATGTATGCCCCCATGGTGGAGCAGGAGCGGGATCTGCTGCTGGGAGTATTGGGGGAGATTGTTTCTCAGAGACCGGTGGACACTGCGGATCTTGCGGCGCGGCAAGAGAACTGGCAGCCAGATATGGCGGATCTGACTTCGGGCCGGGCCGGGGCGCTGCTAGAAAAGGGAGACGGCGGGGCGTTGCCGGAGGAGAGGGACGGCGGGGCGCTGCTGGAGGAGAGGGACGGCGGGGCGTTGCCGGAGGAGAGGGACGGCGGGGCGCTGCCGGAAAAGGGAG
>CANSPM010000086.1 GCA_947648875.1 uncultured Lachnospiraceae bacterium
TACAATCATTAAGCACCCTGAATGTGTGGCGTACGGGAATAGGCGGAACTCTAAATAGGAAAGGAGCAGCACACAAAATGACTTTGGAAGAGAGACTACAAAAGTGGGCCCAAACGCTTTATCAAAAAGAAATTGCTGACTGCGACAGCCAGGAACTCTACTATGCCATTCTGAACGTGACCAAGGACTTGATGGCGGAGAAATCTGTCATTGGCGGTGAGAAGAAGGTATATTATATCTCTGCGGAATTTCTGATTGGCAAGCTTCTTAGCAACAATCTGATCAATTTGCAGGTGTATGGAGAGATGGAGCAGATTCTGGCATCCAAGGGTAAAAGTCTGGCGGAGATTGAGGAGGCGGAGCCGGAACCTTCGCTGGGAAATGGCGGTCTGGGCCGACTGGCAGCCTGTTTCCTGGACTCCATTGCTTCTCTGGGGCTGCCTGGAGACGGCATCGGCTTAAACTATCATTTTGGTCTGTTTAAGCAGGTGTTCCAGGACAATTTGCAGACCGCAGAGAAAAATGAGTGGATTGAAAAGCAGTCCTGGCTGACTAGGACGGATACCAGCTATACGGTGATGTTCGGCAAAAACAAGGTGAAGAGCCGTCTGTATGATATTGACGTGGTGGGCTATGAGAAAGGTATCAACAAACTCCATCTCTTTGATATTGAAAGTGTGGATGAGTCCATTGTGGAGGAAGGCATTGATTTTGACAAGACCGAGATCGCCAAGAATCTGACCCTGTTTTTGTATCCGGACGATTCCGATGAAGCGGGGCATCTGCTGCGTATTTACCAACAATATTTTATGGTAAGTAACGGCGCGCAGCTGATTCTGGAAGAACTGGAGTCCAAAGGTTATGACCTGCACCAGATGAACGAGCATGCAGTGATCCAGATCAACGACACTCATCCCACTATGGTGATTCCGGAGCTGATCCGCATTCTTGCGCAGGACAAGGGCTTTACCATGGAGGAGGCTATCGAAGTGGTCAGCAAGACCTGTGCCTACACGAATCATACAATATTGGCGGAGGCGCTGGAGAAATGGCCTCTGGCTTATCTGGAAAAGGTGGTTCCTCAGCTTGTGCCTGTGATCAAGGAACTGGATAAGCGGGTGCGGGCAAAATATACCGATGAAAAAGTGCAGATCATTGACGGGAACGAGAGAGTGCATATGGCACACATTGATATCCATTATGGCTTCTCGGTGAACGGTGTGGCTGCGATCCACACAGAGATCTTGAAGGAGACGGAGTTAAATGCTTTCTACAGCATCTATCCGGCTAAATTCAATAATAAGACCAACGGTATCACTTTCCGGCGCTGGCTGCTGTCCTGTAACAAGGAATTGACGGCGCTGCTGGAGGAAAAGATAGGCAGCGGCTTTAAGAAAGACGCTGCTCAACTGGAGAAATTGCTGGAATATAAGGATGATGAGGCCACACTGGACGCCATCGCAGCTATCAAGAGAGAGAAAAAAGAGGCTCTGGCCTCCTATATCCAGGAGAAGGAGGGTGTGGAGTTAAATCCGGATTCCATATTCGACATCCAGGTCAAAAGGTTGCATGAGTATAAGCGTCAGCAGATGAACGCCCTATACATTATCCACAAGTATCTGGAGATCAAAAAAGGGAAGATTCCCAAGCGCCCCATCACTTTTATCTTTGGTGCCAAGGCGGCTCCGGCCTATGTGATCGCCCAGGATATCATTCACCTGATCCTTGTTTTGCAGGAAATTGTGAACAAAGATCCGGATGTGGCCCCCCATATGAAAGTGGTCATGGTGGAGAACTACAATGTAAGCTATGCGGAAAAGCTGATTCCTGCCTGCGATATTTCCGAACAGATCTCTCTGGCCAGCAAAGAGGCCAGCGGTACTGGCAACATGAAGTTTATGTTAAACGGCGCCGTGACCCTGGGTACCAGCGACGGCGCTAATGTGGAGATCCACGAGCTGGTGGGGGACGATAATATTTATATTTTTGGCGAGAAATCCGACGCAGTCATTGCCCATTATGCCAATGCGGATTATAAGTCCAGGAAGTACTACCGGAACAGCAAGGTCATAAAGGAAGCGGTTGACTTCATCGTGGGCGAGCAGGCTATGGCGGTGGGGCATAAGGAGAATCTGGAGCGTCTGTACAAAGAACTTCTGAACAAAGACTGGTTCATGACCCTGTTGGATCTGCGGGACTATATTAAGGTGAAAGACAGAGCGTTCAAAGATTATGAGGACAGAGCGAAGTGGAAGCGCATGAGCCTGGTGAACATTGCCAAGGCAGGATTCTTCTCCTCTGACAGAACAATTGCCGAGTACAATGAGGATATCTGGAAATTGAAATAGACCTAAACAGATGACTTCCCTGTCGGTTTACTGTCCCAATCAGAGAGAAACCCGGAAGCCCAAAGTGGAAAACGTAGTGCGTAATCTGGCAGGGAGCAATTGTGAGCATATTTGGAAGCAAATATAGAGGTGGCATATATGGCGACAAATACGAAGAGAAATAAAAGAGTTTCCGGGCGGCAGAGTGGTATACTGCTGCCCATATCCAGTATTCCCTCCAGGTTTGGAATCGGCGGTTTTTCCAAAGAGGCCTATGACTTCGTGGATTTTCTGGAGGCGGCCGGACAGAAGATTTGGCAGATACTGCCCCTTGGTCCTACCAGCTACGGGGATTCTCCTTACCAGTCCTTTTCCACTTTTGCGGGCAATCCCTATTATATTGATCTGGAGGCGCTGATCAAAGAGGGATATTTGACGGAAAATGAGTGCGAGGCCGTGGAGTATGGCAGTAACCCTTCCTATGTGGATTACGAAAAAATCTGGCTCACCAGGTGGGAGCTTCTGCGCAGCGCTTACGAGAAAGCCCAGAAAGCGGGTCTGCTGCAAGAGCAGGGTTATCTGGACTTTGTAGAGGAGAATGAGGACTGGCTGCCGGACTATGCACTGTACATGGCGGTCAAGAGCTATTTTAAGTATGTGTGCTGGGTGGAGTGGGATGAGGATATTCGTCTGAGAAAGCCTGCGGCGCTGGAAATGTACAGGGAAAAACTGGCGGAGGACATAGGGTTTTATCAATTCCAGCAATACCTTTTTACTACCCAGTGGAGGGCGCTGAAAGCCTATGCCAATGAAAAGGGCATTCGGATTGTGGGGGATATCCCCATCTATGTGGCCTTTGACAGTGCAGATACCTGGGCCAATCCGGAACTGTTTCAGTTGGATCAGGAAAATATGCCCATTGGCGTGGCGGGGTGTCCGCCGGATTCTTTCAGCATTACCGGGCAGCTGTGGGGCAACCCACTGTACCGCTGGGAGTATCATAAAGAGACAGGTTATGCCTGGTGGATCAGACGTATCGCCTACTGCTACCGTCTGTATGATGTGGTGCGGATTGATCATTTTCGGGGATTTGAGTCTTACTGGTTCGTGCCTTATGGGGATGAGACAGCAGAAAATGGCCATTGGGTTAAGGGACCGGGATACGATCTGTTCAGGGCTTTAAAAGAGGCTCTGGGAGACATGGATGTGATTGCGGAAGATCTGGGATTTTTGACCAGAGAAGTCATTGCTCTGGTGAAAAAGACAGGTTATCCCGGCATGAAGATTTTGCAGTTCGGTTTTGGAGACGGGGCGGATAACGCCTACCTGCCTCATAACTATACCCACAATTGTATTGTATACACTGGCACTCACGACAATGAGACGATTTTGGGGTGGTATAAGGGACTGAAACCCGGCGTGCGGCGCAGTGTGAAAAGATATCTGGATATTCGTGGGAACAGGGATATCCCCTGGTATTTTATCAGAGCGGCTTTTGCCAGCGTGGCGGATACTGCCGTGATTCCCATGCAGGACTATCTGGAACTGGATAACGCGGGGAGAATCAATACCCCCTCCACTCTGGGCGGAAACTGGGAGTGGCGGATGCTGCCGGAGGCGGCGACGCCTCAGCTGGCGGAGCGGATCAGGGAGCTGGCCGTGACCTATGGAAGAACATAATGGAACGGGGAAAAAGGGAGTCTGGCCTTGGCCAAACTCCCCTTTTATCTTTCTTTTCCTCTTAACCCCGCTCAAAACTGTCAGGTTGCATGTGGCGCCGTACCAGATATTTACAGGACAACTTTTGTGTCTTCAACATGGGGGCATAAAATCCTTTAAATCGTGCAGAGCCATATAAGAATTATGAAATTCCTTCCGGTAGGTAACATCCTCATCAAACCAGTCAGGCGGCAGGAAAGACTGAGCGGCCTCGGTGCTGCCAAACTCTACCTCGGCCAGCACCAGAGGGGCCAGCTCTCCCTCGAATATATCCAGCTCGATGGTCAGGCTGTAGTCTTCCGGCGGCGTGGGAAAACCGGGTTTAAAGCCAGGACTGTCAAGGGGGATCAGATAACGAGTCTTGGACAGAATTTTACCGTCCGCCTTGTCCCGCAGATGGTAATAGGCCTCCTTACTCAGCCATAGGTTGTGCTCTTCCCGGGCCATCATGCCGCTGCCCTTGTAGGTCATATAATATTCATCATTTTCTTTGCGAACCCGCACTACCGGGTTGGTGGACAGATAGGCCTGCTCTATGTGAAGGCTGGGATAACTCTCCAGGTCGGCGGGAAGGGATTTCAAAGTAAATTTGCGTTCGATTTCCATAGGTGCATCTCGTTTCTTCATTTATTGTTTCGGATACTCATGCGCGCGACTGTTTCAGCGGAATGAATACCATCCGTGAAACGGTCTGTATTTGTCTTGGGCATTGTGCGCAAACATGTGGTTTCTCCGTTTACTTCGCAACAGGCTATATAAAGATATTATACCCTATTCTGCGGAGAAAAAAAAGAGTGACATGGAGAAAAATGAAAGGTATAATGAGTAAAATGCCATGCATTTAACTCTGCTGAGTGAGAGCGCGCAGAGGCGCGGGAAAACAAGGATTCTATTTAGTTATGGAGGGATAGCGAATGAGCAGAATTGCAGTTTTTTTTGCGGAGGGGTATGAAGAGATTGAGGCGCTGACTGTGGTGGATATCTGCCGCAGAGCGGGCGTGGAAGTACAGATGGTGTCGGTGGGGAGTGAGAAGGTGGTAAGCGGTTCCCACGGGATCGGCGTGCAGATGGATCTATATTTTAACGAGGTGGATTTTGACAGTCTGGATATGATCGTGCTCCCCGGCGGCAAGCAAGGCACCGAAGGACTGGAGGCCCATGAAGGGTTGATGGCCCAGGTGGATGCCTTTGACCGGGCAGGTCGATATCTGGCGGCTATCTGTGCGGCTCCCAGTATATTGGGGCACAGGGGGATTCTCCGGGGCAGGCGGGCCGGATGCTATCCCGGCTGGGAAAGGCATCTGGAGGGCGCGCAGGTATCCATGGATGAGGCCACGGTGGACGGACATGTAATAACGGGCAGGGGCATGGGCTGTACCATTGCTTTTTCGCTGGCTATCGTGGCCCGGCTACAGGGGCAGGAGCAGGCGGACAGAGTTGCGGAGAGTATTGTCTACAACCGTAGGTAATTTGACAATTGACCGAAATAAGGGAGACGGAGATATAATGGATGTGAAGACGGAAAAAGAATTGAACCGGGGACTCCTGAACTTTATTCAGACCAGTCCCAGTGTTTTTCATGTGATAGACAACTTGAAAAAGAGATTGGAGGAGGCCGGTTTTGCGGAATGCCGGGAGCGGGATTGCTGGAAATTGCAGCCGGGCGGAGCGTATTATGTGATCCGAAATGACGCTTCTCTGATTGCGTTTCGACTGCCTGCTGTCCAAAACATGGAAGAGGGACGTCCTTTTAAGGGGTATCATATTGTGGCGGCCCACAGCGATTCTCCCACATTCAAAGTAAAGACACGACCGGAGACAGTGGCGGAGAATTGCTATGTGCGGTTGAATGTGGAGGCATACGGCGGCATGATCCTGTCCACATGGCTTGATCGGCCCCTGTCCGTGGCGGGCCGGGTGGCGGTGCGGCGGGAAGACGGGGGGCTGGATACGCGTCTGGTGAATCTGGATAAGGACTTGCTGGTCATTCCTAACCTGGCGGTTCATATGAACAGGGAGATAAATAAGGGGTATGGCTATAACCCGCAGACGGATATGCTGCCCTTGATGGGACTACTGTCGGAGAAAGGCCCGGGGACCAGCGCATATCAGAATGCTGAGGAGGACTTGACGTCTCTGCCTTCTCAGGGCTTGTCTTCGGAGGAAAAACAGGAGTCTAAGAGGTTTTTGAGCGCTGGCGAGGAAACGTCCCGGCAGTCTCCCCAAGGCATGCTGCTGCGGGAGGCCGCAAGGGAACTGGGAATAGCTTTGGAGGATATTCTGGACAGCGACCTGTACCTGTATGTGCGGGAAAAAGGCCGGGTGATAGGCCGGGACGGCGAATTGCTGTTGAGCCCCAGGCTGGACGATCTGCAATGCGTGTACGCGGGACTGGAGGGTTTTGTCTCCTCCATGCCAGAGCAATATGTCAATGTGCTGGCTGTTTTTGACAACGAGGAGGTGGGCAGCGGCACCAGACAGGGAGCGGATTCTACTTTTTTGGAGGACGTGTTGCTGAGAGTGCAGGACAGTCTTGGCTATGGCCCGTCCGCGTACCGACAGCTGGTGGCGGACAGCTTTTTGATCTCTGCGGACAATGCCCATGCGGTGCATCCAGCCCATCCGGAGAAGGCGGACCCCACCAACCGTCCCGTGTTGGGCGGCGGCATCGTGATCAAGTACCATGGGGGTCAAAAATATACTTCCGACGCCCTGTCTGCGGCGCGGATGAGGCTCTGGTGCGAGAGGGCGGGGGTTCCTTGCCAGACCTTTGCCAATCGCTCTGACATGACAGGGGGCTCTACGTTGGGAAATATTTCTACAGCCCATGTATCTCTGGCCTCGGTGGATATTGGCCTGCCCCAGTTGGCCATGCATTCCGCGGTGGAGACTGGCTGCGGCAGAGCCACGGCGCAGGCAGTGGCGGTGTTTGAGCAGTTTTGGCGGGAGTGATATGGAGCAGCCTTATTTTCAAAGGGCACTGTCGGATTTTGTATACGATATGGCCAGCGGAGGCGCGATCTGTCATCTGACGGATTTGGGCTATACGGTGAAACAGATTCAGGAGAGTCTGGATTATCCGACCCCCTATGAGCGGATTCAGAAAACGGTGTGGAAGCATCTGCTGGATACGGGGGTGATTGCATTGGAGAAGCGGGAGGAGACGAGGGAGAAAGTGGAGTATGTGCGGGAGTATGACAGTTATGGCAAGGCGAGCTTTCGGCGTGTCACAGTGCCCATATCCTCCCCGGAACCGTCGCAGCCCCGGCTTTGCTGTCGTTTTGGCCTGGTGAAGTACAAGGACCCGGAGCGCTACAGGGAAGTGCTGGAGGCGCTGGGGCCCAGGCAGGCGGAATATATTGACGGGCTTCCCTGGGGCGTGGAGTGCGTCTGGCACCGGACGGATAAGCGTATGCTGGAGATTTATCATACACTAAAGAGCGCAGGATTGTCTCAGGGCGTGTGCCATTTAGAAGTTGAGGAATAGTTGCCGGCTCTTCATGGTGTGTGGAACAGGTATAAAAACGCTGCAATTTTGATACGGATCTGTGAGATAATTGCGAAGATTTTACATGAATCTTGAGTTTGGCTTTTTGACATGATATACTGTATTTGATCGGCTTGAGAATTGCGGCCGGAAAATACTTTATGAGGAGGGAATTAACATGAAATGTGGTAAGTGTGGTAGTGAGCTGGAGAACAATGCGACGGTGTGTCCGTTCTGCGGTCAGGCGGTGCCGGAGGAGGCACGTAATCAGGAACAGCGCAAGGGCGAACAGATGACCAAGAAGGAGTTTCTACAGTTGCCGGCGATGAAATCCTGCAAGAGTAATATTAACGCTTGCGGTATTATGCTGTATGTCATAGCCGCGATCAATATTGTGGTTCAAATTGTCAATGGTACATATTCTTTTATAGACGCTGTCTTGCTGCTGTTGTTGGGACTTGGAATACATCTGGGAAAGAGCCGAATCGCCTCGGTTCTGTGTGTGGCGTACGGGGCATTTAATGTGTTCTACCTGCTGTATGTAACAGGAAGAGTATCGGGCTGGTGGGTATTGATCATTGCCGTTGACGCGGTCATCTATACCTTTAAGTATCACAGTGCATGGAGAAAGTATGTGAAGAATGGTACGCTGCCGCAGGAGAACAACAAATAACAATTCTCATTTATGTGCTGGCTGAATCTGTTACGGCGTTTGTCAGAGAGTGGAAAAAAGCTGCCAACGCCGGACATTTAAGGTATATTTCTCTATGGCGCGACATATTTTGTCAGGAACAATGGAATCGTTCCGGACAGACCCGGACAAAGAGAGGTCTATGAGTCAAAAACTGGAAAATTTATTGAACCTGGCATTGGAGACACCGGAGGAGGAGCGTCTACGCACGGACAACCTGAATGTGGGTTTTGACGGAGAAAACCGGACCTGGGAGTTGATTGTGAAGTACCATGGCAGTCTGGACGGTCTTAACTCCCTGGGGGTGTCGGTGGAATATCTGATAAACAGCTATGCGATCCTGACGGTACCGGAGGGATTGGTGGAGGCTGTGAGTAACATTGAAGAGATAGAATATGTGGAAAAGCCCAAGCGGTATTATTATCAGGATATAGGTCCTGCGGCGGATTCCTGTATGACACAGGTGACGCTGCGGGACCCTTTTTTGTCCGGGGAGGGGGTGCTGGTGGCTGTGCTGGACTCAGGGGAGCGTGTTATTCTATTGTCAGGTTAGCAAAACCTCAACAAATTTAAGGGGTTCCGCTGATTTAGTCCTACGAAAAAATGCCGGATAGAAGGTTATTTTTGTGTGAGGACGGGCCCGTTTCAGCAAGGATAAGCAATATTTGCAATTATTTAACAAAAGGCAGATTGATTATACATACTGTCCGGCCAGGTATTTTTGTACCCATTACAACTGAATAATGATTTATGTGAGACTAAATTAGCTTTCTTTCTTGCAGGCTCCTTTAGTCCCGCTTTTTTCGCCCGGAAAAGGCAGGAAAGGATACTTGCAGGGAAGGGGCTGATTTAGCTGCAACACAGGAAAAAGGAGGTAAGTGACAGTTCTGCGTTTATCCAAGTTAAGTGTAACCAGATAAACCGGGCAGACAAAGCGCAGACCTGTATTCCCGCAGTCTCCACCATAGGGTGGGAGCTGCATATCAGCATATCCACGGTAAAGCGCGCCGTGAAGGAACTGATTTCTTCCGGCTATGTCAGTAGGGAAAGCCGGTTCAGGGAGAGGGAACGGAGGGCAGACCTCCAACCTGTATACGTTGCGTTTTCCGGAGCTCGAAGGTGGGGCAGGGGAGAGACAGGAGCAAGTGGATATGTGCGGCAGCGATTGTGAGGCGGTGTTGATAGGACAAAAGCTGGAGGAAAGGGTATCCTGTGCCATGTACTCAGATATGGCAAGTGTTGAAAGTGTTCCTGTAGTTTTAGCGGCTGTGGAGAAGGAAGATGGCTGTGGGGATGATGTGGATACTATGGATAGTGCGGAGTGTATAGCCGGTTGTGACGGCATTGTCGGTGACGAGGGTGCCGCAGTTTCGGAAGATGATGATCCAGATTCTATGGGTACATATGGCGGCGGTGTTTGCGATAATAGTGGTGCGGAATTAGAAAAACAGGGGAACAGGGGTTGCTGTAATATGGATATGAGAAAAAGACTTGATAGAGTAGGAGGGATATCATGCCTTTCAGGCGCATGTGGACGGGGGGGGATCATGATGATATCCCCTTGAACCTACAGTTTAACGGAAAATAAAAAAGCGGGAAAGAAAATAAAAGGGCATAGAGAAAGTGCATTAGTATTTCCTATGCCCATGTGGATGCATTGTGGAAATGAATGAAGATAGTTTTAAGGATTGTATTCTCCAACATAAATCCATTCACCAATATAGGTGTCTTTTGTAGTATTGTACAGGCATTTATAAATTTTGCCATTTTCGACTTTATATTGCCATATAATGTTATCTGACTGCGGGGAGACAGATTGAGTATTGATAGTAGCAAGATACACGGGGGCTGAAGTGGCGCTGGCAAAGGCAGAAAGTGGCGTGGCGGATAAGGTAAAAAATAATATTGCTGATAAGAATATTTTACGTTTCACCGATAATGTCTCCTTTTTTGTTATATATTTTTATCCCTTCGGGATAAAATTCTATACTGTCAATGGTCTCTATATACATACCATTAATATAGACTTCATAATTAGAAATTTCGTCTATGATAAAGTATGTATTTTCTGGAAGGGGAAAGAAAGTCATCTCTCCCTCTGCTGGCGGTGGATAATAAGCGGTCTCTA
>CANSPM010000087.1 GCA_947648875.1 uncultured Lachnospiraceae bacterium
AACCCGTCATTTCCGGCTTGAGAGGCCGGCGTCCTGACCTTTAGACTAAGGAGCCATGATGATCCCCATGGGGTGCTGTGGTCCAGTGGACCACGCTTAGCACCGACCGAAGCAGAGCGGAGACCTTGAACCCAATACCTCCGGCTTGAAAGGCCGGTGTACTGACCTTTAGACCAGGGGACCTTGCTGTAGATCCCTTACCGATAGCCTTGCCCGCTTCCGCAGCCTTGCTATGTTCTGCCCCGTCCTTACCATATCTATAACCGGCAGATTCACCATGATCCTCACCTCCTGCTATTTGTTTTTCCCACCTCTGGATAGAGCAGGAACTTGCCTGCGTATCAAGGGAAGCACGGCAACAGCTGGATGACAAGGACATCATGTCTATTTTTCCTACCTTAATGTCGAATACCCATACTAACCTTGTTCTGAAAAAGCCCAAGTCGGAATCCAGTATTAGAAAAGTGTGGATTCCGAAAACAGTTGCCTACATCCTGCGGGAATGGAGACAAATCCAGGATCAGTATAAGGAATATCTGGCCCAGGATTATTCTGATTACAATCTTGTACTGACACTTCCGAACGGAAGACCTGTGGAAAACCGTATCATGGAAAAGGAGTTCTCAAAACTGCGGGAGAAAGCAGGACTGCCTTATGTTGTATTCCACTCCCTGCGCCACTCCAGCACAACTTATAAGCTGAAGCTCAACTATGGGGACCTGAAGGCAACACAAGGGGATACCGGTCATGCGCAGATTGATATGATTACCGACGTTTGTGCACATATCCTGGATGAGGACAGGAAAGTGAACGCCCAGAAATTTGAGGCCACGTTTTATGCCAAAAATCCTGTTAATCCTTTGAAGGATGTAAAGCCGCCTGAAGAAACCGGCACTGACCTGACAAATTTAATCGCAGCACTGGAACAGTCTCCGGAACTGGTTGCCATGCTGACAAAAGCACTGAAAGGATGACTTTTGGTTTTCTCTTGAGACAAAAAAAAAGCATTGAAAAATCCAGTGTTTTCAATGCTTTCCAGCGTCCCCGAGACGACTTGAACGTCCGACCTATCGCTTAGGAGGCGATCGCTCTATCCAACTGAGCTACGAGGACTTGTATGAAAAACCTGCTAATAAGCAAGTCATTCAGCTATGAAATTGTTGATTTTACGTTGCTCCGGCAATCGAACACCTACCACTTAGGGGCGTGTGCTCTATCATCTGAGCTACGGAAACGTGTATAAAATTGTGTGACTTGCGGCCTCTGCTCCTCCAAAAAGTTTCCGTTGTAGGTTCTCTTAGAAGGCGGTCGCACTATCCAGCAAAAAATTTGAAGACCTATAATAACTTGCTAATACACAAATCATTCAACTGTTAAATTATTGATTATAAGTTATCTCCACAATAAAACATCCATCGCTCAGAAGATAGCCATCCAATCCACTTTCTATACCGATATAACACCACTACTCTTGCTCATCAGGAAAATTGATAAATCCCTGTAGCCATATGGTACCCTTAAATCTTCTGCCTACCCTAGGTTCTCCCAACATATCTATTATATTGATTGCGACGTCAAATGTCAATTCATTACAGCAAATTTTTAATAAAAAAATTTCTTCACCGGTAATCTTATTCCGTGCTCTGTCACATGCCAGAATTTCCCCAAGTACAGAATAGTGATCACATTCTACACCATAGGGCATAAAATAGGTATCTACAATACTGAATACATCTTCCTGCTGAATTTTTCTGGATATGGTGCTGTACATATCCATATCCTCCATAGTCAGCATGTCCATGGCATCTTCATCCCCTTTGCGGGCTGCGGCGATGAGATTGGTACGATTCACCAAATTTTGTCTGACGCGCTGTTTCTGTTCTTCATCTTTTTCTATTGGAAGTAGAATACTTCCTTGAACAGATAAGCCTGACAAAGTCAAACTGGTGCCCCGAATCGGAAGCTCGCCGCAAAAATGTGCTTTCACATAGGGAATCCTGTTCTGCAAATAAAAGATCAATGAAATACCTACTTTAATATCATCACATACGCCTGCATAAGATTCTCTGGAAGCATGACGTTCTACAGAGATATCTTCCGTGCTGGTAATGCCTCTGCCTCTCAGATATGGGTAATAATATTCATATGTGAATTTATCTTCCTCATCAAACTCGCCGCAGACTGTAATGCCCATATTATCAGCAAAACCTTTGCTAAATTCACCCAGCATTATGTCTTCATCATTGATGGTATATGCTCTCTGGTCCGCAGTCAAAATTACATTTTTCAGCAATTCTTTCAGTTTTCTCCGGTCCGTATAATCACTGAAGCCTATAGCTCTCATAAATTTGTGCAAAGGTTTCACCTTCTTTCTTGTTGTATGATAAATTCTATTTTTCTGTGGGGTATATAACTTCTTTTCCACCCATGTACATGCGCAGCGCCTGGGGAATCCTGATACTGCCATCCTTCTGCACATTATTTTCCAGGAAAGCAATCAGCCCCCTGGGAGTTGCAAGTACAGTATTATTTAAAGTGTGTACATAATAATTGCCATTGTCTCCTTTTGTACGTATACCCAGACGTCTTGCCTGCGCGTCTCCCAGAGTAGAACAGGAACCTACTTCAAAATATTTTTGCTGTCTGGGACTCCATGCCTCTATGTCACAGGACTTCACTTTAAGGTCAGCCAAATCACCGCTACAGCATTCCAGTGTTCTCACAGGGATATCCAGACTACGAAAAAATTCAACCGTATAACTCCACATTTTGTTATACCAATCCATAGAATCTTCCGGTTCACACAGTACCACCATTTCCTGCTTTTCAAACTGATGAACTCTGTATACGCCCCTTTCTTCAATTCCATGAGAGCCAACCTCTTTGCGGAAGCAAGGGGAATAAGAGGTCATGGTAATAGGCAGATCCTTTTTCTGCACCATTTCCCCCTTAAATTTTCCGATCATAGAATGTTCCGATGTTCCAATTAAAAACAGATCTTCATTTTCTATTTTATACATCATGGCTTCCATTTCGGCAAAACTCATAACTCCGTTTACTACACTGCTGCGAATCATAAATGGAGGTATACAGTAAGTAAAACCTTTATCAATCATAAAATCCCTGGCATAGCTGATCATAGCGGAATGGATTCGGGCAGCGTCACCCATGAGATAGTAAAAACCGTTTCCGCTGGTGCGGCCTGCGGATTCTTTATCTAATCCACTGATACCGTTCAAAATATCCGCATGATATGGAACTTCAAAATCAGGCACTACAGGTTCACCATATTTCTGAATTTCCACATTTTCGCTGTCATCCTTACCCACAGGCACCGAATCATCTATAAGATTCGGAATCACCATCATAATTTTGGTGACTTTTTCCTGCAATTCTTGTTTTAATGTTTCCAATTCCGCCAGACGTTTTGCCCCTGCCGCAACTTCCTCTTTCTTGGCCTCAGCCTCTTCTCTCTTTCCCTGAGCCATGAGAGCACCTATTTCCTTGGAGAGCTTGTTTCGTTTTGCCCGCAGATCATCACCTTCCTGCTGCGTCTTTCTGTTTTCCGCATCCAGCGCAATAACCTCGTCCACCAAAGGAATCTTTTCATCTTGAAATTTTTTTCGAATGTTCTCCTTTACGATATCAGGATTTTCTCTTAAAAATTTGATGTCTATCATTTAATCTCTGTCCCCTTTCTGCAAATTTCTTAATTTATTACTTTCTCTATAAAAAGATTTTGAACCTTCACCAGATCCTTAACAATCTTTTTTTTCACTTTTCTGCCATCACTGGTCTGAATGATCCGCAAGATTGGCCGGTCCTGAAAATCCTTATTCTGACCCACTACCACACCAATTTCTCCCTCGCTGGTAAGTACATGTGTACCTACTGGATAGACAGCTGTAAAATTTAGAAACACATCTACCACTCTTCCGTCAAATTGCTTGTTTTTATAAAATTTTAAATACTCAATCGCTTCGTGTACCTTTATTCTCTTACAGCCTATGCCACAAATCATTTCATCAAAAGCGTCACACACACTTACGATCCGGCATTCCAGAGGAATATCTCTGGTTTTCAGCGGAAAGCCCGATCCGTTCATCCGCTCATGATGAAAAAGAACTATATCTTTGCTGGCTTCTGACAGCCAGCTTTCCTCCTCCAACGCGGAATATCCATAAATCGGGTGTTTTTTATATTCTGATACTTCGTATTCAGTCATTTCTTCTAGACATCTGTTGGAAAAATCATAAGTCTGATATCGCAAACCAATATCATGAAGCAGACAGGCAACTCCTATATCATGAATCTTCTCGGTGGGTATTTCCAGTTTTAATGCCGTCAATATGGCCAAAGAACATATGCTGATAGAATGTTCATATATATCTGCATTCCTCTGCTTTATATCATATACTTTTTCAATTACCTGATCTTCTTCAAGTATATTGCTGATAATATGATCTGCTGTTTTACTTAGTTCCTCCAAATTACCATTGCGCTTGTAAGTATGCTTTTCAAGGATCTCTTTAACTTTTTTCTTGGCCGAGCTTTCTATTTCTGTCTTAAGAATCTGGCTCTCACTGTCTTCCTCCTCTTCATGAATGCATACCTCCCAGATTCCCAGATCTTTTAATTTTTCAATATAATCTACACGGATAACTGCCCCTTCAGGCAATATGGTTTGATAGTCCCAGGTAGTCAGAGCTCTGGCTAAAACTTCGTTTCCTACCAATTCCTCTACTTTTCTGACAATCATCTTTACCTCTACCTATATATTGCATGTCAACCCGCAACATAATATTAATACCCATGTTTTGGTTACATTTAATTTTTTTCCTCACCCATGGCAATAGCCAATGCCTTTTCTTCTTCTTTTCCCAGAGTGATGGAACTTTCTCCTGCAACTATTTTTTTAGTATAGGAATAGCAGCCATCCGTACTATGTACGGAATTGATAATAAAGCCGTCATTGTTTTCATTGAGCAAAGCAAGACTAAAACTCAATTTTCCACCCATCTGTTGAAAAGCATCATATTTTACCAGACCCATCTTCTGGTAGGCAGTCTCCATCCGTTTATATAAAGCCTCTATATCCTTTTTATTTTTATCAGAATTAATCTTAAGAAATTTATTGTCCTCAAAAAGAGCTATAATATCCTGTTCCAGACTCACGCCATCTTTTCCCAGAACAAATTTGTCCAGGCGCTGTTTTAATTTATGTGTCTTAACAAGCAGGCAAATAGTCAATATCAATAGAATAATTAGTATTCCCGACATACCGATAAGAAAATATGCTATATCTATATTGCCTAATCCAATGGTATTTAGCAATTCACTGTATCCTGTGTTATTCATTTCATTATCCTCTTCCTGACCTATCACAGGTTTAGTCCGTGATATTGTATTATTACTGACTCTGTTTCCCAATCATATCCAAAATGCGATCCAGGTCTTCATGACTGTAAAATTCTATTTCAATTTTACCGGTTCCCTCTCCCTTAGATGTCACTGCAACCTTTGTGCTGAGTTTCTGTTTCAATTTTTCCTCTATATCCAAATAGATTGTCTGCATGGCCTTATCGTCCAGTTTTTTTGCCTTGACGGGTTTATGCAGATTTTTTACCATTTTCTCAGTTTCCCGGACGCTGAGTTTTTCATCAAATATCTTTTGCGCAAGGGTATACTGTTCTTCTTCATCTTCTACGGCCAGTAGTGCTCTGGCATGACCTGTACTGATCATATCATCTATAACCATTTGCTGCACTCTGTCCCCCAGTTTTAAAAGACGAATAGAATTGGTTACCGCTACTCGGCTCTTGGATACCCTCTCTGCTACTTCATCCTGCTTCAAATGGAACTCCTCCAGCAGTCGTTTATAAGCCTGGGCCTCCTCAATGGGATTCAAATCTTCTCTCTGGATATTCTCAATCAGCGCTATCTCCACAATCTCCTGATCGGAATAATTTTTGATAATAACAGGTACTTCCTTCAAACCGGCAAGCCTGGCAGCCCTCCATCTTCTCTCACCTGCTATTATTTCATAATAGTCTTTTCTGTCCTGTACCAGAATGGGTTGTAACAGACCAAACTGTTTAATAGAATCTGCCAGTTCCTGTAGTTTGTCCTCATCAAAAAGTTTACGGGGCTGTTTTCTGTTTGGTTCTACCTTAGTGATTGCAACAGTAGTCTCGGGAGATTCTTCCATTGCTATAGCCTTCTGTTTTTTTTCTTTTGTTTCCCCGACAATGTTTGGAATCATAACGTCCAAACCTTTACCCAATCCTCTTGATGCTGCCATAATCCTATTCCTTTCTTATTGTTGCTGTGCAATCTCCTTTGTATATCTCCTACTACTTATAATTCCGCATTTTTATAAATCAATTCTTCAGCCAGATCTATATATGCTTCTGCTCCGGCCGACTTAGGATCATAGACAGTAATAGGCTGTCCATAACTGGGAGCTTCTGCCAAACGAATATTTCTGGGAATCAATGTATTAAATATGTACTGCGTCAGATTATTCTTGACATTTTCCACCACCTGTGTAGAAAGATTTGTGCGGGAATCATACATGGTAAAAATCACACCCTCCATCTCCAACTCTGGATTTAATCTCTCCTTTACAAGATTAATGGTATGAATTAACTGGCTCAGTCCTTCCAATGCATAGTATTCACATTGAATAGGAACCAATACGGAATTTGCTGTAGTCATGGAATTGATCGTAAGCATATTCAGTGAAGGAGGACAGTCAATAACGATATAGTCATATTTATCCACTACAAAATCTACTGCATTTCTAAGGATAAACTCTTTTCGATCTACCCCGATCAATTCTATCTCTGCTGCTGCCAAATTTACATTGGAAGGAATTACTGACACATTGGGAATGACATCTGCAATAGTACAGTCATGAATTGTACATTCTTCCAATATTAACTCATAAATTGTTTCATCCAGGTTATTCTTATCAATACCAAATCCACTGGTGGTATTACCTTGCGGATCTGTATCAATCACCAGAACCTTTTTACCTTTTGCCGCCAAAGCTGCCGATAAATTTATAGATGTCGTGGTTTTCCCCACGCCGCCTTTTTGATTTGCGACTGCTATAATTCTACCCATAGATTCATATTACCTTTCTCATACTGTAACTTTTTTGTAGTGCTTTTACATTATATCACTTATGGAGATATATAGCTATAGGGAATTTCATAATTTTTAAGGGTAATTAAAAGAAGAATTGTATCTGTAATTATGAGTCTGATCTTTAAATCTTTGCTGATCTCAAACATACTATGTAAAACAATTATATAGCACTTTACTGATCTATATTTACTTTTTAAACAAACAGAAAGCAATTATTATTCAAAGAGTGATAGAAACTCAATATTTGTCCACGTCCAATTCTTATATTTTTAACAAATATGACTTTATAACAAGTTATATGGCTTTTGCAATAAGTACGCTAATATATATAATATTTTATTTCATATAGCTTTAACTTGGCAGATTAACTGCTGTTGCACTAAATTTATCTTTAAAAAATAGTCCTATTGCCAGACTTTTATGTGTCTGAAATACTTTATTTCTTTTGTTTAACAAGTAAATGTCCTTACAGGTCTCACAATCTTTTTTTATAAATTATTTTTATCTATATCATACTCGCTGGTATGCTGGTCCAATTCATTAGAATCCATAGCTGTAAGTAATTATTCACACTGTAATTGCTTTGTATATATTTTATATAAATATTTATAAAAAGCTCTCTACAAGTGACGGGAACGGGCCATATATGCAAAAACAAGCTCCAATACTGTTGAGAAGTCACCTTTATTTTGTGTTTATGGTCCAATGTGTGTGTTCTGAAAGGATTTTTAATTTTCCAATATATTTGAAGATATATAGAGGTCATCTATAAAGCTATTTAATTATATTTCACATTAGAAACTTTAGCAATTTTAAAAAACTACTCTTTTGGTGAAATACAAAATATTATTTAATCTATATGCGTATAACATATAATTTTCAATAGCAGTTTTATATATTTTTTGCATATAATATGCCCAACCTATTTTGTATGTAAAAAAATATTTGACGTGAAACATATTTTTATTTTTTACAAAAGAATTATAGACATACCTTTTTATTTTATAAAGATACTTAAAATTTTAGAAATTAGGAATTATAAAACTGAGAACTACTACTCTATTTCTTCATAACCAGTCCTTTATACTTGTAAAGAATGTCTTAAAATAGTAATTGTAGGTCCTTAATCAAAATCCGAGTATTTTTTGAAATTGTATTTACTAATTACTAAGCTGCAAAAAAGGCGATGATACAGACAAACCAATGTCCTTTATTCATATGGTAAAACATCACATATAATACAAGCTGCATGAGTATACGGGCAAAAGTGTATTACTTCTAAGTATATATAATATCTTTAAAAGTAAATATAAATAATTGTAATGAATTTGTTCATTAGCATATATTTTAGACCTGCAACATATATTTATATAGAAAATTGTAAAAAGACATTATTCAAAGGGTTTGCTAATTAATTTCCATAGAACTCTGTTTCACGCTTTTTATATTTATGTTTCACACTTTGGCTTACAAAATCTTGTATTTAAATGTTTCACGTGAAACATTATCTTGTGTTTTCATAAGTTAAAAAGGGAAATGTTTCACGTGAAACATTTCCCCTCAATCTATCTTTTGTCTAAAATAACTTAAATAAATCGTTTTTAATAGCAAATACGGCAGCTTGCGTTCTATCATTGACATCTATTTTTTTGAATATATTAGAAATATGATTTTTAACTGTCCTCTCACTAATTTTCAATTCATTGGCAATTTCCTTATTAAGTTTTCCATTAGCTACCTCAATCAGGACCTCTAATTCTCTCTTTGTAAGCTCATCAATCTTATCCTTATCCTTATCTCGGGATATCATTCTATTATTTAATATTGGAATTAAGCTGGGTTGTATATATATTTCATCTGACATCACTGCGTTAATAGCTTTCTTCAACTCAGAAAACTCAGACTCTTTTAAAATATATCCGTCAACACCTATATCCATTGCTTTCAGTAAATATTCAATTTCATTATGCACAGTTAAAATTAAAATTTTTACATCTAATTTATTTTTTCGAATATCCTGTAATACCTCTATTCCATTCTTTAAAGGCATATTAATATCCAAAAGCAAAACATGTGGTTTTACATGATAGACCATCTCTATACACTGTTCACCATTATTTGCTTCTCCAACTATTTCAATAGAACCATCACATTCCAGTAATTGTCTTATACCCTCTCTCATCAATATATGGTCGTCAGCCAACATCACTCTTATACTCATACGTATCCCCCATATTTTCACATTCCCTTTATATTATTTAAGGGGAATAGTTATAGAGATTTTTGTACCCTTATCAATCTCAGATGCTATTTGAATTTCTCCGCCCAAAATCATAACTCTCTCTCTCACCACAAAAAGTCCAAAATGTTTTTGCCCATCCTCTTCATTCTTTTTATCTGCAATTCCCTTTCCATTATCAGATATATCAATATGGCATATTTTGTTTTCTGAATAGCAATTCAAATATATCTCATCACCACTGGAATGTTTAATTGCGTTAGATACACATTCCTGAATAATTCTATATATGTTCTCCTTAATTAAACAGTACGTAGTATCAATATTTCCTATATCTGTATGAATACGAAAAGAATGATCTTTATTCGCACACTGTATATATCTCTGAATCGCTTCTTCAATTCCCAAATCATCAAAAGACATTGGTCGTAAATCAAATATAGTATTTCTTATCTCTTCAATAACTACTTTGATATTTTGTTTTACCTCCGCCAACTCTAACTTTGATCTTACTATATCCGTATCCATATATATGCTGGCCAAATCAACCTGATGAATTACATGCGCAAGCGTTTGCAAAGAAGTATCATGTAATTCCATTGCTATCCGTTGACGTTCTTCCTCCTGTACACTGAGTATACTAAGACCATCTATACAAGATATATTATAAGTATTATTACATGTAATATCATTTTGTTTCATTTTATTTATCTTTTCCATTATACACACCATTCAATATTTCGTATATTTATATCTATCATATCTTATTTTTCTTTGAAAGAAAAGACTTTTAAAATAAATTTATTGATTATTTTAG
>CANSPM010000088.1 GCA_947648875.1 uncultured Lachnospiraceae bacterium
GGAAATCTTAATGGATAGAATTAATTATACGGTGGTGCAGCCAGCGGCATCACTCAGCGATATGAGAGCTGGAATATTAAAGGAAGTCAGGGAAGAAAAAGGGCAGTATGGTTATTTGGATGTAGTAAATGCCTGTGGCCTGAGTTACGCAAGGCTCTATGCTGAAATCGAACAGCGCCATGAAACTGAAGAGTATTATAAGGCAGATGGGACGTCATTGACAAAGGAAGAAGAAATTGAATGGCTGGATATGCAATATGAGCAGGAAGTAGAGTGGCAGAAGTCCTGTGCCAGAATAGCAGCCCAGGGGCAGGCCATTCAGGGGAATATTCCTGAAATGCCAACAAAAGAGATTGAGGAATTGGAAGACAGCTTTTATCAGGCAAAGGATGCTTATATGAAGCTGCATCGGGAAAGCAGGCAGGTGGGGAAGCCGCTCGTTTTGCAAAATTATATGTTTGGCAATGGCCGGATGTATGAAATGCTCAACCGATTAGGAAATTTACAGGAGAGGGTGAAATAATGCAGGTAAGTTCGTCCAATGGATTGCAGAACAGATATTTTTCAGGAACAGGAAGTATAGGCGGTATCCATCTGCCCGATTTTAATGACAAATATGTTTTCTCCAAAAAGAAAAGCGGCATCAGTGATGAGGAATACCGGAAGCAGATTCGGGAACAGGCATATGAGGATTTTGCAAAAGGGCAGTTCCAGAATAAATCCGAAGGGTTTAACAGGCTGATGAAAAGCTACACATCAGAAGTATCCCCGGATAGAAAAGGGATCATCACTTCCGGGTTAAAAGCTGTTTCAAGGAACAGGCAGACTGTGTTGAAGCCAATAGATTTTGTGGCAATGTTGCTTGAAGGGAAAGTGAAATATCAGAAACTGCCGTCGGGCAACAGCGATTACATAGAGTTTTACGATAAGAATGGGGAAATGGCGGCGACTTATTCCAACAATGGGTGGACGATGTATACCACCAATGCGGAGGCTTTCAGACAGACGGAAATGTGCATGATCTATAACGAGGCATGGGGAAATGCCGAAAGAGGTATTCCGCTGGCAAGCGAAGAATTAGTAAATATGGAAAATCCGCAGAATAGTTTTGATGCAAAAGCATAGCAGGAAATGAAGCTACGGCTGAATATCTCCGATAAGCCATAGTCTGACAAGGCAAGGCAGGTATCCACGGTTTCCAACTGAACAGTAGGTTTTGAAATGGATATAACAGGAATAGCAAAAAGCCATCAAGCGGGAATCCAAAAGCTGGGAAAGGCATCATCCAAATTGTCTGATTCCCTTTGGAAGAAGGCAGACGAGAGATGGCTGCGCCTCCTGTTCGGGGAGCCGTATGAAGCCAAGTTCCAGTCGGAAGGTACGGGTTCCGCCGTCCAAGTGTATGACGGGAACGGTGACGAGATACTGACCTATACGGCGGGTGTGGGCTCTTTTTAAATATTCACTGTAATTTGATAGTTATTACCCAGAAAGTAACTGCTTGCTATTTTAATGACGATTCCTTATACTGTCAGTGGAGGTGACGAGTATGGTTTGTTTTTACATAGTCAGGCATGGTCAGACGCTTTTGAACAGCTTAGACCGGGCGCAGGGATGGGCTGATTCACCGCTCACCGAAGCAGGAAAGCAGATGGCGGCTGACATAGGGCAAAAATTAAAGGGAATTGATTTTGATGCGGTTTATACCAGCGATATGCTCCGTGCCATACAGACGGCAGAACTGATTCTGGAAGCAAACGGAAAGAACGGTGTGCCAATAGAAAGGGACGTAAGGCTTCGGGAATGGTGCCTGGGGTGTATGGAGGCGGAGAATAATGCGGTTTTCATAAAGAATGTATCGGACTGGCTGGGAGGAGCGTCTTTTGCAGAGCTGAATCAGCGGCTCCCCGATGTTGCGGATGCCCTTTATGAACATGATACGACAGGAATGGCGGAGCCGTTCCAGGCAATAGAAGAACGCCTGAAAGCTGCATTCATGGATACTGCCCAAAGGCATGGAATGGGGGAAAGCAGCAATATTCTGATAGTAACCCATGCCTTTGCCATAAAGACAATAATCCATTTATTTGCGCCGGAGCAGTTAGGCAAATTTGGGAAGGTAAAAAACGCATCAGTTTCCCGGCTTGTATTTGAAAACGGGGTTTTCTCATTGGAGCCGGATATACAGTTATGAAAAGTCAGCAGGAAAGCCTGTCACGGTTCTCCTGCTGACTTTTTTGTACAGCACGGTGGTTGGATGTCTAACCCATCTAAAAAGCCTGCGCCCCAATCGCACATGACATCTAGTACGGGAATGATGCTGCGTCCAAATGGGGTGAGGGAGTATAGTGTCCTGAGCGGCTTGTCCGGGATGACTTCCCGGTGCAGCATCCCGCATTCTTCCAAATCATGTAACTGCTGCGACAGCATTTTGGGTGTTGCTTTCGGGATCATACGTTGCAGTTTCTTACGTTCCCTGGCGGCAGTGTAGACGGGGGTGCCGTCTCCGGCAAGGGAGAGGCTGAGCAGGTCGACCAGCCCGTCCTGTACAGAATGGTCAAGGAAAAGCCGCTTAAAAATGTCATAAAGCCGTTCACAGGGAGCCATGTCTGCCGGGGGATGCCGCTCGAACTGCTCCAGCAGCTCCTTTACGGTGACCTTCTCCACTGGCGGGGCCTTTTCCCCTTTCTTATCGGGCTTTTTGGCTTTTCCCTGGGCGGGTGGACAGGGTCGGAAAGGTTGTCCTTATGAGACATCCAGAGACGGCTCTGGAAATCATAGAAAGTACCGACACCCGGGGTGTAGCTGACAGGAAAGCCGGAAAGGATGGCATGGAGATGGTTCTCTTTCAGGTCAGCCGCCCACTTTGTATGGGAAGTGACCTTGAACTCCACGCAGAGAAGGATAGAGCGTAGCATGTCCGAGGGAAGCCTTGGAACAGGACCGAAGCCGGAATAACGGTCAGCCATGAGGGAGTCTATATCAAGGAGGTCAAGGTTCCAGAACATCTCCATGATTTGCCAAGTGGAAGAAGACAGAGAAGGAACAGCCTCTGGATAGTATTTATGTAGTTGTGCCAAGACACGTTGCTGGTAGGCGGAATGACCGCCGGGATTATAAGGTTTCAATAAATCGCCCCCAATCAAGAAGTCTGTACCGGCCGGAGCCGGAACGAATTGCATACATAATCAAGGACGCGAAGCGCCGCATTTTTTAAGCAATTTGTCAATAGCTTTTTGAAAAAAGTGGGGGAATTTATAAAAAAGGAGTCTGGAAAGCCGCATAAAATAAGGCTTAGAGATTCCGGGAGTATATCTTACCGAAAAGGAGGATCATAGAATTATGGATAAATAAGGCCCGCATCACATATAATTAAAATTGCTCATAAGCCGCTATCCAGTTTTCGTGAGGACATAAAACCATATTATTATCAGTCCGATATTCCATATATTTGTAACATGCCATTTCCACCTATAGATCAAGTGCAGCAGGGGCATCATCATAAAAGGCAGGGATACCCTCTCTGTGCCATGCATGTTTATCCACGCAGCGTTCTTTATCGCCTCCCTCACGATTTTATTCCGCATAAACTCCCGCATCCTTTCCACAGGCTCGCTGGCATAGTCTTCTCCCCGTTCCCCTCAGAGCGAATCATATTTTTCTCTCTTCTGCCCCCGGACCATGGCTCCCATGTTCTTTGCCGTCTGGCACATTTCTGCGTTAAACTCCATCAGCTTTCTCTCGTCGGAAGCCAGCCTGATCGAATCCGATCACAGTTAAATTGCCACGTATAAATGATTCCATTGCATAATTGATATACAGGTTTCTATTTTCTTAGTATAATAGTCGTAACATCGATGAGTAAAAGGAAAGATTTCCTGAGTTTGACAAGGAGGAATGATATGGATCAGAAAATCGGTTTGCAGATTGCGAAACTCAGAAAGGAACAGGAAATTACGCAGACGGCTCTGGCAGAGTATCTGTCCGTTTCTTCCCAGGCGGTCTCCCGCTGGGAAAACGGCATCAGTGTACCTGATATCTGTCTGCTTCCCCAGATTGCGGCTTTTTTTAGCATCACCATCGACGAACTGTTCGGTGTAACGGATTATGAAAAAATTCTGTTCCTGGTGAAAAAATATTCTTCGGACAGAAATGAGGTAAATTACCGGGAAGCAATGCGCTACCTGAATATGGAGCTGAAAGAGGACGACGGAAACTTAAAGCTGCTTGCCTTAAAGCTCCATATGCTCCTACAGCGGAGCAGGGAGTATCACACAAAAGCATTGGCACTCTGTGAAACGCTGATTCCCATGGCCTGTGGTGAGGACGAGGAACTCTATGCGGCGTTCACATTGCAGCGCCTACAGTTTCTGGCGGAGGAGTGCAAGGGAAAGCAGATTCTGGAGGAATGTCTTAATCGATATCTGTCGGAGAAGACGGCGCTTCACCTACAGTTTTATTTTGAAGCCCTGCTATTGACAGAAAATACCGAAGAACTCCTGGCCTTTATTGAGAAGGATGATTTCGCCGGAATGATTTTCCGGCAGCGGGATAAAAGCGTGCTGCCTCTCTGCGATCAGGCGTACAGAGCCTGCGTTGATTTGAAGGACAGGGAGGGCGCGGAAAAATATAATCACCTGATGGAGCGGATTTCCGGGAAAAATCCTGCCGACTGACCCCCTATGCAGGCAGGATTCCTGAATGGATCTCCCGACGGCGCAGACTGTAGAAAGCCCAAAGCAGTGCCGCGGGAGATAATTCATGACTTTTTTAAAAGCCTGACGCCCTATCCTTATCTGAAAAAGCCTTTTTCATTTAATGAAAACTCCCATGAAAGTTTTACTATAGAGATACCTTCATTATACAAAGGGGGCTTCTGTTTACAATAATATTTACTGTCCCCAACCCGGCATGTCCGATAAGCCTGCGGCTTTCCTCGCTTTGCGGCTGTCGCCGCATGTGTCCGTTGTCAAAAAAGCTGTCGGTGAGCAAGCTCCCCACAGCTTTTTCCGCCACCGAACCCGCCCGGCCCGTAGCTATGAAAAATCGGGGTGACAGGATTCGAACCTGCGACCTCCTGGTCCCAAACCAGGCGCTCTAGCCAAACTGAGCCACACCCCGACGAATAGAAACATTATATAATAGTTTGGATACAGTGTCAATTCAATAATTGTTTTTTTTGCAGATCCTTTTCGTAAAATGGAATCATGCATACCGGCAAGCAGTTTTGTATCAGAATTGTAAGATGGTCTTGACAGTGTCATAAATAAAGTGTTAGGATACCTAATGAATACATTTGTCAAATTCACACATATGATGGGAGATAACAATGAAAAAGTTTATGATATGGAAGAAGTTTTCCTGTGTTGCCGTTTCTGCTATGCTTGTTCTGGGGAACTATACGGGAGGAGCCGTACATGCCGCTCAGTCGCAACTGCCAGACGCGTTTTCAGGCCAGCCTGTAGACGGCGTGTTGCCGGGGGTGGTAGCGGGCCAGCCTGTAGATAGTGTGTTGCCGGGGGCAGTAGCGGGCCAGCCTGTAGACGGCGCGTTGCCGGTACTGCCGCTGGAGGCGGCTGCGGGAGCGCTTCTGACGGATGAAGAACTGCGGGCCTATTACGGAGACTCGGTGTTTATAGGCGATTCCATTATGCTGGGATTTCGCAATTACAGTGCGAAGCAGGAGACGTTTGTCCACGATATACAGTTTTTGGCGGTGGGAAGTTACGGGGCGAACAATGCCATGAAACCTGTCAAAGGGGACAATGTGCATCCCACATACAAGGGAAAGAAGTATCAACTGTGGAATGCGATTCCCCTCACGGGCAAGACGCGGGCCTTTCTCCTGCTGGGCATGAATGATATTGCTCCGCTGGGGCTTGAGGGGGCCCGGGATCAGTACAAAGAACTCATTGACAAAATTCTGGAAACCTCGCCGGAACTGGATATTCATATTATCAGTGTGACCTACACATTAGAGGGAGAGGGCAAGAAAAAGCTGAACAATACCAATATTGCGGCTTACAATGTTCTGTTACAGGAAATGGCGGAGGAGAACGGCTGGGGGTATATAGATTTATGTACGATCATATCCGACGGAGAAGGGAATCTGGCGGAGGAATGCTGTAGCGACGGATTTGTTCATCTCACAAAGACCGCTTATTCCCTGTGGGAGACGGCGTTGATGTGTTACGCCAACGTTATACATCTGGAGGAGGTAAACGAGGCGGCAGAGACAGCGGTTTTGGAATAGGAAGTGCGTGAACCGTGTGATCTTCGACAGGGAATGCTTTCACGATTTGCAGGCTATAAAGATGGGAAGACCCAATGATATACTGCACGGCGCAGGGACGTTGGGGAAGCGTCATTTTGCCCTCTGTAGCCTTTTGGGGCAGGAGAGAACCGGATTATTGACAAGAGGTACAATGTATTATGTATAAAATGAAAATTGTGAAACTTATGGCTGCTTTGACTGTAGCGGCACTTTTCTGCGGTGGGTGTGCGGATAGTACACCCACAGTGAATGACGCGCAAACAGGCGTCATTTCGGACGCGGCTCAGGGAGCGGAGGGAGCTGCCGAGGACGTGGAAGTGTCCAAGTCCGTGAAGGAACTCTATGAGGAAATCCAGCAGAAGGTGTCTTTACAATCTCCTCAGTGTATGGATGAAGAGTTTATCTCAAATTATTATGGCATTGACGTATCTATACTTGAGGAATATGTATTTTCCATGTCGGAGGATGCGGCCCAGGCCGAGACCATTATTATCCTGAAAGTAAAAGACACGGGAGATCTGGAGGGACTGACAGACTGTTTACAGACGATTGTTGAAGAAAAGAAAAACGAAATGGAAAATTATATTCCCGAACAGTTTGCTATTGTTGAAAAAAGCGAGGTTCGTTCAGAAGGTAACTATATATGGCTCATAATATCTGACAATGCGGACGAGATCGCGGATATAGTTGAGAGCGGGTTATTGTAGCGGAGGGCTGTTATGGTTTTCAGTGGTATTCCGTTTCTCTTTTTCTTCCTACCGTTATGTCTGATTTTGTATTATGTAGTCCCATTTTCGTGGAAAAATGGGACTTTGCTCGTTTTCAGCCTGATTTTTTATGCTTGGGGAGAACCGTTGTACATTCTGCTGATGCTGTTTTCCACGGCGCTGGATTATACAAACGGGCGGCTAATGGAGCGGTATGGTACAACGGAGGGCAGGAGAAGATTTTTTCTGTGTTGTAGTATCTGCGTCAATCTGTCGTTACTGGCTTTTTTCAAATATGCCGATTTTGCCGTTTCCGTGGTCAATGGAATATTTCAGACACAAATTATTTCCCCGCAGATACACCTGCCAGTGGGCATCAGTTTTTATACCTTTCAAACTATGAGTTATATAATAGATCTGTATCGCGGCGAAGTAAAGGCGGAGCGCAGTTATATTACCTATCTCACATATGTGTCCATGTTTCCGCAGCTGGTGGCTGGCCCCATCGTGCGTTTTTCCGACATACAGGAGCAGCTTCACTGCCGGGAGATTACACGGGACGGAATTGAAAGAGGGGTTCTGCGTTTCATGACGGGGCTGTTTAAGAAAGTACTGATTGCCAATCAGACGGGCGCCTTATGGGAGGAAATCCGTGTTTTGGGCGCGGCGGATACAAGTGTAGCCACGGCGTGGCTCGGCGCGCTGTGCTTTACTTTGCAACTCTATTTCGATTTCAGCGCTTACAGCGATATGGCCATCGGAATGGGGCAGATGCTGGGCTTTCACTACAGTGAGAATTTCCGTTATCCGCTTACTGCCGTCTCGGTAACGGATTTCTGGCGCCGTTGGCATATTTCACTTTCTACATGGTTTCGGGACTATGTATATATTCCGATGGGAGGAAACAGAAAAGGGGTTTCCCGCCATTTGCTCAATATCGCGGTGGTATGGTTTCTGACAGGACTGTGGCATGGAGCGTCGTGGAATTTTATCTTATGGGGAGTATACTACGGCATTTTGCTCGTTCTCGAAAAGTATCTGTGGGGAAAAGCGCTGGCGAAAACTCCGCAGTTTTTTCAGCATATTTATGCGTTTCTGATTGTGGTATTTGGGTTTGTCGTTTTTGCCATTACGGACATGGGAGAACTTGGAAGTTATATCCGACTGCTTTTCTCCCTTGGCTCTAATACGCTGGTAGATACGCGCTTCCTTTGGTATCTGGGCAACTATGGCATCGTGCTTGGAGCGGCCTGTGTTCTGGCCTGCCCGATATATCCCTGGATCTGCCGGAAGGCATCGTTTCTTGGCAGGAAGGGCAGCTTTGTGTTGTCCTTGGTTACTGGAGTGGCGGTTCTGCTATTGTTTGTCATGGCAACGGCTTATATGGTCAGCGACACTTATAATCCATTTTTGTACTTTCGATTTTAAGAGCAGAACGCTCTGTTTTCTACCAGTATAGAGGCGTAAGCGGACTTTGCATTACGTGAAAAGGACGGAAGAAGGCGTTCTTCCTCACTGTAAAAAGGCGGTTTTTTATGATCACAGACATAAAAATAAGAAGGGCTGTAGTGTGCCTGCTCTGTATAGGCATTTTGTGCCTGTCGGTGTGTTTTCTTTTCAGCCCCAAAAAGGATTTTTCAGAAAATGAAAACAGATATCTCACAAGGTTTCCTGGGCTGTCCCTGGAGAGTGTGTTAAGCGGAGAGTATACCAAATCGCTTAACGACTGGGTTGCGGATCACTTTCCCCAGAGAGATTTCTTTGTGGGACTAAAAAGTGCGGCGGAGATTGCCGGTGGCAGAAGGAGTATTAATGGGATCTATGTGGCAAGGGAGGATTATCTGATTGAACCCTATGGCAGCCCCCGGAATACAGAACGTATAATAGACACGCTCGCCGGTTTTTATGAAAAGATAGACAAAAGCAGGGTGGATGTAAATTTGATGCTGGTGCCAACGGCCGTCACCGTTTACAGTGACAGGCTTCCTGCGAACGCTCCCCGCAGTGAGCAGATGGAAACGGCATACACAATCTATGACGAGACGGGAATCCCCGCCGTCGATTGCACGGAGCGCCTGTTGGACGGCGCGTCCCAAGGTCAGTTATACTACCGTACCGACCATCACTGGACCACTTTTGGGGCTTACCAGGGCTATCTTGCGTACTGCGATGTGAAAGGCCTGATCCCCGTAGCGCTGGAATCATTGACGGCACAGACGGTCACAGGGGAATTTGCGGGCACCTTATACTCGAAAATAAATGATTACAGCCACAAAAAAGACGCTATAACAGTATATTCCAATCCGGAGGACGTGCTCACTGTTACTTATATAGATACCGGGGAAGTGACAGAGAGTTTATACAATTTCGCCTATCTTGAAGAAAAGGATAAGTATTCCCTTTTCCTCAACAATATACATCCCCTGATAGAAATAGAGAATGCTGCGGCGGCTACCCAGGAGGAGCTTATGCTCATAAAGGACAGCTACGCCAATTCCATGGTGCCCTTTCTGACACACCATTACAGAAAGATCTATGTGTTTGACACCCGGTATTACAGGGACGGTCCCTCTTCGTTTTTGACAGATCATGAGGGAATAACGGATATTCTACTGCTGTATAACATGAATACTCTGGACGGCGATACAGGGATTCGGGGAATCTATTAGAGGGACAAATCAGGTTTTACAAAATTTTGTAAGAAAATTCACAAAAACAGTTGACAAAATTCTTGCCCTACGATATAATAGCTTTCGTCAGTGCGGTTGAAACACCGGATTATGTGTCCGTAGCTCAGCTGGATAGAGCAACGGCCTTCTAAGCCGTGGGTCGGGGGTTCGAATCCCTTCGGGCACAGGAACAGATCTTTTGTGAAGTTTTAGGTATTCTGGGATACAGAAGCGGGAGATTTGTGCAAGCTGGGAAGCTCGTTTTCGGCAGAAAATGTACTTCAAATATGGTGGGTATAGCGCAGTTGGTTAGCGCGCCAGATTGTG
This sequence comes from uncultured Lachnospiraceae bacterium, assembly GCA_947648875.1. Lineage (GTDB taxonomy): Bacteria > Bacillota > Clostridia > Lachnospirales > Lachnospiraceae > Acetatifactor. The sequence goes on from CANSPM010000088.1 coordinate 9,978, forward strand.
GCTCTGGAGGCCAA
>CANSPM010000089.1 GCA_947648875.1 uncultured Lachnospiraceae bacterium
AATCTAAGATCAAGATTCTATGAATACTGGAATAAGCAGATAAATATTGATGTGAGATAAAAATATTTCAAGGTAGGAGAGCTTGATGAATCGAATATCGAATTATGTGGCATATAAGAGAGCATAAAAATTTAATTATATTCTTTTGTTAGAACAACAAGATTATTCTCAAATAATTCATACATTGTCGGAAAAGACACAAAGATTTGCGTATATAGACGATTGTAATTTATCTGAGGGCGATTTTATAAATTCATTCAAATTGATATGACTGAAGAAAGTAATCTTGAGGAAAAGTTGGAACAAGTTGTTTCTGTTTCAAGCACAGAAAGTGATCAAGTAAGATCCTATTATGATTTCGGAATTATTTTAAACGTATCAATGATGGCTGAAGATTACGCAAGATTTTACGAATATGGATTTTTGCAGGAACAACTGCCAGATTCATACTATATTAAGAGATTTGAAATCATAGAGAATAATTTTATATGTGTATATTCCAATACGAAGATGAAAAGAGACTTTGCGAAAAAAAGTGAGCTAGTTTTTTTATCAATAGGTATCGGAGATTTTGCAGCAGTATATGATATCATTGCGCCTTTTCTTGAACGTGATGAAATTAAGTACATAGTAATCAATAAGTATTGCAACAATACCACAGGTAAGACATAATTAAGGTATTATTATTGATGATTTACTAAACCGACTTAGTGAATCTAAGTTAAAAATCTATAAGAAGAACGATATCATGGAATTGCTCGGGTGCGAGAGTGATAAGGCCCTTAGGTTTTTGAAGCTGGCACAGCAGACTGGGTATGCAATGAAGATTGGAAAAGAGTATCAGATAACAAAAGATAATGTAGAGAGATTTTTAAAAGAATATAATGGGAAAGACCTTTTTCTCTGATACTTAGAGGTTTCAGTGATGTTTGGCAATATTTCGTGATGATTTAAATATCACTTAAAACTATCACTTAGCGACAGGTTGTGCCAATAAACCTAGTAAAATCAATGATTTTTACTATGATTTATTTAAAATCGTCAACTATAACAAATAGGGTTTCTGCAATATCTGATAGTACAGAAATATAGTCAAAAAGGGATATCAAAGGAAATGCAATCCTTTGATATCCTTTTTTTGACGTTGAAAGGGAACTTAATTTAGATCTGTTTTGTCGGCTTCGCCGCCGGAAGCAATCTCTTCGCCTACGCCAGCCTCCAGGTCTTCCACCTCGTTCTGTACGGACTGTAATTTCGCGTCTAAATGAATCGCGCGCAAAATCAAATTCACATCCTCTGGGGAGAACATCCCGATGGCTTTGGAGAGCTGGCCAATGTTGGCCCTGTTCACCTTCAGATGCCCGCCGCCGGAAAGAGGAATATTGATGACCTGTTTTTGGTCTGTCATATCTCCCAGACATATGCTGTTTGTTTTCTCATCACAGATAAATTCAACTCCGTTGTAGGAGATGACTCCGTCCTTCGCCATATAACCATAGGGTACCTTGGGAGCGGTCCGGATGGCGCTGAGAGGGTTCTTCCCGCCGTTACAGGCCATCTCATATACCTTGGCGGCTTCGCTTCTATCGCGGGGGGCGTCTTCCTCTGTTTCTGCCGCCGACTGTTTTTTCAGTTCCTCGGCTTCGGCTTCCACCAGGCGTTGGAGCATATTGCCTTCAGAAGTCATCCATTTTGGATTGTCTGTTCTGGCGGAACCTGAATTGATTCCGGAAAAATGTCTGCTTCTTGCAGTTGTGTTCGTTGTAAATGTTTTTCTGATAGATTCAGTGGCTGTACTGATTCTCATTGTTTATACCTCCCATAATGGACACATATCCCCCGGTGGAAATTATGGACTTGGGGATATATGATTTTTGATTTCTTAAGTACTTTCACGGCACACAGGACAGGCAGTATCATGGCCGTGGACTTCCGGGACCCGGAAACAGGCGGGGTGCTGTGCGGGCACGCCGTCGTCTGCATAAATAGAGCCACGGATAGCGCCGGGTTTTCCTGTGCCATCCGTGGCTGCCATATTTCAGACAAAAAGTCGTCACATAGATTAAATGCGAAAATGCTCCTGCTCGCTACTGTTATTAATATCGGTATATCTTCCCAAAGTTTTAGCGCATAAGATAGTCGGTTCGTGCTTTTTATATAATCCGCAGAATTTCCGGCCATAGCCATTTTGTGCATTGCGGAATGAAGGTCTTTTTGGTACAATATAACGGATGGGCCGCCTTCAGGAATTGTGGGAGAAAGAGGCCTTATAAAATGTAAAGCGCATGTATTATGCGGAAAAGAGGCAGACATGATATTCAAGTGCAAGAACTGTGGGGGCAACTCTGTCTACAGTCCTGAGAAAAAAAGGATGTATTGTCCTTTTTGTGAGAGCGAGAATAGTGAAGAACGGCAATATGAACATGCCCGAATGCAGATTTGCCCGAACTGTGGCGGCGAAGTGAGTTATACGGAGCACACATCTGCCCTGCAATGTCCATATTGTGAAAATTATATAATCTTTGACGAACGGATTGAGGGGGCTTATGCCCCTGGCAGAATTATCCTCTTTAAACTCAGCAAGGAGAATGTCAAGGAGTTAATTCGGGATAAGTTCAGAAAATGTACCTTTGCGCCCACGGATTTTCTGTCCGAGGCGCGTCTGAATACAATAACGGGTGAATACATACCTTTTTGGATCTATAATTATGACGCCCGCTGTCGGTTTCAGGGTGAGGGAGTAAAGCGCCGCACCTGGGTGACCGGGAATACCGAGTATACAGAAACTTCCTATTATCATGTGGTGCGGGATATGAATATAGATTTTCAGGGGATTCCGGCGGATGCTTCCGTGAAGATGCCAGATGAGATTATGGATCTGCTGGAGCCCTATAACTATGGAGAAATGATTCCTTTCCGACCGGAATACATGTCCGGTTTCCTGGGAGAAAAATATAACATGGCTGCGGAGATCATAGAGAACCGTGCCCATGCCAAGATGGAGAGCAGTGCCGCCACCATACTACAGCAGAGTATCAAAGGATACTCTTCCCTGAAGCCTGCATACAGAAATATTGCGGCCCCTTCTCCTGATACGGAGTTTGCCCTGTTACCGGTGTGGGTTTACCGATATATATATAAAGAGAAGGAATATCCCTTCTATGTAAACGGGCAGACTGGCAAAATCATTGGGAGCACACCTGTCTCCAAAGCCAAAGTATGGGCCTACGGGGCGACGTTGTGGGCTTGTCTGACAATTGCCTTAGTATTGATTGCCGTTATAATAATGTAAGGGGAGTATGCAGAGATGGAGAATGATTTTAAGAGGGAAGCCCGAAAACAATATTGGCTGTTTTTCCGATTTTGGTTTATTGGAATAGGCATTTTGGCTGTTACGGCTACTGTGATGGCTATGGCACAAAACACGACGCGTTTCGTGCGGGAGAGGCAAAACATGCAGGCTCCCTCAGAGCGGGTTTACGATTACGCGAATGTGCTCACAGATGCGGAGGAGGATAAGCTGCGGGAACTGATTGCGGAAAAGGAGGCTTTGATTGGCTGTGATCTGGTGCTGGTGACCATGGAACAACCCGTGGAGGGCGTGGAGGCAAAGGAAACTTACGGTTACCGTTTTGCGGACTGGGAGAGCAATATGCAGGATATAGCGGATGATTTCTATGACAATCATTTTTTTGGCTACGATGCTCCCTATGGAGACGGTGCATTGCTTCTGGATAACTGGTATGAGGGCCAGGAAGGCACACATCTTTCCACCTGCGGAAAAGTATTTGATAAATTTGGCGATCGGGAGATAGACCGCGCGCTGACCTGTGTGGATGACTATATTGACAGCGATCCTTACAGTGCTTACAGCGCCAGTATCCTCTATATAACAGAGGTGATGAGCGGAGAGAAGACAGGGCTCGGCAGCGTGTTTCTATTGCTGATTCTCATCGTTCCCATTGCTGCGGCGGGAACTTTTACAGGTACTCATCTTCGCAGTAAGGAGGGAAAAATTACCACCACAGCCACCACCTATATTGAGGGAGGAAGACCGGTGATGAATGTGCAGAGGGATGATTTTGTACGAAAGCATGTGAGCCAGAGAAAAATCCAGACCAGTTCTTCCTCCTCGGGAGGTGGCGGAGGCCGTGGTGGCGCCCATGTCAGCAGCGGCGGTCACAGCCATGGGGGCGGAAGTCATCGAAGATAGTATGGTGCTGCTGTCAAGGGTGTTGGTTCTGAGAGAGATAGAAATAAAGAGGAGCATCCACATGACGGTATGGATGCTCCTCTTTTAGGATACCAGTAAACAATCCCTAAATATCTGACACCATTATCATAAAGGGCAAGAGTAAAGGTATGTTTACTGCATATAATATTTTAAGTAAGATCTATGCCATCTGGTTTACAGCCTTGCTCAGACGGGATACCTTTCTGGCGGCATTGTTCTTATGATAAATGCCCTTGGAAGTAGCCATCTCAATGGTCTTGGTTGCGGCTTTCAGTTCAGCCTCGGCAGCAGCCTTGTCACCACCTTCAACAGCGGCCAGCACCTTCTTGATAGCGGTCTTCACGCTTGAACGGATGGACTTATTTCTTTCAGCCTTGGTGCGGTTTACCAAAATTCTCTTCTTTGCGGATTTAATATTAGCCAAGATTACACCTCCAATACGAAATGTTTGTGTTTTTGTCATTTGGTTTATCTTAGCCAGACACGGAGGACTAAGGTAAACATACTCTTGTATTTTAGTAAAAGAATACATATTTGTCAATACATAAATCTCAAAAAAACGCAAAAACTGTTATCATTCGGGTTACCGGCACGGATATAGGTATTTAAAGAAAACATGTTGCTGACCATTTGGGGCAAAGGAGAATGCATATGAGTGGGTTTCAGGTGAGGACAGATCTGGCTTTGGAGGCCAGGGAGAGCATAACGGAGGCTGAGAGTGAACTCAGGGGCGTCCGGGTGGAGGAGTATTATCAGGAGCAGGAAGATATCAGAGTCACCAAGGTGATGATTGATACCAAGAATGCGGCCAGAGCCATGGGAAAGCCCGTAGGTACTTATGTCACCATAGAGGCTCCGGCCATGCTGGAGCCCGACGAAGATTATCACAGGGAGATCTCTGAGAGTCTGTCCCGGGAACTGGCGGAGATGATGGAACAGGATGAGGAGGAACTTTCAGTTTTGGTAGTGGGACTTGGCAACCGAGAGGTGACGGCGGATGCATTAGGCCCCCAGGTGGTGGATAATCTTTTTATTACCAGGCATATTGTGAAGGCCTATGGCTCGGCGGCCTACAATAAAAAGAGGATGAACCTGATCAGCAGTATTGAGCCCGGAGTGATGGCCAAGACGGGTATGGAGACAGCGGAGATTATCAAGGGCGTAGTGACGCAGACAAAACCGGATCTGTTGATTGTCATTGACGCGCTGGCAGCGCGCTCTACCAAGCGGCTGAATCGAACGATTCAGATTACCAACACGGGCATACAGCCGGGGTCGGGGGTGGGAAACCACCGCAATGCGCTGACCCAGGAGAGTCTGGGTGTGCCTGTGATTGCCATCGGCGTACCTACCGTGGTGGATGCGGCCACTATTGTGGGAGACGCGCTGGAGCGGATCATGGAGGCGGAGCAGGGGTTTGACCGGGTGAAATATATGGGACAGCACCGCACTGCGTTTGCGGAACTGAACAATATGTATATGACCGGAAAGGATATTGACGCAGTGGTAAAAAGGGTCAGTTACACCGTATCGGAAGGCATCAATATGGCGCTTGAGTGTCAGAGTTAAAAGGATGTCGGGGCATATGCCAAGGAATGTCATGGGTCAGGCATGCATATAGTAATAAGGATGAAACGGGTGAAAGCAGGTGAGGTCTGTCAGACACGGGAATAAAAACAAAATCATTCCTGTCATAGTGGGATGCGGTATCCTGTTGCTGGTGTGGCAGGTTTTTGCAGGCGGGGGCGGACAGGGGGAGACAGGCCAGGATGGCTTGCTTGCCCGGCTGTTACAGGCAGGCGGAGAGCGAAGTCTTCGGAACCTGCTGCCTGTACTGTGGGAACATGGGACAGAGCAGGAGGGCATAATACTACAGGAGGAACCTCTGGAGGAATGGATACCGGGATATCTCTACCAGACCCAGGCGGGGCAGGTGGCAGTGCGGCAGGAAGGGGCACAGAATCTGGAATTTCAGGAGGATGAGGGGCAGCAGGGCAGGGAGTTATCTCTGGAGGAACTGATGCAGCAGGAAAATCAGGGCCGGCTTCATGTCCGGGAGGAACAGGACGTGACGGTACTTGACCTTAAAAGTCTGCTGGAGGAAAACGGATGGGATGCCCAGACACCGCCGGTAGAGCCATCCGAAGAGGCGGTTTCCCCCACCCCCCAGGAGATTTGGAATCAGGACAACATAGCCCCCCGCAGTGACTTTGTGCCTCGTATACGGCAGCAGACAGTGGACCTTTCGGCACTGTCGGATTATGAAACACTCCGGAATCAGTTTTACGCAGTGGACAGTGTCACCACCATCGGCAAGGATTTGCTGGATGCGCAGAAGTTGAGCCAGCGGGACCTGACGATCAGCAAGGAGGACCCGGGGCCTCAGATTCTGATTTATCACACGCACTCTCAGGAGGGATTTGCGGACTCCGTACAGGGAGACGAACGTACCACCATTATGGGGGTGGGCGAGCATCTGGCAGAAATTTTGGAACAGCAATACGGATATCAGGTGTTACATCATGTGGGAGCTTATGATGTGCCCACACGGGATGATGCCTATTCCCGTTCCCTGCCGGAGATTACCCGTCTGTTGGAAGAGAATCCACAGATTCAGGTGGTGATCGACTTGCACCGGGACGCGGTGGCGGACGATACACATCTGGTAATGGATCTGGACGGGAGACCTACGGCCCGGTTTATGTTTTTCAACGGTATCAGCTGGACACGCAGGACCGGCAGTATCAGCTATCTGCAAAACGATAATCTGTCAGACAATCTGGCATTTTCTTTTCAGATGAAGCTCAAGGCGGAGGAATACTATCCCGGGCTTACCCGAAGGAATTACATAAATGGCTATCGCTACAATATGCATCTGCGGCCACGCACCCTGTTGATCGAACTGGGTGCTCAGAACAACACGCTGGAAGAGGCCATGAATGCCTGCGATCCCATTGCGCATCTGCTGGATATGGTTTTGTCCGGGGAAGAGAATTAGGAGCGGCGCAAGCACAATTTGCAGAGTATGGATAAAATACAGTGGGCGGCTTTCGATCAGGCGTTGGCGGCAGAAGGGAGGATGCCCCCCTGCGGACCGGCGGATGATAATGGCTGACTATTATTGATCAGGCTATCCAAAGATGGTATATTATGTGTAAACGCACATTTTTGATTCTATATCTCAAAAGAGTTTCTATTTCGAAAGTTTGCTTTTTCAGGACTTGGATGTGCATTCGTCTTTACAAATAATAGAACAGTGATTTGTTGCGGGATATTATTGTAAAATAGAAAACAGGAAGAGGAAAGGACAGTATTTGCAGGGAGGAGGCAGTTATGGATTTACAAAAGGAGTTTCCCGGAAAGACACTTTTCTGGAAATACATGATTGTGGCGCTACAGGCCTTGGAACAGGAGTATGAACTCTATGTGCGCCTGGCAAAGGACAGGCGATTTGACATGTCCCGGCACCTCGGGAAGACTGTGGAGCGCTTCTATCAGGCAGCGGCAACAGGATATCAGCCGGATGAAAAGTACATACTTGCAGTGGAGGAGAGTTACTTTGAACCCAGAGACGAATATGAGGGGCTGGCCTGGCAAATTGTAAAGGATTTGGAGGATTTCTTTCATCTGGTGTATGAAAAGGATTGCAAAAAAGCCGGAGAGTTTCTGGAGCGTCCCATGCGGATATTGGATCAATACTGGTCATTTAGCAAGAATATTGATCTTGCTAAGTCGAAGGAGGAGGAGAGGCAATATCTGTCCCGGATGATTCAAGAGGCCGTCGCCGTGGATAAAAGCGGCAAAAAGGGATACATTGAAAGCATCAAAACCAGACAGCGCCCGCTGTTGATCGGTGAGGTGCTGCTGGAGAACCGTGCCCCTGTGGAAAAAGAAAAACCGGTGAAAAAGCGCTTTCCTCTGATACGCAGAACTTCTTTGCGCTATGACTATGATTTGAAGAAAAATACGGAATCATATGGCAAATTTCGGGAAAACCCGGAAGATGTTCTGGCAGGCTGGTATCGCTCGGCGCTGTCCGTACTCTATAAGCTGAAGCTGTTTGAGAACGGCTATCCGCAAAATGGCAGCGATTTTTATTATCATGAGCGGCACGGTGAAGCGGAAATCAACAGTTCCATGGCTCGGGCTTATGCGGCGGGAGCCGGGGAATTGGTCCCGCTTTTGTTTACCTATTCCTATGACAAAGGCGGCGAAGGAACCTACAATCTGTTTAATGGGAAGGCAACAAAGGAGCAATTTCCAAACAGGGATGAGGAAGGACATGTGAGTCAAGGTATCCATGCGATTCTGGAGGGCGACGGAAAAGCGCTGACCAAAGCGTTGCTGGCCCGCGTCCGCTATATCCGGGGCTGGTATGAGATGTATCGAATCGCGGTGGACGAATGGGGGTATGCCCTGGTGAGGCTTGCAGGGGAAGCGGGGCTTAAGTACGAGAAAGTAGTTGCGGTGGAACTGCTGGACTGTGAGGTACGGCAGGCGGATCTGTCAAAAATTCGGCTGGAGGAGCAGGAGGAGTGGGATGCGTGGCTGGAGGAGGCCGGGAGGAGGCATTATAAACTGGATGGCCTATTCCCCTGGACGGCATTTGCTCCTCGGGAGTTTCCGGGAAAAAATGTGCGCCGACCGTATACTTCGCTGGACACGCTCTCCTATCTGGTGGATACAAAAGGCAGCCCGGAGACGGATGAAATCTATCGACTTTGCAGGGCATTTGACTATCAGGCTTTACAGGAGTATGGGGACCGTCTGATTGAGAGCGGAAAGCATCTGTATGTCGGATATACGACGCGGGCCTATGCTCATATGCAGTTATACAGGGAACAGTATGACTGGGAGAGGGTCAACGAGGATCTGAGCAGAGCTATCATATACAGCGGCAGGGAGAACAACGCCTTCTGTAGAAAGCTGGAGCTCATGGCCAGACGTTCAAGGGCGCTTATCAATCCGGACAGGAGGTCCCGGCAGTACCTGGAGGATTTGGAGTATCTGAAAAATACGGACGAGGAAAAGGGCTGGTATTATAAGATGCTTTGAAGAATCTTGCGTGTACGGCGTTTTTCTGCTAGAATAGGGAAATACGGAATTTATGCTGATGAACATAGAGATTTTCCATTTTCGGTACAGCGGACCATAGCCATGCTTTCGGCTGAAAGCGGACGGCGATTTCTATTGTATGTACTTGGTTTGAGACAGTACATGCCGCGCAAGGGGACAAACCGTACTGTTCGGGAAGGAGAATCTATATTTAGTGATTTTTGAGCAGGGAGGAAATACGGATGAGTTCTATAGAGCAGAGCAGGATACGCAACTTTTGTATAGTGGCCCATATTGATCACGGCAAATCCACACTGGCGGACCGGATTATCGAGAGCACCGGGCTTCTGACCAGCCGGGAGATGCAGGCCCAGGTGCTGGACAATATGGAACTGGAGCGGGAGAGAGGCATCACCATCAAGGCCCAGACCGTGCGTACCATCTATAAGGCCAGGGATGGGGCGGAGTATGTCTTTAATCTGATTGACACCCCGGGGCATGTGGATTTTAACTATGAGGTCAGTCGTTCTCTGGCGGCCTGCGACGGGGCTATTCTGGTGGTGGACGCGGCCCAGGGCATCGAGGC
>CANSPM010000090.1 GCA_947648875.1 uncultured Lachnospiraceae bacterium
AAATAACCCCTTTCATTAGACTTTCATTTTTGTCTAATAAAAGGGGTTCACTTCATAGTATAGAGGGTTGGTGGTTATTTTTTATCCACTATCTTATTTGACGCTTACGGCGAAAATGCTGAATTTCCTGCAAACCAACAACATCATGGATATGGCGGGGCTTGATGAAAAATTCAAGTCCATGATAGGGGAGCAACTGGACATTCAAGGCAAGCTGAAACCCGTTGAACGGCGGTTAGGCACTCCGAAAAAAGCACATTGAGCAGGCCGACATTTATTTCAAGTATAAGGGAAAGAAGAAGCTGACCGAGACCGAGCAAATCAGAAAGAGCGTTTACAGTATCTTGCGGCAGGAACAGCGGGAGCAGCAGCCCCGCAGGGCGCAGGATATGGGGCGGTAACGGACAGGGCGGCGGGATAGCCACCGCCGCCCTTTTTTGGATTTTCAACACAGCCCCATAAATAGGAAGTCACTTGTATGGAAAAACACTTTCTATGTAAAATATGTGATATTTATCGGTTTTCTTTTCCCTCATTTGGCTTAGAAAGTGATTTGAAAAGTGCTCCATCCAATCAAAATCATAGAGAACGATAGCTGTATTGATACGACGCTTAATCTTATCTGCAAATTTTGCTTTCAAAGTTTCGACAATTTTATCACCGTAAGGGAAATCTCTGAATAATTCTTCTGCCTTATTTGACTTCTGTTCAAAAAATCTTATTTCAATATGACCCACAAAATCACCTTGAAGGTAAAGTTCCTCCATAAATTGCTTAGGTATTCCATCTACTATTTTCATAAAATCTTCAGCCGCTTGTTGAGATTCAAAAATTCCACCAAAAATTTCTAGCTTATTTTTGGCTCTGTCCATTGTATTGTTCTCCTCAAAATTCCAGTTTGTCGGTCAATTTGCTGACCTAAGTATAGCACATCTCCCCGCTGAAAACAATCCCCGTTCTATATCCGTTCTGCCTATCCAGACGGTCAAGGGCCGAGTAGTATTTTTGCCGTTGCCATTTCGCCGCCGAAACGGGGAACAGGATTTTACAACCCTGCCCCCCGCTTTCGTCCGCTTCATTCTAACGGCAAAACCGTCTGCACTGGTGCGGCGGCTGACGGTAGGTTTTGCGGTGGCTCTGCCCCCGCGCCGCCCGGCCTCTCCCAAAGAACAGGATAAGGGCAGGAACGTCCCCGGCGGGCGTGGACATTTAGACTTGCGACACAGCCCCTAAACCCGCATGAATACGGGCTTCCTGGGGTCCACTTCCGGATGTGTCTGGCCCTTATTTTTCTTTTTTTCTGATCCGGAAATAGCTGGTCTTCTCCCCAACTATCTCCACTGCTATTTTGATTTTTTTGTTGACTTACTGCCGAGAGAATGATATATTAAAAACTGTAGAGTAGGAAGTCTGCATATAGTCACAAACAGCAAGAACCCCCCAGGAGCGCCATTCCTGGGGGGGTTCTCTGTTACTGGGCTGACTGTTGCCTAATCCTCTCCATCCAGCCACTTGCATATGTAATATGCTATTACAGATGCTATGATGGAAAATACAAAATCTAGGAAGTTCTGCAATATAGTCATCTCCTTCCTGCCGGAAAGAGTCAACAGCAAAACCATTATATCACACGCCTTTTCACAATCATAGCATAAATTATACTGTCCTTGCATAACCTTTTCTTTTGGTCATATTGTATATTCATTCCAATTCTTATGACTCCGGTCCGTGCCCTTGGCAGACATATACCAGGACATTTTGCACAATCTTCTTGTTTCTTTTGGAAAATTGAGCCTTGGGTCTCAATTTTTCTCCGGGGAGCCTTAGGTTTCTCCTGTGCCCTCCGGTTGCCCTTTGTCCCTTCGGTAGACTTAGGGGAGGGCCAGCTTGTCGAGATAAAAGGTTTTTCTGCCAGGATCCGGTAGCCGGTTTTTCCGTTCTTGATCATGTCATACAGGGCAGCCAGGTTATTCCTGGCCCCTGGGTCTCCACCAGGCAATCTTTAAATCTCTATAGTCGTTTCGTGCAATCACAATTGAAATCCCGGCGGAGAGGTAATTTTTTCATAAGCTCTGACGATAAGTATAATACAAACGCTTTTGGCCAAAGCATTTGTAAACTAACATATAGTCACCACGGATGGTATTGCTATGGGGATATGGAGATCCCTGTGTCGTGCCGTCTTTTTTTTGCCTATGCGCCCAGAGCGCATCGCCGGTAAGCGCAAGCCGGATGGAAATCATGGAAGAGCGGGCAGAGAAGTGAACTGGAAACGAGGGGCGTTTGCGAATACAATCAAGTGCGATAGGAATGGATTCCGCCAGAAGCTTCAAGGCTTCAAGAACAAGCTATAACCGCTTTGTACTAAAGGATTATGTGCAGGGGGGGACGAACATGGGGGCCGGCGTGGCCGGGCAACAGCTGGGAATGGGAAATATGAAGGGACAGACTGCTCAGGGGAAAGACGGCGAGGACGGCAAACAGAGCCGCAGGATTTCCACGGACGGCAATATGGATCTGCGGGAGCGGGTGGAGAGCATGATGAACTCTGGCAGAGTGCAGCTGCGCAGCAGTTCCGAAAACGCAGTGGGAAAATTACGCAATTATACCATGCGGTATATCTTCATGCTGCTCTTCGGTGATGACAGGACCCGCAATTTTATGGGAGAAGATGAGAGTCTTACCGGGGCGGACGGCGAAGGTGAGCAGAGTAATCAGGGCGGTCAAAATAACCAGAATGGTAATGCGACCCTGGAGTTTCTGCCCTTTAATATGAAAGTGTTGTCCTATGGTGTGGAGGAGCATTATTCCGAACAGGAGAATACGCTGTTTTCCTCCGTGGGCACCGTGCGGACGGCGGACGGCCGGGAGATCAGCTTTAATGTGGATCTGAGCATGAGCAGGAGCTTTACGCAGACATACAGGAGAGAAATAAATCTGGCGTCATTGCAGAGAACCTGCGATCCGCTTGTCATCAATTTTGACGCTGATAATGTATCTTTGAGCGACCAGAAGTTTCGGTTTGACATAGATGCGGACGGCAAGGAGGACAATGTCTCCATGCTGGGCGCAGGCAGCGGATATCTGGCGCTGGATAAGAACGGAGACGGCATTATAAATGATGGCAGTGAACTTTTCGGGCCCCAGAGCGGGAACGGCTTTCAGGACCTGTCCGCCTACGATGAGGACGGAAACGGCTGGATTGACGAGAATGACAGTATCTGGTCCAAGTTGAAGATCTGGTGCAAGAACCCCGACGGCACGGACAGTTTGTACACCCTGGAAGAAAAGGGAGTGGGAGCCATCTGCCTTCAGAACACCGCTACGGATTTTTCCCTGAAGGGCAGTAGCGGGCAGGACAACGGCTATATACGCAGCACGGGCATCTTTCTCTACGAGAATGGAAACGTGGGTACCGTGCAGCATCTGGATCTGGTGCAATAGAGTTGACATACATTTTAGCGGCCGGTCGCGGCATGCCGGATAGGATACCCGTATCAAAATGCGCATTGAATGATTTTACCGGTATGTAATTCCTGGCCTGGTTTTGGCGGACGGCAGCGAACGGATTTACCGGTACAGTATTTCCTGGGGGGAGAAGCAGGGGGACGAGCGTCTGGTGTTTGAAGAGTTTTATCTGTCCTGCACGCCAAAGGAATTGAAAGAGGCCAGTCTCCACGGAGAGTTTTACCAGATGGACGACGCTCTGGAGGGGAACCGGAAGGTGACTTTCCGGGTGGAGGAGGAAAAAAGAGACTGATACCATGCTGAATTATCATTTGTAAGAAAGCAACCGCCTCTCATCAGAGAAGCGGTTGCGCGGTTCTATTTTCTGCATATAAATATTCCTGCGGACTTGTGTATAAACATAGCGCCCTCACGGTTTATCTTATTCTGTATCGTTTCCATCAGTTCCCCGCCTCTCTGCTCCAAAATCAGGGGAGCATTGCCGGGAAAGGAATAGATATAGTCGTAGATAGCCTGGGGATCATCCACAATGAGATCGTTGTCCTGGTCCTGACGCTGCACATGGGCGAAGTGTTTTGTCAGCTGGGGCGCGGCGTTTTCCAGGTGAAAGGCCCCGGTCAGATTCTGAAAGGGCATCTCAATCCGGGGATCAAAATCAATGACAAGCTGATGCAGTTCCTCCATGTGTGTGTCTCCCACGGTGGTACAGCAGAATGTGCCCTCCGGCTTTAAGGCCCGGGCGATGGCATCCAGACAGGCATCCCGGCGCTCCACATGGTACAACATGTGGTTGGCGATAATGCGGTCACAGGATGCGGGGGGAAGTTCCAGGGTATTGGCGTCCAGGAGTCGATATTCTAGACGAATCTGCCGGGCGGCCATTTCCTTTTCATAGGAGGTCAGGTTTTGGCGGGTTTGCTCCAGCATTTCCCGGGAGCGGTCTGTGAGGATCAGCCGCAATCCTTCCGGCAGCAGGTGGGCGCACTCTGCCCAGAGCAGTCCCGTGCCGCAGCCCAGTTCCAGCACGGTCTCCCCGGGCTGTAGCGCCAGCCGCTCGTAGACCCAGGCCATCCATCCCTGGGAACTGGTGGAATAGGTGTGGATATTGATTCGACGTTTTAAATTGTCGGGGTTCTGATATTGTTCCAGCACTTTTTCGTCGCTGGTCAAAAGGTTCAGACAACGCACCAGCACCTGCCACTTGTCCTCCTGGTTGCTCTGCTGCGCCAGTTCTATGGTGGAGATCAGCAGTTCCAGTTGCTTTTTCTTTTCCAGCAGCAGGCTCTTCTGCTGGAAAAGAATCGCCTCTTGATCCAGGGCATCTGCCTCTTGGGCGGCAATGAGCCGCTGAATCTGTTCTAGGGAAAACCCCAGGTATTTCAGCATCATAATCCGCTGCAACAGAGTCAGAGAACTCCTGTCATAGTAGCGGTAACCTGTCTCCGAATGGGAAACGGGGGGCAGAAGCCCCTTGGTGTCATAGTAGCGTACCGTGCGCAGGGATACCCCGGCGATTCGGGCGATTTCGCCCGCTGTATAGTATTGGTGGTCCATAGTTTACCTCCTGATTATATGTTCCGTACCCGCTTTGCCGACTGCGCCTTCCACGGGGCGACGGGTATTCGTCCCGGCGAGAGGGGATTTTACGGGTACAGAAAAACCTCTACGGTTGTGCATTATGCATCCATGCGGTGTTCTCAGATATCTGTATCTCTATCATACAGGATGACGTAGGGTAACGGTCAAGAAAAAATTCTTTTATTATCAGAAAAAAGGTTACTGTTTTATAAGGAGACCTGTTGAAATATTCTGAAAATCTTTTCTTTTTATAAAAATTATGCTATAATTCCCTTGAGATTCTCTGTCGTAATTTTTGTATATCTGAGCTACAAAGAGAAGGACGTTTTACCGCAAGGCAGAATGTCCGAAACGGCGCCACACATTGGTGCAACAGAGCAGGGTTACCTGCCGCATGCGCAAGGAGGGTGTATGACGAGGGAAGGTTTGGTGAGGACAAATGATAATTGCGTGGGGTGCAATAAATGTATCGGAGTCTGTAGCTGCATGGGGGCCATGGTGGCCCGACAGGAAGCGGACGGACGGAATATCATCGAAGTGGACGGCTCGAAATGCGTGGCTTGCGGCGCCTGTTTTGACGCCTGTGAGCACGGCGCCCGGGAATATGTAGATGACACAGATGATTTTTTTAAGGCATTGCAGCGGGGAGAGCGGATATCCATCCTGATCGCTCCCGCGTTTCTGGCCAATTATCCCAAGGAGTATGAAAGCGTGCTGGGCGGTCTGAAAGCCATGGGTGTCAATCGAATGATCAGTGTGTCTTTTGGAGCGGATATCACCACTTGGGCCTATTTGAATTACATAAAGAAATACCATTTTCTGGGCGGCATCTCCCAGCCCTGCCCGGCTGTGGTCAATTATATTGAACACTATCTGCCCCAGCTGCTGCCCAGACTGATGCCGGTGCAAAGTCCCATGATGTGCGCGGCGGTGTATACGCGCAAGGAGATGAAGGTGCAGGACAAGCTGGCTTTTATCAGTCCCTGCATTGCCAAAAAAGACGAGATTGCATCTAAAAGAGGCAAGGGGCTGATCTCCTACAACGTGACTTTTGATCACCTGATGAAATATGTGCGCTGCCATCATATTTCCGGACCTTCCTGCAAGGATGAGATCGAGTATGGACTGGGCTCCATCTACCCCACCCCCGGCGGATTGAAGGAAAATGTGTACTGGTTTATGGGAGAGGACGCCTATATCCGACAGTGTGAAGGCGAGAGCCATATGTATCATTATCTGGAAGAGAATAAGAAGCGCATTGCGGAGAATGGTACGCCCTATCTGTTTATTGATGCGCTGAACTGCGCCCAGGGTTGTCTGTACGGCACCGGAACGGAGAAGGCAGGCAATGCCACCGACGACGTGCTGATGGAGATGATGCGGATCAAGGCGGCCAGCAAGAACAATGATTTCAGGAGCACCTGGTCGCGGCGCCTGAAACCGGCCCAGAGGCTGAAAGCGCTGAACCGACAGTTTTCTCATCTGAAACTGGAGGATTACCTGTGTGAGTACACGGACAAATCCGCCCAATGTCAGGCGAAAATACCCGGACAGACGGAGTTAGATACCATTTACATGGAGATGGGGAAAGACACGCCGTCCTCCCGCAAGATCAACTGCTCCTGCTGTGGATACCAGACCTGCGAGGAGATGGCTGTGGCTATCTATAACGGCTTCAACTATAGGGACAACTGCATCCACTATCTGAAAGATCAGGTGGAGACGGAGAAGAATAACGCCCTGGCGCTGGCCGGGCAGGTAGAGACGGAAAAGGAGCGTATCGCCCGTCAGCATCAAAAGATTGTGGAGACCATCGACGAGATTAACAAACGCTTTGACATGGTCTATCAGGCAGTGGATGAGATGGCTCAGGGCAATGAGACCAATGCCAAGGAGTGTCAGGTAATATCGGACAATGTGCTGGAGGTGGCGAATTTCTGTAGCGGTCTGAATGACTCCATGCTCAGTATCAATGCGCTGATTCAGGAACTGACGGCCAACAACAACGAAGTGGTCTCTGTTGCCACCCAGACTAATCTACTGGCGCTGAACGCCTCCATCGAGGCCGCCAGAGCCGGTGCGGCGGGCAGGGGCTTCGCGGTGGTGGCGGGAGAGATCAACAAGCTGGCATCGGATTCCAAGGACACGGCGTCCCGCAGCAGCGATACGCAGACTAAGATTCTGGAAGCGATATCTCAGGTACAGAGCCAGGCTCAGTACCTGGCGGAAGTGGTCACCGGTATCAACGAAAAGACGGAGGCACTGGCGGCGGTGTCCGCCCAGATCAACTCCTCCAACGATAAGATATTACAGTCCTCTGCGGAGGTGAAGCGGCAGTTGCTGGAACTGGTAGAGTAGAGAGGCAGACCTGAGATTGCCCAATCCCTGTATGTGATAGGGAGTTTCGCAGTCGCCAAATGATTGGATTGCATGAAGGGATGGAACCAAATATGAATTATACATTGGAAAACAGCAGGTTCAAGGTTAGCTTGGACAGTATGGGTGCAGAGATCAAGTCCGTTTGGGACAAGAAACTGGATCGGGAACACATGTGGAGCGGAAACCCTGCCTACTGGGGGAAAACGGCGCCTTTTCTCTTTCCCTTTATTGGAAAACTGGAAAAAGAACGGTTTTTCTATGAGGGCCGGATCTATCCTGCGGAAAAGCACGGTTTCGGACAGCGGATGGAGTATGATGTGGAGGAGCGGAAGGAGAGCACTATTTGTTTTTGCATACGGGACACCGATGCCACCAGAGAAAAATATCCCTTTTCCTTCGCTCTGGAAATTGCCTACACCCTACAGGAGGACGGTATTCTGGAGGAGTGGCGGGTGAAAAATACAGGAGATAAGCCCATGTACTTTTCTCTGGGAGGCCATGCAGCCTTTGCCTGCCCGCCGGAGAGAGAAGGGCAGAGGAGTGGCAGAATAGGTCAGAGAATCAGACTGTATGGCGTGAATCCGTATGCGGAATTATATAGCCTGCGGGTTAATGATAAAGGTGTCATAACGGAGGAGTTATTACCCATACAGCTTGAAAACGGCAGCTTTGCCATCACGGATAAAATGTTTGCCGGGGACGCGCTGATTTTTGATAACGAAGGCATTACGGCGGTGGCGTTGTGCGACGGGGAGGACCGGGAATATGTACGGGTGGAATGCGGCGCTCCTGTGTGGGGAATCTGGAGTCATCCGGACAGCGCCGCAGGCTATGTGTGTCTGGAACCCTGGTACGGCATCTGTGATTTTGCGGGCTATGATGGAGAACTGGCACAGCGCCCTCACACCCAGGCGGCAGCCCCTGGAGAGACCTGGATCGGCGGAAACAGAATGATATTTGGGGAATAGGGCTTGACAAACATTCCGATATGCACTACAATCGTGTAAAAATATGACGACAGGCCGGAAACGGGAGTTATTGTTAAGGCCCCGTCGGATATAGGGTATAGACGAAGAAGAGGAATAGTACGGCAAGGGGAGTATTCCAGAGAGGGGGCCATTGGGTGGGAGGCTCTTATATGAAACTGCCGGAACCTGCCTTGGAGTCCTGTATGAGCTTGGTCGGGAGATAGCTGCCAGGGAAGTACAGCGTAGCGCCGGCGTTAGCGGCAGGAGAAGCAGAATGTTGGATGATGGGAAGACATTTCCCCATAAGCCGTACATTAATAAGGGTGGTACCGCCGAGTATTCGGTCCCTGAGAAGGGATGGAACCTGCGGCGTACCACCCTTTTGGTATTCCAGCCGCGCAGAAACACTGAAACCAGCATATCCCCGGAAGCCACACGGAACAAGATACGGACACCGAAGTGGCCGGAACTTGTTCCCAGACCTGTGAGGATGGAGGGGATATGCGGAACTCTAA
>CANSPM010000091.1 GCA_947648875.1 uncultured Lachnospiraceae bacterium
TGTAGGCTCCGAAAAGCCTTGATATTACAGTGTTCCTATTAAAACTCATTCATACCGCATGGATTAACTTTGTGTGTAATTTGGCAGGAATAGGTGCAGTGGTGGGTCTGTATACAAGGTCAGTAAAAGAAAATGTGTTTGTGACCGGTTCGATTACGCTGATTAATATAGGGTGTGATGCAGTAGCTACGTTATCGTTTATAAGCTATGAAGATGGAAAGGAATTTAGCCAGATATATGAATTGCTGACTGTTCTGTTAATATTTATTTGTTGGTTTTTGGTTGGAATGATAGTGACAGTCCATAAAAACGTGGAGCAGACTTTTCGATTTTCGCTGGTCATTGTGCCGTTCTGCAGTATAGTCATTATTTTGTTTTTAATATATTCGGGTTTCTGTGAGGAAATCGGAATTGCAATTACAGGTATTGGACTATTGGTTATAAACTTTTTCATGTTGTATCTGTACAGTCAATTACTTTACTCTATGTCGCAAAAGTTTGAAACAGAGATTCTTGAACATAAAGTACAAATATATTCAAATCAGCTTGATGTAATTTTACAGAGCGAAGAAAAGGCAAGAGCACTGAGACATGATATGAAACATCACATAAATGAATTAAGGGTACTGGCGAATAAGTATGGGGTGGAAGAAATAAAGCGTTATGTAGAGCAAATGGAGGAATTTATGCACAATCCGGGAGAGATTGTAGCATCAGGAAATGTGGACATTGACAGTGTACTAAATTATATGCTACGAAAGGCAAAGGAAGAGCTGACGACGGTACTTATAAAGGTTTTGGTGCCGGAAGAAATCAAGCATTCTTTTGATATCAATGTACTGCTGGGAAATTTGCTGGAAAATGCAATAGAGGCTGCAAAGCAGTCGGATCAGAAGTATTTGAGTGTAAATATTGCATTAAAGAGGGGGGTACTGAAAGTTCAGATTGAAAATAGTTTTTCTAATATAGATATGTTGCATAAAGAGGATGCAGGTAAGGTGTTTTTATCTACCAAAAGGGACAAAGAGAAACATGGCATTGGCTTGAAAAATGTGAAAAAGATTATTGAGTCCCATCATGGAAGTATGGAGATAGAGACTAATAAAAATATTTTTTGTGTAAAGGCATCTCTATATATATCAAAAAGTAAAAATGATTAGTCAGAGGGGAGTCATAGACAAAAAAGCGAATTACATAATCAATATAATATATTAATTTTTACAAAAATATATATTGATTTTTACAATAAACGGCACAACGGCTTATTTTATGGTAGGATTTATCAAAAGGAGGATGGGAAATGCAAAATATTAAAAAACTTGTGAAGAAAGCTGTTGTTAATATGGCGAAAAGAACGGCTATTATGGAGGCAAATACAACATGCCCTCTTATTGGTTTTCAAATGAAAGAGCCTCAGGCAGTTAAAAAACTGCGCAAGTTTTGAGGCTGACGGAATACCTGACAAATATTTTTGTCCAAGAAGAACTTGTCTCGGATGAGGAACGAGATGTTATACAATTTGGTCTTAAGAGTATTGGGGCAAATTTGTTAGGGATAGCTCTGACATTATTGGTTGGGAGTTGTTTTCACCATATTGGGGATGCTTTTGTGTTATATTTATTGCTTTTTCCGTTAAGAAAAAGTGCAGGTGGGTTCCATGCCACCTCGAAGATCAGGTGTACAGTAATATCAGCTGCTATTTTGGCGATTTCATTTTCAATTTTTGTTATGTTGAAACATAGAGCTTTATTTTATGGAGCATGTGCAGGTCTATTTGCGGTTGTGGTGTGGATTTTGGCTCCCATCGAAAATCCATCTAAAAAACTTGACGAAACAGAATATAGAGTATTTAGAAAAGGAAGTAGAATTGTTTTGGGGATAGAAAGTGTGGTATTGATGGTGGCATTGTTCTTTGGATGGGAAATAATAATGAGATGTATATGCATGGCTTTTTTTATTGTGAGTGTATCATTGGTGATGGGTAAAATTAAAAACGCATATGTTGCAAAGTATATAATGCCATCATAATAAATTGGGAATAGAACGCAATTATAGGGATAGCATATAAATGAAAGGGGACTTATTAACATGAAAAAAAGTGTTGGAGTGAAATTTGTTGCTGCTGTATGTGCCTGTGTTATGTGCATAGGCATGACAATGACTGCATTTGCTTCTGCCAATGCGGTTTGTACACATCCTAAGGTTAAGCAGTATGGTGATACGGTGGATCATTGGTTTGGTAGCCACACAGAGACATTTTCGGAAAGTAAAGGTCCGGAGACATGTACTTATACGCATTGGGTGGATAAGGTATCATGGGTATGTGTAGACTGTAGAACAGTGGTAGGTTCAGACGTATTTCACCATGAGAGCCATAGCCTTTGTGGAAAGAACTACTAATAATTATTTTTGATTTTTAAGTAATGCTATCCCTATTTTGCATAATAAATTAGAAAGGCAAGCATAATGATCAAGTTTCGGAAAGGCATTTGTATTATAATGAGTTTGCTCGTTTTACTAACCGCCTGTGGGCATCAGCAAGATTCAGAAAGAATGACCATATCGTCTGTAATAGAATTTACGACTGGAAATCCTTCTGAGGCCAGTGCATCCACATCAGAAACTTTGGTAACATCTGATGCAACAGTGCAGATGGAGACAGGGCAACGAGAAAGTGGTGGAGGTATTGTAGTTGCCAATATTTATGGAGAAAGTTCTTTTTTTTCGGGTAGGGTGATAAATTTTGGAAAAGAGAATCCGGCATATGGGATTGAATATTTGGCTGCTTATGAGGGGGCAGAGCCAGACAGAATACTGATGGAGGTTGCTAATGGAAAGGGGCCGGATATTTTGTATTTAAGCCGACGGGACTTAGAACCTTTACAGGCAAATGGTGCGTTGGGGGAAATTGGTCAATTTATATCAGATGAAAACAGAAATGCTTTGTTGCCGGGTGCTATCCAGATGGGAACCTATGAGGATAAGTTGTATGCAATTCCTTTATCTGTATATGTAAGATCCCTTTTGACCAGCAGGGACTATTGGCAAGAGGAAAGTTGGACAGTTGAGGATATATTGTCTGTGCTGGAGGAACGCCATGGAATAAAGGGATTGTTTGTAGATATTTCTGGGGCGGATGAATATTATTACAACATGTATTTTATGATTGGAATAGATATCAAACATTCACCGTTTATTAAAGATGACAATAGTGTTTTTGACTGTCAGGAATTTAGAAATTTGATGGTGATAATAAAAAATATGACCCACAATGCTAATAATAATAGTACCGCAGAGGATCGAATGTTACCACTCACCGAGGGAAACTATTTGGGAATAGAGTGTTTTTTCAGAGACATGAAGAGTTTTTGCACAATTTATGAAAAAATGGGTGAAAATGCCAACCTTGTAGGGTATCCATGCGATATGGGAAATAGTCATTACCTCATGGATAATGGAATGCTGGTTGTTAATCAGAATGCGGTGACGAAAGAGGGGGTAAGTGAATTAATAAATGACTTGTTGGGTTTGGAGAGTCAAAAGTTTGTTAACTATGCAATTAGTGTCAGAACGGATATACCAGAGTCTCAACTGATTTATGACAAGACAAGTAAAAAATATATCTGGATGTCTCCGAACAATAATGGTTTTCAATTGTCGGCAAAAGCTGATGGAACTTCTTATCTGGAAGAGTATTTGTGGTTATTAAAAAGTGCCGTGCCTGCAGCATTTGATTCTGATGAATTATTTAGCATGGTTATGGAAGAGGCAAATGGATATTTTATTTCCGATAAAAATGTAGATGAAGTTATAGATACTATCCAAAGGCGAGTGCAGATATATTTGGATGAGCGAAAATAAGAATTTTTTTATAAAATAAGGGAGCTCTATATGTCAGAACGCTTTTACATCTTTATGAGTAATAACAATTTTGAAATTTTAAGTGTGGAACTTTAAAGAGGTTTTGTAGTGTAACTTATATTGTAAAAGGAATTGGATTAATAATCTTTTCCGGCATGCATTTGGTAGAAAAACAATATCAAAAAGTGAGAAACAGGTCATAGCCTTTTATAACCAACGGGTTGTGACCTGTTTTTTTGTAGAAAAGATTATTATAATATTAATAAAAGAATTGTGATTTATTTATTGCCTTTCAAGGAGGTTACAAAGCCTTTGCTGTTTTTGGTTACATATTTTCAATTAACCCATTGCCGTGCTCCACCCTCCAAGTATGAATTCTATATATCATACTTGGAGGAGAGGACATTGAAAAACTATAGAGACAGTGACAATGCCCTGAACAAATACAGTCAGGGCATTGTTTATAAGTTCGCAGATGGCATCGTGGAGGTAACATTGGAGGACTACCTGCACGACAACCCAGATAAGACAGAGGCTGGCTTCGCAGAGCTGTAAGCCCTGTCAGATGAGCTTTACTATCAACAGGACAGGCAGGAGCATCGGACAAGCCGCCTGGATGTGAGTATGAGCGGCATGGAGGACACAGCGGTCACGCCAACTCCGGCCATAGACGAAGAACTGATACGAAAGAACGAAGAACAAAAAGCATTAGAGGCGGCAAAAAAATTATTACAAAGCAGGAAACTGACCCCGGTACAACGGCGGCGGTTCCTGCTTTATTTTTTTGCGGTTTTTCCACGCGGCAGATCGCCAGCCAGGAGGGAGTTCATCAGCGGGCGGTGTGGGACAGCCTCAAGTGGGCAGAGAAAAAACTAAAAAAATTTTATCAGGAATGACTCGTCACACCCCCGGATTTTTGACGTTGGGTGAAAGGATTATTTTACCGTCCTTTCACCCGCACATTGAAAACTTCATATAGGTGTGGCGGATACATGTTGACAGGCCGGGAAACCGAAAGCGACAGGCGTTGGATGCGCCAAGACGATGTGCCGGGGCTATACAGCCAGGCATACTCCGAGCGATACCATCCGTAGCCGTGACGCCCTGTGGTGGGGCGGATTGCGATGACCCCTGTCACGTATCATGGTACTTCTGCCGAAAAACGGCAGCCCTGAAAAACGGGAGAACGCATCACCCCTGTTTGAGAGAGAACAGGGGGCGGCTTTTATGGGGTCCGTGAAGAGGGTATAACCATCTTCCTACCAGCGGAACATCGGCCACACCTTTGCACGATTACAACTTCTATCGGAGCGATAGATACCATGCGGCGGAACCGGCCCCTTTGTCAGCAGACAGCCAACCATTGCCGTTTTCCGCCGTATGCATGTATCGCTCCCATAGGACAACAAAGGAGGCTGAAAATTGCGAGATGAATGGATCGTCTGCACCGCAGACATTCGGAATAAAATACATGAGGCCGGGCTGCTCCGGCCTGACGACAGGATTGTACTTACCACCCAGAGCGGTGTTTTGCTGGAGCATTTTACAGGGACGTCGTACAGTTACCGCATGGTGGACTTGACTACCTTAAAAACCAAGCGGCTGTTTTCAAGGCCCACACCGCTTTCCGAGGCGGGATACCGGAGAGCCATAGAGAAGATGACGGCCCAGTCGGGCGGCGGAAGATTTGCGCAGGAAATTCAAGCCAGGGCCAGCGGGCTGCTGGCACATATTTTTCATGATATTCTGCCGGAGTACGGGCTGGCCTTGCGGGAAAACCAGCTATCCCTGTCCCTGACGATGCTGGAGGCCATGGAGAGAGAAAAGATAGCGCTCTGCGAGGCGGAAGTGGGAACCGGGAAAACCCATGCATATTTGCTGGCGGCGGTAATCTATCGCCTGTTTCATGAGGAGGGGCGGCCAGTGGTGATCTCCACTTCCACGATCGCCTTGCAGAAAGCGTTGATGGAGGAGTATATACCTCAGATATCGGATATTCTGCTGAAACACCGGATTATTGAGAATCCCCTTACCTTTGCGGTGCGTAAGGGCAAGAACCATTATGCCTGCGACAGCAGGGTAAAGACCTATCTGCTTTCAATCAGGCACAACGACAGGCCGGAGGATCAGGAGCTGATCGGCGTGCTGACGGCGCTTTTTGCCAGAGCCTGTCCCATCGACCTGGACGGTCTGCCGCTTACGGATTATGTGAAAGAGCGGATCTGTGTGGAGCGTTGCCAGAGGACTTGCGGCCTTTATAGTGTCTGTCGTTACCCATATTTTTACAGCAATCCAACCGAAGAGAAGTAGATTTTCAGATCGCAAACCACAACCTGGTATTGGCGGATGTGCTTGGCAGAAAGGACGGCAGGGGCGGACTGTTCCCGGAGCACGGGGTGCTGATCTTTGACGAGGCCCACAAGCTGCCGGAGGCGGCAAGACAGATGTACGGAATCCAGCTTGAGAGTGTGGAGCTGGAGCGGGTGGCGGCCAGCGTTTACCGGGCCACGGCAAACCGCCCGGAGCGGATGGCGGCTGTGGCACTGTGTGAAGAAATGCTGGAGCATAATTTCGCACTCTTTGAAAAAGTAAAGAATGGCGCAGGTATGCGGTATGATCATGACTGTATGGAGGTGGTGGTAACGCCCTCCAGCCGGTTATCTTTGAAAGCGCTGTCGGCAGTGTTAAAAAGCCTGTCAGCGCTTTTTATGGCAACGGGGAACCGGGACAGGGTATACCGGTGCCTTGTCGAACGGCTGGAGCAGAAGAGAGAGAAACTTTTGTTGCTGTTTGCTCCCGCGGAGTTTATCTGCTGGCTGGAACAGACCGGGGCCACGGCCTGTAAGCTCTGCGCTCTGCCGAGCAGCTTGATTCCATCTTATATGAAGATCTGTGGAGCCGGGAAAGGCGCTGCCTTCTGACCTCCGCTACTTTATCTGTGGGCGGCGATTTCAGCCGCTTTATGTGCCAGACAGGGATTGACATGCTGAGGCAGAGCAGGCTTATGACGGTCAGCAAGGCATCCCCCTTTGATTATCGGAGTCATGCTCTTCTGTACTTGCCCATGGACATGCCCTTTCCGGACAGGGGTAAGAGAGCCTACCGGGAGGCGGTGGCCGGGCGGCTGGAGGAGCTGATCCGGGAGAGCCACGGTCATACGCTGGTGCTGTTCACTTCCTATGAGATGATGGAGAGCATATTCCGGGAGCTTTCAGCGAGGGTGACGGAATTTCCCCTGTTTTTTATGGGAAAGGGGCGTCTGGAGGCTATTCGGGAGTTTCGCAGGAGCGGAAACGGGGTACTGTTGGAGTATGAGAAGTCCCAGTATGAGGATTTTCACGGCTATTTGTCGGAGGTGATTGTACCGGGGATGTTGATGAAACTGCGTCAGTGGATCGGGCGGGACATCCGCAGGGAGTCGGATACCTGTGTGTTCTCCATACTGGACTGCCGTGCCGGTGGGCGGTACAGAAATGATATTCTGGCGGCGCTGCCGGACATGCCCGTAACGGACAGGATTGAGGATGTGGGCGGTTTATCAGGAGCAATAAGCCGGATAGTTATTTTGGGGATGAGGGTTAGACATTCATTCGAGCTGAACAGAGTAGAAATGCTGTGGACTGACTGATGCCAACGGCATGGGGATAGTTTACCGATACTGAGCAGATATCGAAAGAAATACAGGGGTTGTCATAGGACAATCCATTTTTTTCATAGGATATACAACATATTAGGTGGGAGGGATTGACATCAGCGCAATGATGGATCTGGAACAGTTAAAGGCAGTCAATCCTGACAAAGTCTCCAGAGACGAACTAGTGGATATTCAGGATATTGTGGTGGATACTACACTGCCAAAGGAAGAAAGGATTGCGGATTTTATCCGTAAAATTGAAAATCCCTATCTGTGCAAGTGCGGAAATATTGTGGTACAATCCGTTTTTGAACATTCGGATATAACGCTTACGGAACTTCTGGCACAATACCTCAAATTGGTGTAGAAGAGAAATAATATACCGATAGGGAATAATTATTTTTGAAAATGTCTGGACGCGTGGATGTTCTTGTGGTAGACTTTATGTAGGGATAAAGAAATAGAGATAGCAGACATCAAAGACCATCCTAATGTGTTTTTCTGACTAAAAAACATGTTGGGAGGTCTTTTGTTTTGTCAGATAAAAAAAATATGGTAAAAAAATATCAGGCGGCTTTGTATATTCGCCTGTCAAAAGAAGATGGCGATAAGGCAGAGAGCAACAGTATCTCCAATCAGAGAGACCTGATTTACGCCTTTCTCAGAGATCAGGAGGATATTCAGGTTTACGAGGAGAAAGTGGACGATGGATATAGCGGTGTGGGATTTGACCGGCCTGGAATGCTTTCCATGCTGGAGGATGTGAAACAGGGAAAGATCAACTGTATTATTGTAAAGGATTTATCACGTTTCGGGCGCAATTATATCGAGACAGGTAGATATATACAGCAACTTTTCCCCTTTCTGGGAGTGCGGTTCATAGCGATCAACGATCACTATGACAGTGAGCGTATGGACAGCCAGGCAGACAATATCATTCTGCCGTTTAAA
>CANSPM010000092.1 GCA_947648875.1 uncultured Lachnospiraceae bacterium
CCGCCTTCACGGCCATAGCGTTCGCCTCTCTCCTGGCCGCCTTCACGGCCATAGCGTTCGCTTCTCTGCGGTCGTTCCCCCCTGTCCTGCTGAGATTTCTCCTGACGCCTGTCGTGGCTTGTCCGCTCTCTTCTATCCACTCTGTCCTGACGCTCCCATCGCTCGCGTCTGTCCTGCCCTGCATCTCTGGAATGCTGGCTATGCTCCTGTTTTCCTCCCTGGGAACCGGACTTTTCCCCCTGCTCCTGGTTCTCTATCTGGTCCTCCTGCTCCATGCGCTCCAACTCCTGCAATTCCTCTTTGGACAGATCCATCTGTTCTTTTTTCCCATGGCGTCGTTTAAAGCGCAGTTCCTCCACCGGATATTCCAAAATCTCTTTCTCATCCTCCCTGTCAACGATCACTTTTACCAGCTGACGCAACACATTGACACTGTGTACCTCCCCCCGCAGACCGTCCTCTGTGGTCACATAATCACCGATGCCGGGAAGTCTGCGATTCAACTCTTCGTAAGTGTCTTCCTCATGCTTGAGACAGCACATCAACCTGCCACATACACCAGATATCTTGGTGGGATTCAGGGACAGATTCTGCTCCTTTGCCATCTTGATGGATACCGGAATAAAATCTGACAGATGCGTGTGACAGCATAGCGGTCTGCCACAGATCCCAATCCCGCCCAGAATTTTTGTCTCATCCCGCACGCCGATCTGACGCAGCTCAATACGGGTCTTAAATACTCCCGCCAGATCCTTCACCAGTTCCCGAAAGTCAATACGACCGTCCGCAGTGAAATAGAACAGCACTTTGTTGTTGTCAAAAGTATATTCCGCGTCTATCAATTTCATCTCCAAACCATGCTTCTGGATTTTTTCAAGACAAATCTTATAGGCGTCCTTCTCTTTTCGCTTGTTGGCGGCCTCCTGTTCCTGATCTCTCTCATTGGCAATTCGCAGTACCGGTTTCAGAGGCTGAATCACCTGGTCGTCTTCCACTTCCCGGGCGTCGCTGACTGCCGTGCCGAACTCAATGCCTCTGGCAGTCTCCACAATCACGTTTTCCCCTTTCTTTATATCAAAATGCAGCGGATCAAAAAAATAGATCTTTCCCGCAGTGCGAAATCTGATTCCAACTACTTTTATCATCTATATACCTCACTCTTTAAACCTGTTTTGCATCTCCCTCATTTTATCACAATAGCCATTGTATGGAAAGAGGAAAAATCTTACCCGTTTTCCTTCATTTCCAGGAAAAGCAACTCCATTGCCAGGTCAAAATTTACATTGGCGTCCAGACGCCTTTTCGCCTTGTCCAACGCCCGGATCACATTTTCAATTCCCTCATAACTACTGCGCCCTGCCACCTTGCGAATGGTCTGGATTTCCTCCCGAAATACAAGATGGTTGACATCCGCCGTGGCCTTGAACAGCAGTACATCCCGGTACCATATAGCCAGAATGTCCAGGTAGTCATTGACCTCCAGCCTGTACTCGCCAATCTTTTTGATGGCCATAACAATCTCCGGAATCTCCATATCCTGCACATATTTCAGCAGTCCCAGCGCCTCGCTCTTTACATTCTCAAACTCCTCGCTGGAAGCCAACGCCTTGGCTTTTCCCACATTGCCCCTGGCAAAGGCCACACAGACATCCGCCTTGTAATCAGGTATCAGCAACTCTTCCATCAGATACTTTTTCATCAGCGAATCTCTGACCGGCTTCATATTCAGTAGCACGCAGCGGCTCAAAATTGTGGGCAGTAATGTGTTCACATTGGACACCAACAGTAAGATCACCGCGTACTCCGGAGGCTCTTCCAGTGTCTTTAAGATCGCGTTCTGTGCCTGCGGCGTCATCTTCTCCGCCTCATTGATGATATAAACCTTGTATCGGCTGCTGTAGGGCTTGACGGCCACGTCATTGTTTACCTGAGTGCGGATATCATCCACACTGATTGTATTGGGTTTTTCATGGCTTACATACAGGATATCCGGCTGATTTTTAGACAGGGCCTGTTTGCAGGAATGGCATTCATTACAGGGGTCTTTTCCCTCCTGTTCACACTGTAGCGCCATGGCAAATATTCTGGCAATAAACTCCTTGCCCGAGGATTTTTCCCCGTTAATAATATAGGCATGAGATACTTTTTTTGACTCCAGCGCCCCCTGCAGATGCGCCTTGATCTGCTCCTGCCCTATGATATTTTCAAATCCCGCCATAATGCCCCTCCTGTTTTCGCTTCCGTACACGCCGCGCTGTCATCACATGAATATATCCAGCAGCAATCCTCTGATCTCTCCGATCTTGGAGAGTATTGCCAGATTATCCTTCTCATCCTTCATCAGTTCCTGGGCCAGATCATCCAGATTCTGATCCACCAGCCGCACAATTCCGTAGACGCGGTGTCTCCCCTTCCTGTCCAGAAAATTCTCCCTGGAAAAGGAATGAGAGCGGCTGATAATTTCATTCATAAACTCCTTGACCAACCCCCTGTAATGTTTCATATCCCGCAGATCCTTGCGTTTTGCCAGCTTCTCCCCCTCCGCAGTGATCTGTTCCATCAAGCCGCTGAGACGCTCCTGTAACTCGGCCTCCTCTATATGACTGGCCAACGTAAATTTAAAATTTCCATCCGTCTGCAAAGCAGGAGCGGTATTTTCCACCGGTATGCTGCTGCTTACCTGATTTACTTTAATATCCATGTCAGTCCCCTCACATATCTGGTCAGCGATGTTGCGTCAATCTGTATCTGGAAACGCCCTCCCACCTTTAAACGATTATTCGGAAAAGTTGTCTGCCCGCTTTATATATGTATGGATTGCCTCAAGACAGCTGTCCAGTTCATCATTGCGAAACCTTTCGATAATGCCCGCTTCTTTGATCCGTCCTTCGGAAAAGTCCTGACTGTCCGCCAGAAATCTGCGACACATTTCCTCATATCGGGGATGCTGCTGGGCCCGCTCCCGTTCCAGCGCTCTGCTCAAGCGCTCCCCGTCGTCCAGTTCAATCAGCACCGGCAAAACCCTGTCCGGGCCGTAATAGGCCCGGAGGCTGTTATAGGCCTCCAAAGTTCCTATCAGACAATAACTCCCCGCCGTCAGATCAATCCCGTCATCCGCTACCGTAAAATATCGCCACAAACCATGAACCGTATTGTAAGACCTCTCTTCAATAATCCTGCCTTCCGAGCGCATTCTTCTATACCCTGCCTCGTCTGTAAAGATATATTCTGTGCCTTCCCGCTCCCCGGCCCGTATGGGCCGGGTAGTATATGGCACTATGGGACGCAGATCCAGCTCGGGATTTGCCATCAGACGCTTATATATGGTGTCTTTTCCTGATGAACTTTTCCCCATCAGACATATCAGTTTTCCCATAATGCCTATTTGACCTCAACCACTCTGATCATATTGGTGGTACCCGACTTGCCCAGAGGCACTCCGGCCGTGATAACCACCAGCTCTCCGGACTTAATATATCCTGCTTTCTTTGCCTCTTCTACCGCCGCGTCAAACAGTTCCTCCGTGTCGTCCTTCTCCGGCAGCAGCAGAGGCTTACAGCCCCAAAGCAAATTCAGTTGCTTACACACCCTGGCGTTCACACTGCAACTGATAATCGGACAGGAAGGCTTATATTTTGCTACCTTTGTGGCTGTAAAGCCCGACATGGTCACGGTAATGATCGCGCTGGCATGCAGATCCATAGCTGTTGTACAAGTGGCATAGGAAATTGCCGTGGTAGTATCCGGATTGCCTTTTGAAGCCAGTTCGTCCATTCTGCCCCGATAGTTCAATTCTTTCTCCGCGCACTCCGCTATGCGGGCCATTGTTTCCACGGCTTCCACAGGATGTTTTCCTGCGGCGCTCTCACCGGAGAGCATAATGGCAGTGGTTCCGTCATAGATGGCATTGGCGATATCCGTTACCTCCGCTCTGGTGGGTCGGGGATTTTTGATCATGGATTCCAGCATCTGTGTGGCGGTAATGACATGCTTGCCCTGAAGCACTGCCATTTTAATCATCTTCTTCTGCAAGGCCGGAATCTCCTCAATGGGAATTTCCACCCCCATATCTCCTCTGGCCACCATCACACCGTCGGACACCTCCAAAATTTCCTCCAGGTTCTGAATCCCCTGCATATTCTCAATCTTGGCGATTATTTTCATATCACAGTGGTGCTCATCCAGAATACTTCGCACCTCCAGAATGTCCTCCTTTGTTCTGGCAAAGGAAGCGGCCAAAAATTCATAGCCCATCTCAATTCCGAAAAGGATGTCCGCTCTGTCCACCTCGCTGATATAAGGCATAGACAAGATAACCCCGGGCACATTTACGCCCTTGTGGTTGGACACCACGCCGCCGTTGATAACCGTACATACAATATCCGTATCTGTAATCTCGTCCGCACGCATCTCGATCAGTCCGTCGTCAATCAGAATATGAGTACCCACACTGATATCTTTTTTCAGGTTCTTATAGGAAATGGCCGCGCGCTCACTGTTGCCCAGAATTTCTTCCGTGGTCAGGATAAATTTCTGCCCTGCCGTCAATTCTGCCCTTCCACCCTCAAAATCTCTTAATCGAATCTCAGGGCCTTTGGTGTCCAAAAGAGTTGCCACCTGTAACCCAAGTTCCTCCCTTGCCTTAAGCACCTTTTGCAGCTTCACTTTCTGCTCCTCATGGGTTCCATGGGAAAAATTAAATCTGGCCACATCCATGCCCGCAAGCATCAACTCCTTTAACTTTTCTTCCGTCTCGCAGGCAGGGCCGATGGTACAAACAATTTTTGTCTTTCTCATAAATAAAATCCTTTCTGTTTTGATATTATTGATTTTTCTATTTCGCGTATTCCTATAGAAACGAGAACCTGTATCCTATTTCAGGTCGCTTTGACTTGTTCCATCATGAATCGGCGTGCTTCTGGTGTACCGGAACATCTACTTTCAGCGAAATGACGCAGAATGCATTTTCAGTCTGCGAAGCAGCGGAGGAAGGCGATGCGGTAACATCGCTATCCGCCAACAACGCGGCAGATGGAAATTCAGGCAAGTCATTTGGCGAAATGTAAATGGGACAAGTACACTGGGAAACATGCCTCTTCTCTTCTTTATATTTTAGCACTAATCCGTTCATCTGTCCTGTATTTTTTCATTTCCTTTTATATAACTTTTATATAACTTTAGGGGGGAGATCACTACAGTACTCACGGCATGACTTCTATGAGCGGGATTTCCCAGGTCCTCCCTCTGTAGAGTCCAAATTGCAGGAGTTTCATAGATTACAATCCGACCGCGTCTGCCGCACCCGGGAATCTATTCCAAAGTTTCTTTCGAGTATCTCCTTGTAGTCCCTGCCAGCACCGCCAGCACTGGTTCTGCATTATGCATGGTAATTCCCTGCACCTTGAGACCGTCCTCCAGATAGCGCCGGATCAGCTTCCTGTCCCCTTCCCGGATCTTTTCGCCTGGTACCAAAATAGGCGTACCGGGGGGATAAATATTCACAAACTCTCCCGCATATCTGCCTACCGCATCTTTCAGCGCAATCCATTCCACCGATTGATCCCAGCACTCTGAAAGCGGTATACTTTCTCTGTTCGCTCCCGATTGCATTTCGCCGGTTTTCTCCTGTGGCATTGCTCTGCTCGGTTTCAATTCCCTCCCGGCAGCTTTTTCCTGTGGCGCCGTTCTGCTCTCTTCCGATTCCTTCACGGCAGCTTTTTCCTGTGGCGCCGTTCTGCTCTCTTCCGATTCCTTCACGGTAGCTTTTTCCTGTGGCGCCGTTCTGCTCTCTTCCGATTCCTTCCCGGTAGCTTTTTCCTGTGGCACCGTTCTGCTCTCTTCCGATTCCTTCACGCTGGTTTTCTCCCATGATGTCACATCTCTTTTTTTCGACTCAGCGCTCCCGGATGCCGCCCGCGCCATCCGGCTGTCAAGTTCCAGCAGAGCTCTCGTCAGTCTCTCGTAACCTGACTCCTCATCCCCTATGGTAAACATGGCCAGAACATAGCTGTCACAAGCCATCTCCATCTGTAGACCGTATTTTTCCAGCAATACCTGATATAATTGTTGACCGGTCGTCTCCGTATCTCGTGTGGAAATGATTAATTTGCCTATATCCTGATGCTTCTGATATTCTGTCAGAGGCAAACAGACAGGCGGCCATATGGTCAAAGCCCTACAGACCGCCAGTCGTTCCAACATCTGTTTCCATCTGTCAAACATCTGCTGGAAAAGCATCTGCCCATCCTCGAAGGCCAGATGCAGCGCATTTTCAATACTGGCCATCAATACATAGGAGGGACTGCTGCTCTGGTAAATGCTCAGGAACCGCCGAAGCAGCCGCCGATCCACCAGCGAACCATTTACATGCAGCAGCGCCGCCTGCGTCATTGCGGGCAAAGTCTTATGGACACTGGTAACTACCAGATCCGCTCCGGCGCGACTGCTTCCCCGGGCAAAGGCAGAATGAAAACCCAGATGTGCGCCGTGGGCCTCATCTACAATCAGCGGTATGCCGAAATCATGTACAATTTCCGCGATTTCTTCCACCTCCGCAATTCGACCTTCATAGGTTGGAGACACAATCAACACGCCCTGAATATCCTGTTGTCTCTCCAACTCCTCCCGCACTTGTCCGGCGGATATCGCCTCACAGATATCTACTTCCGACCGCCGATGCGGATATAGATAAGAGAGCTTAAGCTGGCGAAGATATGCGGCATGATAGATAGATTTATGACAATTGCGGGCAACCAGCAACCTGCCTCCTCTTGGAATCGCCGCACTGACAGCACTGAGTATACCACAGGTACTCCCCCCCACAAGATAGTAGGATTCCTCTGCCCCATATACCATAGCCGCATATTGCTGTAATTCCCGCAAATACCCCTCGGGCTGATGCAGATTGTCAAAGCCTTCTACTTCCGTAATATCCAGCTTGGCCAACTGCTCCGGCAACGCCCCCATTCCGTGTCTCTTGTGTCCTGGCATATGGCAGGGATAAATGTCCGCCTCACCATAGTCTTTCAGCCTCTCAAATAGCCTATCCAAATTATATCCCTGCCTTTTACCATTCTTCCCAGATCACAAAACATTCTTACCTTTTCCCTTGTATATCAGATTATTCTGTAATCAAAAATATAATCCCTATCTGTTTAAACCTGTTTAGATCAGCCCTCGTCTTCGCTTACCGCCAAATATCTGAGCGCTCCATGTCCATGTCTCAAACGCAAAGTCTCCAGAGTAGAGCACCATTTATCCGCCATAGTCACGATCCAGGCCTCTCTGCACATGGGAGGCACTACTGTCAGGGGCCACATATGTTTCTTGATAATATCCCTCTCTCTGGGCGTCAGTCGATATTCGGCAGACGCATTTCTCAAGGCAATTCCGGGATGATAGAAACCGTGAAGATTATGAATCTGCACATGATCCTTGTCATGCCAGTCATAAAGAAAATAATCATGCAGTAGAGCCCCACGGATTAATTCTCTGCGATTGCAGCGAATATGCAATTTTGCCAGCTTCTCGCTGAGATACAGACTACATTTGGCCACATTCATACAATGATTGTTTACCGTCATGGACCCATGTTGTACATGATGCCTGGTCTTTAAAAAATTTGAGGAATGAAGAATATCCGCTGCATCCTCTCTTATGGCATGGTACAGCCGATGCTCGATCTGATAACGCCGCCGAAACCGTTCCGCCTGCTTCTCATTGCGCCGCCTGATGCGGCTCTGCCAATTTCCTTTTACTCCGATATCCATATTTTCCTTTCTTGTGCGCAACCCAAAACATACTACGAATCCGCACTGCTATAAACACACTCAATCTGATATATTCTATTTCTCTTTTCCTTGAAACAGTTCCCCTATCTGCAAAACCGCGCAGCCTACACCATAACAGACTATATCCTTCCAATCGAAAACAGATCCCAGTATAGTCCGCATCAATCTATTGTCAGATAGCTCCAGCAATTCCACCAAATTCAGATACTGCAAAAATTCTATACCTGTAGCAAATAGAAACAGAAACACTGGAAGCCATTTACATCTCTTGGGAAAGAAAGTTCTTACCAGAAAATAAAGAACTACTACCACTAATACGTCCCCAAATAGGGACGTACGAAGCGGTCCTGTACAAACAAGGCAATTAAAATCTCAATTGTCAAACACAACAGAAATGTAAGAAAATAAATGGACCGCTTTTTCAACGCCATGCTCTCCAGACTCCACTTCTACTTTAAGTTCCATCTTACAGTATAACATAAATATAGCGGCAGAAAAAGGATGTTTTTACCTTTTCCGCCGCTTTTTCCAATAAAATAATGCCCAGAACCGGAATCGAACCAGTGACACGAGGATTTTCAGTCCTCTGCTC
>CANSPM010000093.1 GCA_947648875.1 uncultured Lachnospiraceae bacterium
AAAAGAGAAAGAACAGCACCTCCTACAGTTCGTTCTTTCTCTCACATACCAGTGTACCTGCCATAATACGGGCTCATATCCCACTTATGAGTCTTCGGCGCCACTAACATATACTACACCCTGTTCTTTTTGCAAGCTGATTCGCATGGACAATAACGCTGCGGAACAGTCAATCCGTGTTTTGTATAGGTACGCACTATCTACCGTTTACAAACACACAGAAAAAAAGAGCCATCGAGATTTCCGCTGACCCTTTTTTCTGATACCTATTCCTTTAGTTTTTCGTGTCCGCATAATGCGCACTTGTATGATGCAAACCTGCCTGGTGCATACTTGCATCCATCCCCTTTTACATTGCGGACACTTTTCCCCTTTTATGAGAAAATGTTCAACTCAATGCACTACCTTGAACTATGGCTTCCCTACCATTATGTACCTCAAGGTTTTCCCCTGTGCACTTTCGCATTCCAATTTCCCTATGATTCTATAATAGTTTAAATCCATCACACTTTATTGAACGAAATATACTTAATTTAAATAGACATCTGTGGAAAAAGAACCCAAAAGTGTGCTATTTGCTACATATTTCTTTCAGAATGTCATAGTACTCATACAACTTCTGCACCCCGTTTTCCAGAATATAATAATGCCGGATATAAGGCACCAGCAACACCAGCAACAAGGCTACTATCATATATAGCTCCCGTTGTGATGTCAGCACGCAGCCAAGAAATACAAGCATTGTCAATATGGCAAAAACTGCCGTCACAATCAGATGCACCAATCTCTCATGCTGAAAGAAATGAATCTGTATCAGCAGATCTTTCATAATCTCCGCCGCGTCCCCAGCCTGAAGCGCTCCTTCCTGCGCCGTCAGTTTTTTCATGTAGGCCAGATAGTTTTTTATACGTTTTTCCATAAAACTCCTTCACACTTTTTTCTTTTCCTTTGCGATTGTTTGTAGTATAATGTCCGGGGATACAAAATCCCGGAATAATGTGTTCCACTTCCCCGCGCCAATGGGAAAACCTGCGTCTTTCTCTCATGAGGATGCAGAGCCATTGCGCGGCGATCAAGAGATCAATAGTCCCCAACAGGAGAAAGAATTATGAAAGCACAAAAATACATACTTTATTTGGCAATTCCACTGGCGCTCCTGGTCCTGCTGATTGGCTGTGGAGACGACTTTGTAGACACCGCCGGGCAGACACAGGAGGAAAATGTCCTTCTGGACGACACCGGACTGCCGATCTATACCATTCCTCCCACGCCAACACCCGCCCCCACCCCCTTTCCCGAATACGATATATCGCTGATGATGGTGGGGGACAACCTGATGCATATGGGCATCGTGTACAGTGGGTTGCAGCAGGACGGAAGCTACAACTACAATTCACTGTATGAAGACATCTCCGAACAACTCCAGGCCGCAGATATCAGGATTATCAACCAGGAGACCATTCTGGGAGGCAATGACCTGGGATTTTCCGGCTATCCTGATTTCAACTCCCCTACGGAGGTGGGAGACGCCATTGCCGCCGCCGATTTCAATGTGGTTCTTCACGCCTCCAACCATGCGGCAGATCAGAAACTCCAGGGACTGGAATACTGCGCCGCGTTCTGGCGGGAACGGCACCCGGAGGTAATGATGCTGGGCATTTCGGGATCGGAGGAATCCGGCGCGGCCTCTGCCGGTTCCGCTCACGCCTTCGGAGACAGAACCGCCGACTGGCACACCGATGAAAACGGCATCGGCTATATGACTGTCCAGGGCGTAACCTTCGCCATCCTCAACTATACCTATGGTCCTAACATGGAAGTGATTCCCTCTTCCATCAGAGGTCATCTGCATATTCTCTGCGACTATAATCGCCAGAACGGCCAGTTGGATTTTACCACCCTGAATCCCCAGGTATTGGAGGACATCGGAACGGCCCGGGAACTGGCGGACGTGGTGGTGGTCTGTCCGCACTGGGGCACGGAATATTCCACCACTCCCTCCAGCTATCAGGAAAAATTTGCTCTGCAAATGGTGGAGGCGGGAGCGGATGTGATCATTGGAACCCATCCTCATGTGGTACAGCCAGTGGAATGGATTCAGGCGGAGAACGGCAATCGCGCCCTGTGCTTCTATTCGCTGGGCAATTATGTATCCACCCAAAAGGAAGGAATCTGTATGCTGGAAGCTATGGCCTGGGTGACTTTTCATGTGGACGAATACGGGGTCTCCATCGCGGAGAGCCGCAGCGGCGCAATTCCCCTGGTTTGCCAGTACACCAGCGGTCCCGTGCGCTTTGAGGGGATCTATCTGTTGCAGGAATACACCCAGGAACAGGCCGCCCGGCATGGCATCCGCTCCTATGGCGGTGTCAATTTAAGCCTGGACGACCTGCTTAAATGGTCTTCGGAAATATGCAGCGCCCCTCTAAAATGGCCCCTCAGTCAATAATGTTCTTGACGCCCAGAATATTGTCATAACCGGCATCATAGATCACCACGCCCTTGCGGGAATTGGCCGCGTGAATAATCTGCCCGTCCCCGATATACATGCCTACATGGGTACACTTGCTTTTCCCATAACAGATGATATCTCCCGGCTGGATCTCGCTGTAGTCGATACTCCTCCCGTCAGAACTGTATTGGCCGGAGGGCGTTCTGCTGATAGAATAGCCGAAATCCGCATATATGTAGCAGGTAAATCCGGAACAGTCCGTGCCTCCCGCCAGGCTTCTCCCGCCGTGTACATAGGGATAACCAAGATACAGCATGGCATAATCCACGATGGAGCGGCGCAGTTCCTCGTTGGATGTATAGAGAGCAGCCGGGGGGGTCAGAGGGGTAACCACGGTATTCTCCGGTGTGGCCTGCTCCTGGGCCGCCATCCTCGCTGCCAGTTCCCGCTGGGCTGCCTGCTCTGCCCGCTCCTCCTCTATGGATTTTGCATAGATAAACTCCTCCGAGACCGTCACATACTCGGCTGCGACATAACCGGTCTGTCCCTCTGTATACTGTACCAGCAGCCAGTCTTCCTTGGGCTCCAGAATCTTTACCTTTTCCCCGTGACTGATATAGCCGATCCGCCTGGAATCCGTACCCGGCTCCTGCCGCACATTCAGCCGGTTTGCAATCACCGTAGCATAGCGGGTCACATAGTCGTCTACCGCCTCCACAGCCGCGTCCCCATAGAGAAAATATTCTGCCTTAATATATCCCTCCACACTGCCGGACACCACATGGAACCAGTCCTGCTCTTCCCCGGCTATATCCAGAATCTGCGCTACGGCGCCGTTGTAGATCTTGCCTAAAATCTCACTGTCCGTACCCGGCTCCTGGCGCACATTTACATAGTGATCCACCTGGGCAATGGCCAGATTCGCATACTCGCTCTCCTCCTCCCCGACGGTTTCCTCCGTGGGGATCTCCTCCTTTGACGCATCTTCTGCATGTGACGATACCGTCTGGGATTCTCCGGTCTCCGCCTCCGCCTCTTCCCCCAGATCCGCTGCGGATTCCATGTCGCCGTCCTCCTCCTTAAGCGGCTCTGACTCCCCATCTACAGCGGGCTCCTTAACTTTCTCCGATTCTGACAGGGCTGCCGACTCGCCCGGCGCAGACTCCGATTCAAAAACAGTTCCTTCCTTTGACGCGGAATCGGGCTGTGACAAAGCCACCGGGGCTTTTCCGCCCGTTTCTTCACTGGCATATACGCCGCTATCCGCCCCCATTGCCACCGCTATTGCGGGCTGCTCCATAGAGGCCCTCTGCAATAGAAGGGCTGTCAGTAAGCCCACTCCCACCATCAGCACGCAGATCACGCTTTTTTTCATAGTATGTTATACCTCGATTCCGTACACTCCACTGTTTGTCCTTTTTCCAAAACTCATGCTGTTTCTCAGTATAACACATCTTGTAATATTTCCCAATACTTTCTTAAATTATTTTTAACATTCTTTTAACATTTTACCCCTCCTCCCGGATGACCCTGAAGTGCAAAAAGCCCCCTCCACCTTTTTGCCGGAAGGGACCTTTTATTTCCTTCAGCGCCGCGCTAGTCCACCGTTCATAACGCGGTGTCTATCAAATCCTGGTAAAACATGGCATAATCCGTTCTCTTTTCCCTGATGAACTGAATGGCCGAAGAGGGATGGCAGTTCAGAGTGCCTGTGAGCAGATAGGGAATATCGTACCCCCACACAGCCCCCTCCTCCTTTAATTTGCCGATATGTTTCTCGATAAAATTCAT
Source organism: uncultured Lachnospiraceae bacterium (assembly GCA_947648875.1). Lineage (GTDB taxonomy): Bacteria > Bacillota > Clostridia > Lachnospirales > Lachnospiraceae > Acetatifactor. The sequence continues at coordinate 4,244 of CANSPM010000093.1, forward strand.
GATGGCAATCTTATTATACCTGGGATTGCGAAGAAAACTCAGTAATAACTCCATGTAACAGTTGCCTGCGCCCCTGCCCAGGCCGCTGACTGTGGCGTCCAGATAGCTTGCGCCTCTGGAGAGACTTTCAATAGTGTTGGCGAAGGCCAGCTGCTGGTTATTGTGGGCGTGCATACCCACCTTTTTCCCATATTTCGCCGCTACATCCAGATATTTATCCGTCAGCCGCTCCACCTGCTCAGGATAAAACGCGCCGAAGCTGTCCACCAGATAAATCACATCCACACTGCTCTGGGCCAGCAGTTCCAGTCCCCCGTCCAGATCCACATCGCTGACCTTGGACACCGCCATGATGTTCACCGTAGTCTCATAGCCCTTCTTCTTGGCATCCTCCAGCATCTCTATGGCGGCCGGAATCGTGTTGATATAGGTGGCCACCCGCACCAGATCAATCACACTGTCCTTGCGGTTTAAAATATCCTTCCTAAAGTCTGTGCGGCCCACATCCGCCATGACGGAGAGTTTCATGTCCGTCTTGTTGTCTCCCACAATTTCCCGAATGTCCTTCTCGTCGCAGAACTTCCATTTGCCGAAGTCCTCCCTCTTGAAAATCTCTCTGGAAGCCTTGTAGCCAAACTCCATGTAGTCCACTCCGGCTTTGATATTGGCCAGATACAAATCTTTCACAAACTCGTCCGTAAAACGGAAATTATTTACCAGTCCGCCGTCTCTCAACGTACAATCCACTACCTTAATATCCGGGCGGAAGGATACCAGGCTGCCCTGTCTCTCTCTGCTCATACCGATGACCGCTCCCTTTCTTATGCATCGTAAACCATATAAAATTCTCATTTAAGGCCCTGCTAAAACCCGGATATACGGTTTTCTCATAAGCCCCAGGCTACAATTTTAGTGTTCATTCCAATATTGTCTGTTTAAATAGAATTACACGCGTTCCCTGAATATATGCAAGTCCGGGCCCTGCTCCCTGTGATGGCATAGTTTACCGGTTTAAAGTTTTGCACTTTAAACCGGTAAACTTCCAGCCGATAAAAAAATGGAAGCAAGGAGGCTCGAACTCCTGACCTTTCGCGTGTGAGGCGAACGCTCATCCCGGCTGAGCTATGCTTCCATGAACTTTATTATAGCACGATATGCTTAAAATGCAAGTCCTATTTTTAGAATTTTCACATATTTCTTATCGCTCTTTTCGGAATTAAGTACCCAGTAGAAACGAACTTATAAATATACATTTCCAAGTAGCCAGCAAATATATTATAATCAAGTATACAAATCGGGCTTAACGGAGGAGAAGTGCGTATGAACAAATGGATTAGCGAGGACTGCGAGTTTACTATTTGTGTAACATCTGAAAAAGCTGAACATTGTAGGTTAGGCTTTGAGACAGAGGATATATTGCCGTCAAAGAGGCCCCCTGCACAAATCTGCCGGCGCAGGAGGCCTCCCATACGGTTTGATCAGTCAATCTTTAAAATCAGTCCTAAAATTCTCCGGGCACAAGTCTCCATCTCCTGCCTGGTAAGAGCCCCCTTTTCCATGGCTTCCAGCAGTCTTTCAGGAAAGCCACATCCCATCTTGACGTCATTTCCCGCCTTCGTTTCCTTGTAATGCTCGCCGTGGGTCCACCAGTCGGTGGTCACCATGCCCTCAAAGCCCCACTCGCTGCGGAGAATATCTTCCAGCATCTCTCTGTTCTCGGAGGCGCGATAGCCGTTGATAATATTGTAGGAGGACATAATGCTCCAAGGCTTCGCCTCCTTTACAATCAGCTCAAAGGCCTTGAGGTAAATCTCCCGGATGGCCCGCTCGGAAGCGCGGGAATCGCTTTCCGTGCGGTTCGTCTCCTTATTGTTCAGGGCAAAATGCTTTACCGTAGCCGCCACATGATTGCTCTGAATACCTGTCACCATGGCGCCTGCCATTTTTCCGGTCAGGTAAGGGTCCTCGGAATAATACTCAAAATTCCTGCCGCAGAGAGGGCTCCGATGAATATTGACGGCCGGAGTCAGCCATGCGCCAATGTTGTTCTCCTTGGCCTCCGCACCGCCCGCCGCCCCTACCTGCCTGACAATCTCCGGATTCCATGTACAGGCCAGCATAAAGGAACAGGGCCACGCAGTGGTGCAGACACCGCACTGCGGGGCGATTCTCACTCCGGCAGGTCCGTCCGCAGTCATGATATTGGGCACGCCGTAATCCGGCAGGTTGCCATAACCGAAGGTATTGGCCACACCGGTGTTTGGCTGTCCGCCCAGAAGTTCCGCCAGCTGCTCATCAGGAAGCTGGGCCACAAAATCCCCAAGGGACATTCTGCCCTCCGCCACGTCTATCAGCTTGGGTCTGTTATCCACATTCCCCCACAGAGGATAGCTGTCGCGATGCCTAACCACTGGCGTAACCCCGCCGGTCTCCTTCTCCGGCAGTTTGGACGGAAATACGCTCGCGTCCGTATCCACGGGCTCACTCTGGGGAAGCTGCTCAAAACTGCCGTCCGCCAACATGCGTTTGGCTAGCTGGGTGGGAACCATTTTGGGAGAAAGCTGCTCTGTTACCACATCTTCCTCCTGTACCATCACATAATTGCTCTCCACCGTGTCCCGCACGGATGTGCCCACGTAAAAATGATATTCTCCCCGCTCCAGAACGTAGGCCGACTTCGTTACCTTGCCCAGATCGTCATAGGACGCCATATCGTTTATATTGAACCGCAACACCACAGTCTGTGTCTCCCCGGGCTGTAGCAGCCTTGTCTTTTGAAAAGCCACCAGTTCTCTTGCGGGCTTTCCCAGCCTGCCCTGGGGAGCGCCGTAGTAGACCTGCACCACCTCTTTTCCCGCCGTCTCTCCAAAGTTGCACACATCCACCACAACCCGCAGATGATGCCCCCTCTTTTCCACAAGGGGCATGGATAACGTAAACTTCGTGTAGGACAGTCCAAAGCCAAAGGGATAGTTCACCTTCTGCGCCGCGCCGGGAATGGTCTCAAAATAGCGGTATCCCACATAGATATCATCGGTGTAGTCCACATAGGCATCCGACTCGTGGAAATTATAAGTGGAGGGATAGTCCTCCAGATTTCTGGCAAAGGTATCCGACAGTTTGCCGCTGGGATTGCCTTCACCGACGAGCAGTTCCGCCGCCGCCAGCCCGCCCTCGATGCCGCCCTGCCAGGCCATAAGGACGGACTGAATCTTATCCTCACGGGCAAACCAGTCCGTGTCCACCATGCCGCCCACATTCAGCACCGCGATCACTCTGGGAAACAGATTCTTTACCGCTTCCACCAGGGCTTTCTCCCCATGCGTCAGATAGAAATCGCCGTCCTCAAACACTTCGTCCCGGGCCTCCTGCGTCTCTTCCTGCCCGGCGATCACCGTGTCGTCCGTCTTGTTTCTCCTGTCATAGACGCTCTTTCGGTCCCAGCCCTCGCCGGAATACCGACAGATGCTGATAATGGCGGTATCCGAAAAAGCTCTGGCCTTTTTCAGAAGTTCCTCCGGCAGCGCGGGCTCCACCGTCATGCCGGGTCCTCTGCCCCGGACATACTGTTCCTTCACATTCTCTCTGTAAAAATCCGCCAGCTCCTCAAAGATTTCCACATGCTCGGCCTTTTCCTTCAGCCCCTCATATAGATTGCGGGTGTAGGCCACTGTCACATCTCCGCTTCCGCCGCCGCCCTTCACATAGTCAAAGGTCGCCTTTCCGAACAGCGCCACCCTGCTGCCTTTCGCCAGAGGAAGCACATTTCCCTGGTTTTTCAGCAGCACCATGCCTTCCTTTGCCGCTTCTTTGGAAAGGCTGATGTGCTCCCTGCTGCCTGTGACGCGTCGCCCGTCCTCCCCCAGCGGAAGAACCGGCTGATACTTTGCTCTCGCCCATCTCTCCATACGAATCCATCCTCCTCTCTATACAATAGAATTATCTGGGTTTCCGGAACCTCTGTTTCCCAGTTTTTTCATTTTTTCTTCATTAATTCTTTCGGTTTCATCTACAATTTGGACACATTTTCCTGATATGCTATATAT
>CANSPM010000094.1 GCA_947648875.1 uncultured Lachnospiraceae bacterium
AGAGGCCGGAGATGGATCACGGGCCTTTGTGGTCGGAGTGGATATGCGGAACTTTAGATAGGAAGGATTGATAGACTTATGGACAAAAATGTTGTGATCTACAATAACAATACCGGGATTACAGCGTCCCTGCGACCGCTTCTGAGAGGAGAGAGTATTCGGCTTTTGGTGGCGGAGAGCAGGAAACAGCTGCGCCAGATCATGGCGGGGCAGCAGATTCATCTACTGATAACCGACGTCGTATGGTCGGATCAGGACCAGGATATTACAGAGGGGCTGGAGACCCTACAGCAGATCCGTCAGATGAGCAGTCTGCCTATTATAGTGGTTTCTGCCCGTGACGATGAGACCAGCAAGATTCTGGCGCTGAACGCAGGGGCAGATGATTATGTAGTGAGCGGCTGCAATCCGTTGGAATTGTTGGCTCGGATCAAATCCCAGCTGCGGCGATATACACAGCTTGTGAATATGTGTGCCAATATAGACAAAATCTATCAGGTGGACGGTCTGGTGATTGATGACAACACCAGGCAGGTTTTTGTGGATCATAAGGAGGTAAGGCTGACTCCCATTGAGTATAAGATTTTGAAACTACTGGTGCAGGAGAGGGGAAGAGTGTTGTCTATAACCCAGATCTACGAGGCCATATGGCATATGCAGGCCATCGGCGCTGACAATACCATCGCCGTGCATATCCGTCACATCAGGGAAAAGATTGAGAGAAATCCCAAGGAACCCAGATATCTTAAAGTGGTATGGGGGACGGGATATAAGGTGGGGTAAGTCTGCATTACAGCAAAAGGAGGACGACAGGCCATGGGTGTCTTAACAGGAATAAAACCGGAGAAAGTATTTGCATATTTTGAAGATATAGCGCAGATACCTCACGGCTCCGGCAATGTGGAGGCTATCAGCAATTATCTGGCGGATTTTGCCGATAAAAGGGGACTACAATATATTCAGGATGAAGCTAAAAATATAATTATTATTAAGGAAGCCGTAAGCGGCTATGAGAGGGAGCCCGCTCTGATTATACAGGGGCATATGGACATGGTGGCAGTGCATAAGCCGGAGTATGCTATAGATATGACCAGGGAGCCGCTTAAACTTGCCGTGGACGGGGACAGAATCTATGCGGAGGGAACCAGTCTTGGAGGTGACGACGGTATTGCAGTGGCCTACGCGCTGGCGCTGCTGGATGATGACACTTTGCGGCATCCCCGTCTGGAGGTGGTGATTACCGTGGACGAGGAAGTGGGGATGGACGGTGCAAGAGCCATTGACCTGTCCATGCTGAAAGGACATCGGTTGTTGAACCTGGATTCCGAGGAGGAGGGGATCTTTTTGACCAGCTGCGCGGGAGGCGCAAGGATGAATTGTCTGGTTGATCTGTCAGACAGGTGTCAGGACAGATCGGGAACGGTGTATGAAGTGACAGTGGGCGGCTTACAAGGCGGTCATTCCGGGGCGGAGATCCACAAGGGGAGGGGCAATTCCAACCTGTTGATGGCCAGACTTTTGCAGAAGCTGGCAGGCAACGTCTCGATAGGACTTTGTGACTGTGAAGGTGGGTTGGCGGACAACGCGATTCCCAGAGTGACCAGTGCCCGGATTGTAGCGGCGGAGAAAGACGAAAAACAGCTTACAGGGATGGTGCAGGAATATGACGCAGTGCTGAAACGGGAGCTGGCCTCCAAAGACCCGGGAGTTTTTGTCACAATTTCTTCCCAGGGTGAGGCGGTCGCTAAATGCCTGGCGGGCGGTGACCTACAGCGGGCGACGAATTATTTGTACAGCCTGCCCTGCGGCGTTCAGGCTATGAGCGCCGATGTGCAGGGGCTGGTGGAGACTTCACTGAATCTGGGAGTCCTGAAAGTGGAGGGCGGCAGGGTGTCGGCGGAATTTTCCGTGCGCAGCTGTGTGGACAGCAGCAAGCAGGCGCTGCTCGACAAGGTACAGGCATTGACGACTCTTGCAGGCGGTCGCTGTGAGATCACGGGGGATTATCCGGGCTGGGCTTTTAGGGTGGATTCCCCTCTGCGAAATAAGATGATTGCCCTGTATGAGGAGATGTACGGCCAAAGTCCCCGGGTGGAAGCCATTCACGCGGGATTGGAGTGTGGTATTCTGGCATCCAAGATCACAGATCTGGACGGGGTTTCTTTTGGACCCAACATGTATGATATTCACACTACAGAGGAAACTTTGAGCATTTCTTCGACCCAGCGCGTATGGGATTATCTTGTACGGCTGCTGGAAAAGAAGGACTAATATCGGGGGACGTGGCTGAAAAGGGAGTTTTATCAGGGACAGGCTCCGGCTATATAGGGGCATAAGTAGGTTTGGATGTTTCACATTCAAATACCGATCAGCACAATACCGCTGGCTTTGCCAGCGGTGCGCATACAGAGGTAAGTTTGGATAACTGACATTGCCGGTACCCTGGCAGTGGATATATGTGCAAAATATACAATAAATATACCTGTTTGAGATATTATGTCAAGTATTTACACAAAGATCGTTTTTCTTGTGTAATTTTGCAAAAAAGCCTTGCTTTTTTTGGAATGAGGAGTTATAATACTTTTTGTCACGGGGTGTGGCTCAGCTTGGTTAGAGCGCCGTCTTAGGGAGGCGGAGGTCGCGAGTTCGAATCCCGCCACTCCGATACAATGAGAAGTGTCAGAACCTTGATTTTATGAGGGTTAGGGCACTTTTCTTTTTGTGGACGGATTAAATCGGAGTTCTCTCTGATGGATTGGAGTCTCTTTGGCTATAAGTCAATCATACGCACTGTAGTTTGCAGACAAATATTTATAGGATTTAACAGTTATTTATATGAAGAGGAAAAACATATGGAGATAGATTTCCGGTATAACCGATTTAATTTTTTACATCTGGCAGAATATATACAAAGTATGGAGGCGCTTCCCGATGTCATCACCGATCAGGAAACAGGAATAGAATTTTATGGTGCAAATACGATTTCAAGAGAGGAATTTGCTGAGTTTCTTGCAAATTTTAGTGAGATAGATAACCTTGCGCAAAATGATGCTGTACAAGATTATAAAAAGCGTCCAGAGTTTGGGGTTAAAAGTTACCAGTTTGAACCATCATGGGTTGAGATTTGTGTCGACAGAGTTTGCGTTGAATATGTTGGCAGTTACATAAATACGAATTTTAGTCTATTTTTTAAATACATGAATGGTCTATGGATCTTGGATAAGTAACGGATAATTCCGCAAATATATGCATATTTTTCGGGTCTTGTCCATATACTGAATTAAAGGTGGGAGATATTTCCAGCAGCCAGTTTTGAAAAAGCGGGAAGGATTCTCCTGAAAATATAATATTGCAGGCGCTATGGCGCGAAAGAGAGGTAAATATGGCACGAGGACCGAGAAAGACACTGGAAGAAAAGATCGCGGCCAAGGAGGAGCTCATAGAAGCGCTGACAGCTCGGATCGAATCGGAGAGACAGGAACTGGCGGAGATGTATAAGGAGAAGCGGAATATCCAACTGGAGAGCATTGACAATATGCTGGAGGAATGGTCGCTGAGTCCCCAGGAGGCCCAGGAGGCCCTGCGCAGATATGTGGACCAGAGAGGAGAGGCGGTGTAGGACGGTAGTCTGAACAGGAAAATAAGTTACGGATAAAGGAGCAGGGATACCTGCTCTTTTTGTGTAAATATCGCATCCCCGTTTTTAATGGGGCAGAAAAAGATTGTATTTATACAAAATATTGCTTATAATGGAGTTGCCTAAAGAGACATATGCCATGAACGCATTTTCGAACCGTATCCGGAGGGTAATCGGAATATCGGAGAATGCTGGTCGGTGTGGAGCATCTTGGAGTGTGTCAGGACTTGATTCAGGATAAAGGCAGGTATGAATGGTGACTCAGATGAAAACAGATAAGAATAAGAAACATTTCTATACTACAGAACATGTCTGTCGTGAGAAAAATCAGACAGATCGGAGGGCAGGAGACAAGCTGGCGGATTATTCCTGTCCTGTGGCGAAGCGTTGCGGCGGCTGTCAGTGGATTGGTATAAACTACCAGGAGCAACTGAAGGAGAAGGAAAAACAGATGAGAAAGCTGCTGGCGCCCTTTTGTAAGCTGGAAGGGATACGGGGCATGGAACAGCCTCTGTATTATCGGAACAAGGTGCATGCCGTGTTTGGGGAGAACAGAAAGCATCAGCCCATATCCGGCATCTATGAGGCACGAACACACCGGATTGTGCCGGTAGACAGTTGTCTGATTGAAAACCAGCAGGCGGATGCCATTATTGTGACCATCCGTGAATTGCTCCCCTCTTTTAGAATCCGTCCGTACAATGAGGATACGGGGTATGGATTGCTGCGCCACGTCCTGATCCGCAGAGGACAGACATCCGGGCAGATTCTGGTGGTGTTGGTACTCACCTCTCCCATTTTGCCCTCCAAGAATAATTTTGTGAAAGCATTGTTAAAACGGCATCCGGAGATCACCTCCATCGTGGTGAATGTAAATAACCGAAACACCAGTATGGTTCTGGGCGACAGGGAGCAGGTGATTTATGGCAGGGGATTCATTGAGGACAGCCTGTGTGGAAAGATTTTTCGAATTTCTCCCAAATCTTTTTATCAGGTCAATCCGGTGCAGACAGAAGTATTGTATGCCAAGGCTATGGAATACGCTGCTCTGACCGGGAAGGAGACGGTGGTAGACGCTTACTGCGGAATTGGCACCATGGGCATCGTAGCCAGCGACAGGGCCAGGCAGGTGATCGGCGTGGAACTGAATGCGGACGCAGTGCGGGATGCTCGCAGCAACGCCAAAATCAACCAGGTGAAAAACATCCGGTTCTATCAAAATGACGCAGGTCGTTTCCTGCTGGATATGGCGGCTTCGGAAGCGCATGTGGACGTGATCCTGATGGACCCGCCCCGCAGTGGCAGCAGCGAAGAATTTCTGGCGGCAGTGGCGCATATGGCCCCGTCGCGGGTAGTGTATGTGTCCTGCAATCCTGAGACGCTGATCAGGGATTTGCGGTATATGACGGAGAATGGGTATAGAGCGGAGAGAGCTGTGGCGGTGGATATGTTCCCGTTTACGAGCCACGTTGAGTGTGTAATAATGATGCAGTATTGTGGAAAAGAGAAGAAAAAGTAGGGTTTGACCACAAGATGTTGTGGTTTGAGGGCAAAAATTAGACCAGAAAATGGCTAGTTTTTGCCCGATTTTTTTGCCCGTTTTTAAAGATGCACAGGGGTAAAAAAGAGGTTTTGGGAGTGATTTGGAAAAAATACAGGAAGGAGTGATAATTTCAAAATAGGAAACACAAGTAAATATGCCGAAGGAAAGGATGGTGGTCTATGGATATCAGTCAACAGATAAAGAAATTTGATGCGGAAAACAAACCATTCTACATGGTGGATCATGGAGATGGTGAGTACAGTTTGTGTCTTCCACTTAGTTCGTTAAAGGGAGAGTATAATGATTTTGGACAGGAGGCTTTTAATCAGTATGCTATCCGGGCAGGAGAGCCGGTAACCGATGGTAGATTTTATACGCATGGTGACGGTTATGAGTGGGAGTATGTATTTGCAAAAGCATTTGAAGGCGAAGAGAATCTGAAAAAGATTTCTTTCGATTGTGAAGCAAGTGGGTTCTTCTGTTATTCCCATGACTTCGAAATTATCTCAGAGTATGGCAGGCGGTACCGTGAAATGTGTATGAACGAACAGGAATTTACGGAACTTGTATGCAGTGCATTGTCAGAAGACAGACAGCCTGTGGAGGAAGAGATATCAACAGAAGGAATGACATCTTTTTTCTCTGCGGTGGCAGAACTTGCAAAAAGCAAAGGATTTAAAATGAAAGGTGTACAGGGAGGAGCGTTGACTCTTACCTTAAAAGGAGAGTTTGCAGTTGTGGTGGATGAATCCGGGGCAATGGCATATCATCCCTATGATGAAGTCTTTGATATCATGCAGGAGGTGTCAGAACTGAGAAAAAGCATTCCGCTGGAAGACACAGCACCGGGAATGCAGATGAATATGTAAGGCGGTACTTATTTTAGAAATGAAATAGGTGCCGCCTTATTTTTGTTTGGAGGTAAAAATGTCGAAATTGTTTTGTTTAACGCCGGGACTTCGTGTGCTGGAAAGGCAGATGCAACAGCCACCGGGGTACAGACCGAGGGGGTATGGTATCTGCATTATTGAAGAGATGGACTGGAAAAGCAGGGGAAACTATTCTGAAATCGTGGATTGTGTTATCAGCCGGATGCAGTTGGAACATCTGAAAAAAAGAGTGGAGGAAATCTTTGCAGAGGCAGATAAGGAGTTGATTTTCCGAAACATGAAACACAGAAATAATTTTTATTCTCTGCTTATGGGTAAAAGGGCAAAGGCATTACAGCATACACCTAACTATGCTGCCGCTGTATTTCTTTTGTCTGCGGATGAAGAACTCTGGGACAGAGTCTGTAAAAATGTGCTGGATACCGGGATTTACTTTGACAGGATAAGGCTTGGAGGTGTGACGCTGGAGCAATACATATTATTCCATGCGGCCAAAGATGTTTATAACGGAACCAAGCATATCCGATTGTCAGAGCTGACAGACCGGGACCTGATACCTGATGAGATACTCAGACTCATCGTGAATGCTTTTGTCATCGAGAAGTGTGGCGTGGAAATTGTAAAGCAGGAGGTGTGGAATGCGGATTAAGGTATTAAGCGGAGGAAGAAAAAATATCGAGTTGCCTTTGTCAGATGCGGAATTGAATTTGCAGATGAGAAGGATTGGAATTGAGGAAACGGTACCCATGTGCAGGCTTGTGGAGGTGTCAGAAAAGGACAATCCCCTGCACCGGTTTGAAGGTCAGACCGTAAACATGGATGAGGTTAATTTCTTTGCCAAGAGGATGGAAAGCCTGACAGAATATGAAAGAAAAGTTTTGTCAGCGTATGCTGAAGATTACGGTGTGGCAACCATGCAGGATTTAATCAATCTGACATTCAGCATGAAAGGTCTTTCACTGCTTACGGATTTTTCAGATGCCAGACAGGTCGGGGAACGTCTTTACTTGGATGAGTTTCTCGGAATATCAGAGGAAGAAAAAGCGCAGACCAACTTTATTGAATTTGCAGAAAAGACATTAAAGGAGAGTCGGATGGAAGTCCTGCCCTATGGTGTCTTTGTAGAGCATGGTTTTGAAATGCAGGAAGTGTACAACGGGAAAACCTTTCCGCCTTTCGTTACATCGGATGAGGTTGTGGCAGTTGTAGAGGTGCAGAATAAGAGAGAGGATACGGAGTTTTTCTACCTGCCAATGGATATCTGTTCCATGAACAAGGTAAAGGAACGGTTGCAGGTGCAGGACTATTGGGAGATGGAAGTCATTGAAATTGAAAACTTACGTCTGCCGGATATCCTTGTGCCGACAACGGAGGATTTACGAGAGGTGGAACAGTTGACACTGTTTAATGAAATGTGTCATGCCGTCAAGCGGTTTGATGAAGTAAAAATGAATCAGCTTGCAATGGTGGTGGAATTTACCGGCTTATGTGATTTTCCGGATGTGGCTTATATTGCAACACACCTTGGAGAGTTTGAGATCAATCCGTTGGTACATAACGATGAAGAGTATGGAAAGTTTCTGGTAACAGAATCGGGATTGTTTGATGTGGATGAACTCTTACTCCCTCATATCAATTATGCATCCTTTGCCGCTGATAAAAGAGTTGGAACTCTTGTAACAAGCGGATATGTGGAAGAGGGCTTCGTGGGAGCCATCAGACCGATAGAGGAGTATGGTCAGTACAAGGGAGAGTTTGCGGAACCGCTGGAGATTGATTATGACTGCTTTGAAAAATTCTGTTTATACAGTCCCCTTACTGCAAATCTGATGGTAGAGGGTGTGGATGAAGGAAATCTGTACCGCAGTGACCTCACGCAGTATGCGGAGGCGATTGCTGAAGCCATTGCAAGGGAGGAATGTGTAGGAGAAGAAACCAGAGGTCTTATGCATTACTTTGATGAAAGCAGGGAAGTGGCAGCAAAGGTTATGTCAGCACATCCCAAGGTGGCAGAAATAAATGGGGAACTGTATGGTGTTTTGGAATGTAAAATCAGTGAGCCTTTGACAGAGGAAGTGGACTTATGTCAATACTTTAGACAAAAAAAGTTGAAAGGTTACGCTGCTTTTCT
>CANSPM010000095.1 GCA_947648875.1 uncultured Lachnospiraceae bacterium
ATAAACACTGGGGTTGTGGGTGTTTTTTACCCACCATTACCCTTGAAGAGCCGAAAGTATACGGATATACGGGAGTGGTTTACAGATCTGCCGATGGCCCCGGCGGGCTGGGAGAACAATGTCGAGTATCCGACGCCCGGCACGGATATGGCCGATATGGCACAAATCTTTATACAGGACGCGGCCGAGACACCGGGGCTGTTCTGGGAGGCACTGCTTGGGATACTGGGAATTGTCTGCGGGACTGTGTGCGTCTGGGCCGTCATTGCAATGATTCGACGAATTTTTCGGGACTTTCGTTTGGACCTTGACGAAAATGGGGATCAAATCGAGGATATAGAAGAAAATACAAAAGACAGACGGGTGGCGGAGACCATTCGCGAATCGAACGGCGAAATGCCCAAAATCCGGCGCCTGTATAAGCGAACCATCAGAAAGCATCGCAAGGGCTGTCCGGCAGCATATGAAACACCTGCGGAAATGGAGGAGAAAGCCGGTCTGGCGGAAGACGCGATAATGCAGGCCCTGCATGTGGACTACGAGAGGATTCGATATGGGAAGGAATAGAATCCCTGCTCCGCGAGGATTCTACTGTCTTGCATATGACATCGGTACACCGCCTGACCCCTTATAAAAAGCTGCCGCATCCCTGCGACAGCTTTCTACCCCCAATACATGTTTGTATGAATTACTCTTCCGTGTCATCAGGCGTCGCCAACGCTCTCTCATAGCTATCGAGAATCACCTGTTGGATATGCTCTCTGGTGGCAGAGTTAATGGGATGGGCGATATCCCGATGTTCCCCGTCTGCTGCCTTCTTGCTGGGCATGGCAATAAACATGCCTTTCTCCCCTTCAATCACTTTGATATCGTGTACCACAAACTCATCGTCCAGAGTGATGGACACGATAGCCTTCATCTTTCCTTCCTTGGTAATCTTACGCACTCGTACATCTGTAATCTGCATCAAAGCAACCCCCTTAACTAAATGTATAATATAAACCAAAATCCCGTGCGCCACCGCACACATTCAGTTCTAACAGAATTAAATGCAGAGCATTTCTCTTATTTATTAAAACTTATCTTTACATTACATACCTTTCGTTCTTCTCCACCACGATGCGGATGCCCCCCTCACCCACAAAACGGGAACCCGCGCGAATGGTGTCACGGCTCTCCACTATACAGTTCTCAATGTATGTGTTGTCCCCTATATAGACATCATTCAAAATCACGGAATTCTTGATCACACAGTTGTTGCCAATATAACTCTTCTTAAAAATCACGGAATTTTCCACCACACCGTTGACAATACAGCCACTGGATATGAGGCTGTTACGGATATCGGCACCCGGATTATATTTTGCGGGTGGAAGATCATCCACTTTGGAGTATATATCCGGATACTGTTTGAAAAAATAATCCCGCACTTCCGGCTTTAAGAAGTCCATATTAGTCCCGTAATAGTCCTCCACCGACGCAATGTTGCGCCAGTATTCCTTAATCTTGTAGGCATAAATCCTCTTCATGTCCTTGTAGCGGATCAGAATGTCCCGGACAAAATCATAGCGCTCCTCCTCCACACATTTCTCAATCATCTCGATCAGGTTGCGGCGTCGGATCACGTAGATACCGCAGGAGACCGTATTGCTCTTGGCCTGCAACGGCTTTTCCTCAAACTCAGTAATGCGGTATTCCTCGTTCATCTTCATGGTGCCGAAACGTTCAATCTCCGTGCCCGGTTCCATATCCCGGCACACCACAGTGATATCGGCTTTCTTGTCGATATGATATTCCAACAGTTTGTTAAAGTCCATCTTGTACACACAGTCGCCAGAGGCAATGACCACATAGGGTTCATGACTGTTTTTCAGCCATGTCAGGTTTTGGGCAATGGCATCCGCTGTGCCCCTGTACCAGTTACTGTTATTTACAGTCACCGCGGGCGTAAAGACATACAGACCGCCCTGCTTCCGTCCGAAATCCCACCATTTGGACGAACTGAGATGTTCATTCAGGCTTCTGGAATTGTACTGCGTAAACACCGCCACTTTCTGGATATGGGAATTGGACATATTGCTGAGTGTAAAATCAATGCTCCGGTAGCTTCCGGCCACCGGCATGGCACAGATGGCACGTTTCTGTGATAACTCTTTCATTCGGTGGTTATTGCCACCTGCCAATACGATTCCTATAGCTCTCACTGTTATCTCTCCTCTGCCTTGATTAATGTCTTGCCGCTTGCCAGATAGGCATCCGCATAGTCCGCCGCCGTAGTCACGCCGGCAATTACCGTGTTCTTGCCCACACTGACATTGTCGGGAATCACACTCTTTTCACCCACTGTCACCAAGCCGTGATTGTAGATATGAGGAGCCGTGTCATTCTCCGCCTCATCCCCCACGCCCAGCTTTACACCCTTGCCAATCAACACATTCTCCGCAATAATCGCCTTATTGATCTCGCATCCGGCGCCGATGACCACATTGTTCATGATGATGGAATCCCGCACCACCACCCCTTCTCCGATGGTCACGCCACACCCCACCACAGAGTTGTATACTTTTCCATAAATATTCGTGCCTTCACCGATAATACAACGCGATACGACACTGTCCCAGGACATATACTGAGGCGGCAGAATGTCGCTCTTTGTATAGATCTTCCAGTACTCCTCATACAGGTTAAACTCGGGTACAATATCAATCAGTTCCATATTGGCTTCCCAGTAAGAACTTAATGTCCCCACATCCTTCCAATAGCCGTTGAACTCGTAAGCGTACAGCGGCGCTCCCTTTTCATGGCAGTAAGGAATGACATGCTTGCCGAAATCCAAAGCCGGCTGATCCGCCATAGTCAGTAGCGCCTCTTTCAGCGTCTTCCAGTTGAAAATATAAATCCCCATACTGGCCAGGTTGCTTCTGGGATGCTCGGGCTTCTCCTCAAAATCGGTTATTCTCCGGTTTTCGTCTGTGATCATGATACCGAAACGGCTGGCCTCCTCCATGGGTACGGGCATGACCGCAATGGTAACTTCCGCCTCATTAGCCTTGTGGAAGTCCAACATCACCTCATAGTCCATCTTATAGATATGGTCGCCTGACAAGATCAGGACATATTCCGGGTTAAAACTCTCCATGTAATCCAGATTCTGGAAAATGGCGTTGGCCGTGCCGGTATACCACTCGCTGTTGGCGCTCTTCTCATATGGGGGAAGCACCGTCACTCCGCCAATGTTTCGGTCCAGATCCCAGGGAATGCCGATTCCGATATGGGTATTCAGCCGAAGCGGCTGATATTGGGTCAATACGCCCACTGTATCGACACCCGAATTGATACAGTTGCTCAGGGGAAAATCAATAATCCGGTACTTACCTCCAAAAGCCACTGCGGGCTTGGCTACCTTTGATGTAAGAACGCCCAGGCGACTGCCCTGTCCTCCAGCCAATAACATGGCTATCATCTCTTTCTTAATCATGTCATCACCTCAATCACGCATAATAGACAAAACATTCCTTATCTCTGTCTTGTACACATTATAGCATATCCATCTGAAATTGTGAATATTTTTTACATATAAAAGTTATTTTTTCTCTTTTTTTTATTCAATTTTAACAGAATTTCCACAAAATCAAAATGCGCTTGTTTTTTTACCCACAAAGTATATAATAAGGAATATATTAATTTTAGAACATTTTGCAAAAGGAGCTATGCGCTGCTATGTATCAGATAGATTTTAATCACCCCGTTTCCGTTTATTTTGTGGGTATCGGCGGTATCAGTATGAGTGGTCTGGCGGAGGTTCTGCATGAGGCAGGGTTTTCCGTGTCCGGTTCGGACTGGAAGTCCAGTCCCATAACCCAGGTCCTGGAGCAGAAAGGCATCCGGATATTCTACGGAGAGGACGCCTCCCATATCACGGAGGATATCGACTGTGCCGTGCTGACCAGCGCTGTACACGAGGACAATCTGGAGTTTGCCGCCATCCGTCAAAAAGGCATCCCCTACTTGTCCAGGGCCCAGCTTCTGGGACAGATCATGAAGAATTACCGGCTTCCTATCGCAGTCAGCGGCACGCATGGCAAGACCACTACCACATCCATGCTCTCCGAGATCCTGCTTAAGGCAGACACTGACCCCACTTTGTCCATCGGCGGCATTCTCAAGTCCATCGGCGGCAATGTGAGGGTTGGAAAAAGCGATTTTTTTCTCACCGAGGCATGTGAGTACACGAACAGCTTTTTAAGCTTCTTTCCCAAAATCGCTCTTATTCTGAATGTGGAGGAGGATCATCTGGACTTTTTTAAGGATCTGGAGGACATCCGCCACTCTTTTCAGCGCTTTGCCCATCTGTTGCCCCAGGACGGTGCCCTCATCATCAGCGGAGATATTGACCGCTGGCAGGAACTGACAGAGGGACTGTCCTGCCGGATTATCACCTATGGTCATGGCAGCTGCTGTGATTATTACGCCAGCGATATTGTCCACGACGAGCAGGGCAACGTCTCTTTCCTGCTGCACAGTCCCGGCACGAAACTAACCGATTCCGACGGAAATTCATTTGGCTCCGGAAAAGAACCCTGCAATTCCTGGCCGGGTGACTGCCAGCCCCTGCGGGTATTTTTGCAGGTTCCCGGTGACCATAATGTGCACAATGCCCTGGCCGCCATCGCCGCTGCGGATCTTCTGGGCATCAGCCGCGAAGATACCCTGTCGGCCCTCAAAGAGTTTCATGGCACGGACCGTCGCTTTGAATACAAGGGCAATGTAAATGGCGTCACTATAATAGATGATTATGCGCATCACCCCACAGAAATTACAGCAACCTTGCGGGCGGCGCAAAATTATCCCCACAAAACTCTGTGGTGTATGTTTCAACCCCACACTTACTCCCGCACCAAGGCTTTTATGGAGCAGTTTGCCCAGGCTCTCGCACTGGCGGACCGGGTGGTACTGACTGACATCTACGCTGCCCGGGAGAAGGATACTTTGGGCGTCAGTTCACAGGATTTGCAGAACGCTGTCCGAAAGCTGGGCAGAGACTGCGACTACTTCCCCACTTTTGAGGAAGCGGAAAAATTTCTGCTGACAAATTGCATAAACGGCGATCTGTTGATAACTATGGGAGCCGGAGATGTGGTGAAAATTGGCGAATCCCTCCTTGGAAAATAATTATCCACCATATCCACATTTTTTCTGCCGTTCTTCCGGAGAAAAAATGTGGATATTTTTTGGGAAATTGTGGATATCCTTTCATTTGATTATATGGCTGCAACACAGGATTTTTCGGGTGGATTTCTGCGCCAATAAAATAATTATCCACATTATCCACCGTATCCACATTTTTTCCTTCTTTTTCATGGCTTTTTCTTTCTGGCAATATGCCTATTTCTTTTTCGTTTTCCTTATGATATACTTTGAAACGCTGATACAATTTGACATCTAAGGAACTCTAAACAGCAGATTCTTGTTGAATCCGCATAACTCTGCATAAGGACGGTTTTCCATGGCACAATTGATGATTTATAAGGATAATTACATAGAGTCCACCGCCATTTCCAACTATTTTATCGACAGATACATGAAAGACGCCAATGACGCCCAACTGAAAGTCTATCTGTACCTGCTGCGCATGGTTCATGCCAATATGTCTTTCGGCGTCTCAGACATCGCGGATAAATTTAACCATACGGAGAAAGATGTGCTTCGGGCCCTGCGCTACTGGGAGAAACAGAAGCTCCTGACCCTGGATTACGACAGGGATAAGAATCTCACCGGCATTCATCTGTGTGAATTGTGCCCCGGAGAGCGCAATCTTGTCTCCGCTCCCAACAGCGAGAATAATAACGCTGAGACCCCACAGGCCCGGGAATCTGTGTCCGTGCCGGACATTCAGCCTGCGGTCACAGACACAATTGCCGTATCCGCAACCTGCGAAAGCGACCTGGCGACAGACATTCAGGAACAGGACCCCTACGCAAAACCCTCCTACAGCGCCGACCAGCTCCGCCGCTTCAAGGAGCAGGAAAACACTGCCCAGCTGTTGTTTGTTGCGCAGGTGTATGTGGGCAGACCTCTGACAGCATCGGATATGAGAACAATTCTTTATTTTTCCGATGTACTGCATTTTTCCGACGACCTGATTGACTATCTGATCCAGTACTGTGTGGACCGGGGGAAAAAGGATTTCCGCTATATAGAAAAGGTGGCTGTCAACTGGGCACAGCAGGGAATCACTTCCCCGAAACAGGCACAGAATGCCGCCCTTAAATATGACAAGTCCGTCTACGCAATCATGAACGAACTGGGAAAATCCTCCGCTCCCACCAGCAAAGAACTGGAGTATATAAACCGCTGGACCCGAGAATACGGCTTCAGTCAGGACATTATTTTTGAGGCGTGCGAACGCACAGTTCTGGCCGTGGATAAGCACCGCTTTGAATACGCAGAGGGAATTTTAAACAGCTGGCGCAAGGAGAACGTACACCATAAAGCCGACATCAAAAAAGTGGATGAGCAGCACCAGAAACAGAAAAACAACGCTACAGCCAATATTGCCCGCAACAGCGCTCCCGCCGGCAACAAATTTAACCAATTTAAACAAAATACCTACAATTTTGAGGAACTGGAGCAAGAGCTTCTCAGCAACTAGGGAATCTGCGGGACTCTTATCAGCGGATTTACAGCCGGCGCGCTGATGAATATTCAGACGGCTTTTGCGGCTGGATATTCATCACTCGGCTTGTGCGCTGGCTGGGAATCTGCGGAACTCTTATCAGCGGATTCACAGCCGGCGCGCTGATGAATATTCAGACGGCTTTTGCGGCTGGATATTCATCAC
>CANSPM010000096.1 GCA_947648875.1 uncultured Lachnospiraceae bacterium
GGCCCGGGCGGCACTGTCGCCCCGGGCGGTTCCGGCGTCTCTACCGGTTCCGGCGTCTCTACAGGCCCGGGCGGTACTGTCGCTCCGGGCGGTTCCGGCGTCTCTACCGGCCCGGGCGGCACTGTCGCTCCGGGCGGTTCCGGCGTCTCTACAGGCCCGGGCTCCGGGGGAGCTGACGGTTCCGGCGGTGTAGGTATCACACCACTCCAATTCACCTGATGAACTTCACCACTCTGCTGAAAATCATTGGCCATAACACCGCCAATAATATTGTTCCCGTTGGCAACCGACGCGTTTGGCGCCAGAATATACCCCCAGACTCTCGATGTATTTACTTTACTCGCATTGCCAAAATTCCACAGAACCTTCCCGGCCCAGGATGCATATTCCGAACCGTCCGAAGCGCCATTTGCGTTCATCTGTGGAATGGACACCTCTCCACCGTCCAGGATATTGATGATTACGGTTTTTCCGGCCTCCGCTGCCGCAACAATCTTGCCTTCGTAGTTTTCACCCTGAGAAAAGTCCGCGCTCAATGCCCCGGCGGTAATATTCAGCACATATGCCGAACCTGTATCCATATCCGGAAGACTGTACAACTCTCCGGCCCAGGATGCCTTTGCGGAAATTGTGTTCGCAATCACACTTTTGATATCGTTCTGATAGGAAAATCCTTTGAGGAGATTATCGGTGATAAAACTTCCAACTTCTATGTTCTCCGCATTAATTTTATGTAGTATGTACCCCTGTCCTTCCGCCACCTCCAACTTATTCGCAGTGCCGTCCGCATTGATTTCAGGCAGTACAACATAACTGATTCCCCTGGCGTTACACTGGAACGCCCCGGTAGAAAGATCACCGAGATAGCTTACGCCGCTGTCCCCGGTGGCACTGCTGCTCCCCCATATATTCAGCCACCCCGGCAGTGAACCAATCGCCACATTGCCTTCCACATGGTCACTTTTAGACATCGTATTGGCATATACTGAATAGAGGAAAGGGTTCGTCAGGTCAGGCTTGGAAAAGTTGTCTGTGGGGGAAGCATAATTATAGAGCGGAATCGGTTCCGCAACTGCCACCACATAATTGCCGGAAACACTTTCCAGCTCCGGCACATTGGAGTCCGTCGTCTCGTTTGCATGGGTAGAAAACCCTTTATCTGTAAACATACTGCTGATGACCAGTGCCGATGCCATGGTCACTACCACAAATTTGCTTACCTTTTCTTTCATTTTCATGATTTCATGCCCTCTTTAATACTCTGTGCATACCTACGAACTACAATTCACACATACCTTTCACCTAATAAGACACTTCTTTTTGTTCAAAAGGCTCAAACTTATTACAAATTTATTAATTATCTTATACCATATGGCTCCACCAAAGTCAATACGCCATGAATCAAAAGCCTTCTGGAAGTTCCTGCCGAACCGTAGCATGTGGACAGAGATACAATATTGGGCCTTCCAGAAAGATCCACATCAAATGCATAGTTGGAGTTTTCCACCGCCCATTGGGTATATTTATCATAATTCTCATCCGACGAAAAAACCATATACCGATTGCTGTCCTTTCGAGCCATATAATAGGAAAAGACTTCGTAGGTATATACCGTTTCTTCCGTATATATATAGAAACGGGGATTGGCGTCCAGCAGGGAAGAATCATCAACCAATTCCCTGAAAGTTCCAAACATGCTGCCGTCTCTCATATTATGACCGAACACAAAGGTATTCCTGTCGCTCCAGTCTGAGGATGCGCCGCAATCCATAAAAATGCTGCCTGAATTACTCTTTTCCCTCTCGTAAGAATGCTTTAGATAATACTCATTGTCCTCCCCCTGCACCACCGGATAACTGACTTCCACCGCAGGAAAATAGAACCATCCTCTGAAATCGCCATTCATCTCCCTGAGCGCGTTCATGTCGATGGACAGAGGCGGATACTGGGTCGGAAGGAGTTCCATAGTCTCCCCACTTTCATCCGTTCCCGCGCTCACTGTGGTGGGAGTCTGAGGCCGCCCGGCAGTCACCATATTCAGCAGACGCTGATGCTCCTCCTCGGCACGCCTGTCAGAGATAACCGAAGTAATCAGCTTGTAGCCGGAAAACACGACAAATGCGGTCAAAACTAAAATACCCGCCACATACTGTAGTATTTTCATTGTATTCTTTTTCATCGGCATCTCCCCCTCCTTGAATTATCTATAAATAAGTGAGTGCGAAACTCCCTTTCAGAACACAAGGATTGGGCAATATATACAAAATAGGAGTGACTTGCCACCACATTGGAATCCGTTTTTGTATTTATTGACCGTTCCCATCACTTGTACATCACGTTTTGCAATTGCCTGTTATCTATAAAAAGTATAACACGATTTTGCAAAACTGTCATCTTTTATTTGATATCCGGCAATTTATTTGTTATAATTGTCCATATATTCGGAAGTATCCGTCATCAGACGACTGCTATGATCCGCAAAAGAGGGGAGATTGCCATATGCTGCCAGTTCACTTGATTTCTGTCCTGTTTTTGGGCATGATGTATTTTTTCATTTATCGGATGGATAAAAAGCCCGCCTACGATCCCAGAAAAATCTTTCTGATTCTGCTGGCGGTCGCCTTTCTGTTGCGCTGCATATTTGCGGGGAGTTCCAGGGGATTTGCCTCGGACACTGCCTGCTTTGCCGGCTGGGCCAACCTCGCATTCGAAGGGGGGATCAAAAATTTCTATGCTTCCGGTGTATTTGCCGATTACCCGCCGGGATTCGTCTACGTGCTTTATGTCATCGGGGCTGTTTTTTCCCTGTTTAAGATTCCGTATCTTTCGGCCCCCTGTCTTTTGCTGCTCAAACTGCCGGCGATTATCTGCGATATGGCCGCCGCACTGCTCTTTTACAGAATCGCGTCCAGGAAACTGCCTCCCCAGCAGGTTGTCATGCTTGCAGGACTTTATCTGTTGAATCCGGCAATCATTTTGAACTCTTCCATATGGGGACAGGTGGATTCTGTATTCACGCTCGCTTTGCTGCTGATGTGTTGGTTTTTAACGGAAAATCAAATGATTCCAGCCTATATTGTGTTTGGCATCGGTGTGCTTTTAAAGCCTCAGATGTTTGTATTCACTCCCGTTCTGGTTTACGGCATCATAGACCGGGTTATCCTGTTTGATTTCAGCTGGCGAAACTTCTTTCGCAACCTTTTTGCCGGCCTGGCCGTTATCTGTTTCATGATATTGGCCTGTATGCCCTTCGGCCTGGACCTGGTGTTTCTACAATATACGTCCACCCTGGGTTCCTATCCCTATGTGGCGGTAAACGCGTTCAATCTGTGGGGCCTGTTCGGCCTGAACTGGATTTCTCAGGAAGCCCGGCTTCTGTTTCTCAGCTACCGAGCCTGGGGCACCATTATCATTCTGTTGATCGTGCTGTTTTCCGCCATACTTTTTTTCCGGGCCCAGAACAAGGAAAGCAGATACTTTACCACCTCCAGTTTCCTGATCGTGTCCATGTTCCTGTTCTCCGTCCGCATGCATGAACGCTACTTATATCCGGCATTGGCGCTGATCCTGTTCGCCTACGCGCTGCGCCCGCTGAAAGAATTTCTGGAGGGCTTTTTTGGATTTACCATTATCCATCTGTATAACACCGCATACATATTATATTTTTATGATCCGGGGAACTATGACCGAAAAGCGCCACTGATTCTGACCGTCTCCGCCTGCATGGTGATATGTGGTTTTTCCTACTATCACACACTGATGCGCTACGATATCCGACAAGTGCCCGAGGAGGAATCCACCTTTACATTCCTGCTCCCCTTCCAGCTCAAATGGCGCAGAAAGAAAGCGGTTCCACGGCATTTTTCCTATGAACCGGCATCCAGTGAGAGAAAAATGCCCTTTCTGCGCCAGGACGCCATCCTTCTATTCACTGTTATGGCCATATACAGTCTGGTGGCTTTCTGGGATCTGGGCAGCTTAAAGGCCCCCCAGTCGGATGCCATATTACGGCTGGGAGATACGGTAGAAGTATATACCGGCGAGGAGAAAACCGCCTCCTGTCTGTACTGGTACCTGGGGAATTACGAAAACCGTTGGTTTACGCTGGAGTACAAAACCGCCCAGTCGGATACCTGGCAACCAGTGGGTACGGACGGACAGCTCACCATGACCAGCGTATTTGCCTGGGGACATACGCCGCTGCCTTTAGACTGCCATTATCTCCGGCTGACCTGCAATTCCGATATCGCTTCCGTCATGGAACTGGTTCTGACGGATGAGGCGGGAGAGTCCTTCATGCCCCTTAACGCGCCGGACTACCAGAAACTGTTTGACGAAAACGATACTTTTCCCGCAGAGGGCATCAGTTTTCGCAATAGCACCTATTTCGACGAGATTTATCATGCCAGAACAGCTTATGAGTTCCTTCATGGTCTGCCCGCCTATGAGACCACCCATCCGCCTTTGGGCAAACTTATCATGTCAACGGGGATACTTCTGTTTGGCATGAATCCTTTTGGCTGGCGATTCATGGGAACTCTGCTGGGGGTGTTGATGTTGCCGGTGATCTACCTGCTGGCCCGCAATATAAGCAAAGACCGACTGGTGGCAGGTTTTGCCTGTGTGTTGTTCGCTTTTGACTTTATGCATTTTTCCCAGACCAGGCTGGCTACCATCGACGTGTTTGTGACTTTCTTCATCCTGTTGATGTACTATTTTATGGACCGTTACAGTAGAATGAGTTTCTATGATACGCCGCTGTATAAGACCTTTATCCCTCTGGGGGCCTGCGGCGTCGCCATGGGATTTGGCATCGCCTGCAAATGGACTGGCATTTATGCCGGGATTGGTCTGGCCGTGATTTTCTTTCTCACGCTGTACCGCAGATACCGGGAATACCGCCTGGCTTTAAAGAAACCGTCCGGCGGACCTGACGGACTTCTATATTCCAAAATTATTGCTACTTTCCGGGGCAACGCAATAAAGACCATACTCTTTTGCATGATATTCTTTGTGTTGCTTCCCGGACTGATCTATCTGTTGTCCTATATCCCCTTCGTGAGTGGGGAGACGCAGCTTTGGGCAAAGATGATTGCCAATCAGGAATACATGTTCCGCTACCATGCCAATCTGAATGATACACATTATTATTCCTCCCATTGGTATGAATGGCCCACCATGATCCGACCGATCTTCTATTATTCCGGCATTATCAGCGACACGACCCGGGAGGGAATCAGCGCCTTTGGCAACCCCCTGGTGTGGTGGGTGGGAATTCCCGCATTCGCCTACATGCTCTATCTGGTGATAAAACAGAAAGACCGGACAGCCCTGTTTCTGTGCATTGCTTATCTGGCCCAGTATCTGCCCTGGATGTTTGTGGACAGATGTACCTTTATATATCACTATTTTCCCAGCGTGCCCTTTGTGGTGCTGATGATTATGTACAGCGCGCTCACGGTAAAGGAACTGTTTCCCGAGAAAAAATACTATTTGGCGCTGGGGCTCTATGCGGCGGCTGCTGTGGCTCTGTTCGTCCTGTTTTACCCGGTACTGTCCGGACAAACCGTATCCATCAGGTACGTGGACACCTTCCTGCGCTGGATGAAAAGCTGGGTCTTGCTCTATGGGTAAAGTTCCGGATCGCATGCAAGTGACGGAATTTCGCAATCATCAAATAATTATGAAAACAAAAACGGAGGATAAAAAAGAAACCATATAGCATATCGGATGTCGTATCCCTATCCAGTCAGGAAGACAAAACATTATGATTTGGACAGCTTTTAGATGATTTCTACCATGTAAAAGAAAAGGAAATTGTATGCTTGCGGCGGCCGCACATAAACTTGCAAATGATTATGGCCTGGAAATTCCCGATTGGGTTCTGAAAAGCAAGTATACTCTCGGGGAAAAACAGTATGCTTTTGAAACAAAAAACAAAGAATTCAAGGGGTATTTAGAAAGGACAACACCAGAAGAATACAAAATCAGAAATTTGCTGTATGGAGATACGGTATTGCAGAGGTGTTGAGGTATTTAGGAACTTTTGGGACAAGTGAGCGCATAGCCCTTCTGATTGCCAGAAGGGCTATCATATATCGTCAGTTCATATCCCGTATATAAGATTGCATAATTTCAATTTACTGTTCCGTGAAACTTACCGATCAATAAACTCAAAGTAAAAAAAAGAAAACCTTGACTTTATCAAAGTTTTCTGAACCTTTTAAATAGCGAGAGGGGGATTCGAACCCTCGACACCACGGGTATGAACCGTGTGCTC
>CANSPM010000097.1 GCA_947648875.1 uncultured Lachnospiraceae bacterium
GTCCCGTTTTTTCCTTCTGCTCCCGGCGATGCTGTCTGCGGCGGGCTTCCTTCACTTCCTGGCGATGCAGCTGACGGTAACTTATCTCCTGCCTCTCTTCATCTTCCCGCAGCCGTTGTCTGCGGCGGGCCTGCCTCACCTGTTGGCGATGCAGCTGGGCCGCACTGGGTCCGGACTCCTCAGAGGCTTCCTCACGGCGCTGTAGTCGTCGGCGGGCTTCCTTCACCTGCTGACGTCGCAGCTGGGTCACGCTTACTTCCTGCTCCTCCTCATACTCTGTGGGGTGGTGCTTTCTGCGGTCCTTCAACCAGCTTCGCCGGGTATTTTTGCGCCGGACAGGAAAATGATATTCCTTCAGAAAATGTCTGCCTCCACATATCACGAATATCACAACTGCCAGAATCCCTGTCCAGATGAATATTTTCGTGACATCAATAAACACAAAGTCCGGGACACTATCCCCACCCGCAGTCTCTTCCGGCTGGCTGCTGTTAAAGCCATGTCCCTGTTCCTGAACCGCCGCCAGGTCCACAGACGCGCTGCCCAGATCCACTCCCTGATAACTGTAATGGATCACTGCCGCCTGCCCTTCATCCTCCGTGTCGTAGCTGATTGCGGACGTCACATCGGCAAACTCCACTGTCCTGGGAAGCACAATACAATCCTCCCGGTTCAGAGACAATAGCGGTCTGGAACTGCCAAATATATCGTTCTCTCCATAGAAAAGGCCCGTGTTGCCAATATCATATTTCGTCTCCACCTGAGAGACATTGACTTTGGTAAAGTTGCCAAATCCATAATTGAACAGCGCGATGGTATCCTCATAGTGGGCGGGGGACTCGTCCCTGAGCACCACGCAGATCAGCTTCATGCCATCCCGCTCCGCGCAGGAAACCACGCTGAAACGCGCCGCGTTAGTATAGCCGGTCTTGACTCCCACCAGGTCTTCATAGCCGTAGGACCTGCCGGGGAGCAATTCGATTTTCGAATTTTCCAGCTTTTCATAGGGCATATGGTCGTTGGGCAAAATATGAAGCCGGGAGGTCATGGAAATCCGGCACAACAGTTCATTGGCAAAAAAAGCCTTGCCGATCATGGCAAGATCATAAGCTGATGTATAATGATTTTCATCCGGAAGACCGTTGGGATTGACAAAGTGGGAGTCCACGCATCCAAGCTCCGCCGCTCTCTGGTTCATAATCGCGGCGAAATCCTGCCAGCTGGTACCGGTGATATGCTCCGCCACCGCAAATGACACCTCGTTGGCGGAGCGGATCAGAATGGCATTCAGGCAGTCCTCCATGGTCAGCTGTTGTCCCACATCCATTGCTATATGATTGCTGTCCGATGGAGTGTCATAAATGGCATCCCGGGAGAATGTGACCCACTCGTTCAGATCACACTGCTCGGAGGCAATGAGGGTAGTGAGAATCTTGGTGGTGCTGGCCGGGTACTGCCGGGCATGTATATTTTTGGCATAGAGAATAGCGCCGGTCTCCGCCTCTATCAGAATGGCCGAACCCGCCGTCACAACGGGACCTGTGGGCCAGCCCGGAATCTCATTGCTCTCTACAGTCATATTCTGCTGTGCCTGAATACGTTCCTCCACCGTCTCCGCCGAAGTCGACATACCGCAGCACAGCAGAGCCAATCCTATCAGCCAGGCACAGACGCGCCGCCCCCTGTTCCCGAAGGCCACTGACGCTAACATTTTCTTCATGAAATATGTCCTTTCAGACGGACGGCCTTGTCCGACGCCTTCTCAGCCGGTTTCCTGGAGTGATTATGCATCTTGCGGGCATGCTCCCGGCGCTCGGTCAGTTTCTCCACATCCTCCGGAGCGATGAAACGGCTGGTCTTTACCACATATATTTGCCCTTCCTCCGTCTTGCGAATCCGTGCCTTACATTTCAGATAGCCATGTTTCTCGCAGAATGCCACACAATAATAATGCCGCCCATTGGGAGAAAACCATTTCACTTTTTTTCGCAGATTCCGCCGACACAGATAGCATTTGCTGGAACTTACCTCCCGGTCCGCCAGCGCTGCGGTCTTATCCGGAAAAACACGGGAAATATATTTGAAATAAGTGTCAAACTGTACCTTGATCTCCTCCTCCCTACAGGAAGGAGGATTATATACATCATAGGATACGTTTTTCAGCACCGTCAGGTCCTGAATTGCCGCCAGCACCTTTGCCGTATAATAGGCATCACTAAAAGCCCTGTGAAAGGGGATGTCCTTCTCAATCTCCAGATAGTCCACCGCCCATTCCAGCGCTCGTCTGCTCTTGCGGTCCTCATAGGCAATACTGAACAGCTTCTGTACGTCCAAAAAGGCTATGGGCCCCCTGGATAAGGGCTCCATGCCGTAATAACGCAGATTGCGCTGCAATTCCGTCAGGTCCAGCGGCCCCCAGGTACAAAAAATGTAATCTTCCCCGCACCAGCGCAGAAAGTCCTCCACCACCTGTGTGAAGGGCTTCCCACGCTCCAACTCCTCCATACTGATATGAATCAGTTTACCGGTTATTTTGTGCATACGATGATACACGGTGGGCCGGATCAGCTGACTGAACTCGCTTACCATGATCCGCTCATAATTCAATTTGATCGCACCGATCTCTATGATCTCAAAGGGCAGTGCCGCCACTTCCGGCTCCTGTCCGGTGCTGCTTTGATTCCATTCCAGATCCAGAATAATATAGTTCACCGTTTTCTCCCGAAATCGACTGTAGACATTTGTATACCGGACAATATTTTGCCACGGTTTGGCGCGCTTTGCTCATTATAACACATCTTTTTCGATTCGGAAAGAGCCAGTTACTTTAGCGAAAATATATTAGCGGTTAAGTATCCACCCTTATTCCACAGTGATATCCCCGCTTCCTGTGCCCAAACTTACCTGGCAGGCACCGCTGCCGTAGGAAGTCTTGTAGGCACGACCGGATATATTATAACCCCGTATATTCATATCCCCGCTGCTGGTGTGGGATACGATGGAAGCTCCCTCTATCCGGCTCAGATTCAAACAGATCTCACCGCTGCCGGCTTTCACACGAATCTCCCTCGCCCTTGCGCCTGTCTCCAGATCAATGTCACCGCTGCCCGTCTTGACATCATAGTACTCCATATCCGCCTTAAGTTCCACTTCCCCGCTGCCCGCCATGGCACTCACTTCCCTGCCCTGGATATTCTCGCCCTCAATGTCGCCGCTGCCAGAGCGCAGATCGCCCCTGTCGCATACAATATCCTCCAGCTCCTGTTCCCCGCTGGCCGTCTGTATCCTCAACTGTCCTGCCCGGATTCTCTCTGCTCTCACATCGCCGCTGGTGGTCTGTAGTCCGACTCTTGCCGCCGATATCTCCCGCGCCTCCAGATCGCCGCTGGTGGTTTGCATCTCAATCTTTGTATCTTCCTCTGGCTTCATGGTCACACCGGATACTTCCACATCACCGCTCTGGGTTTTACAGGAAAACTTTTTGCATGCCACATTCTCAATCCGCAGATCGCCGCTAAAACACCTGGTTTCCAGTTCCTGCGTCTGTATTCCCCGAATCCAAAGTTCTCCGCTGGTAGTTTCAATCCTTACGGCGGGTATCCCGGCCGGGATCTGAATATTTAAGTGAATGTCCCCACCGGAACAGGTGGCGAACTGCGTAACTTTGGAAAACACATCCCAGAAAGAGTTAAGTCCGGATTCGGGAGTAAACGCGTCGAAGTGATCTGTCTCCCTGCGTTCCTTCACTCCCGCATAAAACACACCGTCCTGCTCATATTGGTAAAACTGATAGCGCATCTTCTGTGCCTTGCTGCCACAGTTGTCGTAGTCAATTTTAATACGGTCGTCTACAGAGGCAGTCACTTCCACATCCGCCAGCAGCCCCTCTATGACAACCGCCCTGTAAAGCTGTGTATAGCTGTTGCTCTGGTTGGCCTGGCTCTCCACTGTTTCCAGTTCCTGCTTGAGATCTTCCTCCGAAAACTCTTTCAACATGTCATCAATATTGCCCAGTTCCGCAATGATTTCTTCCTCTTTGCGGCCCTCCGCCAGCCCTTCCGCGAAGTGCTGCTCGTAATCGTCCAGGATCTCCATTTCCAAAGCCCTGTTATAATTCTGTAGCTTCTCCCGCAATGCGTCCATATATTCTGCTTTCGTCATGATTACTCCTTTCCCGCTAATCCATTCTCAAATATATTTTCTGTACCGTCCTCCGCAATCCTATGTGCTTCCGTTTTGCCTATCCTCTCACCAAACGATTCACTGCCGTCTGAAACTGCTCCCATTCCTGTAGCATGGCCTGCTGATATTCTCTGCCTTTCTGCGTAAGCTGGTAATATTTTCTGGCTGGTCCCGATTCCGATTCTACCAAGTAGGTAGTCACATAGGCATCTTCCTTGAGCCTCCGCAGAATCGGGTACAGGGTCCCGCTGGCAATGGACATTTCCTCGGATATTCGCTCTGTAAGTTCATAGCCGTACTTGTCGCCGCTCACCAGCTGGGACAGCACGCACAACTCCAGAGCCCCCTTCTTTAACTGCGTGTTCATAGTGTTCCTCCTTTCTATTTATAGTTCCGCATATTTCCTGCAAACTCACATACCGGGGATGAATACCCGCCCGCTTCTGGCGTTCGGATATTCATCCGTGCGTTTTCCGGAAATATGCTGTTTATAGTTCCGCATATTTCCCATAGCTTGATTTATATAGAAGATTGTATCACATGCTATTGCTTATTGCAATATACCTGGGCAAAAAAAAGACCTTTCTTCTGTTATCCCCGTATATCCGGCTTTCAGCCATCCATTGGCGCTGTTTGCGCACTCTACGGACCGTCTGCTGTATTTCTCCCATACCTGCTGCTTGATCTCCTGGCTCCTCTTCTTCATGCCTTCCCACTTTATCATATCCTTTTGCCCCTTTCCCATTGCTGTTTAACATTTTCCTATGCGGCATCCAAATGCCATTGCATGTAAGACCGCTTCGGTTTGTTTCTCTCTTTATGTAGATGAGTATATCACAAGCTATTATATATTGCAAGATACTAAATAAATTTTTTTTGATATTAGATGAGATCTGTCTTTTGCGTTTTTTTAGTATTCATTGAAAGTGCCTGATTTCCTCAGCCTTATGAAAGGCGGCTAATTCTTGTAATGCAAGTTTGATACCCCTGTGATCACTATAAGCAGAATCAAATATGTTTTTCTCTTTTATTATGAACTGGTTCGTCACTCCATCTTGCAATCAAAATACCCTACAAACCGATTTCCTACAAGGATCGACAACGGCCATTTCATCCCCTTTTTCTTAATGTATAGGAATACTCAAAAAATGTTTTCAGCCATGTTTGGTCTCACACAAGCATATCCATGGGGGAAATGAGTCGGACCTCTTCGCTGTCCTGATCCGCACATTTCTCAAGCAGTTCTATCTTTGACGTGTGGATGCAAGATAACCTCTTTCCGACCTTCACCGGCGATATTTTTCCTTCTTGCACTAATACGGAAAAGAATAAACTCTTTATACGCTGCAACATCCAAGTCCGGGGCGGCAAAGTCCTTCTTCCTGTTCCAAAGCATCATA
The DNA here is from genome assembly GCA_947648875.1 of uncultured Lachnospiraceae bacterium. GTDB lineage: Bacteria > Bacillota > Clostridia > Lachnospirales > Lachnospiraceae > Acetatifactor. The sequence continues at coordinate 5,583 of CANSPM010000097.1, forward strand.
TAATGGTTTAAATGGATGGTTGGATTCGGATCATACTGCAAACCACATATATCCGAGACAATATCCTCCATACTATGAGAGCTTCTTCTATCCAGGTGTTGGCTTGCAATGATTATATTGCGAATTACCGATTTTTCATCCCAAGTTTGGCTGCTCATACAAGCCTGTCCCTCTCTGCCGCTTCATAGCCCAAATTGTGATAACTTGACAGTATCATTCCCCCCAATTCGGGGGAATGATACTCATGCCAGAAAAATTTGCCGAATTGGATATGCCGTTTCCTGCTTGGTGTATAATTTTGCATTTTTTATGTACCAACAATTTGCTATAAAACAAAAGCCTCTTACATATTCCGGCAAATTTTACGGCTTAAAAATATACTGCTTATTCTTTGATATGAGTCAGATTTTTCATCGGTTCTCCCCATTTTCCGAGATATCTTCCATCAATGGAAGAATAGGTATCTTCGCCAGGAGCCAATACCGGAGCGGCCTGCATCAATCTTTCTGTAAAGGGAACCTCTATATCCAGCAGTTTTTCATCCTGAGTTACATTACGGATTAAACAGAGAAAAATATCTGATCCATCTCCCATAGGGATTG
>CANSPM010000098.1 GCA_947648875.1 uncultured Lachnospiraceae bacterium
GTGGCCAAAGGACGATCACCGGGAGTGTGTGAGGAGGGAATGTGCGGAACTTAAAATAAGAAGGGGATGACAAGATGGAAGAGATAAAGGTAGTCGAGAGCAACGAGACGACGAATGCGGCGATAACGCAACAGTTCATTGTGGTGCGTCTGGGTGAAGAACAGTATGGTGTAGATATCCGTTTTATTGATAATATTGTGAGAATGCAGAAGATCACTCGTGTGCCCAAAGTGGCGTCGTATCTCAAAGGCGTGATTAATCTGCGCGGGGAGGTAATTCCCATTATGAGCCTGCGGCTGAAGATGTTTTTGCCGGAGGATGAGATTACCAAGGCCACCCGTATTATTATCCTGAAGCTGGGACAGTATGGCAGCATAGGCATTATAGTGGATGAGGTGAAGGAAGTGGTTACGCTGGAGGAGGGGCAGATTGAAAAGGTTGCCTACGACTCCAAAGACGACAAGATGAATTTTATCGGGGGAATAGGTAAATATGAGGGTGGATTGATTTCGCTGCTTGATTTCAATCTGGTCATGCAGGAGAGAGAAAATACTCCATAATCAATAATGAAATGCTAGTTAAGGAGATTACTTATGCCAGAGATGAGTTTGGAACATGTAACAAACAATTATTTGGACGTGTTGCGTGAGATCGGTAATATCGGTGCCGGCAATGCCATGACGGCGCTCTCTCAGATGCTACAGAGCAAAGTGGATATGCAGGTTCCACAGGTGCGGCTTCTGGAGTTTTCGGAAGTGGGGGCCATGGTCGGCGGTGAAGAGCAGCTGATGGTGGGTGTGCTTCTTGGTGTGGAGGGAGATATCACCGGTAGCATCATGTTTTTGGTGGAACTGGGAGCAGCCAAGGGATTGGTTAAAAAGATGATGATGGGGTATGACTCCGGACAGCAGGGACTGGACGAGATGGAGACTTCCGCCATGATGGAACTTAGTAATATTATAACGGGCGCATACCTCAATTCGTTGGCCACATTAACAAATCTGTGCATTTTTCCTACGCCCCCGAGCCTGACTGTTGATATGGCGGGCGCGATTTTGAGCGTGCCAGCCATTATGTTTGGTGAATTGGGCGACAATATCCTGATGATCCAGTCTCGATTTTTCGACGAAGTGGAGGTAGACGGATATTTTATTTTGATCCCTGATTTGCCATCATATCAAAAGATTTTATCGGCATTGGGCATTGTATAGGGCTTAAGCGAGGAGGCGGAATGTACGGATGGGTAATATCATTACAGTTGGTATGGCAGATTTGAAAACTTGTAAAAGCCCTGATGGCTTAATAACCTTAGGGCTTGGGTCCTGTATTGGAATTGCCATAAGAGACCCCAAAACAGGAATCGGCGGTCTGGCTCATATTATGTTGCCGGACAGCACATCAATCCGAGGCAATCAAAATATTGCCAAATTTGCGGATACCGGTATTGTGGAACTGGTGCGTCAGATGGAAAAGCTGGGGGCTTCCAGGGCCAGGATGGTTGCAAAGATAGCGGGGGGAGCCACCATGTTCCAGGCCATGAGTAAGAATAATCTTATGAATGTAGGTGAGCGCAACGCGGCGGCATCCAGGGCGGTTTTAAAGCAACTGAATATTCCTTTGTTGGCTTCGGATACAGGGGCCAATTATGGAAGAACAGTTACCTTTTTCCCAGAGACGGGAGATTTTCATATTCGGGCAGTGGGAAGGAATGAAACTGTCATATAGGGGAAAGCAATGGTTTGCCGCAGAGCGCAGGGTACCCTGCGGCGCGATAGTGAGGTAGACATGAAGAGAAAATTAATACCGGTGATTATGATGCTGGTATCAGGGGCTATCTGCTGCCTGTTTACCATGGCTCGGGGAGAAAGTCTTTTGTTTCGAATGACGACACTTCTGGTAGCTATGTTGTTGTTCTATGGGCTTGGTTGGGTGTTGTACAGTGTTTTGAACTATTTTGACAGTGAGAATGAAAAACGACTGGCGGCGGAAACAGCGATGTCTGAGGAGGAAGCCGTGGAAGAGGAAGCGGGTCCGGGAACTGCGGAATAAGGACATGGAACAGGCAGCAAGTAATACAGAAAGGAGAGTACCATGGATGATGCAGGTAGAAAGAAGCTCTGGGAAGAGTATATGAGAACCAGATCGCCGGAGCTTCGGGAAAAGATTATTCTGGAATATGCGTCCTTAGTCAAGACTGTTGCGGGGAGACTCAGCATGTATCTCGGCTATAACGTGGAATATGACGACCTGGTCAGTTATGGTATTTTTGGATTAATTGACGCAATTGACAAGTTTGATACTCTTAAAGAAGTAAAATTTGAGACTTATGCCAGCCTGCGGATCAGGGGATCTATACTGGACCAAATCCGCAAGATGGACTGGATTCCCAGGACCATTCGGCAGAAGCAGAAGCAAATTGACACTGTAATCCGGAAAATTGAAACGGAGACCGGAAGAAGCGCAACGGATGAGGAGATTGCCCAGGGGCTGGGTATCTCAGATGATGAATATACAGATTGGCAGTCCCAGATGAAGATTACGGGACTGGTATCCTTGAATGAGTATATAGAGCAGGGAAGCGAGATATCTCAGGACGGCGGCCAGCATACAGCGGCCAGGTTTGTGAGTCCGGAAGAGAACGTGGAGAAGCAGGAGCTCGCCAGAATACTTGGAGAGGCGCTGGAACTGCTGACAGAAAAAGAAAAAAGGGTCATTACTCTCTATTATTATGAAGATCTGACATTGAAGGAGATCAGCAATGTGCTGGGGGTCTCGGAGTCCAGAATTTCTCAGCTGCATACCAGGGCACTTCAGAAAATGAGGGGAAAGATGGGAAATTATATGGGTATTCTCAGGGACTGTTAAGGTACTCCTGATAAGCAAAACGACTTCGAAAAGGAGGTAGCAAGGAATGGCTGTGAACGGTTATTTTCAACTGGTGAATATCCAAGGTGGTTTTGGCGTTAAGTGTGTGCCGCCCAAGGACGGTGGGAATGCAATACAGATCAATGAACTCATGGAATATCTGGGAAAACGGGGTATTACCGGCGACGCTGCCATGATTAAAAGGGCCGTATGCGCGGACACGGTGCAGACTGTGGTGCTTGGGCCAGGCAGTTGTCCGCCGGAACAGGAGAGTTATAGCATGGAGATCAGCGAGGATTCCATGACCGTGACAGTGCGCTTTTATCCGCCCTCCGAAACCGGGCAGCGTATGAACGTGGATGAGTTCATAAAGGATTTACAGTATAAGAAGATCGTCTATGGGGTGAATCAGGAGTTAATAAAAAAACATTTTCGCAAGCCCGAGTACTGTAAGGATCTGGTGGTGGCGGAGGGGAAGCCTCCCCGCCATGGAAAGGACGCGCAGATTAACTACTTTTTCAATACGGACACGCATGCGGTTCCTACATTGAAGGCAGACGGCAGTGTGGACTTTTTTAACCTGAATACCATCAATCACTGTAAGAAAGGTGATCTGCTGGCTCAGATTATTCCGGAAGATCCGGGAGAGTGTGGGTGCAATGTGGCAGGGGCAAAGATAAAGCCGCGGAATGTGAAGCGGGCAACTCTTCGGTTTGGCAAAAACGTGCTTCAATCGGAGGATCGACTGTCCATAACTTCCCAGGTGGACGGTTGTGTGTCGCTGGTGGATGATCAGGTGTTTGTATCTGACCTGTATGAGGTGGAGAACGTGGATAACAGCACCGGAAATATAGAGTTTGAGGGCAGTGTGCAGGTGAACGGCAATGTCTGCTCCGGTTTCAGCGTGATTGCCCAGGGCAATGTGATTGTCCAGGGCGTGGTGGAAGGCGCGTATATCCGGGCAGACGGCGACATTGTGATTACCAGGGGGATGAACGGTATGAGCAAAGGACGTCTGGAGGCGGGGGGCAATATCATCGCCAAGTTTCTGGAGAATGCCACGGCCAACGCCGCAGGGTATGTGTCTGCCGAGTCTATTCTGCACAGCAAGGTCATGGCGGGCAGTGAGATTACTGTCACGGGCAGGAGAGGATTTGTCACCGGCGGTCATGTGTGTGCAGGACAGAAGATCAGCGCTAAAAACCTGGGGGCCAGCCTGGGCGCGTCCACTTTGGTGGAGGTAGGGGTAAATCCTGGACTGAAAGCCGAATATCAGGCATTGCAGGAGGAACTTTTGGAGATCCAGAAAGTGATCAAGAAAACACAGCCCATTCTGACCAACTATGCGGAGAAGAAGGCCAAGGGAATCCAGTTCACTCCGGAGCAGGTAAAATATATTCGTTCTCTGATCGTGCTCACAGACAGCAAGAGAAAGGAACTCCAGGAAAAGAGCAAAAAATGGAATGAATTGCAGGCGGCTTTTGAGGGACAGAATGATGCCTGTGTGGAGGTCACCGGGGAGGCATTTCCCGGCACGGTTATAGTGATTAAAGATGTCTCTATGTCACTGCGTAGCAGTTACCAGCATTGCCGTTTCAAACGGATTGGCGGAGATGTAAAGATGATTGGACTGTAGCGCAGGAGTAATGCTTTTTTACGGGAAAGGGATGATCATATGGCTGTAAGCGCAATACAGAACGCGACAATCGCAAGGGTGCAGGATTATTCGACGATTAAGCAGAATGAGGACAACAAGGGATATATGAACCAGGTCAGCATCGGTCAGGACCGGGAAGAGGATAATCAGCAGAAGGCCAGACAGGTGCGCTCCGGCGAGGAGACGGAGTGGAAGAACAAGCGGCAGGATGCCCGGGAGAAGGGCAGTAATGAATATCACGGGGACGGTGGAAGGAAGCGCAAGAATACGGAGCCTGCGCAGCAGATGGTGATAAAAGACCATCCCCGGCAGGGCTTTGATATGAAGATATAATCGGATTGGCGTTTTATGGATACAATACTGATGGATGCAATATCCCGGGTGGAACTGGTGGTATGCGGAAAGAGGAATAGAGAAGTATGAATAGCATGGAGATTGTACTCCTCGTCGTCGGAGGCCTTGTCTTTGTACTGAGCTTTCTGATTCCAAACGGAAAGAAAGGAAGTTCAGAACAGGACAGGAATATGGCCAGAGAAGAGATAAGCGATCTGGTGGACCGAGAATGGGAGAGGATACGTGATCAGGTGGATGACACGGTGGAAGAAGCCATAAAAGATTCCATGGAGAAGACCGAACGTTTCCTGGAGAAGATATCCAATGAGAAAATCATGGCGGTGAACGAGTATTCGGATACCGTTCTGGGACAGATCAATAAGAGCCAGCAGGAGATTACATTCCTGTATGATATGCTCAACGCAAAGCATGACAGTTTGAAAAATACGGCTTCTGAGGTGGAACAGAAGATCAGGGACGCGGAGATTGCCAGCCGGGAAATGGAGGCGGTTTTGCGGGAGACTGAGACGGCGGCCCAGATGGCTCGTCAGGTGGTGGCACCGGCTTTACAGACAATTCAAACTACTGAGGAGCCGGAAGAGGAGAGCGGTGACATACAGCAATCTTTGGAAGAGATATCAGCCCAGTCTCAGGAGGAATTGCAGGGAACAGAAAGTTACAGCAACAAAAACGATCAGATTCTGGATCTTCACCGTCAGGGATGGTCGGATGTGACTATTGCCAGGCAGCTGGATCTGGGTGTGGGGGAAGTGAAGCTGGTTATCGGTTTGTTTGAGGGAAGAAAAATTCATGAATAGGACAGGTTTAAAATACTATTTGCGTGCCCTGGGTATCGGTATTATTGTGACGGCTTTGCTGATGGGCTACAGCCAGAAGGGACAGGCGCAGATGACGGATGAGGAAATCCGTCAGAGGGCGGCCCAGCTTGGAATGACGGAGCCGCAAGGAGTACTTGCGGAACTGGCTACCTCCCCGCCCGAGTCTGACTCAGAGGGAAATCTTCCGACTCCTACGGAAGATCCCGCAGAGATGAATAAGGAGCCCGCATCCACGGAGAAACCGGGAACAACTACGCCTCCCACGTCCACGGCGGAGCCTGCGGAGAAACCGGGA
>CANSPM010000099.1 GCA_947648875.1 uncultured Lachnospiraceae bacterium
TAACCGTCCCTCCCCTTATCACCTTATGCGGATACCGGATTGTCCTATGTGCGGGCCTAATTTCTGTCCCCACTCTCCGTCCGCAAAGTAGCTGTCCGCCTTATTCCGCAAAATAAATTCTTCCACATCCCCCAGCCTGTCCGTCACAGGCATATCCGGCAGTGTCTCCAGAACCTCCCCCCGGTATCTCCCCCGCAGGGTCGCCCTGCTGTCTAAGATGGAAAACACGGCGGTGTCGCTCTCCCTGCGGATTCCCCTGCCAAACCACTGGCGCTGCTTGATCAGCATCCTGGGGACAATGACCTCCCGCCGGTAGCTTTCAAAGTCCCCATACAGCTCTCTTTGGTACTCCTCCACCGGGCTGGGGACAGGGAATGGCAGCTTTACCACGATCAGGCAGGAGAGGATATCCCCCGCCAGGTCAAGCCCCGTTGCCTTTTTAAAATGGGAAAAATCCCCCCCTGACCGACAGGGTGCCTGAAGTGATGATGGTGGGAATCCTCCTGCTCCACAGGTCGCGGTATAGCTCCCGCTCCAGTTCCATGGGAACGGCACAGAGCGCCAGGTTCCCGCTGTCCCCCTTTTCCATCCAGCAGATATACCTCTCACTGTTTATAAAAACGGTTACGCGGTCCGTCAGCCCGTCGCATTTTTGCCTGACGGCATGCAGCCGCGCCCCCTGCATGTCCCCGGCATACGCCTGTGGTAACTGTTCCAGGCCGTTCCTAATCCGTTTCAGGTACAACTTATCCAGTCTTCCCACTGAAACCTCCCTACAGTTCTCCTCCCGGATATGGAGGTCTGGCAGTTCCCCCGCCAAACGCCCAAACAGCAGCCCGTTCCATTCCGCAAGCTGCCCGCACAGCAGGGTGCAGCGCCCCGTCTGCCTGTCCCTGCCGGGGGAAACGCCGGCCAGCCGAGAAAGCTCACCTATCTCCCGCTCCTCCCAGACCGTCCCGTACATCTGCCTTACCGCCTCCATCAGCCTGTGGGCCTCATCCAGCACCAGCGCCCCATAAGCGGGAAAAAGAGACTTCCTTCCCTGCCTGCACCCAATCAGGTCCGCCAGCACATAGTTATGGTTGGCAATCTGAAAGGCAAACCCACCTTCCACGCATTTTCTCTGAAAATTCATAAACCTGTAGACCCTTGCCCGGGGACAGTTATCCCCGCAGCGGGACACATTGATCCGCTCCTTCACATAAGCCGTCAGCGGCGCCCTGTCCAGATCAATCCTCCTGTGTCCCGGCCCTTTCAGCAGCCCCAGCGCCTCCAGCAGTTCCCTGTCCGCCTCCCTCCCCAGCCTGTGGATGGCGCTCTCATAATTTTCCAGCCTGGCGTCACAGACATAATGGCGCTTTCCCTTCCTGACAGCAAAAGACAAAGGCTGCCCTATAATGCGGTGTTCCAGCAGGATAGCGGATATCTGCGGTATGTACTCCTCCGTGATGGCTTTCTGCGGCGCGATGGTGGAAGCGGATATGACCGCCGGCGCCGGGCACTCCGAAAACAGGTTGTGCACGGTGACAGCCAGGATATAGGCGTGGGTCTTGCCCGTCCCCACCTCCGCCTCACACAGCGCAAGCTTATTCCCCTACAGCGCCGCCAGCATCTCCAGGGACAGCTCCTTCTGGTTTTGGCGCAGTTTCAGGCCGTGCCTTGGCAGAATTTCCTCAAACACATGGCGCAGGAAACGAGCCGCACGCGCTTTCCTGTCTGGCATTCCCTCCTCCGTATGCCATTGCCCCTGCTGTATGCGCCGTCTTTCTGCATTATCCTGCCCTGCCGGCGCGCATTTTCTGCCTGTGTTTCCCTGCCCTGACACCGCGCATCCTCTTCCCGTATTGTCCATACCTGACGGCTCCTGTGCCAGCTTCTCAGCCAGTTCCCTGCGCTGTTTTCCGTCCAGCGGCGTCTTTCTGGCAAAAAGACACCTTGTTGATAAATCACGGATATTTACTGCGCGGTAAGAAACCCTTTCCCCGCACACCCTTTCCATCACCACAAAATCCCCTGCAGACAGCACTGCGTCCTCGTCCTCGCGGAACAGACCTGCCTCATAAAGCAGGCACCTGATATCTGCCGGGCATGCCCATACGTTATTCTCCATACATATCGCCTCCATCTGTCTCGTTTCCATCCGTATCATCCTGTTGTCCCCTGTCTCGGTTCCTGCTGTCCGGCTGCCGCAGATTTCCCGGCGGTGTCCCCGTTCGCAACCCCTCCACTAAAGGACCTGTTATCTCTCCGCTGCCCGCCTCTCCTGCGGGTCAAACGCGGCACAAGCATAGGCTGGGGGCAAGGTTTGGCTTTTTATCTACAAAAAACAGTTTCCCTCCAGCCCATGGTTTCTGCCGCACTTAAGGCAGGTGCTCCCTGCCTCGCGGGCGTTCTGCGGGCGGGCTGTTTTCGCCTGCCGCGCAAGGACACAGCCCTCAGGCATGCGCCCCAAAAGTGCCCCAGGCATCCCGGTGGTTGCCGGGCATCATAGAAACCGCCCCCGCTCTCTCTCAAACGTGGGCGCGTATTCTCCCGCTGCTCCTTGGCGGGCCATACATATGGAAGTATCATAATTTCCGGCAGGTTTCATCGCATTGCGCCCCACCACGGGGCGGTACGGCCGCGGATATTTCTCGCTTGGGGGAATACCCTTCCCCCGCATGGCGTATCCCGGCCGGGTGCTTTCCGTTTCCGGCCTGCCGGTTTTTTGTGCCTGATGCACGCATATGCAGTTGTCATTGTGCCGGGGGAATGCCTGCCCGGATAGGCCTCATACAGTTCCCTGCTTACGTCAAAAACCTGCCCGTTTAAGGCAATGCAGTACTTTTCTCTCTCTGCCATCCGGCTCTCTCCTTTCCGTTTTGAAATAGATTCAAAACGGAAAGGGGGCGGGGCTCGGGCGGCATAAAATCCGTCGTTTTTCCCTAAAAACCGAAAAAAAGAAAGGCCGGACAGTTTTTTAAACTGTTCGACCTTTCTTATCCTTCGACAATGCCGGGGCACTGCACAGGCTGTGCGCTCGTGTTTGCCAAGACCTATTAACTTATGCTTTTTGTACATTTATTTTGTTTTATTCCTATTTTCCCTATATTAATAATTGGTTTTATATTATTTGTATCAAGCCACATATCAATTATTAAGTCAGCAATAATCACCATTGATGAAATGTTCCAAATAATTCCTCATAATTATACGTAACTTCTTTGATTCCCTCTATTGCTACATGATAAGATTCCTTATAAGCATTGGTCAACTCATTATATTGCTGTTCTGTCACCCGAAAATACCACCGCTCTTCAGAACGCGCATATATTGCGCACTCACCCATATGGTCTGATACAACAATCTTTTTCGCGTCATCTTTATACCAAGGCAGCATGACTATGCATATATTTATCTCCTCACTAACAGGCTCCTTAAAGAAAAAAGTTTCACACTCCTCTTCCCCTTCCTCATTTAATAGATAAAAAGAAAAAAATTTCCCATTACCCCGCCACATGACTTTTTGAGTTCCAATTAACACATAGTTAAAACTAGCCAAGTCATACCACAAACTACATTCTTCTGTTTCCGAATTATAATCCAAAATATATATCCCCATTCCATAATACTGTATGCATAATTCAGGGAAACTGTCGCCATCAACATCAAAATAGTAATAAACCATATTATTTATTCCATATGATTCAATACAGTCTGCTAATTCGGGCACATCTGAAATCAACATTTCTTTTGATGAATCTTGATCAATAATAAATTTCTCATTGCATAATACTTTCCAATATATCTTTTTGTACTCATTATAATACTCTTGATTACCCATCTCAAATTTTCCAAAAAAATCAATATTAAAATAAGCGTTTTTAATAATCGCATAGGTCTCCGTATCCACATAGGGTAATTCGTATTCATCCTTGAAATCCATCCACGAATCATATATTCTAGTACATGAACCCATCTTTTCGTTTGCAGTCTCATTCAATAAACCGTTATCTATTATTTCTTCACTGCCTTCCGATAGATTGTACGGTTCTTCATATCCTATACCCCTTTCATTATTCATAATTATATCTTCTGGTATATAATTTTTGGGGGTTACATATTTTTTAGACTGTATAGTATGTTTAGGGTTTTTACTTAACGTATTCTTATCGCGGTTTGGAATTGATATTATATTAATCATTAAAACTACAGATACTATAATGACAAATATGAGCTTAACCCTTATTTTCCCTATCATGATCAACCTCATTCTTCTTCTAACAAATTAACTGTAACACTAATTAATTCATATTCACTACAATCTAAATCCCCTGTGTCTTTTGAACAAAATTCTATTATATTGCCCCCTAAGGTATACTCTGCCCATTCATCCTCTGGTACATCATCATCTAGTCGAATTCGAGGATATCGAATACCTGTTTGCATAAGTCCATTCTCCAGTTTTTTCTCTGTTGATCCAAGACCTCCTTCATATATCGTAACTTCAACCCCCATATTAAACTTATGACCATCTGGATATTTGTTATATGTGTGAGCTTTTATATCATAAATGTTACATGGAAGTTTACACTCTTTTCCTGTTTTTTTATTCTTCAATAATACTTCAAACTCTTTACTAAAGGCATCAAAGTCTGTGTCTAAAATTTTTCCAGTATCTGAATATTTAGGATTAATAATTTTTGAACCAATAGCTACATTATATCGTTTATTAGTAATTAACTCTAGTTCTTTATATCTCCCTCGACCCGCCTGTCCCCACTTTATTGTTGGTTCATATTCGTTATTTTCTATATCTCCATTTTCCCTTTTTATAACTGCATTTATTTTTTTTGGAAATGTTGTTACTATCGGTTTATCGGGTAATATATACATCTCTGCAATCCATGCCGTTTCTCCGCTCTCCAATTCTATTTCAACCCACCACAAATCATCTTTAGCAGAATATTCCCTATGTAACCCAGAAATATAACCATTTGAGTATACTTTGACATTAACCCTATCCTTAGGGTCTGCTCTATGCCCCTTTATTATATTATCTTCTGATACCACTGCATTGCTATACCCGTGTTTTCTATCCACACCTCACCGTTCTCTTGTTTCCATCCAGTCTTTACATCTACAAGTGGCACACAAATGTGAGGATACTTATTCCCTGGTGCCCTAACGGCAGGTTCTCCATTAGGATGAAATGCTACTGTCATATCTACTCTCCCCATATACAAACTTTCCGGACACATACAAGAACCAAAATTATGAATATTTGATTGACGGCAATCTGCGCAAGTCATCACTGGCTGATCACCCATTAATACACCATAATCTGTTTGCATATCCAACAAAGCAGGTTTCGTTCCATACTGACAAGTAATTTTAGAACCCCTAAGCACATACTGCTGTGTTTGAATAAGTTTGTGGTATACTTGATGCATATACATCAAGTCCAAAAGTCTCTCTTGATTCTCCTCTCCATCTGTTTCAAAAGTCAAGTTAGAATTTTCGGAAAGCGCAAACAATTCATGTTCTTTTTTGCTCTCCAATTTACCGCCTTTAACATTCTTTCTTCTTTTGAGATTTTCAACAGATGAAGTCTTTATAGATACCTTTCCACATGCCATATTATTTCTCTCCTAATATTGTAAAGTTTATTTCGTTTTTTTCAATATCATCCTACTATCCTACAAGTCTGCCCACTCTAATCTCCCCAACAATTGAACTCTGCCATTCTCATCAATA
>CANSPM010000100.1 GCA_947648875.1 uncultured Lachnospiraceae bacterium
TGCCTGGAATAAATGCCGACCGCATTAGGGGCGGGATTTATTCCACCGGGAGGTAGTGTGTGGCGAGCTGCGGAACTATTAATGGAGGAGACGTAAATGATTAAACAAGCCAAAAAACCGATTAAAATTACGGAAACCATATTGCGTGATGCCCACCAGTCTCTGATTGCCACCAGAATGCCCACCGATTTCATGTTGCCCATTGTGGAGAAGATGGATAAGGTGGGATACCATTCCGTGGAGTGCTGGGGGGGCGCAACTTTTGACGCGTCCTTAAGATTCCTGAAGGAGGATCCCTGGGACAGACTGCGCAAACTTCGTAACGGTTTCAAGAACACTAAGCTGCAGATGCTGTTCCGCGGCCAGAATATTCTGGGCTACAGACCCTATGCGGATGACGTAGTGGATGCTTTTGTGCAGAAATCCATTGCCAACGGTATTGATATCATCCGTATTTTTGACTGCCTGAATTATCTGCCCAATTTGCAGGAGGCGGTAAACGCCACCAACAGAATGAAGAAGCAGGAGGGCAGGGGGCATGCGCAGGTAGCGCTGTCCTATACTCTGGGGGATGCCTATACGCTGGAATACTGGGCTGATATGGCAAAGAAGATCGAGGAGATGGGTGCGGATTCCATCTGTATCAAGGATATGGCGGGGCTGCTGGTTCCTTACAAGGCTTCCGAACTGATCGCGGCCATGAAGGAGAATACCAAACTTCCCATCCAGCTGCACACCCACTACACTTCCGGTGTTGCGGGCATGACATATTTAAAGGCAGTGGAGGCAGGCGTGGATGTGATTGACACGGCTATGAGTCCTTTCGCTATGGGTACCTCCCAGCCCGCCACGGAAGTGATGGTGGAAACTTTCAGGGGAACGCCGTATGACACAGGCTTTGACCAGAATCTGCTGGCGGATATCGCGGATTACTTCCGCCCTTACAGAGATGAGTGCTTAAAGAGCGGGCTGCTCAATCCCAAGGTGATGGGTGTGGATATCAAGACGTTGCTGTACCAGGTGCCCGGCGGTATGCTTTCCAACATGGTAAGCCAGCTGAAAGAGCAGAACGCGGAAGATAAGTACTACGATGTGCTCCGGGAGATTCCGCAGGTACGCAAGGACCTGGGCGAGCCTCCTCTGGTTACTCCTTCCTCTCAGATCGTGGGCACACAGGCGGTGTTCAATGTACTGATGGGCGAGAGATACAAGATGGCTACCAAGGAGACCAAGGCGGTGCTTCGAGGTGAGTATGGCCAGACCGTAAAGCCCATGAATCAGGAGGTAATCGACAAGGTTATTCCCGGTGAGACCAGGCTGACCGGCCGGTTTGCCGATACACTGGGCAACGAGATGGATAAACTGGAGGCAGAGATGAAGGAGTGGAAGCAGCAGGACGAGGATGTGTTGTCCTATGCCCTGTTCCCGCAGGTCGCAACAGACTTCTTCAAATACCGCCAGGCCCAGCAGGAGAAGGTAGATATGACCCAGGCCGACACCAAAAATGGCGCGTATCCTGTATAAGGATTTTATAAAGCAGTATGAGAAAGCCGGATTACGCAGAAAGCCGTCCATAGACAGGGCGGCTTTTTGTGTGGGATGTTATGGGGCAGCTGCCGGCAGTGATTGATAAGAATGGCATGTTTTAATAGGAGAGAGCGCATATAATGCTTGACAAAAGGGAGCTTTTCACGTAAAATAACAAGCGTTATATGCGCTGTTCTATTGCGTCAGGAGAAATAATATGCCCAGAAAAGAAAGCATTACCACAGAACAGATATTAGATACCGCTTTTGCCATGACCCGGGAGGAGGGCTTTGCCAGCGTGACTGCCCGGAAAGTTGCGGCCAGGGCAGGATGTTCCACACAGCCCATCTTCCGGGTGTATAAGAATATGGAGGAACTGTGGGATGCGGTCTATGAGAAAGCGGCGGCATTCTTTCAGGATTTTTACAGCCTATACCCGCAAATGGCCCATGTGCCCTTTGTCAATCTTGGAATGGCATATATTGCTTTTGCAAGGGAAGAGGGCCGGCTGTTTGAACTGCTTTTTCTCTCCCGGAGGGAAAACAGGAAAAGTACCTATGACCTGCTAAACGGAAGTGACGGCAATGTGCTGTATGAGATTAACCGGGCCAGGGCCGAGGGATGCCGCCGACCGGAGGAAGTTTTTTCAAGAATGTGGATTTTTATTCATGGCAGTGCCTGCATGACACTGACAGAGGATTACGATCTGTCAAACGCGGAGACGCTGTCGCTGTTGAAGCAGGTCTATGGACAATTTGCCGGATGACTATATAACCATGGCAGGAAGACTCGTTAGTGTACTGACGAACGCTATAATTTTTTAAATTCTGCCCGATGCAGGCCATGTAATCAGGCAAAATACGTCGGGCAGGAAGGAGGATCTGACCGTTCGTGAGTATAATAAGAGGGCAAAGGAGTATTGCGGATGCAGTATGATGTACTTGACAGGATCAGGGAACAGTATGGGGATATGAGCAAGGGACACAAAAAGATCGCCTCTTTTATTCTGGAGCATTACGATCAGGCGGTGTTTATGACGGCGGCCCGTCTGGGGGATACTCTGCGGATCAGCGAGTCCACTGTGGTGCGCTTTGCGGCCGGAATCGGCTACAAGGGCTATCCGGAGTTCCAGAGGGCGCTGGAAGGATGTGTGCAGACCAAACTCAGCAGTGTCCAGAAGATTGACGCAAAATACGGACACAGCACCCAGTCCGAGATTCTGACATCCGTACTTACGGCGGATATGGAGAAACTACAGCACACTATACAGCATCTGGACGCAGCGGCCTTTGAGACGGCGGTGAACACTATTCTGGCAGCGGACCACATTTACATTATGGGGCTGCGAAGCAATGAGCCGCTGGCGGAGTTTTTGCATTTTTATCTGAATATGATCCGGGGCAATGTGGTACTTCTGAAGACCACCAGTGTCAGCGAAACTTTTGAGCAGATGATTCGGATCGACGAGAAAGATTGTTTTATCGGTATCAGTTTCCCGCGATATTCCATGCGCACTTTAAAAGCCATGGAGTTAGCCAATGACAGAAACGCCAAGGTAATTGCCATCACCGATACCATTCATTCTCCCATGAATCTGTATTCATCCTGCAATCTGTTGGCCCGCAGCGATATGGTATCCATTGTGGATTCGCTGGTGGCGCCTTTAAGCGTGATCAACGCCCTGGTGGTGGCCATGTGCCTGAAATGTCCGCAGGAGGTAAAGAGGAATCTGGAGATGCTGGAGGAAACCTGGAACAATTATCAGGTATATCTGAATGATGAGATCAATTTTATCGACGATGAGCCGATACTCGATTACTCACTGCGGCGGGAAGAGTAGTACGGAATGACACCCTGCAAAAAGCGGGTGAATGGGAGTTTACGGGAATGCATGTGATTGTGGTAGGAGGCGGAGCGGCTGGGATGATGGCTGCCATAGCGGCAGCCAGGGCGGGACATGGCGGCAAAGGCGCCGGTAAAGTCCGGGTGACGCTGCTGGAACAGAACGAGAAGCTGGGTAAAAAACTGTATATAACCGGCAAGGGCAGGTGTAATGTGACCAACGCCGGAGATCTGGATAATCTCTTTGACAATGTGGTGACCAACGCTAAATTTCTGTACAGCGCTTTTTACAGCTTTGACAACCGGACTATGATGGAATTTCTGGAGGCGGAGGGCTGTGCTCTGAAAACGGAGCGGGGAGAACGGGTTTTCCCCGTCAGCGACCATTCCTCGGATGTGATTGCCGCACTGACAAGGTCCCTTAAGCGGCTGGGCGCAGAGATTTGCCTGCACACCAAAGTTAAGGCACTGTGGTGGGAGAATCTGAGTTCACAGGAAAGCGGAAGACAGAAAGAGACGGCAGCTTCGGATTCTCTCGATGCGCGCGCGGAAGGAGAGAGAAAAAGGAAGAATGCCAGGATTGGTAAGATACGGGGAGTGCTGCTGACGGACGGAAGACGTCTGGAGGCCGACAGAGTGATTCTGGCTACCGGCGGATTGTCCTATCCCAGTACCGGCTCCACCGGGGACGGTTATATCTTGGCAAAAGAGACAGGACATGATATGATAGAGTGCAGACCTTCTCTGGTGCCTTTTCGGATCAGGGAGGAGTGGTGCAGGGAGTTGATGGGCGTATCCCTGCGCAATGTCTCTTTGAGTCTGCGCAGCAGAGACAGGGAAATCTACAGTGGCTTTGGGGAGATGCTGTTCACGCATTTTGGCATAAGCGGACCTCTGGTTCTGAGCGCCAGCAGCTATTATATGTCGCAATGCAAGGGAGAAGCCGGGGTGTCCATAGATTTAAAGCCCGCTCTGGATGAAGAGCAGCTGGACAGGAGAGTGTTGCGGGATTTTGAGGATAATAAGAACAGACAGTTTAAAAATGCGTTGGGACATCTGTTTCCTGCCCGTTTGATTCCTGTTATGATCCGTCTGTCGGGTATTTCTCCGGAAAAACCGGTGAACGAGATTACCCGGGAGGAGCGCAGAGCCTTTGTGGGACTGATCAAAGCCCTGCCCATGACAGTGACCGGGGTACAGGGCTTTGAGGAGGCGATTATTACCAGGGGCGGCGTATCCGTTCGGGATGTGAACCCTTCCACCATGGAGTCCAGGAAGATACAGGGCCTGTATTTCGCTGGGGAACTTCTGGACCTGGACGCCCTTACAGGAGGCTACAATCTACAGATTGCATGGTCCACCGGACACTTGGCGGGAAGCAGCGCCGCAGGAGAAATATAAAGGGCAGCGGAGAGAAGAGACGGAACTCAGAGAAAACAGTCTCGGAACGGAGGTGCCCGGAAGGAAGTTTCGGCTGCGCCTCTAAGCAGAAGAAACTTTCTTCCCGGGGAAGGGCAGCGGAGAGAAGAGACGGAACTCAGAGAAAACAGTCTCGGAACGGAGGT
>CANSPM010000101.1 GCA_947648875.1 uncultured Lachnospiraceae bacterium
ACGGGAGCCTTGGATTACAATACGGGAAAGGCCGTGTTGAAGCTATTACAGGATACATGCAGAAACAAGGGCAAGACGGTCATCATCATCACCCATAACCAGGCACTCACCGCCATGGCCGACCGAATTATCACGGTCAAAAGCGGCACCGTAGTCAGTATGGTGAAGAATGAACAGATTGTAAGGGTAGAAGATATCGAGTGGTAGGCGGCAAGTTAAGATCTCCCTCTGTCCGGTGATGCACAGGGCGGACGCACGGGTTTTGATGGAAACGGAGAATTGTATGAAATCCATGATGACAAAAACAACATTGCGGGAAATAGGGCAAAGCCTGGGACGGTATCTTGCCATCTTCGCTATCGTTGCGCTGGGGGTGGGTTTTTTTGCGGGCCTGAAAGTGACAAAGACAGTGATGGTGGAATCCGCTGATGACTATCTGCAAAAACACCAGCTGTTTGACTACCGGCTGCTGTCCACGCTGGGGTTCGAGGAGGAGGATGTTCGCGCGCTGGCACAAAAGGAGCATGTTCGCGCCGCAGAGGGCGCAGTGGAGGCGGACATTCTTTATGTAGATGCGGAGGGCAGCGAAGGTGTCCTGAAAGCGCATTCTCTGCTGAAAAATATCAACGGGCTGGAACTGCTGGCCGGAAGAATGCCGGAAACCCCTTGGGAGTGTGTGGTGGATGCCAACTGCTATGGGAAAGACGCTCTGGGAAGCAGGGTTATCCTATCCGAGAACAATGCGTCAAAAGACCTGAACAACTTTGCCTTCCGGGAATATACCATTGCAGGCATTGTCCAGGCATCCGCCTATATCCAGTTTGAACGGGGTAATACCTCCCTGGGCAATGGACAGGTGGACGGTTTCATGTATCTGCTGCCGGAAGGATTCCATACGGAATACTACACGGAAATATATATAAAGTTTGACTCGGATAGCCGGATCTATTCGGATGAATACGCGGACTATATGGCAGAGCAAAAACCTTTGTGGGAGCAATACTGTTATGAGCAGGGGGAACGGAGATATCTGGCTTTGGTGGCGGACGCAGGGGAAAAACCGGTGGCAGAAGCGGACGCGGAGACAGAACCGGAAATTGCAAATGCCCTGGCGAGCATCTCCGCCATCGGCAGACCCCGTACCTATGTGCTTGGCAGGGAAACCAATGTGGGCTATGCCCTGTTCGAAAATGACTCCAGCATTGTGGAGGGAATCGCCAATGTGTTCCCCGTTTTTTTCTTCCTGGTAGCCGCTTTGGTGTGCATGACCACCATGAATCGTATGGTGGAGGAGCAGCGAACCCAGATCGGTGTGCTGAAAGCGCTGGGTTATGGGAATGACCGGATCATGGGAAAATATCTGTTTTACTCCGGCAGCGCCGCCCTGGGAGGCTGCGCGTCAGGATACTTTCTGGGTATTTTCCTGTTTCCCTGGGTAATCTGGCAGGCCTACGGCATGATGTACCGACTGGGCCGCATTGTGTTTGTGTTTGACTGGCGCACGGCTCTTCTCTGCCTTTGCGCCTCCCTGCTCTGTTCTATGGGCACTACCTGGCTGTCCTGCCGTCATGCACTTAAGATACAGGCGGCGGGACTGATGCGTCCGAAGGCCCCCAAAGCGGGTAAGAGAATCCTGCTGGAACGCATGGATTTTATATGGAAACGGCTGAAGTTCCTGCACAAGGTTTCCGTCCGCAACATTGTCAGGTACAAGAAGAGGCTTTTTATGATGGTTATGGGGATCAGCGGTTGTACAGCCCTGCTGGCGACCGGTTTTGGCGTGCGGGATTCCGTGACCAGCATCGCGCAAAAGCAATATGAAGAGATTCAGACGTATCAGCTGAATATCACCCTAAACGAACAGAGCCCGGAAGTATTTCAGCTGCTGGAGGACCGGGGCGGAAAATACACCGGCGTATTCGAGACCGCTTTGGATCTGGAGACCACCGACGGAATCAAGTCCGTCAATTTAATCGTGGCGGAAAATCCCTCGCAGTTCGGGGAATATATCGACTTGCACGACATCTTGGGGAACGGCCTCACCTATCCTGGCCCCGGGGAGATCGTCATCTGCAATAAACTCGCGGAAAAATATCGCATCAAGACCGGGGATACCATCTGTTTATACGACGAAGACCGCCGGGAACTCTACGCAACGGTAAGCGGCGTCTGCGAAAACTATATATTCAATTATGTCTACATGGACAGGGAGACTTATGAGGAAGCCATGGGGGAGATCGCCTTCAATAACCTCTATGTGATTCTGCCGGAGGAAGCGGATGTGCATGAAATCGGCGCCGCCGTCATGAATGTGGAGAATGTCTCTTCTGTACAGGTGAATGCGGACATGCTGGTGCGATTTTCCAGCATGTTGAGCAGCATGAACTATATTGTGTTTGTGGTCATCGGCTGCGCCGCCGCGTTGGCCTTTATCGTGCTGTACAATCTGAACAACATCAATATCACGGAGCGCATCCGGGAGATTGCAACCATCAAAGTACTGGGTTTCTACCGGAACGAAACCTCTTCCTACGTGTTTCGGGAAAACACGGTTCTCACGGCCATGGGCTGCGGGCTGGGCCTCCTGTTGGGAAAGCTACTCCACATCTATGTGATGCATGAGGTGGACATCGACATGATTTCCTTTGACGTGCATATAAAAGCGGTCAGCTATTTTCTGAGCATTCTGCTCACCTTTGCGTTTACATGGGTGGTCAACCGGATCATGGCGGGTAAGCTGGACCGGATCAATATGGCGGAATCGCTGAAGTCGGTGGATTAAAGCCGTTTTCCAGACGGTTTACTTCCCCGGAAACGCACCACACTCTTCCAGTAGCCTGCCGACATTCTGCAAAGGATCATTCTCTGCCGGAAATCAGCAGTTCATGCCTTGTGGCAGAGATTGCGGGGTCAGGGATTTTATCATGATCAGACAGGGATTATCCTCATCCCACATCTCCGTCAATGTGAGCAGCGGCTCGAAACCCACGCTCTCATAAAAATGTCTGGTTTTCTCATAGGGGGCATAGCTTACCGTATCACTCAGTGTTTCCACCATGGCATATTTACAGCCCTTCTCCAAAAAGAAATGCTCGGCCTGCCCGTACAGGGCTTTCCCCAGGCCCATGCGGTGGCACTCCGGACGCACACCGCAGACATAGATATCTCCGGTATGCCCGTAGTGCATTCTTACGCAGAAAAATCCCAGACAATTGTCTTCCGGTCCTAAAGCGGCCCAGAATGGCAGTTCCCGCACTTTTTCCACATATTCTTCCAAAGATGCCTTATTCCCGAACCATTCCGGCAGGCTTTCCAAAACCTCTCTTGCATAAAGGGATTTCCTGCCTTGCTCTTTGATCTCCTGAATCCGATAATCCTTCTGCATACATTTTCTCCCCTGCTCTCCATTATCCGCTTATTCACTGTTTCAAACCGCTTTTCCCAAATGCTTCCCGGCAATATTCACTGTAAATCTTCTATGCCACTCCGTACCGCCCCACACCCCAGATGGTAAAAGTCCCTGTTGTCGTATTCCCGGTAATCTGTCTCCAGGCACCACAACAGCGCCACATAGACATCATACCATCTGGCGCGCCGCTTCTCCTCCCGGGTCAGTGTTTCCGTCCCATACCCTTCATAAAAAGCACTGTTGTATTCGTAGTTGCGAAAACCCACTTCCATCAGCGGATCTCCCCAAAGGCACCTCTCAAAATCAATGATGCCCTCAATCTTATTGTCCGCAATAAAGACATTTCCGGCCCAGATATCCCAGTGGACAAACCGGGGCGTCTTTACTGCCTCGAATATGGCCCTGTCCCGTTCCAGCAGCCCCATAATTTTGCCTTCTTCCACGGGCATGGCAATATCCTTGCGCCGGGCATCGGCAAAGGTATCCCGCACCATATCCCGGAATACGGTATACCAATCCTCGCCCTGTCTGTCCGGCTGTCCATAATAGCCAAACCTCTCTCCCTTGATCTGATTGAGCCGCCGGGTATATAGGCCCAGTTGCCGGTAAATCTCTTCTTTCTGCTCCTTTGGCAATGTGTCCTGCAAACTGGACAGGCTCTGTCCCCGGAGCATCTCCATGAAAAAATATTCCCTGTCGAGAACACTTTTGCTGTCATCGTAAAAAAGCACCCTGGGAACCGGCACTTCTCCCCGACGGGAAACCAGGCCCATAGAGTTTACTTCGCTGTACATAATGTTTTTCTCAAAAGTCATGACCTGAATCTCAGGGGATGGAGCGATTTTGAGTACCACATGGCGGTTTCTCAGGCGTACCCCATAGGCGATATTAAAATATCCTTCTTTTAATTCCCGGATCTCCAGGGCTTTTTCTCCAAAGGCTTTCCAAACCATGTGGTCCAGGGTCTCTTCAGTTACAGTTCCTTTTGTTATACTGTTTGGCATCTTTTTTCTCCGATAATCGTACATTTTTTGAGAAATCAGTATTTCTTAATATGTCCTGAAATACATACAGAATCTGACGGTTAATAACACCATCCTACTTGCGGTAAAAGATAGCTTTAAGTGTGGGCATCTGTGCTTGCTGAGACATACACATTTTGGTTTTACATTTCTGATACTCATTGTACCATATGCATACCACAATAGACAATTCCTAATCTTTTTATAAATGAGGAATGTACTTGCCTTGGGTCCTGCTTAATATAGGCCGATTCTTTCTTTTTGTATGAAAATATTTTTGTAGATGCACAGATGTATTATAAAAAGAATTGGGTCAAAAGAGAACATGTATTAGTGCTGAATTTATATGGTTATTTGTATTTACTAAACACGGG
>CANSPM010000102.1 GCA_947648875.1 uncultured Lachnospiraceae bacterium
AACCAGCATATCCCCGGAAGCCACACGGAACAAGATACGGACACCGAAGTGGCCGGAACTTGTTCCCAGACCTGTGAGGATGGAGGGGATATGCGGAACTCTAAATAAGGAGACAAAACTATGGCAGAGAAGAAAATGGTGGAAGCGATTACCTCCATGGAAGAGGACTTCGCGCAGTGGTACACGGATGTGGTGAAGAAAGCAGAACTGATTGACTATACCAGCGTCAAGGGCTGCATGGTGATTAAGCCTGCGGGCTACGCCATCTGGGAACTGATTCAGCAGCAGCTGGACGCCCGGTTCAAGGAGACAGGGGTACAGAATGTATACCTGCCCATGTTTATCCCGGAGTCTCTGCTCCAAAAGGAGAAGGATCATGTGGAGGGCTTCGCACCGGAGGTGGCCTGGGTGACCCACGGCGGTTTGCAGCCCCTACAGGAGCGCTTGTGCGTGCGCCCCACTTCGGAGACCCTTTTCTGTGATTTTTATAAAAATGATATCCATTCTTACCGGGATCTGCCCAAGGTATATAACCAGTGGTGTTCCGTGGTGCGATGGGAGAAAGAGACCAGGCCTTTTATGCGCTCCCGGGAATTTCTGTGGCAGGAAGGACATACGGCTCACGCCACGGCGCAGGAGGCGGAGGAGAGAACCGTTCAGATGCTGAATGTGTACGCTGATTTCTGTGAGGAAGTGCTGGCGATTCCCGTGATAAAGGGCCAAAAGACGGAGAAAGAGAAATTTGCGGGCGCAGTGGCTACGTACACCATCGAGGCCCTGATGCATGACGGCAAGGCATTGCAATCAGGCACCAGCCACAATTTCGGAGACGGTTTTGCCCGGGCGTTTGAGATCCAGTATGCGGACAGGGATAATACCCTGAAACATGTACACCAGACTTCCTGGGGCATGAGCACCAGGCTGATCGGCGCTATCATCATGGTCCATGGCGACAACGAGGGCTTGGTGATGCCTCCCAGAGTGGCGCCTATCCAGGTCTGCATTGTACCCATCCAGCAGAAAAAGGAGGGGGTGCTGGACAAAGCGTATGAACTCCGTGACCGGCTGAAAGAGAATTTCCGCGTGAAGGTGGATGATACGGAAAAGACGCCCGGCTTTAAATTTGCGGAGGCGGAGATGAGAGGTTATCCCATCCGCGTGGAGGTCGGTCCCAAAGACATAGAGGCCGGAAAGTGTGTGATCTGCCGCCGCGATACCAGGGAGAAACTGGAAGTGTCTCTTGACCGACTGGAAGAAAAGGTGGGGGAACTGATGGAGACCATTCAGAGGGAAATGCTGGAGCGGGCCAGGACACACCGGGACGCTCACACCTATGAGGCCAGGGATTTTGAGGAATTTCAGAGAATATTCTCGGAGAAGACCGGTTTTGTCAAGGCCATGTGGTGCGGCGATCAGGCCTGTGAGGATCTGATCAAGGAGAAGATGAGCGTCACCAGCCGCTGCATGCCATTTGCGCAGGAACATTTGGCTGACACCTGTGTCTGCTGTGGCAGGCCCGCGAAGAAGATGGTATATTGGGGCAAGGCATATTGATATCGCAAGGATTTGACGCAGGGAGGCAATTATGAATTATACGGTATTTCCAATACAGGTGGAGGGGTCCCAGCCGGATGCCCGTCTGATAACCTATATACAGGACTATTCGGATTCCCTGATGCTGCGGGAGAGACCGCTGGTGCTGCTCTGCCCCGGAGGCGGTTATGCGTATACCTCAGACAGGGAGGCGGAATCCATGGCGCTACAGTTTCTGGCCATGGGATATCATGCAGCGGTGTTGCGGTATTCCTGCGCCCCGTCCCGGTTTCCCACGGCTCTGCTGGAAGTGGCGGCGGCTGTAAAACTGATTCGGGAACATGGGGAGCAATGGCATGTGGACACAGAGAAACTTGTGATACAGGGCTGCTCCGCCGGGGGACATCTGGCGGCTTGTTTTGCCATGTTCTGGGACCAGGACTGGCTTAGAGAGCGCGGGGGCATCGCGGCGGAAGATCCCGCGCACACGCTGCTGCGTCCCAATGGCTTGCTGTTATGTTACCCGGTGATCACATCCGGAGAGTTTGCTCACAGGGGGTCCTTTGAGAACCTGCTGGGTGATTTGCCCGGGCGGGATGAACTGCTCGAGAAGGTTTCTCTGGAGAAGCAGGTGAACGACAATGTGCCGCCCACTTTTGTATGGCATACCTATGAAGACCGGTCCGTGCCAGTGGAGAATTCTCTGCTGCTGGTGAGCGCCCTGCGCCGGGCCGGCATTCTCACGGAGTTCCACATGTATCCCAGAGGAGGGCATGGCCTGGCGCTGGCTTCGCCTCTCACACAGACTTCGGACGGTAACTGCATCCAGCCGGAGTGCGCCGGTTGGGTCAACCTGGCCCGCACTTGGCTGGAGGGACTCTTTTCCGCCCCCGGCCGGGTGCGCCGCTGAAATGGTAAACGCTGTGATTTCTCGATTGTTGCCCGGCGCATGTCGCGTTTAACCGGGCAACATGCGCCGTACAGGAAGAAAAAACAGGCTGTATAAGAATATAGTGTATTTACAACTCCCTTTTCGGAATTATGTACCCAATGGGAAATGACTTATAAATATACATTGTAAATGGCAGATAAAGATTTTAGGTGTTAGTCAGTAAGTGGGTTGGTGGCACAATTTCAGGCTTTCCAGCATCTTAAAATATGCGGACTGCAAGTGGGAAAAGTGGCTTACCAACCCATATGCTGACTAACACCAGATTTTATAATCAAATATACAAATCGAAGTTTGAATGTTTAGGTAAAGAAGGAGAAGAAAAATGAATATTTCGTTATTCTCAAATCAATATCTTGTTCGAAAGATACATGTCGATGATGTAGCGGAAGTATACGCATTATGTTATAAAAACAGTTTATACTATCAATACTGTCCACCGTTTGTATCAGAACAGAGCATTATAAATGATATAAATGCGCTCCCACCCAACAAGGAAATGTGCGATAAGTATTATCTGGGATTTTATGATGGGGAAAAACTGATTGCTGTGATGGATTTCATCATGGCCTATCCGGATGAATTAACAGCCTTTATTGGTTTTTTTATGACGGATGTGTCCATACAGAATACTGGAACAGGGAGCAAGATCATCAATGACCTGTGTGCCTATCTGGCCCGTATTGGGATGGCGAATGTCTGCCTCGGTTGGGTAAAAAGGAATCCTCAAGCAGAACATTTTTGGCACAAAAATGGTTTTAGAGAAACAGGAGTTACATATGATACGGAAAACTATACCGTAATTGTTGCCCAGCGAAGTTTATGAATTTCAATTTATAGAATTGTTAAGTTGTTGAAGATTATGTAATCTGTGTAGAAATATACTTATATTTCAAATCTTATACATCGAAAACACTTTTCCGAAAAGGGAGTTAAAAAATCACTCATGAATATACCTTGTAAAAGGCAGGTAAAGATTTTTTAATTAAATATATAATTCAGGACTGATCGGAGGTACTGTATATGAGAAAAATATTAGAAATTCCCCCAATAACTGAAAATGATATAGACAAGGTTTCAAAAGTAATTGATACTATTGCAAATAATTTAGACAAGGATTGTAGAAACGAATTGATTGAATTACAAAGATTGACGGGGAAGCCGCATTCCGTTGAAGAATTTGCAGAGTATTGGGGATGGACGGATTTGGATAGTCTGGCAAGAATTACATTAATGCCGGAACCGCCATGTGTGAGTGATTTGGACAGGACAGAAATAGAAAAAATCATAGGAATTATAAAGGAATCTTTTATATCTGGGGAAGACGATAAAGGACAATACTACATCGAGTTACTACATAAATCCATGTCAGTACCAGACGTATTAAACTACATAATGTCAGGCCAGGATGTGAAAACCATTGCGGATCAAATGTTATCGGCTAAGAACAATGTAATTCTTTTGTGAAATAGAGTAAGGTAACTTCCGATTTGTAAGTTTTTTATAAGTTCCCCAGTTTTCAAGGCTTTTTCGAAATGACGATTTAATAATATAATCTTTATCCGTTGTTTTCCTGTTCAGTTTTTGTTCCTGGTTCATTCCCATAACTTTATCTAAGCGCTTTGCGGAATCCCGTTTAGCCTCCCTTGTAGCGTGTGCATAGACATTCATGGCAGTGCTTACGTCCGAGTGTCCTAAAAGCGTGCTTGAACGGTTAAAGAATCCTCCAAAGAGAACCGCAGATTACCAGCAACAAAGGATGCTTAATGGCAAGGACCGAGGAGCGAGATAAACCTTCAACCTTTAACATGCATAATAATTGCTTTATGATAAATAGTAAAAAGGTGGTATATTTGACATTAAAATCCCTTAATAAGGCTGGTAACAACGGATGTTGCATGCGTTGATATATGTGTAGAGAGTGGGCAGTCTTAGGACTGCCCTTTATTAAATTTACACCTTGACAAAATAAGTTCTATATAGTACTATTTAGGCTATGAAAAGGAGACGTCCTTTTTTATGCTGTACAGCAAAACTACCGCTTCTATCC
>CANSPM010000103.1 GCA_947648875.1 uncultured Lachnospiraceae bacterium
GTGGGTTCATCACACAGCAGCAGTTTGGGGTTTTTGGCAAGCGCCCGGGCGATGGCCACACGCTGCTGCTCGCCCCCGGAAAGCTGTGCCGGAAAGTTTTTCATCCGCTCCCCCAGCCCTACTTCTTCCAGAACCTGGGCCGCGTCCAGCGGATCGGTACAGATCTGTGCAGCCAGTTCCACATTTTCCAGGGCCGTCAGATTGGGCACCAGGTTATAAAACTGGAACACGAATCCCACACTGAATCTTCGGTATTTGGTGAGTTCTTTTCTGTTGTACGCGGAGATCTCTTCTCCGTCCAGCAAGACCTTACCGTTTGTCAGGGTATCCATACCTCCAAGAATATTCAGTATGGTGGTCTTGCCTGCTCCCGAGGCTCCTACAATTACGCAGAATTCTCCTTCGGCAATATGAAATTGCACATCATGCAGTGCCTGTATGGACACTTCTCCTGTCTGATAGATCTTATTTACATTCTGAAATTCTACAAAAGTTCCCACGGTCCGTTTCTCCTCTCGCAGCATACTTGCGCCTGAAATTTTCCCTTTCTGACTCACGGGAGTAACCGCCAGGGGACAGTCCCGTAAGTGTATTATGGCTTACAACGCATAATAACATGACTTTTTTTAGCATTTCCATATTAGTGATATGGAATCCATTTTCTCAAAAATAATCAAAAATTTGCGATCAAAAAGCCGGAGTATACACCCCGGCCCTCAAAAAGCGATCTATCATTACGCAATATAGTTCAAAATAGCGTTTTCCCGTGCTTTGATAAACAAAAAAATATCAAAGGCGTCGTCCGCGCAGGTGGAATCTCCCGTTTCCTCAAAGTATGCCACAAATAGAAGCTCTATGCATTCCATCACATAGGGCACGGCCCTTTTTTCCGCCGGGGACAGCCTTGCTTCCTTTTCGTAACCGCGAATCACATTCCGCAAAAACAGCATCCATTCGCCCTGGGCAATTTTCAGGTTTTCCTGTCGGGAGAGAAGCCCCAACATAAAGTAACATATATCGAAAATGCGTATATTTCTCTGACTTAAATCAAAGTCAATATAACCTGAAAAAACGCCCTCCGCAAACAAAAAGTTGCCGGAATGGATATCCCTGTGGATTAATTGAACGGGCAGTTCGGCGTACAGATCCGCCAGATGGGATACGGCTTCCTCGTACGCCTCCCGGGATACGCGGCTAAAGCCGTTGCGCTCCAGCGTATCACCGACCCAGCCCTTCATCTCATCCAGCAGACTGTTATTCCAGATCCCCTCCTGCGCCTCGCATTTTTGGAAGGCGGCATGGAGTCTGGCTATAATCTCCCCCATCTCCAGCGCCAGATTCTGATGGTGGTCGATCCGTGTTATAGTGCTTCCGGGCAATTTCTCGGACAGAAAATAAAAGGCGTTATCCAGGGACACATAGGATCTATTGTCACAAGTAAATACAACCCGCCCCACAGGAATATTCATTTCATCAAGTTTTGTCAGCATGTTCAGATTTCTTTGCAGCATACTCAGATCATGGTATACCTTTAGCACATAATCATTTCCCACCTGCCAGGCAGTGTCATAGATCCTCTCGGTTTTGTCATTTTGCATTCCCCAGTGGGCCAGGGCCCGGGAGACAGGGGAGGGCATTTCATAAAAGCGGTACAGATCCGCCTGTTCGTCGTTGATATCCCGATACATTTTTATTTCTGTCAGGGTGAAGCCGATTTTTTCTACAGTCTTCCAGGCGGCGGTATTATCGTCTCTGACGGTGGCGATTATCCTGGGGATATCGTAATGGGAGAGGAGATATGCGGTATACGCGGCGGCGGCCTCGGCGGCATATCCCTTTCCCCGGTAGGGCGCTCCCATAAAGCAGCACAGGCCGGTCTGGCATAAGTCTTCATAGTAGGAGCACCCCACACTGCCCAGCAAGTTGCCGGACTGCCTGTCTGTGACGGCGTAGGCCAGATATTCTCTGTCAGGCCTGTTCTCCCGGTCCAGTGTCTGAGCCTCCCTGACCCAGGAGGCTATGCGCTTTTGGCAGACGTCGCAATCCCCCAAAATATCGTGCAGACTGCCGTCGGAGGCCATCTCGGTATAAGCCTGTTCGTCAGTGGTTTCTATGCTGCGGATAATTAATCTTTCTGTCTCTATATACATTTGATTCTCCTGCATTAAGCATAAAGATTTATCGCACATGGGCGGATGCCTGGACAAAAATTTTGTCTTGGGAAATGGTCATGACCTTTACGTACACGGCGGTGAAGGTGGAGCGACAGGCAACGCGGTTTTTCAGGGTATCCTACGCATGGCTTAGGGAGGGAATACGCAGCTTTTCCTGCTCCAGGATATGCAGAGCGCTTCCCTTTACAAAAAGGGTGCAATCCTCTTCCTGTAACTCCGCTGCCTGGTAATTCATATTGTCGGCCGGAACAAAGCCCAGTGTAACCTGCCGCGCTTCTTCTCCGAACAGGGCAAGAATATCCTGCAATTCCGTCAGTGTGCCGGAATATACACTGTGCAGGAAAATATGCCGCCCCTCCCGGTCAAGAATCACATAAGTGTCAGTGGGGGAGTGGTAATATACGTTTTCCCGCATAAATCCAGTCACATAGAAAAAAGGCAGACCACTGTTGCCCATCATATCCAGCTTTCCATGAAAGACACTGCGTTCCATGGCCTGTCTAAGCCGTTGCCAGGCGGCGGGTCCATCCATGGCAATGGGTTGGTATTCCCATGCTCCGGTGTTATGAAGTAGTATGGAGTATTGATACTCCCTGCTCCTGTGAAAGCCAAATTTGGGATAAAAGTCAAGTACGCTGTCATTGGCAAAAAGATAAAGGCCGTCTGCTTTTTCATGATAGTCTGCCTCGATCTGTTCCATAATGGCCCGGATATAGCCCCGACGACGGTAAGATTTTTCCGTCATCACTGTTCCCAGCTGGAGAAAATGTTTTACCTCTCCGTCATAGAGGAAATCTGTCCTGTTCACGGACACATTGGCTATAATTCTTCCATCCATTACAACGGAGTAGGGATTATAGTCGTCTCCCCAGAAGCCGTTTTGATACCAGGCCTCAAAGCACAGGCCGAAGGTTTTTTCTGCCAGTGTGTTGAAACTGTGCCGCAGGGCGGCATTGTTGCGGTAATTCTTAATGATTTCTGTCATTTTTTTACCTCTGTAGATATGATACAATCTCTGCGTTTGTCTGTATAGGCGCTTTATTCATATAATCATTTTACCAGAAAGCGCCGCCTGTTGCCACCTCTCCATTTTTTATAAAAAAGGATGAGCCGATATTTTCTCTTCGGCTCATCCTTTTATGTCCTTAACTGTCTGCGGTATCGCGCTGGTCCGAGAGGGACGCGCAACGCCCAGACTTCATATTTCTGACAATACGCTGTATGCTCTTGACAGACAGGAAATACTTTTCCCCCAGCTGCGAAGGCGTCATGCCGCCGCAGAAATCCGTATAAATCTGCCGGTTCCGGTGGGACAATTCCTGTGTTATTCTGGTCTGGGAGCCCCATTTTAAGCGGTTCTCCGAGCGCCTGGGAATATATATATTTTCACCGTCCACATACTGCTGTATTAGCTCAATAACCTCCATTGGCAGGATTTCTCCCGCGTTTCGATAGCCCATGTCTGCCTCCTATCAATGTAGATTCTCATCAAGGATTAGCAATGGCTATGACAATGATTTTTTTGCAATAGCCGTTGCTATGCAAACATAACATATCTCCTCATAAAGAATTTTTCCTCCCTTCTATTAAGTAAATTTTTAGGCGTTTGCGAAACGCCAGAACCCGCATAAATACGGGATTCTCTTTG
>CANSPM010000104.1 GCA_947648875.1 uncultured Lachnospiraceae bacterium
TATACAGATTTTTCTAATTTTTTGCACCAAAATAAAACATCCCGGCTGCTTCTTTCCGTGGGCTCTGCCCACACCCGGCCTCTGGAATAAGGATGGGGTTTCCTGGCTATACTATAGATGCCGACGGGATAAGGATGGGGACAGCGGCATTCCTTTCAGGGTGCGCTGCCCCAGACTTTCCTTTCTACAGATACTGGGTCAGCCTCTCTCCATAGAGGACTGTCAGCTGGTTGAGTACCTGGTCCCAGTTCCGGTATCTCTGTGTCCACTTCTTCGCCACATTCAGGCTGGCCAGATAGAGCATCTTTTCCAGTGAGCTGTCACTTGGGAACACGCTCTTTGTCTTGGTGACCTTCCTGTACTGGCGGTTTAATCCCTCAATTATATTTGTCGTGTACATGATGCGGCGCACTTCGTCCGGGAACTGGAAGAAAGGGCAGACATCGTCCCAGTTGTTCTCCCAGTTGCTGACCGCATAGGGGTACTTCTTTCCCCATTTCTCCCTGACATCTGCCAGCGCTTCCAGCCCAGCCTTTTCATTCGGGGCATTGTATACCGCTTTGAAATCAGACGCGAATTTCTTCAGGTCACTGTAGTTCACATACTTGAACGAGTTGCGCAGCATGTGGATGACGCACCTCTGGATTTCGGACTGGGGGAACACGGCGCTGATCGCCTCCTTGAACCCAGGGAGCCCGTCCACGCAGAAGAACAGCACATCCTGCACGCCCCGGTTCTTCAGGTCGTTGAGCATCCCCAGCCAGAACTTCGAGCTCTCATTGGCGCCTACCGTGATGCTGAGGATCTCCTTGTACCCTTCCGTCGTGACGCCCAGCACCACATAGGCCGCACGGCTGAGTATCCGCCCGTCTTCCCTGACCTTGTAATGGATGCAGTCCATGAACACGAATGGGTAGACCGGGTTCAGGGGCCTTGACTGCCATTCCCGGATCTCCGGCAGTATCTTGTCCGTGATCTTGCTGACCATCTCTGCAGACATCTCTATCCCATAGAGGTCCTGCAGCTGGTCATGGATGTCCCTGGTGCTCATCCCCCTGCCGTAGAGCGAGATGACCTTTTCCTCAATCCCGGAGACGTCCCGCTGGTACTTGGGGATAATCTTTGGCTCGAACTCGCCGTTCCTGTCCCGGGGAACATCAATCTGGAATTCCCCATACTGGCTCTTGAGTTTCTTTGGTGAATAGCCATTGCGTTTGTTGGCGGTGTCCATATCGCCTTTCTGGTTCTTTTCGTAACCCAGCGTTGCGTCCAGCTCTGCCTCCATGAGCTCCTGTAGGATGTCCTTGAAGCCATCCCTCAGGAGGGTGTAGACATCTGCCACACTACTGATGTTGTTGTCTGCAATAATCTGTCGAATCTGTTCCTTTGCTACCGGCATATAGATACTCCTTTTCGATAAGAATTTCCATATCTAGATTCTTACCAAAAAGGAGCTATTTTTTACCAAAGACACAAACTTTTTTACACTACCTTTTGTGCAAATTTCAATATTTGCTCATTTATAGTTATTTTCTTATGTTTCGCAAGTACAAGAGGATTTCATATTTTCAAAAAGTGGACATTCACCTAATAAGATGCAATGCCCACATAAATTTTGTGCCTTTTGTTCTTATCTCCCTGACCCGAACAAGCCGGAACCAAAATTTTGCCAGAATGCGCAGGAGTTCGTTATTGAGCGCCTAAGGCTTCAGCTTTCAAATTAATATTCCCTATAATTCTTCATCCACTAAAGATTTCACTGACAAGAATGCCCCGCCTCATACTCCTCCACCGCCGGGTCCACAATATCCGTGGTCCTCCGCCACTCCTTCGTCCCCTCCACCTTCACTGCCGCCTGGGTATGCTTTGCCAGGAAACGGGTCAGCGGATACAAGTCAATCCAGATCTCGTTATTCCCTTCCTTCTGGGATTCGTCAAAAATCAACTGCAGTCCCCAGTGAAGATGTACCACTTCAATATTATTCACATTCTCCTTCGCACTGTACCCTGTATGGCCCATATACCCGATCACATCCCCGGCCGTCACCACGCTTCCCTCTTCCAGCCCTTCCGCATAGGGATAGTTCTGGCGTAAATGTGCGTAATAATAATACCGCTTCCCGTCAAAGCTGCTGATGCCGATGCGCCAGCCGCCGTACTGGTTCCAGCCCAGAGCAGTCACTACCCCGGACTCCACCGCCATAATGGGAGTCCCCACCAGGCCCATCATGTCGTGGCCAAGGTGCTTGCGCTTATATCCGTAGCTCCGTCCTGCCCCAAAGTCATCATAATGGTTATAGTCAAAGCCCCGGGCCAGCGGAAAATATCCCTTCAATCCATACTTTTTTATGTAACCGGTTCTTTCCGCCGTACCTTCCGCAGGATTCCCCTGCGGGGCCTCCGGATCCTCCTCCCAGTACTCCCCTACCAGTCCGCCTATGGCCGCGTCGTAAGCTTCCTTGTAATAGGCATAATATTTCAGTTCTTTTGTCAGCTCCTCCATGGTGACCTCGCCAGCGGAAAGCTTTTCCGCCGCCTTTTCCATGGTCTTCAGCGCATCCTTGCCGAACGCACCGCCTGTCTTCGCCGCTGTGTAGGCTAAAAGCTCCACCCAGTCAATCTCATGTTCCGATCCATGGGTCTTCACATCCCAGTCGTAAGCCTTGCATAACGCCTCGTAAGAGACAGTAAAATCCACCCACTTTATGTAATCATTTTCAATGGAAAGTACATTGGCACTGGAACTGTTCTCAGCGAGAAGCTCTCCCCTTTTCCCCAACACAATAGCCGCAAATACAATGATCAATACACTTTCTATCAGTATTCCCTTTTTCAGACACCTCAGAATCCTTTCATTTCGCACTCTGTCCACTTCCGCTCCGCTATCTTCTTCAATTAAAGATATATGTGGAAAAGGAAAGGCTGATTCCTAAATATGTCAATCCTCCGCCCGCCACTT
>CANSPM010000105.1 GCA_947648875.1 uncultured Lachnospiraceae bacterium
GCATGGAGGAAAAAGGCCCCCGCCGGCAGATAGACGCTGCGCTCACGGGCCTTTTCGCGGCAGACAGGCGCCACCAGAATATCCGGCCCGAACATATAGGCATCCTGAATGTTCCAACAGTTTTCATCCTCCGGAAACTCATAGAACATGGCACGCATCACAGGGCTTCCCGTCTCATGCGCTTCCGCCATCAGTCCCCGGATGTAATCCCGCATCAGCTCCCGGATACGGATAAATTTCGCCATGATCTCATAGTTCTCTTCCCCGTAACTCCAGATTTCATTCTCCGCTCCCGTCCATTCACGCACTTCGCCTGCCTGATTGATGATGGTTTCCCCGGGCTGGCGGCATCCGTGGAGACGCATAACCGGGCAGAAGGTTCCGAACTGAAACCATCTGACCAACAGCTCTTTAAATCCCTCATCATGAATATTTCCCCCGTGGAACCCGCCGATATCCGTAGTCCACCACGGTATACCGCACAATCCCATATGAATTCCCGCACATATCTGTTTCCGGAAATCCGCATAGTTGGACATAATATCTCCGGACCAGACCAACGCGCCGTAGCGCTGGCTTCCCGCCCAGGCACAACGGATCAGATTCACTATTGTCTCCTGCCCTGCCGCTTTCTGTCCTTCATAGAAAAGCCTTGCATACTCTCTTGGGTATATGTTTCCCACCTGCAGCGCGGGGCCTGCGTGGAACCTGTAATCCCCGTGGTCATAGGTGCCGAACTCCGGCTCCGCCTCATCCAGCCAGAAAGCGCTGATACCGTAATCCCAGTAATTCTTCCTGCACTTGTCCCATACATAATCCCTTGTCCTGGGATTGGTTGCGTCCAGGAACACATTGTTTCCGTGGAAGATCATCTGCACATCGATGCCGGAATTGCTCTTTACCAACAGCCCCTGCTGCTTCATCTCCTCAAAATTTTCACTGCGCCAGTCCACCTGGGGCCATATGGACACCATCAGCCGGATGCCCATATCCTGCACTTCTTTTACCATGACCTCCGGATTCGGGAAATACTCCTCATCAAAGCGCCAGTCCCCGCATCTGGGCCAGTGATAATAGTCGATTACCAGCACATCCAGGGGAATTTCTCTCTTTTTATATTCCCTGGCAATCTGCACCACCTGCTCCTGATTGTAATAGCGAAGCTTACACTGCCAGAAACCCAGTCCGTATTCCGGCATCATGGGCACTCTGCCTGTCACATTTGTATAAGACTCCACAATCCGAGCCGGCGTCTCTCCGGCTGTAACCCAGTAGTCCAGCTGCATGGTTTCCTCCGCAGTCCACTCCGTGGTATTGCTGCCGAAATGCACTTCCCCTATGGCCGCATTGTGCCAGAAGAAGCCGTAGCCCAGGCTGGATACATAGAAGGGGATGCTTGCCTGGGAATTCCTGTGGGCAAGCTCCAGATTGCATCCCTTTAAATCCATGACTTCCTGCTGATACTGTCCCATACCGTAGATTTTTTCTTCCGGATTGGAGACAAAGGATGCCTTCAGCCGGTATCCGCCGCCTGGCAGCGGCCTGAAATGCCTTGCTTTCTTCTGCAGCGCGCCGCCGTTGGGGATTTCCTGCAGCAACAGTTCCCCTTTATGATTGTAAAAAGATATCTGCAGGGATTTTCCCCATCCATCCACCTTCAGTTCCGCCCGGATACGCCCGTTGGCGATTGAAGCTCTGTCCTCTCCTGTCTCAATGCGGACAGCCTCCTCCTTATTCTCCGGCTCCAGGAGCGCGGCACTCCCCTCCGCAATGTCCCCCAGGAACACCGCCCTCACCCGAAGGCTGTCCTCTCCCCAGGGCGTTACCATCACAGTCTCCCCGTTCTCGCGGAAAACCAGGCTTCCGTTTTCTTCTTCAAAATAATGCAGCATGTCATTTCCCTCCAATTTCCATTTACCATGATTCCGGATTATAAGCACAGGCAGGGCGGGACTCAGGAACCCATCATTTTCAGCCCTGCCATAAGACCCTCCATTCACAGCCTTGATGTATACTTCCCAGCTCCATCCTCAACGGCTCCTTGCCCAGGTTGTATTCCCGTTGAAATTCCAACTCACCCCTGTTTGAGATCAACTCGATCTCCGCCGCACTGCAAAAGCCCGGATGCCATTGAATCGCTGTCTTTTCCATTCCGTCCGTCATGGGCTCCACCTCCCCCATTTATCAACAGGCAGCTGAAAAGTTGTATTTCCGGCCGCTCTTTCAGATCCAGCCGTCACAGTTGCAATATTCTTTCTGTAAGATCAGTATATACAAAATTCTGCCGGATTGCAAGCATTGCCCGCCAAACTCTTCCTTCCGCAGATTTCCGCGTTATTGTTCACAGCTCATTGTCATTTAGTTAAGTATTCGGCTGGATTCTGCTATGGAGGTCTAACCTATTTAAAAATATATAAATTTTCTCCAACTTTGAAAGGAAAAATAATTCACACTAATTCTGTTGAGAGTAGCGTTCTTTGTCAGAAAGATGTAAAATAAAAGAAAAAAGGTTTTCGCAGAGGAATTTATATGAGCAGAGAACAGGAGAGAATTCGTAGAAAGCTGGAAAATAATCCAGTGATAGAGTGCAATAAGGTCAGGAACAGTATAGAACGTAGCCCATGCGCTGGGTTTACCGACCTTTTCCTTTGGCAGACAGGATTTCGTCATGGTGCCAGCCAGAATCACCCTTCCCAATTCATCTTTCG
The DNA here is from genome assembly GCA_947648875.1 of uncultured Lachnospiraceae bacterium. Lineage (GTDB taxonomy): Bacteria > Bacillota > Clostridia > Lachnospirales > Lachnospiraceae > Acetatifactor. The sequence continues at coordinate 2,709 of CANSPM010000105.1, forward strand.
CAGC